>CAZPKF010000001.1:0-237262 GCA_964587155.1 uncultured Fibrobacter sp.
GGTCCCCTCGAAATCCCGGGCGACTTCCGGGATTGAAATCCACCAAAAAACGCCCACTTGGCTCCCTTTCCTCTCGCAAAAAAGTTTTTTCAGTCGCAAATCGTCTTTTGTCCCTGCCGAATCGAGAAGAATCGGCGGATTTCCTTTACCGAACTACGTCCAAGCCTCGACGAACCCCCAAAACATTGTCAAACGCCCGCTTCAGCACCCGCTTTCCAATTCTTAACCGAATTTCCGCTTGAACAACGTAGGCCCCAGTCCCCACAAGCCTTCCAGACGTCCCCCGCATATTCCACGCCAAAAACAACGCTTTTTCGCCCGAAGTGCAATTTCCAGCGAAAAGGCTATCCGCACAGCGCAATGTTCCGCTCGCCGCATTTACAAATTCCCCCAAGTTCGTAAAATACCGGACTTCATAAAACACTTCAATATCTTCGGCTGCATAAGGAACTTCCCCGTCTTCCAAATCCGCATTGACTTCTTCTAGCGCCCCGAGGACTCCGTCAAAAGAAACCAACTGCCCATGGCGACCAAGCCGTTTCGACAGCGCTTCTGCCGACACTCCGGACTCCACCCCCAAAGCTTCCACGGCAGACGCCCCTTCTGACGGAATCAATTCCGAATTCAACGTCACCACCGTTGACGCATCTACATTCAATTGACCGCCTCCCGTTATCCGAACCCAAGGATTATCGCGATGCGGCGCATTTCCGGCCAAATCCAAAGCCAAACCGGGAATCAACCGGACACTATCTCCTGGAGCCGGAGCATCCCCCGCCAAAACGTGAAAATACAACTGGATTCGGTTCTCTGAAATCCGGGCGGCATAACTAGCCTCGACAATTCCAGAAGAAAGAGCCCCCGAGCGCCATCGCCGGAATTCGAAAAGCCGGGGAAAATCTTCGGGCTGGCTGTCGGCGAACGCCTCGCTTGCCCCAATAGTCAAAATGGAAATGTCATCTTCAACAGAAAGAGACGCACTGGTCAAAACCGCCCCGATTCGATCCTCCAAAACGCCGTTCAAAACAAAAGGTTCCCCTTCGTAAACTTGGTAAACGGAAACGCTTCCATTATAAGCCCCATCATGTCCTCCCGTAAAGATTGTCGAATAAAAGCCCTCATTTTCAAAATAAGCGACAGACAAAGAGTCCTCTTGTACAAAGTTTTCAAAACGGGAACTCCCCGGATAACCAAAATTCCAAAAGATGGAATCCGGGGTTTCTTTCTCTTGGAACGACTTCGAAAACGAGATGAAAACGCTGTCGCCAATGCCGTCTCCATCCCTATCGTGCATCTCTGCAAGCGCGACCTTTGGCACGGGAGGCTCCCTGAGCGTAATGCCACTCCAAACAAGAACATTGCCAATCGCACCGGATTGCACCATGAAAGAAGCGTTTGTCACGGAATCCAACGCCATCACGAAAAATTTTCCGCGACTATTTTTCATTGCTACAGAACGAATTTGGGTTCCCATCGAATCGGCAAAGATTAAATTCGGATTTGAACTGACCAAGAAAAGATCCGTCGAAATCAAAGTGTCGTAATCCACAGAAACATACACCGGATAAAGAACGCCAACCCATTTCCCGAATGCCGCCGTATCCGCATCCAAGGCTTCGTACAAAGAATCGGCAAAGACAAGCCCGATTTTTGGCGTAAAGGCCTCTGGTTCGGGGACTGTGAACGAAATCGTCTTTCGGGCATTTTCATTTGCTTGCGAAGTAAATTCAAACGTGTATTTCCCAGGAACAAGCCCCGATATTTTCGTTGTGTCAATGGAAAAGCCGCTCATCGTCGCCTGAATGACGATGCCTTCGTAATAAGTTCCTCCCGTTTCCAAGGGGATTCCATCTGCAGGCAAGTTTCCACCAAACAAACGGAAATAAGAAGGTGCGGGAACATCTTCCGAAGTGGTAGAAAAATCACATTCAAGACCATTTGTTCGGATGTTTTGCATAATCGTATAAGCTTTGACCGCTCCCGAAGATAACGACCAATTTTTAAGGCTGTAATACTTGACAGAAGTTCGAAGATCGATGGAGGTTCGCATTTTGAAGTTTCCCTCGACTTTGTATCGTTCCGTGTAAAAAATGTCAAAGCTGTAAGATTCTCCAGGAACTAGAGTGTCTCCGCTGCGACGACCAATCGTATCCAAATTGACCGCCCGGCGACGCCTGTCGTGAACGCCTCCGATATCGACAGCCAGCCGCCCATCAATAAACACCCACACGTCATCGTCACCGAGAAATTCGAAATATTGCCCTGGAACGTAAACGAAATTCGCCTGAATTTTCATGGACAAGCCGTAATTATGGTAAGCGTTCTCCGACATTTTTCCGCTGCCGTCAATTCCCGCAAATCCGCTTGGAATGGAATCGTAATAAGGATTCGGAATTGTTTTTTCTTCATCGAGAAATTGGAAGTCATCGATAAGGAACATTCCACCGCGCGCTTCTCCCGTCGAAGAATCCGTAGAACGGTCCATTTGCCCGCGCCAAATGCCATCGGCATCCAACACCAAGGAAAGTTCCCGGCAAGTCGCATTCGTATAACTTTTCCCATTTTTGACAACAAGAGTTTCGGGGAGAAACCAACGGTTAAGATGCTCCGCATTTTTACATTTCCCCGCCCAATCAAACAATTCGTTTCGCACAGGAACGCCATTTGCGCCCAAATCCGGCAGCACCATTCCTTCGATGACTTTATCTACGCCTGCGTTGTAATCAATCAAGTTTCTGTCTTCGTCCCAGTAATCTTTAGAAGAAACGGGGGAATTCGGCCAACAGAGATTGACGTTGTCGCCACCAAAATCAGCACTGATACCTTCCCCACCATAAGTTTTCGTACAACGTTCTCCACAAAGTTCGGCACTTCGCGTTTTTGGATTGTACTTTCTGTGATTGTCTCGGCTGCCATCATACCAGTCAAACATCATCACGGAAAGTTTGCGAACAGGGCATTCGCCAAGAATTTTCGGATAAGCGGAGCCGACAACCGGAATACCCCCACCGTTGCTGTTGACCCAAACGGTGTCACCCGATGATTCAGAAGATGCCACATCGATGAGTTCCACCGACTTCAGCCCCTTTCCCCCATAAGTTTCCATTCCCACCGTTTGAATAAAAAGAACATCTTGACAATCAGACGGAATTGCCGCCTGAAACCATCCGCAAAAATTTTCAACGGCTGTCATTGCCGTTGTATCCGCTCCGCCATTATAAACGATACTCGGTGACGTATTTGTCCACGGATTCAATACCCGTAATATTTTGACATTTCGAAAAGACGGATCCGGATTAAGCGCCGCGTTCCCAACAGAAAATACCACGAGGATTATTGACCAAAACCATCCACACAACCGCATTGGAATCTCCTTTATCCCTCATAAAACCCTTTTCAAAATAACTGAAAAGGATAAAATTGCAATCAAAAGAATTCAACGTTCCGTGTAGAAAGTGTGCAAAAAAACATTCTGCAGTCAGACGAACATATTCCGAACAAGAATCGCCGCCATGATTAAGCTTGCCACAGAAACAAAGCGTTTGATGAAAACATTTCCCTTTTTCCGCTGCAACCGGCTGCCGATCATTCCTCCGAACAAAGCTCCGAAGGACACGAAAACGGCCAACTGCCAATCCACTTTTCCAATTACAATGAGCCCAATCGTACTCACAAACAAAAATGTCGAAGTCAACGCATTTTTTATGGCATTGACATGCAAAAGGTCCTGCCCGGTGTAACGCGAAAGGGCAAATATTTGGACAAATCCAACGCCCACCTGAACAATGCAACCGTAAATCGCGACGGCGAAAAAAGCAAGAAATGCGGGAAACGATAATTTACGGGGCGATGAAGTCGGCGGCTTTCCCAAAAAGTCCCGTTTGACATTGCTCATGATGACGACTAACAAAATCGCCAGGGAAAGAATCCCCTGAAATATTCGGTCGTCAATTTTTACCAGGAATAAAATTCCCAAAACGGATCCGGCAAGCGTTGGCCAGAACAAATTGAAATAAACTCTTTTGTCCAAAAGTCCATGCCGGAACAGATTGATGGCCGATGTGCAATTTCCGACAAAAAGCCCCACTCGATTGGTCCCATTCGCCACGGTCGGTGGAAGCCCGAGAAAAATCATGACAGGCAAACTGATGGTGCTGCCTCCGCCCGCAATGCTGTTAATGACACTTGCGACAAATCCGATGACGAAAAAAATGGCGTAAAAATACCATTCATATTCGAAAATCATCGGGACAATTCCTTTTGCAAGAAAAGTTTATTGGAAAGGACCGTTTCCCGATTGCTGAATTCCGGAGCAAAATCCAAGCAAGCATCCAAGCTTTCTATCGCCCGGTTCAATTTTTCCGTACGCTGCAGCGGCTTTCGCTGGGATTCTGCAAAAAGAGCCGCAGCCTTTTGGCGCTTTTCCGTACAAAATGCCGCGTAAAGAGAATCTAATTCTCGCAAAGCCTCACCCCGAAGCGAACTCGATTTCAACTGTTGGAAAGTTTCTTTCGCCTGCGTCCATTTTTTTTCAGCCACAAGCGCACGTCCCTTTTCCAAAGCCTTTTGCGGAGAGTGAGACTTCCAATAATCCTCCGGGAGCGCTGACTTTTCTACCCGCATTGAAGAAACGTCCAGCAGTGCTCGCCGTAATTGCAACGTATCATCAAACCCGGCATACCGCAAAAGAAGTTCCGTCAAAATCTGTTCTGCAGAATCGAAGTTCGCCCGTTCCTTAGCGAGATGCATTGCGGAATCCCGAAAAGACTTCACTTTTTCGAACGTGCGGAAATAAGATTGCTTGAGAATTGAATCGGCAAACATTTGCAGGGAATCTCCCGGTTGCAAAACCCTAATGGAATCTACAAGCGCCAAAATTTCTTCGTAATCAGCCCGCCGGGCATTGGCATTCTGAAGATTAATTTTCTTTGTTTTCAAAGCACCCGTATTCGCTTCCCGGATATTTCGAATTTTGCCGTTCAACGCATTCGCCCACATTTGCCAATCTTGCCAAAGCGGGTTGAGGACAAAGAACCTTTCGATAATCAACGATGCGGAGTCCAATTCTCCGGCTTGAAAAAAAGAATCGGCCAAAGCCTGCGAACGGCGCGCCAGCCGCGGAATCTCTACATAAATATCCACGTCTTCAACAGTTTGCGAATGAACTTTTGGCTGGGGTAAAGCGGGCGATTCCGCCACCGTGTCAAAAACAATTTTTTCTTCAACGGGAAGCGTTTGCAAAATGGTATCTTGGAATTTCGCCGAATCCAAGGCAGATTCTTCCTGATTTGTCAAAGAATCCAATTCTTCCCCATTTTCCTGTTGCACAGTCAAGGGAGCGGGCAACATTTGCTGAGCACACGAAGATTCTTGAACCGGCTGCGTCCCAGCGCACGCACAAATCAAGAGCGCCAATGCCACACACAAAAGAATTCGCCTTTTCTCAAACATGTTTAAAATCCTTCTTCCGGTTCAATGGGAACAAACGCATTTTCTCCAGCAAAATCTTCCGGCAATTCAAAATCATCCATTCTCGCCGAAGAGGAGGACGGCTGGGATTCCTGTGGATTCGCAGAAACAGAATCTGTTCCCAAAGAAGGCAAGGTAAGGGATGTGACTATCCCCGAACTCGCCGCATCCGTCGCCGCCGAATCCATTTGCGCAGCCGAAGTGTATCCGGGGACTTCCAAGAACGGCACTTTTCGCGAGTTCTTGTCTCCCGAAGACATCGTGGGCAATCCCGTTACCGCATCAACAAAGATGTTTCCCCGTTCTGTTTCCAACCGGAGCGGCACTTCTCCCGAGGCGAGAATCGAAATGTCCAAGAAATCCACTCGAGTGTTTTCTTGGCGGATATCCAACAGCTTTTGGGCAAAATCAGCCCATTGGGGAAGCCCTCCAGAAGAGCCTGCAATACGCGTCCTGCCAGATTTCAGCGGACGGTTATCATCAAATCCGACATAACTTCCAATTGCAATTAAAGAGTCCAAGCCAAAGCCGTTTTTATCGGGAACATACGTCGGAATGCCTCCCAAAAACGCGACGTTTCGATAATCGTTCGTCGTTCCCGTTTTTCCAAATGTTGGGAACAAAAGCGTCGTATTCCCCGTCGGCGCTTGCAAGGAAAAATTTTGATACTTGCTGCGGGCCGTTCCGTATTGGAATACCGCATGCAACATCACAGCCATCTGCTCCGTGATGGAATCGGACAAGATGCGTTTCTTTTCTACAGTATTTTCAAAAATCAGATTTCCTTCACGGTCAAGAATTTTTTTCACCAGGCAGGGTTCGTTCCACTCGCCGTCTGCACATTTATAAACGTGTCCCGAAAGAAGCGTCTGATAAGCAGTCGTCATGTCGGCAAGCGGAATTTCATTGACCCCCAAAGGCATGCTCATCACTTCGCGGAGTTTGCCGTGAATCCCCACCGAAGAGGCAAATCGCGCAAACGCCGCCATGCTAACAGAACGCCTGAAATCCGGCCAAAAGCGCAACTCCCTCACACTTGAATAATCCGCATCATCCTGAGGATTTGCCACCATGCCGTTCAAACGGCGAATATCCGACAATTTGAGCCCCGGATACACTTCCCTGTCTACTAAAACGGCACTCCCCAAGGAATCCAAATTTTCAATCGCCATACGATCGCTTTCCTTGAGAATTGAAACATACCGCAAGAAATGATGGTCAAAATGGGCGAAATAAGAAGCGTTCAATTTGCGGAAACGTTTTTTCCCAGCTTCCAAATTGCGTCCGTAAAACATGTTTCGAACAGCCCGGGCTGCCGCCGGACGATTTTCATAGAGCAACTTTTCGTAAAATTCATTTTGCGCTTTAGAAAATTCAATTTCATTTTTTGTGGCATCATTCAAATACAATCCGTGGTCATCGCGGAGACGTTTCCGATAATCTTCAAATGTTTCATCTTCTCGAATCAAGTAACCGTTTTCTTCTGCGACTTTCGCAAATTCTTCGTCGGAAAGTTTGTCCAAAAGATGGTCTAGCAGCCAAACGCTTGCAATATTTTCCGAACGGACCGCAGCCCAAAGGATACTGACCGTTTCGCCTTTGTTCTTGTGGTCCGGGCGGGGAAAGTAAAATTCATTTTCGTATTGGAACAAGTTGAAATCATTTTCAAGTTCATCCAAATAATGCCAGTGGTAGTTCAGCGCCGCCGCATAAAGGAGCGGTTTCCAACTCGAACCCAGTTGCCGTTTCGCCTTGAACGATCTGTCGTAACCCGTGTTGTGAAATCCCGCCTGACTAGCCACAACTTCTCCGTTTTGCAACGCGACCAGCGCCCCCTGCAACACGGGTTCCGTTTCGATTTGACACGGAACCGCCGAAGAGACCTTCACCGAATCTTTCACGCTCACCAACAAAACAGAACCTTTTCCCAATCTCGGAGCCAAAACTTTTTTTACATCGGCATTCATTTGGCGACCTAGTTCGTCTAAATCTTCTTTACCAACATGGCCGCGCAATTGTCCAAACGAAAGATAAACATCCGAAAGATTTCCCTTTTCGTCGTACTTCACCGAATCCACCGAGCCGTAAAGGTAATCCCCCTTTCGGGCGAAAACCGCTCGATTTGGCAAATCGGACTTGGGAAGTACAAATCCGCCCAGACGAACTTGCAAATTGGAAATATTGTCTTGAACAGCCCGTTTAGCAGCTTGCTGATAATCCGCATCAATTGTCGTCACAATTTGAAGCTGTGACTTTCTCCAATCGGCAATGCCCGCTTTTTCAAACAATTCATGGTAAAATTCCGAATCGAATTTTTCTTCTATGCGGGAAAGTTGCGTTGAAAGCGCAAAACGGAAATTTCCATGATTGAATTCCAAAGGTTTCGCCAAAGCGGAATCCATCTGATCTTGCGAAATGTAACTTTCTTCGACCATCCGGCCCAACACGTACTTCAACCGTTCTTCTCCGCGTTTCAATGCGCGGTTGCGGCGCTCCTCGTTCCTTTGGATGAACGGATCATAATTATAGGGACCTTTGACGGATCCGGCGATGAATGCACATTCCGCTAAAGTCAAATCTTTCAAATCTTTGTTGAAAAAATATTGCGCAGCGATGGCTATTCCCTTGCCTGTACCAGAAACGTGAAACTGATTCAGGTAAAATTCGAGGATTTCTTCTTTGGAAAACCGACGTTCCATCCGGAGCGCATTGATAAGCTCTTTCCATTTTGCCTTGATACTGCGTTCTTCGCGACCAAAAATATTCTTGACTGTTTGCTGGGTAAGAGTCGAACCTCCCTGGCGCAAATGCCCAGCCCGAATATTATTGAACATAGCCCGCGCAAAGCCGGAAAAATCAAATCCCCCATGTTCGAAAAAACGAGCATCTTCTGCCGCAACCAAGGCATTCACGACATTGGCTGGAATATCCCCATAAGGAACGTAAATTCGGTGGTTGACATCAAAAAAAGACCCCAAAAGGCGACTTTCGTCTCGATAATAAACGCGGGATTCACCAGAAAGTTCCGCCAAAATGGTTTGCCGGTTGAATATTCCATCGGGATCCCGCCCCGGCAACACGCGAAATACGAAAAAATACAGGCCTATCGCACAAAGAACGCCCACGATACCAAAGGCTGCCAAGATTTCAAATAATTTTTTCACGATTTTCCACCTCCAAACCGAAAGCTCTTGTCCGTATTTCGATGATTTCTGCAATGTAGTTTTTTCCAATTCATGGCATTTCCGGGCTAATGACAGAGGAAAAATAGCTAAATAGAAAAAATTCCCATTTTTGAACTTGAAAATTTGCCGAAAAATAACTAGAATTGAGATTCCCCGAATTGGGGGAGGTGGCCGAGTTGGCCGAAGGCGCGTCCCTGCTAAGGACGTATAGGAGTAATCCTATCGCGAGTTCGAATCTCGCCCTCCCCGCTCTTAAAGGTCTCCGCACGGCGGAGGCCTTTAAGTTTTTAAAATTCACATGGGAGTAATTCTCCGAAAACGATCAACGTATTTCCTGTGCGGACCGCCACCATTTCACAATCAAAACGGAATCAGTCCCTGGAGCGAGCCGTGAAGAGGCATTTTCAACATAACGCCTCCCTTTCACCGCCACATTACAATGGGTTCGCATCCAATCACCGGGAACGCTTCCGACGGCCATTCAAATCAAAGAGATTTTTTGACCCTAACATCCGAACAACTCCTGGATTTTGCAACACTCCATTCGGAATTTTCAGGGATTCTTCTTTCCCCGCCGCCGAATCCGAGACAGTTGAAAATTCCATCCAGTCCACATTTGCATAACTCCCGGTGATGAAAAGTTTCAAAACATGATTGCCTGTAGTAAGCATGGCTATCTCCACAGAAACCGTATCGTAGATATCCCAACTTCCGCCATTGGATATACTCACCGTGTCCGTCACGGCAACATCGTCCACGAAAAATTGGAAACTGGCCCCATCGGCTCCGCTAGATGCGTTCAGCGTCAACTTGTACGCTCCCGACCTTGCTACATTCACCGTGTATTCGAGCCATTCCCCCTCTTCTGTATATCCAACGACAAATCCGTCCGATGTGCTGTCCAAACGACCCACGTCCACCGCATCTTCCCGGTAAACGCCTCCCTTATTTTTCACATCCTTGTCAAAATACGAAACGCCTTGACCGCCGACATCGTAATTTTCTGCTTCGATCTTTCCGGGGATCTCCCACACAACGCCGCCATAGGGTGCCTGAGGAACCGTATCGGAAAGGCTTTCGCCGAGGCCCGTCGTATTTACACCAGAATTTTCCGCCATATACTCCTTCAACCAAGTCATTGCAGGCCTATCCCGCCCATTTTTGATAATTCCTGAATTTCCATTTGTCGTCCAAGTCGATCCGTAGATATACCCCCAAAGAGTTACACCCGCCACATATTCCGCATTCCAAAATTCGGGGATTTGCTCCTTGTAACGCTGCAACTGCAAAGCGTCGTCATCCGTTCCAATATCGTATTCCGTGATGTAAAGGGGAATTCCCGTCTCGTCATGGATTTTTTTCAACGCAGACTTGAATTCAGAATATTCCATATCCGTCAGATCATGAGCTTGTTGCCCATATGCGTCGACAGGAGCGCCCAATTGGATGATTTTTTTCACCAAATCGATTCCTTCGTTTATTTGCCAACGGAATGTATTGTAATCGTTGTAAATTAAAACGGCATTCGGCCATAACCGCCTAGCCATTTTAAAAGCATTCGCGACGAACGTATAAGTGTGAACTCCATCCACGACGTCGCCGCCCAACGCTTCGATGATTTTTGTCCTGGTATATCCGGAATGATAATCGCTCCCCGCCCAAATTGCTTCGTTTACGACATCTATCATATCCAAATCGGGATAACGTTCCGCTACTGCAGAAAACCAACGATCAATGGCGAATTTTGTTTCTTCCACGTTTTTCGATTCTAACCAATTGGGATACTGGCTGCCCCAAACCAAGGCATGAAACTTGAATCGCCCTCCATTTTCCTTCGCCCAATTGTAAGCGGCATCGCAACCGCTCCAATTAAAAGTTCCCTCCGTGTATTCGATGGAACCCCATTTGCACTCGTTTTCTGCCGTAATCTGGTTCCAATAGGTTCCAAAATCACTGCGCACTTGACCGTTTGTCGTAATATTCCCCAAGAATTTGGAAGCTCCGTCCGCCATGCCAGCAAACGACAAGGAGAACGCCAAAAATCCCACAGAAATCAACGCTATATTTTTCATCAGTATCTCCTATTGTTTATTTCTTCTGTCAAAAATCAGAAAGCGCCATTTTTCCAAGGAAACGCTTGCCGACGACCGTTCAAATCAAACCATTTCTTCTCTGAAATCCGCCGCAAGAATCCCGATTTCAACACCTCGCCGCGACGGAAAACCACTCCCGTCGATTCAAAATTCTCCAGAACAGAAAACACAAACCAGTCCAGATTCGCATGGCTTCCCGTCACTAAAACTTTGAGCACATGTTCTCCTGCCGCCACTTCCGATGTTACAACAGAAACGGTATCGTAAACACCCCAACTCCCACTGTTGGGAATTTTAATCGTGTCCGTCACCGCTTTGCCGTCGACAAAAAACTTCACGCTCGCCCCATCGACTCCGCTAGATGCGTTCAGTGTCAACTTGAAACGCCCCGATTCAAAAACGTTCACCGTGTATTCGAGCCATTCCCCCTCTTCTGTATACCCAACGACAAATCCGTCCAATGCGCTGTCCAAACGGCCTACGTCCACCTCATCTTCCCGGTAAACGCCACCCATATTTTCCACATCCTTGTCAAAATACGAAACGCCTTGACCGCCGACATCGTAATCTTCTGCTTCGATTTTTCCGGGAATGGAAAACGCTCTTTTTTGATATGGCGATTGAATCGCCTCCTGTCCGGCAGCAAACGTCCACTCTTTGACGCCCATCGTTGAATCCGCGATTCCCTTGAATACAAGATAAAGGGATTCAACAACTCCGTTCAAATGCCGCACTTCACATTCCGTTTTTTGATAAACGCTCCAACTTCCCGTTTGAGGGATTTCGCAAGTTCCCGCATGAATTCCATTTAAACTGTCCCGCCAAATTTCAACCCGGTTTCCCGAAGACACGCTCGAAGCGAGAAGAGAAAACGTCAAAGCGCCCGCGCCAAAATCCACTCCCGACACCCGAATCCAAGATTCTTTTGTCGAAAGAGGCGTGAGCACGTGTTCCACAGGCTTTCCCGCCCTATAATCGCTACGGCTTCGCACATTGCGCTGTTTGGAACTGGTGAGCGCCGGATAAGTCTTGTACGGATTGAAATTCTTCAGCTGTTTGGGACCTTCATTCGTAAATTTCAGAAGATTCATTTTTTCTCCGTCATAAGTAAATTCATCGATCGAAAGACTGCGATGATATCCCGGTTCCGGATTGGCTACACCCAACGATGCCGGGTGTTCTTCCGACAAAGCGAGACGGCGATCGTGATAAGCAACATACCAATGTCCGCGAAACTCAGCGATTCCATGATGATTGTTATTGTAAGCGTTGATATTTTTCCCGTCAATATTCGGATTTTCCATAAACGTTCCCTGATAAGAATACGGGCCAGAGACTTTATCCGAAATCGCATAAGAAATGTGTTGATTCTTGTCGTTATAAGTGAGGTAATACTTTCCCTTATACTTGTGAATATAAGAAGCTTCAAACGACTCTTTCGCCCCCTGCAAAGCGACCCGTGAATTTTTATCCAGAGAAATTCCAGAAGGTTTCAAACCGTTCAAACGATACAAATTGAAATTATTCCCATACGGTCGGGTATCGGAATTTCCGCCGCCGTAAGTAATGTAAACACTTTCATCGTCATCGACAAAAATGGCCGGATCAAAGCACCAGGCGATTCCATCGCAATCTACTTCTCCGGCAAAGCTTCCCCAACCTCCAATTAAAAGGCTTCCAACAGGATCCGTATAAGGCCCCGCAATATTCGGCGCCGAGAGCATGCCAATTCCGCTTGCCCCATTGGGATAAACAATATAAATTAGACCGTCTTTGGCGACTGCGCCCGGAGCCCATGCGCCTGTCGCATAATCAACTTCGCGGCCCGCCGTAAAAATCATTCCGTAATCGGTCCAGTTTTGCATATCTTCACTGCTGAACGCGTAATAAGATTTAATCGTATACCCGTCATTTCCACTTTCATCGTCCGTATCGGCAATGATGTAAAAAGTGCTGTCCATGACAAAAACCGCCGGATCCGCCAAATAATGATAGCTGACAAGCGGATTTTCCGCCATCGACACAGATGATAAAATCCCGATTCCACACGATACGGCAATCAAACTGTTCTTCAACACGAATCTCTCCTTTTTCCCAAAATCTATTTTGCCGCAAAGTCCTTTTTCAAAAAGGCAGCCCATCTTTTATGGATATTTTATCCACAAATTAAACTTCTATCGAGCCAACGTCTTTTGGAATTTCACACAAATGAAATTCAACATCTTCAAATATTTTCTTCCCAGCAAATCTGCCGTGGACACTTGTACGCAACCGGAGAACTTCAACGAAAAAATGCGGAATTGAAAATGTAAACCAAAAGTTCCTTTGTGAAACAAAGAAACTTTATGAAAAAGATCTCTCAAAAACTGAGCATTGTGTAATTCGGAGAAAGAACCGTAAAGCGGAAATCTTTGAATGGGTTGGGATTTCAAAGAAAACGCTTTTCTGCAATTGAATAAATTTCGTACGGTATTAACGGCAAAAATGAATACCGTTTTCGCAGAACGGAACTTTGTTCAACGCAAATTGTGGACGGCAAGAGATTTTCGCAAAATAGAAGCTTATCCCATGCCGACCACAGGGCTGCTCCGTTTTTAACGCCTAACTTTCAGCGTTTTTTGAATTCCATTCCCGTGAACATGGACGACATAAATTCCCGAAGAAAAATTTCGCAAATCGACAATGGCTCGCCCATCATAAGAAACAATTGATTTCCGACTTACCACATTTTTCCCGCTCAGGTCTGCCACCGTTATCGTCGCATGGAGCGGCAAACCTTCAAACTGCACGGTTCCATTCCAAACGGAAGCGTGGAATTTTCCCACTTCTGCAAAACGGAGCGCCTCTGTTTCAAAATTTGCCTTGACAGCAATCTGATCTAAATTTGGACCGTCCGAGCCCAAAGTCGCAATGACGATTTTACTTTGCCCTTTGGGAAGTTCCACAGTCACAGAAATCGTATCCCAAACATTCCAAGCACCTGTTGATTCAAACGTTATCGTTTGCGCCGCCGATTCTTCCGTTTGAAGCATCAAATATCGAGCATCCGTTTTTCCGTGCGCATAAGTCAGCGTCACGGCATATTTCCCAGCCTTTTCTACCGTTACGGGAATTTCAACCGAACTTTCCCCTTCTCCGGCAAAATTTACATAGCCGCTTCCTTTGAATCCCTCATTTTTATTTTCGAATTCAGAATTGGAAAGAATTCCGTCTTCAGCCTGATAAACACCATTTGCGGATTCATCCGATACAGACGAGGAACTCGAAGAATTCGCCGCCGATGATGACGAAGGTTTCGAAGTCTGCACAGGCACATTTTGAGTCACTCCGATTTCCCGTTCAAAAGAATCCCCCTCGGAATCGGTCAGCGTAAACGCGATATAACCGACACCGCCAAAATCTGAATCCATGCTGACCGTCATTTTTGATCCATTCAACCGGGCATTTACACCCGAAGGAACATTCGAAATTTTATAAGAACCGCCATTATAACCCACCGTAAACTGAGAAAGGTCTATCGTTTGCGTTTCTCCTATTTCAAACGTGTAATGCGCTTTTGCCATCCAATCCAAATAACGTTCTAGTTCTGTCCAACCGTCCCCAATGCGATCCTTGTTCGCATCGGCAAAATCTCCCTTCGACGACTTCGCATTGTACCCATACATATTTTCCCAAAAATCAGGAAGACCGTCCAAATCCGAATCGTAATCTTCTGCCCAACTGACGCTGGGATAATTCTCATACCCGCCCACATCCGATTCCCTGTCGATAATGCCTTTCATATTGCCCACAGAACCCGTGTAAGTATAAGTTCCATTTTTGACTTCTTTTATGATTCGGGAATCGTGTTCGTCGAGAACGGGCATTCTCTGACCGACATCACTTAAAACGTCTTTGTACGCCGCCCGGGCGCTTTGAATATTGGCGTAAGAAGGGAAAAATGCCTTGTCGCGGAAAACTTCCCAGTTTAAAATTTGTCCATTACTGAGCGTATACCTGCGACCGCATTCGTCATTTGTTCCATTGCACACATAAGAACCGTCGGTTTTTTGCAAAACGTTGTTGTGGAAGTAATAACTTTGAGAACCTTTTCCCGTCCCTTCCAAATCGGCGCTCAGAACATAATCCATCGATGTCATAGACGCTGCACCGCGCTTGTAAAAATTGCCTACAAAATTCACTTCGTGTGCGCCACCATCCGTCACCCGGCTGTACCAATTATACACAACGTTGTTGAAAATATCCAAACGCCCACTGTATTCTCCCGCAGCATCCAATCCTCCGCCAAGGCTCCAGTTTCGCCCGGCATTGTGCGCAAGCAAGTTATGGTGAAAACTTCCGATATCCCCACCAATTGTCGCCGCATAACCGTGCCCCGTCCCGGCTGGATAATTTTGATGATTTGCAATATTCAACGCTTCCGAAATCAACGTCCTTTGCAAGGTCAAATTTTTACCTCCACGGCTAGAAAACGATTCATCAATCGTCCAACTGATAGAAGCGTGATCCAAAATGGAATGGTCACCGCCAGTCAATCCAATTCCATCATTTGTCGGCCCATAGCCCAACCGAAGCCGCATAAATCTAGCGACCAAATCTTTTCCGGTAAGTCCAATGGGATACCCTTTGAACGTAATACCCTTTCCCGGAGCGCTTTGCCCTGCAATCGTCGTATAAGGCTGATTGCAGAAAAGCTTTGATTTGAGCGTAATCACGCCCGAAACTTTAAAAAGAATTGTCCGTGGCCCAATATCCGCAGAGCAAGCTTCACGAAAGCTGCCCTCGCCGGAATCGTTCAAGTTTGTCACATAAACAACTTTTCCTCCGCGACCGCCCACAGCTGTACGCCCATAGCCTTCCGCACCATCAAACGCATCGCGTCCTATGCGGAACCGCCAAACATCTCCAGTTGTCACTGTTCCGTTTGCATCGATTTCATCTATCCGCCAATAGTAAACATTCAGAGCATACGCATCATTTACTTTATATGTATTCGCCGTCTGTTCCCCTTTAAATTCCACGCTTTTTTCGTTCGCATTCAACACGGAAAGCGAATCTGTCCCAAAAAAAATGCGGTGTTTTTTCGCACTTGATGCCGCCTTCCACGAAAGAGTCAGCTCCCCATTTTCATGCGCCGCGTGATCATCTAAATCAGTAGGAGAGGGCGCACTCGCTTGAGCTGCGGAATTCGCTACATTCAAAGCGAATCCGTTTAATGTCACATTGCGAAACGTCGCGCTACTCGTACTTGGCTTGAACGTCACCGTGACAGATTTTCCCGTCGAAACCGAAAAAGTGACATACGCCGTGGCCGCATCCGCCGTGGAAAGCGGGCGTGTGACCGGTTTGATTCCCGTCAACACTTTGGATCCGTCCACATAAACATCAATATCGCTGTAAGTAAACGCCGAAGGTGCATCGCAATTGTTCAAATAAGCGAGTAGGGAATGGTTCCCCGCCGAAAGTCCCGCAAACGTCAGAGAAATTTCTCCCCCGGAATTCCCATTTTCCACAAGGATGCCGTCACCCACCAATCGAGCGTAATTCGGCGACTGAACCGCAGCTTTATACCAATTCGCTTTCAAATTGGAACCGACGCTTCCCTTGGCAACTGTGATTTTGACGCCATCCAAAGTAGTATCCTTGGAACTGACCCCAGAAACCATCCAGGGAACATAATTCGGTTCAGAAACTTCCGAAGAAGATCTTCCGCTCATATTGAAATCCACTTTAATGACAGGAATTCCCGCCAAAGAAATTGTCGTTATGAACAACAAAGAAAGCAGAAAAAACCGAAACATGACTTCTCCTTTTTGAACGTAAAATAGAACGCCATGTTCATTTTTAAGCGGATAAAAAAATTATCGGTTGTCCAAAGACAACCGACTTGAGCTTCACCTTTTTTTGCGTTTGGGCCCAGGCATAAAAGGACTTTCCGCTTCAGAAGAATTCCGTTTTGGAGAAGTCGCAAATTCTTGTTTAACGACAACCGAATCTCCATCCGAAAGCCCCTTTAATATTTGAACGTTCACGCCATCGTTCAGCCCCGTTTTCACCGGGCGAAATTCCACTTTTCCTCCAGCATCGATCCAAACGCCACGCCGTTCGCGCTTCAACGCGGGAGAATTCTTTTTCCCTCCCGAAAGGGCAGACGTTCCCGGCGAAGGTCCAAAATCTTCTCCCGGAGAAATTCGTTTTTCAGAACGCTTTTTGGTGTGCGGCATTCCGCGGTGGTCCGCGACAGGCGTTCCCTCTGACGGCGTAAACTGCAACGCGGCAACAGGGACACTGAGCGCATTTTCAACCTCTTCGGTCACAATCGTGCAAGTTGCCGTCATACCGGGGAGAAGTTTCAACTCCGGATTATCCGCCGAAATGACCACCGTGTAAGTCACCACGTTAGAGGTTACTTTTGGATTCAAACGCACCAGTTCCACCGTTCCGTCAAAGCGATCGTTTTGAAAAGCGTCCACGGTAAACGAAACCTTTTGTCCCGTCTTCACCTGTCCAATATCCGCTTCGTCAACATCCGCCATCACCCGCATTTTCGAAAGATCTTTTGCCAAAATGAAAAGCGTCGGGGCACTCATGGAAGCCGCTACAGTTTGCCCTACATCGACAGAGCGCTCCAGCACAACGCCGTCTATGGGACTTTTTATGATGCAATAGCTCAAATTCAACTTCGCCTGTTTGACTTCGCTTTTTCGAGTTTCCCAAGACAGTTTCGCCGAATTCATTTCGTATTCCGCAGTTTCTAAATCCACGGCACTTGCGCTATTCGTTTCTGCCAGCTTTTTTGTCCGATTGAACACAGAAAGTTTGTGCTCGTAATCAATTTTTGCACTGTTCGATGCGATTTCCGCTTGGTAAAGGTTCGCCTGCAATTTGGAACGGTCCAACTCAGCAATCACTTGGCCTTTTTTCACTTTGGAATTGAAATCCACATAAATTTTACTGATATCGCCAGAAACTTGCGTCCCGACATTCACCGTATCCATCGGCGAAAGCGTTCCCGTCGAAGAAATCGTCGTCTGAATCGTCAAGCGTCGAGTCTTTTCGCTTATCATTTTCCCCGCACCGGCTTGTTCCGGAGACGCAATCAACCGATACGCGACAAACGCCAGAACGCCCAATACGACAAGGACCAACAAAATTCGAAATCCTTTTTTCATCGAAACCCGCCCATGTAAAGGTTCAACAGATGCCTCGCCAGAATGCTTGTATATTTTGCCTTGATAAGTGCGTTTTTAGCACTTTGCAAATTATTTTTTCTCTCCAAAAAATCCGTCAGGGAAATCGCGCCAACCGTCCGTTGTTCACAAGCAACCCGAAAAGTTTCTTCGGCACTCAAAAGTCCGGCAATCGCCGCCATCCAGCTCGCATCGGCGCTTTCCGCCTGCAGGTAAAGTTGTTCCAAATTGTTTTCAAGATTTTTTCCCGTTTCTTTTTGCGATATCATCGCCCGTTCACTTTCCACTTGAGCAGAAAGAACCTTTGCCGTTGTCACACCGCCGTCCACAATGGGTATGTTTACGCCCAAAGTCACACTGTGCGTGTATCCGTTTTTCACCTGCCGCGCATACCTATCCGACTCCCACGCCTGAAACCCCGTAGACGCTTCTGCGCCCAAAGTCACTGAAATCGAGCTGTTCTTTTGCGCGAGTTTCACTTCTTTTTCCGCCGCTTCCACTTTCAAACTGTCCGAAATCAATCCCGGATAACATTGCCGGGTCTTAGACAAAACCTCTTCGAATGCGGGCAATTCACCAAAGTCCGACGGCGTTTGAAACTCTACATCCGGCGCATGGACAGCAAACGAATCTTCGCGGGAAATTTCCAATATCTGACGGAGAGCCGTTTTGGCAGAGCGCAAATCCTGCTTTGCCGAAATTTGTTTCACTTTTGCATTCGCCGCATCACTTTTGGAAAGAGCCAGATCGCTTTGCGTAATCATCCCCGCCGAGAACAAATGTTCATTGTATCGCACCAAAGAATCCGACAACGCTAGGGAGGAATCCATCGTTTCCAAAGATTCCTGCGCCGCAAGAAGGTTCACAAACGCATTCATCGCATTTTCCTGCACGTTCAACACCGAAAGCTCTGTATTGTACCTGTTCGCTTCGAGAGAGAGCTTTTTGCTTTCGACATCCATTCCAAGCGAACCGCCATCCCAAATTTTATAAGATCCGGAAATGCCAAGGCTCAAGCGGTAATGATCTTGGGAGTTCCCATCAAAAGGCGTATCGTAAAGAGATTGGTTGACATGTGCCGAAATCGTCGGCCGCCCTGAAGCTTGAGAAGATTGCAAAGCCGCTGCCGATGCGCGTTCCGAAAGCCGGGAATTTTCCACTTCCAGACTCCGCTCCCGCGCCATCCTGACGCAATCCTCTAACGACAGAGCCTGTTCCGCCCAAACGGTAGCAGCAAAGGCCACCGGCAAAAAGAAAATTCCATTGCGCAATTTCACACTACTGAGATGCTTCTGCCGGCGCATCCGTTGCAGCCGAAGACTCCTTTGATTCCAAAAGGCGCTTTTTTCGGAGAGCGTCCCGGGTCACCGTATCCCGAAAACGGGCAATTCCATACGTTCCAACACCAGCGACGACCGGCAGAAAATACAAGACGAAGCCGTCAAACAATTTGAAAGCACCTTTTCTCCCCCGCAAAAAGGCAAAAAGGAGTGCGAAAACAAAACCCGCCCACGCACCAATCCTTCCAAATCGACGGTTCCGGCGTTCCCGTCCGCGAATGCCTTCTGCCGGCTGCATCGCGCCAAGCGTAAAATGTGTCAGGGTGAAAGAACCAGCCAGGGAAAAAATTCCCCGAAAAGCAGAACGCAAACGCCCAGGAACAACCCGTTCTCCATTCCGTACGCCCAACACGTGCAAAACGAATCCGACAAAGGCAAAAAGAAAGAGCATCCGCGTAACAGCCCGGCTTTTGAACGTGTCGTCGATGCACCAATTCACAAAATGCTCACAGTTGTTGCCGAAAAGATAATAGGAACGCTCGTAAAGTCTTTTTTTGGCCCGTTCCACAGCGGCTTCGCCGACAAATTTTGCCCGTGGATGTTCTTGCACCCGGAATCCGTGCCCATCACAGAAGCGCTTCAAGGACGTTTTGACAACACAACCGTAATGGATGAGATGCGGCAATTTCAAAATATCCCGTCCGGAAAGCGTCCTCGCCATCCCGGAATAATGAATCACTTTTCCCTTGCCCGCATAAAGGCCATGATGATTGAAGCCTGTCCGGGGAGATATTAAATGGGAACCGAGAGGCGGTTCCGGAATGTTCGATTCGTCTATCGTTTCCTGCATACTTTCAATATAATGAAAAATTTTTCGCAAATGCAGCGGCACAAACCAGCAAAAAAAAATCCCAATGGGAATCCATCGGGAAAGTGGACGATACTGGATTTGAACCAGTGACCTCTGCCGTGTGAAAGCAGCGCTCTAAACCAACTGAGCTAATCGTCCAATGCGACGCAAAAATACAAAACCTTTTCTTTTGCGTCAAGCCCTCAAACAATCCGTTAAAGGTATTTGTCTTCCGCTTTTCCCAAAATGGAAAGAAAATCCATTTGCGTTTGAGCTTCGATCAAATCTTTGCGGACTTCGGCATTTGCCAAAATACGGCTGACAGAAGACAGCGCTTTCAAATGCGGCCCAACTGTATTCCCCGGACTGACAATCAAAATCAGCAAATGGACCGGTTCATTGTCCATCGCTTCAAAATCGATTCCCTTTTCCACGGTTGCGGCAACCATGCACATATGATCGACATAATCGATTTTGGCATGCGGCACAGCCAGTCCGCAGCCGATCCCTGTCGAACGAACCTGTTCCCGTTTCCAGACGGCATCGAAAATTTCATCCCGATGTTCCAGCTTGTAAGAAGCGCAAAGAACATCCACCAGCTCGTTCAGGATTTCTTCCTTTGTCGAGCTTTGGGAATTGATGATAACGCTGTTGTCCGCAAACCGTTCAGAAAAACGCATAGAGTCTGTTTCCTTGTTATTTCTAATAAGTTTAGTAAAAAAAATCCATTTGGGGAACTAATCCAGACGAAATTCGGGCAAAGCCCCATTTTCACCGGAAACGGCACAAAGTTCACCCCCAAAACGCATTTTTGGAGCAAAAAAAAGCCATTTTAGGTCCAAAGCACCTTTAATTCAGCGTTTTTCCCTGTATTTTGCAAGTGCGTCTTCCACAGAGAGTTGCCCCGGCGCAACGGCTTTCCGCAGCGCACAGTAAGTGAGGTTCGCCCCCCAACAAAGACTCTGGATCCGGGATTCCCGCCCCAAATCGCCCATGGCAAAAAGGGAAAAATATTCAAAGTTTTCCGACTCCCGCAAAATCAGCGGATAAACCGGTTCGAAATCTCCCTCCATCTGGGCCATGCAGGCCGCCTTGAAACCGCATGCGCCAAATTTTTTCGCCGTCGCCACAAGCCGTTCCAACTCCGCCACTTCCGGAACCTTTGAAAAATCATGATGCGAAGCCAAAACCCGCGCCCCGGCATTTTCAAGCGCAGCGGAAATTTTCGGCAACAAAACAGAAAGATTTTCAATTTCGATGTCCAACAAATCAGGAACGTTTTTTCCCGACAAGATGGCCCGGATAAACCGTTCGCGTTCAAGGACCAACGCATCGGAAAGGGAACCGCCATCCCGTTCCAAGCGCAACGTTCCAATCAGTAGCGTCTCCGGAAATTTTGCGCGGAGCTCCGGTGCGATTTGCGCCAATTCGCTCACAGGCATCCCTTGTTCCAAAAAAAGATCGTAGCGGATTTCCAAAGCCGAGCATTGCCCGGCAGAATGCGAAAGTTCACCCTGGGGCTGCGAATCAATCGCCGCTAGGGTTTCGGGGTCAACAATACCGGCAAAAAATTTCATGGGGCAAAAGTAGAAAAATAAAATTCCTTTGTTTATATTCTAAAGGCGGGAGGTAGCATGCATCCATCAAAAGGCTTCACTCTTATCGAAATCCTCATTGCGCTGGCCATCATCGGCATTCTTTCCGCTATCGCCCTTCCAAAAATTTCCGGAAGTTCAGCCAAAGCCCGAGCTTCGGAGCTTCCGGTCGCCGCCTCCGCCTATACGACATTGCAAACGCTTTACGTGGGAGAACACGCCAGCGCCGGAAACTGGCACGCCATCGGTTACAGCGCACCTGAAAAGAGTGAAACTTTCCTTTATTCCGAAGGCGACATTGTAACGGACATCCCAATAGAAAACCTGCCAGAAAATCTCGTTGGCTGGAAAGCTGCCAACATTTTTGAACTGGACGGCTGCTCCAAAGGCAACTTTTGGACAGTAAGCCTTTGGGGCGAATCCGAACATTCCGTGCGATATCAAAATTCAGTCAGCGCAAGCGCATGCACCCATTTGTCAGACACTTGGAAAGCAGCAAGCCCCTAATTTCAATAGCATAGAGAATTTTCTGCGAAAACGATTTTGCAAAAGGCTATTCCCCGACAGAATCCACAAAAAATTGACAGTTTATGACAAATCCGGTTTTTATTATTGGGTACATGATTACTGCACAAAAGAACAACTATTCAGATAGACAATTCCAATCCTGCGGATTCGAAACCTTTCGCCGCCGCATCACCGACCTTTTGTCCGTTCAAGGAGACGATCCGTTCGATGTAGACGACGACACGCTTTTCCAATTTTACCGTAACGGAGAAAATGAAACTTATGTACTTGCCGCCTTCGGCCATGAAAACTGAACTACTCCGCAGCCCGATATTCGACAAACCGCGGTTTTCCGTAGAAATCGGGCAGAACACCACCCCATCGAAGCCACGGATAATTCTCTGATTCTTTTTCAAGAATCTTGTCTTCGCCCGCTTCCGGGCCGATTTCCATCAACAAGATTCCCCCAGGAGTCAAACGGTCCCGACTTTGCTCCAAAATTTGACGAACGAGCGACAAACCGTCCGGTCCACCGAAAAGGGCCAAGGCCGGATCAAAATCCCGAACTTCGGGCTGGAGTTTTTCTTTTTCCGCATCCGGAATATAAGGCGGATTGCTGACAATCGCATCAAACGTTTCTGCCGCAGGCAAGGCGTGTAAAAGGTTTCCCTCCAAAAATTCCACAGCAGCTTCGTTGATTTGCGCATTTTCCTTCGCCAAAGACAATGCTTCTTTTGAAATATCCGTCGCCACGACAGATGCGCCCGGAATTTCCTTGACAGCGGCAATCGCAATTGCCCCGGAACCCGTGCCAATATCTGCGATATGGGGATTTTCTTTTCCCGACAAACGTTCTTTCAACAAATCTATTAGCGATTCTGTTTCGGGCCGCGGAATCAGCGCGCGGCGGTCACAACGGATTTCATGCCCGCGAAAACTCGTATTGCCCACAATATGCTGCAAAGGTTCCCGTTTCGCCCGCCTAGCCACCAACGGCCGCAGAGCGTCCAATTCGCGTTCGGAAAGCGGCTTGTCAAAATTCAAATAAAGGTCCATCCGATTCATTTTCAGGCCATGCGCCAAAATATATTGCGCATCCAACCGCGGATCGGGAACGCCCTTATGCTGAAAAAAAGTCGTTGTCTTGTTTAAGATTTCGAGAACGGTATTCATGCAAATTTTCCGAGGACTTCTTGAGCGTGAGCCATTTGCAGCGCATCGATAATTTCCTGAATGTCTCCAGCCATAACCCCATCCAACTTGTAAAGAGTCAAATTGACGCGGTGATCGGTGACGCGATTTTGCGGATAATTATACGTGCGGATTTTGGCAGACCTGTCGCCCGTTCCAACCATCGCCTTGCGGCTTGCGGCTTCCGCCTGTTCTTTTTTTGCAATGACAGCATCCAAAATTTTGGACCGGAGCATTTCCATCGCATGCAAGCGGTTTTGCAACTGAGAACGTTCCGTTTGGCAGCTCACCACAACTCCCGTCGGAATATGAGTGAGCCGGACAGCGGAATCCGTTTTGTTGATATATTGACCGCCCGCTCCCGAAGACCGGAACGTATCCATATGGATGTCCGCTTCGCGGATTTCCACATCGACTTCTTCTGCTTCGGGAAGAATGGCAACCGTCGCAGCCGACGTATGGACACGCCCTTGCGTTTCCGTATCGGGCACGCGTTGAACGCGGTGAACGCCACTTTCAAATTTCAACGTCCCATAAACGCTATCGCCCTCAATGAAAACCCGAATTTCCTTATAGCCGCCGACAGTGCCTTCCGACACTTCTTGCACGGTCATTTTCCAGCCCATCCGGTCTGCGTAGCCGCGATACATCCGGAACAGATCCCCGGCAAAAAGCGCCGATTCGTCGCCCCCGGTTCCCGCCCGAATTTCAAGAGTCGCATTGCGGAAATCCCAAGGCTCCTTGGGAACCATCAAAATTTGCAATTCATCTTCGAGACGGGCGATTTTGGATTCCAAAGGAGGAATTTCTTCTTTGGCGGCTTCAGACAGTTCCGCATCGTTCCCGGCAAGAACCTGTTTCCATTCAGCGAGATCCTGAGACAGCTGGATGTATTCCCGAGCTTTGATACAGCTCTTTTCAAGGCCTTTGTATTGCCTTTGGAGCTTTGTATATAATGCTTGGTCGGCAATGACTTCTGGAGAGGCCAATTCCGATTCAATTTCTTCGTACTTTTCGATGACTTTTTGCGCTGCGTCCAACATTGCGGGAAAATTTAGCAATTTCTGACTAGGGCGGAATCAGGGTTCGGGGAATAAGAAACATGAAGGCAATTGGATTTCAAAGAAAACCCTTTTCTGCAGGCGCGGTGAATTTTTCACGATGTCAAGCGAAGAGGAAAACCGTTTTCGCAGAACATGAGCGTACCGTCCGGCTGAGAACGGCGAAGTTTTTCGAAGAACGCCTGCAGCACTTTGCAGAAAGGAATATGTAACGTTCAGGGTGAAAAATAAATAATACATTAAGAAAATGTGGTTCGTTCTTTTTGCAGTCGGCATTTTCATATTGGCTTTTTTAATCTGGGGCAAAAATGAAATTGTACTCCGAGACGGCAAAGGCCGATTGCTCAGCCGAAAAGCGGAATCCGCCGATGAAGGCGCCCTTGTCGGTCTCGCCTACGGGACTTACTCCTTTGAAATTTGGCACATCGGACTTTTTCACTTAAAGCCGAAATTAACCCGCACCGTTAAATTAGAGCATACAAAAATCTCGGAAAACGCTTGGAAATATTCTTTCAAATTGCAAAACGATGCCCGGCATCTAAGCTCATCTTCTTCAAATCCCGAAAGAAAACGCGCATTTGCGGAATACGAAACCAATCGAAGAGTCTTGCAAGCAACAGAAAAGGCCTACTTCAAAATATTGAACCACCTCTATTTGCCTAAAAACCGCATCAGCGACACAACGACCATCGATACCATGCTCATCCATCCGACAGGAATTTATCTCTTCGAAAACGCCGAAAGAAACGGTTGGATTTACGGCGACTCCGAAGAAAAATTTTGGGATTCCATCATCATGCGCGGCGGGAAAACGAAAAAGACGGAATTTGAAAATCCCGTCTTGCGCAGTTCCCGAAACGAAGAAGCGTTGCGCCGCCTGTTCGAAGATTCGGAAAGTCTTCCCATCCATTGCTTTTCGTACGTGGTATTCAACGAAAAAGCCGTATTAAAAAAAGTTCCAGAAAGTTCCGTAGAGAGGAAAATCGTCTTGCGTTCCCAACTCGAGCACAGTCTTTCCCGAACTTTTGGATTAGCCACTCCCGTCTACACGGAAACCGAAATCGACCGTTTGGAACGCGAATTGGCCGGATTCGCCGACAGCGTCTGACGAACCCGACTCGAAATTAAATTTTAAAATCCAAACCAATCGCCACATTGTGACTGGTTCTGTCATAAGTTTTCTTCACGCCGCTTTCTTTTTTCGTGTATTCTTCGTAAAGGGTTTCCATGTAACCGACTTGAAGCTGCAGGTAATCGGTAAAGCGGAACGCGATACCGCCGCCGATAGACCACGAATCCGTCACAAAACTCATATCGTTGATGTAATCGTCCGAAATCCCATAAAGAGTCCGTTGAACAGCAGCTGAAACCGTGAGCTGTTTCAGAACATCCACCTCCACGCCAAAGACGAATTCGTTTTCGTCTCCGTCCAAATCATCCTGTTTGTTTTGAGGATAATCGGCAAACGTATCGAAGTAGTGGTGATAACCGATTCCCGTGCGCAGCCAATCCAACCAAGCGACATTCAATCCGACAGAAAGGACGCCCGGAAGATCGTTGTCACTTTTTTCGCCATCTGCATATTGGGGCATAAACTTGGCCACAGTTCCATCGATTTCATGCGTTTCATTTTCCATTTCAATGGAGGTGTTGTGTTCATATTTAACGCCAACACTGAACATTCCATAATGAAAACCAAGGCTGACAATCGGAGTGATTCCCCAACCCGTCTGTTCGCAATCAAGAAGTTCTTTTGAAAGCATTCCCGAAAGCGTTTCGCCGCCCAATGCAGAAGCCGTTTTGGTCGCCGTCATGGAACCTTCATAAGCACTGTAAGCGTAGTTGAATCGAGCGCCGAGATAAGCGGAAAACAGATTGAAAAAGCGGTATCCCGCACCGAGCTGCCATGCATAAACATATTGTTTTCCGGTAAATTCCGCATCAAAAAGATCCGTGGGATTTTTCGCTTCCAAAATTTTCGCCAGGCCTTCGTTCTGCGCCGCTTGTGCTTTCAATGTTTGCGAAAGCAACATGTCAATCATAGGAAGTCCATCGTCAAATTTCGCTTCGCCGCCGCCACCGATGATAAAAAATCCTCCGGAAAGCGCAAAGTTTCCATGGTGCCAATTCACCAAGAGACTAGGCATTACCGGAACAAAAGATTCTCCTTGATAATCGCCGAATAAATCCGTGTCAATTTCGCGCGTTTGCCAAACCGTTTGACTGTGCGCAGAAACGTAAATTCCGTCTTCGGCAAATGCGGTTCCCGCCGGATTGTAATAAACGGCAGAATTCGTAATGGATGCATCCTGCGCAAAATTGCGGACAAAATCCACCGATTGATTTGTATTGTGCATCAAGCCGCCTGCAAAAGCGGAAGAAATAATCAAAGGAAAAAGTTTTGTGACATTCATAATTTTTTCAGGTTTGAAATTGCGCATAAGCTAGTTAATCCTTTTTAAAATCCAAGGTTTCTACATCGGGAGAAAGTTTATTATTACATATAAATGAACGCCTATTTAGTAACAGATGAATAAGCATTTAACTATAACTAAACCGCTATTCAATAGGGTCTTTTTTGAACAAATTCTCAGCTTCCCTTTGCAATTCCTACATTTTCCCCATGCAACAAGAACAAGCTTTTTTGAAACGCGCAGAACTTTTGCTAGGAACTTCTGCAATAGATGAAATCGCAAACAAGAACGTCATTCTCTTCGGCGTGGGCGGCGTCGGTTCCTGGTGCGCCGAAAGCCTTATCCGTTCCGGAATACAAAAGCTCACTTTAGTCGACAGCGATTTTATTTGTATCACGAATGTCAATCGACAACTGATGGCAACGCAAAGCACCATAGGGCAGGTCAAAGTCGAAGCTCTCCGCGAACGCCTCCTTCAAATCAATCCTTTGGCAGAGATCAATGCGCGACAAGAAATTTTTTCGCCGGAAACGGCAAATGATTTTCATCTAGAAAATTATGATTACATCATCGATGCTATCGATTCTCTAAATGACAAAGCCCAACTGATTTTAGAAGCCAGCAAAACAACGGCCACTCTTTTTTCTTCGATGGGTGCCGCGCTAAAATTAGACCCGACGAAAATTCGCGTCGCCGACTTTTGGAAAGTCCAAGGATGCCCACTCGCCCGAGCCTTGCGCAATAAGTTCCGCTCCACCCACCGCATGCCGAGCCGTCCCTTTCTAGCCGTCTACAGCGAAGAACTTTTGCAAAATAAAGGAAAAGCAACATATTCCGCAGAACCCCAAGACGGGCCCAATCCCGGCTGGAGTTCAGGGAAGGCGCAAACAAACGGCTCCCTTGTTCACATTACAGCCATTTTCGGTTTCACTATAGCCGGACTCATTTTAAAAGACATCGTCACCAAAGCAGAAGACAAATCCGCCATTTCTTAGTTTCCAAATTTCCGTTCACCGTTCAAATTCCCAACTCTTCATTCCAAGCCACAAGTCTTATACAAGAAAAGCCCCCGCACGCATGCGGAGGCTTTCGAAAAAATGCAAAGTCCAACTATTATTCGAGATCCAGCGCCTTGCCGATACCGTCAATCAACTTGTCATTTTCAATGACCGAGAAACCGCCAGTATATCCCCAATGTTGCCAGGGAATTTGCAAAGTATCGCTGATTTCACGGACCGCTGTCAAATAATTCAAACGGGATTCCGCATCCGACTTGACATTGTAAGCGCCGAATTCATTCCAAACAAGAGGAACGTTATTTTCAACAGCCCACTTTTTCACTTTGACAAGAGAGCTCAAAATGTAGCCCTTGCTGCCCGTTTTGTAGTAATTCTTGACAGCCGTTTTCACCCACGACACCGTTGACGCTTTTACGCCGAAATCAGATGAATACTCCGACCATTTTTCCGGCGTGTAAGGGAATGGGAGATTTTTAATCGTCGCCGCATCACCCCAAGAAGCCCCTTGGTGCGTAAAGACAAACGGTTCGTATGAATGGATTGCGTAAACGATATTATCGTCCTTAAACGGTTCACGCTTAATCAAAAGCTCCGTAGAATACCACGCCGCATCGCCAAAAATGATGGTATGCTTGTTATCGACAGTGCGAATGGAATCAATCATCCCCTGAGCGGCAACAGTCCAATCCGCCGAGGTCACTTTTCCATTCTTCATATCAGGTTCGTTCAACAATTCGAAGAAAAGATCTTCACGCAGATTTGTACTGTAATGCGCAGCCACCGCCTTCCAGACTCCGGCCATCATCGCCAAATACTGTTTGTCCTTACACGAAGTCGTGTTGTAACTGTTGTCGTATTCGTGATAGTCAATGGTCAGCGACATTTTGTAGCGTTCCGTCCAATTGACAAAAGAATCCAACACGATGAAAATGGAGTCATTCATCTGCAATTCCACAGTTCCCGTCATATCCGCCAAAAATTCGTCACGGTTTTGCACATAAAGGTCCAAGTCGATGGGGAGCCGCAACGCCTTGAAGCCGTTTTCCGACAGGAGTCGCACATCACTTTCGCCGAATTCAAATTCCCCGGTGAACTTGCCATCCGCTTCTTCAAGCCAGTTGGTGAAATTCACACCTTTGTTCAAATATTTCATCGCTTTTTCTTGCAGCGGATTAGTTACTTCAATGTCGCCAATATCCACATTGTAAACCATCGGATCTTTGATGGTCATGTCCGCTTTTTTCGGAGGCAATTCACTTGCTTCAACAAAATAAACGTCGTCAATCAACACAGAATCCTGTTTGCCGTTGCCTTTCACCTGGAAGCTGACGGCGAACACATTTGCCGGATTGAATGTAACCGGCACGCCCCAACCGCCTTGATTCAAATCATCAAATGCAATTGTCACCGTGGTCCATTCGTTAGACTTCTTTTGGGAAGACAGGTGAACGTCATAATCCAAGACATCCGAAACTTCTACGTGAAGATAGTGCGCCGCACCCTTATAAGAATAACGCACGCCCGCATACTTGCTGACATCGACCGTTGCCGGGATCTGGAATCCCCACCCGACGAACGGATCGTAGGCATAATCGCCCTTATCCAGTTTAAATTCCACTTTGAACGCATATTTGGTGCCATTATCCGCTGGAGCCGCAATAATGTTCCCTTCGGCATCTACCGGAGTTGAAATTGTCGATGCGCCATCATTCCCTGCGTCATCGTAGGTATACCAGCCCGAACCGATTTCCGTTTCGCCATTGCCATCTTCCATATTATCCAAAAGGAGCCCGGCTACAGGTCCCGAAGCTACCGAAGACGAACTTTCCACAGAAACATCCGAAGAAGAAAGGCTGTCGCCTTCTACAGAAGATGAGCTTTCTTCCAACGCTTCCGATGATAAATTGATATCTTCTGCTGCACTAGACGAGTCGTCTGAGCACGCAAAAAAAGCTAAAGCCGATGCAGCGGAGAGAACGGCTAAATGTCGAATTCGCATAAGACCTCCGAAAAAAAAGACTTCCCATCAAGGAAAATCCGGTGAACAAGTTTCCTTAAAAACAATAAAAAATTCATTGCGGTGCAACAGTTTTATTCCTGTTTATGGATACAAATGTAAACGAGATATTAAACTTCCGACGGAGAATTTTCCGAATCCGTTGATTCCGGAACATCATCCGCCGAGCCGTCTTCTTCGGAAATTTGAATTTCTGCCACAGGTTCCACGTTCTCTGCGAGACTGGCAGCAATTTCCGCCTTTTCAACCTGTTCGGCAGCGGCCGCTTCCGCTTCGGATTCCGCATTCAATTCCGCTTCGACCGTCGCCACATCCAATTCCCCATCCAACATCGCCATGATGTCTTCATCCTTGATAACTTTCCCTCGAGATGCCAGCAACGATGCCGTTCGCATCACCTGATCCAAAGTCGCCTGCTTTTTATCCCCGCGGACAAGTTCCCGTTCCCGCAACTTTTCCAAGATTCCGGGTTTGTATTCCCGTTCCGGTTCGTAAAGGCGCGTTTCATTCGCCATTTCTTCAGCAAATTCCCCATTGTCCTTTTTGCGGTAAATCCAAATGGCTCCAAACAATTCACTTTGACGGAATACGACTTCATCTGTTTTTATCATTTCCATCAACGCCATGAACGTCACTACGGTGACTATCGGCAAAGGATCCCGTCCAAGCAAATCTTCGAACAAGACCCTGCCTTCACGGCGAAGCGTGTTCGAAATGAATTGTTGACGGTCTTCAATGGTCACGTCGTCAAGTTCTATGTGATGCACATTTTCGCTACTTCGCGTCCGGAGCATTTTTTGATAGGCGCGGAACAGCTGCCAAATATTCGCATCGGCAAGAGTTTCTTCTTCACTTTCCGTTTTTTCTAGCCGCCCACGGTAGCAAGTTCCGACATTTTCAGATTCCATCCCCTGCAATTCTTTGGCGACCTGCTTATACCGCTGATATTCGAGCATTTGCCGAATAAGTTCATCGCGGGAAAGGTCCAGGGGAATTTCTTCATCGTCGTTTTGTTCTTCTTTGGGCAGTAGTTCGCGCACTTTCATCGCCATCAAGCGACTTGCCATCAACAGAAAATCTCCCGCCTGGGAAAGATCCGCCTGGGAAAGGTCCTTCATCCATTCCAAATACTGATCGGTAATTTCTGCGATTGAAATATCAGAAGGTTTGACTTCACTTTGCTGCACCAAATACAACAGCAAGTCCATCGGACCTTCAAAAGCTCCGATGCGAACTTCGTATAAATCCGGCATTTCGCGTTTCAAGCTTATTCCACCGTCACGCTTTTCGCCAAATTCCGCGGCCTGTCAACATCGTTTCCGCGGAGGACGGCAATATGGTAAGCGAGCAGTTGCAAGGGAACGCACGTGATAAGAGGCATCAACATCGGATTCACTTTGGGCACAAAGATGACATCGTCCGCATATTTCGAAAGTTCCGTACAGTCCTCAGTTGTCACAGCAATGATACGCCCACCACGAGCCTTGATTTCACGGACGTTGGAAAGAACCTTGTCAAAAAGACTGTCTTTGGGGGCAATGACGACCACCGGCATATTTTCGTCTATCAACGCAATCGGGCCGTGTTTCATTTCTGCAGCCGGATAACCTTCTGCATGGATGTAGCTGATTTCCTTCAACTTGAGGGCGCCTTCCATGGCGACAGGATAATTGTAATGTCTTCCCAGATAGAGGAAATTTTTGGAATCCGTATACTTTTTTGCGATTTCGCAAATCGCCGGAGAAAGGCGAAGCGTTTCTTCGACCCATTTGGGAATATCGGCAATAGCCTGGGCAAATTCGATGCCCTGTTCCGCAGAAACACGCCGTTCCCGCCCAAGCAAAAGGGCTATCATCGTCAAAACAGTCACCTGCGAAGAGAATGCTTTTGTACTGGCGACTCCGATTTCCGGCCCCGCATGTAAATAAACGCCGCCATCACTTTCCCGCGCAATGGTGGATCCGACCGCATTGCAAATGCCTAAAACAGTCGCCCCTTTCGTTTTCGCTTCCCGCAAAGCAGCCAGTGTATCGGCTGTTTCTCCGGACTGAGAAATGACAAGAACAAGCGTTCCCGGTTTAATAATGGGATTGCGATAACGGAATTCCGAAGCATATTCCACTTCAACAGGGACTCCCGCCAGATCTTCGATCAGATATTCTCCAACCATTCCCGCGTAATAACTGGTTCCACACGCCGTGATGATGATGCGGTTCAAATTGCGCAATTCCAACCGATTGGAATCCAACCCCGCCAATTTCGCAGAACCATCGGCAAAGAGCAGCCTGCCGCGCATGGTGTTGCGCAACGATTCCGGCTGTTCGAAAATTTCCTTGAGCATGTAATGTTCAAAGCCGCCCTTGCTGGCCGCTTCCGAATCAAATTCAATTTCTTCCACATTGCGATTAACGGAAAGGCTCGATGCCGTAACAATTTCATAGCCGGAACGCTTGGCGACAACCACATCCCCATCATTTAGATAAACCACTTTTTGCGTGTAATCTACAATGGCGGCGACATCGCTTGCCAAGAAATATTCCCCCGAATTTCCGATTCCCAACACCAGCGGGCTTCCGCGGCGCGCTCCAATCAAAACATCCGGCTCTTCGGCACAAAGCACGGCAAGTCCAAAAGTTCCTTCCAACTTATTCAACGCAGCTAGCACGGCTGACTTGAAATCACCCTTGTAAAGTTTCGCAATCAAGTGCGCAATGACTTCCGTATCCGTTTCGGAATGGAATTTCACACCTTCCGCTTCGAGTTTCGCCTTGAGCGAGGCGTAATTTTCGATAATTCCATTGTGCACCACCATGATTTTCCCATCATAACTTTGCTGCGGATGGGCGTTCCGTTCTAATGGTGCACCGTGCGTTGCCCACCGCGTATGGGCAATTCCAATGTTAGAAAACAGCGGGTGCGTCTTCAGCTTCTTTTCCAGTTCGTTGATTTTTCCCGCAGCCTTTTCCATTTCAAGAGTTTTATTCGGATGCGCAACAGCGATTCCCGAAGAATCATATCCGCGATATTCCAAGCGTTTCAGTCCATTGACCAAAACGCCCGAAGCATCCTTGTCTCCAATGTATCCAACAATACCGCACATATTAAAATTCCTTTTTCCCGTTAAACGGCAAGATTTTACCGAAACCGATTATTGAATTTTCGATTCCACTTTTGCGCAAAGTTCTTCCGCTTCTGCGGCATCCGGTGCTTCAGAAATGACGCGGATAACAGGTTCCGTGTTCGACGCCCGCACATGGACAAAGCTCTTTCCTTTGCCGAGCCACAGCCCATCGCGGGTATCCTTTGTCCAATCCGAAAATTCCAAAGCGACCTCTTCGAAAACTTTTGAAACAGGCTTTTCGCCAAGAGGGTATTTTTTCTTGGGCATCACATATTGCGGATGCTCCGCTTTGAACTTTTCAGGACCGCCGCCGTTTTCCGCCATCCAAGAGAGCACAAGCGCCGCCGCAACCAAAGAGTCCCGGCCATAATGAACTGCAGGCAAAATAACGCCGCCGTTCCCTTCCCCGCCGATGACGCAATTTTCCCGCATCATTTGAAGGCTGACATTCACTTCGCCAACCTTCGCCCTCGAAAATCCGACACCGAAGTTTTCTGCGACATCCGCACTCATCCGCGACGTCGAAAGATTGACGCAAACCGGGCCTTTCTTTTTGGACAAAACCGCTTCTGTCGCTATGGCCAGCGTATATTCTTCGCCAATTGCATTTCCAGAACCATCGACAAGGGCGCATCTATCCGCATCCGGGTCCACGGCAAAGCCCACCACGCAATGATTTTCCGCAACAGCCTTCCCCAAATCGACGAGATTTTCCGGAATCGGTTCTGGCCCCCGGGGAAAATTTCCATCTGGAGTGCAGTGAATCCGCACCACTTCGCAACCCAAAGATTCTAAAAGCCGCGGCAAAATAAACGAACCCGCACCATTGACGGCATCAAGTGCCACCTTAAAATGCTTGGCTCGAATGGCTTCTACATCAATGAAAGGAATCGCAAGCGTTGCATCAATGTGCACTGCATCCGCATCGTTTAAAACTTCCGCCGTTCCCATTTGCCGATAATCCGGATAAATGAATTTTCCTGCATCCGCAATGGAAAAAAGATCTCCGATACTGTCCGGCCCCAAGAAAATGCCCCGTTCATCCAAAAATTTCAACGCATTCCATTCCAGCGGATTGTGACTGGCCGTAACAATGATTCCAGCATCGGCGCGAAGATGCGTCACAAAGAGTTCAACACTCGGCGTTGTCGCCAAACCCACATCGACAACATCGGCTCCGGCCAAACGGCAAAGTCCCGAAACATAAGAAACGATAGCGTCACCCGTTGGACGGCTATCCCGCCCAATGACGACTTTCCTCGCCCCTGTCACTTCCAAAAAAGCTTTCACATGATTTGTCAAAACCGTTGGAGTCAGCGTGTCGCCGACAATTCCACGGATTCCAGAAACAGAGCGCATCAAAACAGACATTTTCCACCTTTTGTTGACATAAAAGTAAAAAATTCCACCTCCATTCCCATTCGCTAAACGCCTCCAAGCCCGAAATTTGAGCGTATTACGGATACAGATTTTTCTTTTTCAAATCTTTCACCAACGAGGCTGGCATCCATTTTTCGATTGTTCGGTATTCCGGAGAATTGAACTTGTCCGCATTCCGTTTGGCATCTTCCAATCGGCCCGCATCTTGATAAATTCGCGCCAGATTTCCTATAGCACAAAAATACCGCACCGATTTTCCCGTCCGAATCAGATAATCGCGAGCACTTTTTTCATAAATTTCCGAGGCCGCCGCATATTCTTTCTGTTTGTAGAGCATATCGGCTTTCATTTGCCAAAAAACGGCATTTTCCGGAGCCTTGGAGAGAGCTTTGTTCACCACGTCAAGCGCTTTTCCGTACTCTTCCCGGTCATAGAACATCCACGCAAGAGGTGTTACGAAAAGCGGCCAAAACAGTCTCGAATGCACCGCCCGTTCTTCCAGAATTTGCAAATGCGAATCCCTGTCATCCGAAACAAACGGCAAAAAACTCAGTCCATCTTCTACATAATAAGCGTATATGGAATAAAACGCTCGCGCATCCTTGTCTTCGGAATCTTCGAATTTTTTCGCTGCACGCCGGGTATCCATCGCCCCCTTGAACGATTTTCCCAAAGCCGTTTTCGCATAACCTAGTTCAAATTCCCGAAGTACATCCCAGGCTCCAGAAGCCGAACATTCGGACAATTCTTTTTCCGCCTTTTGCAAAGCGAGAGTATCGCCCACATCGTCAAATTCACTCAAGCGGGAAATATTCCGAAGAACACAGGCCACGCCCGAATCTTTCGCACGAATCCGCTCCGATTCCCGATACGAATCCGCATAATCCATTTTCAAAGCCGCGGCAACCGACTTATCCGCCCACCGCTGCAATTCTTCGGGCAGCGAAAACAAAGAGGTGTCCGCCGCCGCAGACATTGCCACGCCCCAAAGGCAAAGGCATCCTACCAACTTCACGCTAAACCGAGAGGGTTCCTGAGCCAGCACAGGCGCACCCTTATTTCGCAGGACAAGCTGTTTTGTTTACAAAGGAACTGGAGTCAACGCTCATAATTTGAACGTTGGCATTTGCGCCCTTTTCAAAACGGATATTTCCATAAACGCCGGGGAACACTTTCTGTGAATGGATTTTTTTCACCAATTCTGATTCCCCCGAAGAAATAAGTGAAAGCACGATGTTCGCTGCACTGTAACTGAGTCCGCTGACCTTATCCGCTTTCGGTTCTTCGTTCCATTTCGCCTTGTAAGCACTGCTGAAATTTTTATAAGCACCGTTTGAATCCGAGCCATCAAAAGAAACGCTGAAGTAAGCACCTTCCACCAATTTTTTGCCTTCACTGAGCAGGTCTTCGCCATACCAGCCAGAAGTTCCCAAGAGCGTCCCGCTGAGTTTGTTATAGGCAACCTGACCACTCATCAGCCCCGCATCCGAAGGACTGGAACTGGGGATGAATATTCCCGGTATGCGGAAAACAGAATCCTGCATGTAAGAACGACGTTCTTTAGTTCCGATGGCATCCAAATCTTTAGCCCCGCGGGCGATGTTCTTCTTATGCAAAATCTGGTTGAATCGAACAGCCCGCAATTTGCGGAATTCCGTTGTATAGTCCGGATGACCCTCTTCGAAGCCCTGCGTCGCCACCACAACAGCACCGCGATTTTCGACAGCTCGGGTAAAGCTTTGTGTCATCGCCGTGCCAAAATCCCCCGCCGGAGAAAGGACTGCAAATTCGCGGATTCCCAAACAGTCCACAGCGTAATTGGCAATTCCCGTCGCCAAATTGTCCATGCTCACGTTCACCTGGAAAATATTTGCCCCCATCCGCGAAATTCCGGCATCCGTTGCCGTCGGGGTCAACATCGGAATCCGCATGTGCGTGGAACTGAGCCAAGCACCGACAGCCGCCGCCGGAGAACTCATAATGGGTCCGATAATTGCGACAACGCTATCTTGGGCAACCGCTTGACGCGTCTTGCGCAGCGCTTCGACCGCATCCGCACGCGTATCAGCCACCCGAAGATTGACCTTGTCTTTCAAACCGGATTGTTCAAGGGCCAAACGCACTCCTTTCACGGCATCCTGTCCAAATTCGGCAAAATCACCAGAAATCGGAGCAAGTACGAGAATCGTCGGCACAGATGCGGCACCCTCTAACCCGTTCAAAGCGTTTTTCGCCGCATTGACCCAGACTTCATTTTCTCCTGCCGCGATGACTTTTTTGAACCAATAACGAGCCGCTTTGGCGTTTTTCTTTTCCGCATGAGCCTTCCCCAACCGAAGCCAGGTCACATTCGCCACCTGATGGGAAACCAACACGCGATCGGCAAAAGACGTCAAGCTGGAAATCGTCCATCGCTTGTCCTGTTCAAAAATCCGGACCAACAGGTTCCGGGCGGAATCCCTGACCACCGCATCCTTGGAATAAGTCACGATTCCAAGAAGAGTTTCCACCGCATCCAAAAAAGTCGAATCGTTTTGCAACGCACGCTTCGCCGCCACAATTTCCATTTTGGCGCGTTTGGAACTTCCCGCATAGTATTCCAAATACCGCGAAGTCAAACGGTCCAGATTGACGGTATCGCCCGTCTTTTCGTAACATCCGGCAATCAACACAGCCGCTTTTGCGCCGTCTTCTGTTTGGAGCTTTTTCTCAGTCAACGGTTTCAATGCGGAAATCGCCGCTGTGCAGTCCCCTTTCTGAATCAAAGATTCTGCCTGGGAAAGAGACTCGGACGCCGCATGAGAAACAGATGTCGCCAAAAACACGGCAAAAACAGTCGAAAAAATCCCTTGTCTGAACATAAGCCCCCTGTTGATTAGACTTCGCCGGATTCCGCTTCTTGAATGACGATGTGTTCTTTTTTAATGTTTTTTTGCATGCTTTCGGTGAGTTTCGCACCATCCACAATGTCAACCCGGAACGGAAGACCGCTGTCTGCAAATGCTTTTTCAACGGCCACCATTTCTTCAAGCGGCACCGGTTTCGAAGAAAGCACTACCACATTCAATGCGGATTCCGGAGTCAAATCCTTTCCAGAAACCCTTGAACCGTAAGCATCCACTTCCAATCCAGCGAAGTGGATATTCAAAATCCGCTGGACAATTTCCAGCTGTTCTTTTTCAAGACATAAAGGCATTGTGCCGCATAATATAGAAATTCCTCCGAAAATTTCACCCCACGGCGCAAAGCGAGCGGAATCTCTCACCCTCTTATCACCAAAATAAACGTTTTTATCGCAGATACCCTGCAAAATTCATTCAAAAAAAGCATTTTTGGACTATCATGAGAATTTTTCCCGGCATTCTTTTTGTTCTCCTGGTATCCGTTTTTTCCCATGCGGATTCTACTAGTGCAGTTTCGACTTCAAATGCCACACAAGCGGATTCTGCGAACAAGAGTGCCTCTGAAATCCCGGAATTTACCCCCCGCGGACCCGTCGGCAAAAAATTGCCGGTCATTTTCCCCTTTACCGAAATCGTTTTGCAAGACATTTTCGTTTGGGGATGGGACCGCTATGTTCTTCAAAAAGATTACGCCAAAACAGGCCCTTCTTATTGGAAGCGCAATTACAGAGAAGGCTGGAAATGGGACGACAACCATTTCGCAATCAACTTTTTCGGGCATCCTTACCAAGGATCCATGTATTATTCTTCGGCGCGTTCCGCCGGATACGGCTTTTACGAAAGCTACTTTTTTGCGCTGACCGGATCTTATATCTGGGAAATGTTCTGCGAAACAGAATATCCCGCCCCGAACGATTTGATAGCCACAAGCGTCGGCGGAACCGTTTACGGCGAAATGCTCTACCGGATTTCTTCCCGCGTTTTGGCAAAGCCGGATGCGGGAATCCTCGAAAATCTTTTCGGTTTTGTTGCAAGTCCACTAGCCTACATTCAAGAATGGTTTAACGGTCCAAGCCCGACAAATCCCGGATACGCTCCTATGGAATGGTCCGTCCTCGCCGGATTCGGACAGCGTTTCGGAAACGAATACCGCTACGATCAAGACGCAGACGACCGCTCCAACAACGATTGGAATTCGCCCTCCGTTTCTTACGGTTTAGAACTGGTCTACGGACTGCCCAACCGGAAAATTCGGCAACCTTTCGAATATTTCACCTTTTCTTTCAGCCAAGATCAAAGCGAAGACGGCATGATGATGCGGGTGTCCTCGGTAGGAAAACTCGCCAACATGAATTTGCACGCAAACAGCGAAAATTGGATCGATTTGGGAACTTATTTACATTTTGACACATTTTACGGTGACCTAGTCGAAATGTCCGCCCTATCTATCGGCCTCGGAGCCGATGTCAGCGTCAAACTTTCCGAAAAATTCCACTTCCGCATGAGCCACATGCCCTCTTACATTCTTTTAGGTTCTTCCGATTTCAACTACGACGAAGTTTTGGCCAAGTCCGACTCCAATTATCAAAAAACCCGCGACTACCAATATAGTTTGGGCTTCAATTATAAAGCCTCTATCGAACTGACTTTCGCCAACCGGATTCGTTTTTTCAACTACATTTCCGCATTTCTTTTCCACAGCTGGCCGAACACAGAACCTCACTACGGAACGAACGGCTACGACTTTGTCGTTTTCAACAATGCGGGGTTGGAGCTTGCGCTGCCCAAAGATTTCGCCATTGGCTTGCGCCTCAATTCTTACGCCAAAATCGCCGCTTACGAACGCGTCGAGCCGATGTCGCGGACTATGCACGCCATTGGAGCTTACGTCCGCTATCAGATATGATGCCTTTACCTAAAGCAGTCGTTTTCGATTTGGACAACACGCTCTATCTCTATTCTCCGTGTGACTCCGCAGGCAGAAATGCTGTATACAATTATCTGAACGACTTTTACACAATCCCATTCGAATCCTTTTCAACCCTTTACATAGAATGCGACAAAGCGGTAAAAGAGGCGAACCCGCTGACTGCAGCCGGGCACAACCGCATTTTATTTTACCACCGGATGTGCGAACTTTTGAATTTACCATCGGACACGCACGCCATTCCGATGTACAACGCTTATTGGAGCGCCTATATCAACAAAATGGAAATTTTCCCCGGCGCATTCGAGTTGCTGAAAAAATTAAAAGCTAAAGGCGTTTCTCTGGGACTGTGCTCTGACTTAACGCTCCATATCCAATTGCGAAAGATTCAAAAACTCGGATTACAAGGCGTTTTTGACAAAATTACCGTTAGCGAAGAAGTCGGAGCCGACAAGCCCTCCCCATTGATGTTCCACAGCATTTTGCAAAAGCTCTCCACTTCACCGTCAGAAGCCATCATGGTCGGCGACAACGATTCCCGCGACATCGAAGGCGCATTAAATGTCGGAATGGAAGGCATTTTGTTTGGCGAAATCCGGAACGGCCGCAGATGCGCCCGAAATTTCACCGAACTCACCGAGTTGCTCTTTGGAAAATCTTAACGCGGAAAATAATCCACGTCAAAGCATGAATTTCATTAATGAATGGCGGGAACGACAACAACCGCTTTGCTTCCCGGCTTGACATTCACAGTAAACTGATACCTTTTCGTTGCGCTGCCGTTTTTGTTCGTCGCCAAAACAGTCACGTTGTGCAACCCGGGAGCCGCCGGAATCCGAGTGAAGCGGACTTCGTGCGGCAAGAAAAGCGCCACGCGCAAATCAGCCTGTTCAAGTTGTCCGGCGGCAACATCCGTTCCAATGCTGGTTACCAGATTCAGCAGCACATTATTCGTTTCCATCTGCTTTTTCGCCTGCTGGGCAGCTATCGTCCGCGTTAACACACGAACAGCCGTACGCCCCAAAGTCGTCGTCCGCTCTTCTTTTAGATTTTTCTCCAAGTTTCGCGTATTGTCCAAAAAAATCTCCGGACGATAATTCAACTTCCGATTGTCCAAAGCCACTTCAAAATTTTCCACTTGATGGGGAACATCCTTTCGCTCCGGCACGGCAATTGTCACAGAAAAAGTCGTTCCGCCATGCGATCCGATGGCACTGGCCGGGAACGGAATCGTCAAACTTTCCACTTTACCCGATTGAGGATTTTTTCCCATCACGTTCAAAATGCCGCCGCGGACATAAGTCCCCGAAAGCATCCATTCGCCCAATATGGCGCTGTGCCCCGCATAACCCACGACCAAAATTTCACCATTCGCATTGTCTTGCGCTTCTGGAATCTGAGTGGGGACATTCGCATTCGGAAGTTTCAGCGAACGAACGTCATCGCCGCGGCCGCTTTGTTCAAGGCGTTTCAAGATAAACGCCTGTGCTTCAGCCGGGAGCTTTGTCGGTTCTTCTTCATAGGCTCGGGCCGCCTTATAATAGGCAATCGCAGCGTTATCACGGTCTCCATCCATTTCATAAACAATGGCAATTAAATAGCGCAAGTAACCCGCATCATTCGTTTTGCCATTATCCTTTTGATAAAGCGACTGCAAGGCGACATCCGCGGCACGCGCTTCCACTAAAGCTCCATCCAAATCATTTAACGCCAAATAATTGACAATGTTCATTTCATAAAGGGAGAGAATTTCAAACGGCCTTGCCCGATAGGGGCGAACATTATCATTTGTCAACAGAGAAGCAGCTTCATTGGAAATCGACTTCGTGTATAAATCGTCGTAGATTTGCTTCGCCTTTTCGAATGCGTCCGCACTTTTTCGAAAGTCCCCATTGTAATGGGAAAGCGTAGCCAAATCGAAGTAATAAAGAAATTCCGTATTGGATCCGTAAAGATCATCTTTCTTTTTCTGAACAGCATCAATCGCTGCAGAAAATCCGCCTTTCGCCAAAGGCTCAGAAAGCGTTTCGTACCGCGTCATCGATTTGTTGGCACACGCTGCAAACAAAAACGCACAAAGAGTTATCAGGGAAAAGCGAATTTTAAGCATGTTGCCGTCCGATTACATTTTCACAGAGCTGCGGCTCATGTATTTTTTGATTTTTTTGTCGCCAATCCAAACGGTTTTATGCGTCTGGATGTCAACGAGCTGAAGATCAATTTGATAGAACACGACCTGTTCACCGCCTTCCTGATCCACGATAGAGTTCAAGCTACCCGTAAGCATCAAATCCGCTCCAATTTCTTGGCCGGCTTCCTTGCGAGTTTCTTCCGTAGCATTGCCAGACTGGGATGCGAGTTCCGCACGGAGCTCTCCACGTTCTTCCGCATTGGCGACAAAGTCCACTTTGCCCGAGTTGATGAGAGCGCGCTGCATATCCTTGACAAATGTTTCCACGTTGATGTGTTCGTGGCTCTTGTTGCGGACGCTGCCAATGACAACCGTCGGGAGTTCACCGTTCTTGTTTTGCAACAATTTGCTATACCATGGGCGCGCGATACAATCTTGAATCATTTCTTCCGCGACAAGACGGGAATCGGTATCGTTCCACTTGCCGGAAAGATCCGTTACGGAATCCGATTCAATACGGGTAACTTTTTTGCCGCTGCCGGAGCAAGCGACCAAAGCGAGCGCAGAAGCGCAAAGGATTAAAAGACGGAATGTTTTGGACATAATGACCCTTTTGTTAAGTTTTTCTGATTCCGCAAAAATATAAAAAGATTTCATTTCGGGCGAACATTTGTGCCATTCATCCGACAGCAAATCAATTTCCTAGCGTGATACTTGAAATTTTCCTAATTTTGTGACATGGCAGACGTTCTGCCTTTGGAGAATCCGATGAAAAAAATCTTGATTTTCACCCTTCTTTCGCTAGTTGCCGTTTTCGCCGGAGAAGGCACTCCTGTTTACAATTCATTTTCCAGCTTCGGACTGGAAGGCTCCTTTTTCAGACCGGTCAGCAAATCCTGGAGCGACGAACGCTCCGCCTTCGGCGAAACAAACTTCATCGCCAATTTTCAAATTTTACCCTACACAAGTGTCACCGGGGATGTCGGCTACTCCTTTCCGGGCAACGGATTCAATATAAAGCTCGGTTTTCAGCAACAGCTGCTCCCCACCGACGTCACTCCTTTCATCGGTGGAATGGCGGGCCTCAACACCATCCCCGAAGACGACTTCGCCAATGATTTCGGCGACCGAATCGGTCCATCCGTCGAGGCGAACGCCGGCCTTTATTTTTTCCGGGAATCCTTTTTCTCGTTTCGAATCAAAGGCGCTTATCAATGGACCTTCGCCAAAGACATTGACCACGGATTCGGCGTTTCAATCGGCATCCTGTTCGCAAATTCCCGCCCGGGATTAAAAGCAATCGACGTCAGCAGATGAAAATTTCCACTCGAGGGCAATATTCGCTCGAAGCGCTTTTGTGCATCGCCACAAATCCATCCGACAAACCGAATAGCATTCACGGGATTTCCCAAAAAACATCCATTTCCGAAGGCTATTTGGAACAATTGTTCATTCCGTTAAAAAAAGCGGGAATCGTCTACGGATCCCGCGGAGCAAATGGCGGTTATCAACTTTCAAAGCCCCCCAAAGAAATCAACGCTTACGACATTCTCATTGCAACGGAAACATCTCTCAGTGCAGTGCCTTGCTTAAAAAAAGAACATTGCCATTTTGCAGAAACCTGCAAAACCAAGCCGGTTTGGGAAAAAGTCGATTCCACATTTGCCGAGATCTTACAAGCCATCACCCTCGAAGATTTGGCAAACGTTTTCCGCGGCGTGATGGGGGAATATTACGGATGAAAATTTCAACCAAAGGCCGCTACGGAATCCGGTTTCTGACAGACATCGCAAACCAGCCCCCGGGCGAACATGCGACACTTGCAGACATTTCAAACCGCCAACAAATTTCAGCAGCCTACCTCGGACAAATCGCCGTTGTCTTGAAGTGCGCAGGCTACATCCGATCCATCAAAGGTTCGGGCGGAGGCTTCTTGCTTGCAAAACCGGCGTCTGAAATCCGCATTTCCGACGTTCTCCGCGATTTGGAAGGCGATTTGACAATTGTCGACCCACCGTTACCGTCCAACGAAGAATCCCCATACCGCCGCGCGATCCGCATAGGACTTTATCAAAAGATAGACAACGCCATCGAAAAAGTTTTAGGCGACCTCACCCTGGACAAACTCTCCCCTAATGCAGGAAAACAGGGCTACATGTATTACATTTAATTCCGCTTGGCATTCAAATCGATTTTCAATTCGCCAATGTAAACGCCATCCTTAGATTCCGCCTTGTATTGGAAGCGCCCTGCATAACAGAGCTCCAGTCGGCGTTTTAAATTGGCTAAGCCGATTCCGCTTTTTGTCTGCGAGGAAGTCGGCTTGGGAACAAGCGTATTTTCCACACGACATTCCAAACGGCCACCGTTTTCCAAAATAAAGACCGTTATGTGGCAAGGGTCCGACGGATGCACTCCGTATTTGAACGCATTTTCCACCAAAGGAAGCATCATCAAGGGCGCAATTTTCATCGAAGGGTCTTCAACCTCTGCGTGGAAAGAAAATTTCACGTTGTCACCAAAACGCAATTTTTCCAGTTCACAATACTTTTCCAAAATATCGATTTCCGTTTCTAATGAAACTTCATTTTCTTTCGCCTCGTTCAACATTTGCCGCAAAACCGTCGAAAGGCGGCTCATGGATTTTTGTGCGAGCTTCGGGTTTATATCCACAAGTGCCGAAATGTTGTTCAGCGTGTTGAACAGAAAATGAGGCGAGAGCTGCTGTTTCAAAAATGCGAGATCCGCCTGCAAAAAGAATTTGTCCATGCTGCTGCGGATATAATTTTCCTGAGCGTAAATGCCCCCCAACCGAAGCAACACGTTGAACGCACAAATAATAACCGTTATCGAGAAAAAAACCATCAAAGTCACAATTCCCATCCAAATGGGATGCGTGATCCTGTCTCCAAACAAATATTCAAAGAAAGAAACAGACTCTCCGGAAAAAATCCAAATGGAAAAATCCCGGACCCCAACAGAAAACGCCGTATAGAGAATATTGAAAAAGACGAAAAGCTTAAATCGCCGCTGGAAATACAATTTGGGAACAAGCCACATCTGATTAATGAAAAATCCCAGCAGAAAATTGAAAACGCAAATTGTCGGAACAATCATTTTCCACCAGAATTTCGATGCAGAAACATCCCCGATCAAAGAAGATGCGCCCACAAAACCGATCGAAAACACAAACAAAAACATCATCAGCCGGAGTGACTTGACCGAAACGGGCTTTTTGCCAACAAGCCAATCTGGAATTTTACCTAACGGAGAATCCACTTCCGACTTGCCCGCCAACCCAACACTAGCCATCGAGTCCCAAAAAACTTCATCATCCTGCAATTTCGAATCTTGTTCTGAACGAATCATGTCTCATATAATAATATGGATTTCTCCGAAAATGACAGAAAAATGACAAAAAACAGATGAACTCGGACAAAAAAACGATGAATGTTTTGCCAAATCAAGAATTCTTCCTGACACTTCGCGATTTTCCCCGCATTAGATTTGCCTTAGGTAGCGGATAGGCCGCTGCCAATCCAAAGAGGTCCAGATGAATTCCATTTATTTCCAATACTTGAATGACATCGCAAAATACCCGCTCCTCACCAGAGAACAGGAAAAGGTCTTAATCAAACTTTCTGCCGAAGGAAACCGCCGCGCCCAGGATCTTCTTGTCAAATCCAATTTGAAATTCGTCGTCAACATCGCCAATCTTTATAAAGGCCAGGGTTTGGATGTCAATGAACTGATTAACGAAGGCAATATGGGCCTTATTGAAGCCGCCCGCCGTTTTGATCCCAATCAAAAAATCAAATTTATCAGCTATGCCGTTTGGTGGATTCGCCAAAACATCACCCGCGCCATTTCCGAAAAAGCGCGTTTAGTCCGCATCAGCGCCGAAAAAGAGCTCGTTTTGCGCCGTTTTAACCGCGTGTCGTCCAAGACCCGCCAAGTTATCGGCGGTCAACTGACAATAGATCCCGAAAGCCTTGAAGGCGCCAGCCGTTACAAAGCAAAAGACATTGAAAAAATTCTGCTGATGGGATCCCACTCCACGTCTTTAGACACTCCCGTCGGTGATGACGGAGACTCCACCTTGGGCGACTGCATCGCAGCCACAGGCGAATCAACAGATGCGCTCGCCGAAAAAAACATCGAACAGGCTTCTCTTGAACTTCTCTTGAAAGGCAATCTTTCTGACCAAGAGCACAAAGTCATTGGACTTTACTACGGATTAGACATCGACGCCGATTTGAATTTGAAAGAAATTGGCAAAATGGTTGGACTTTCCAAAGAACGCGTCCGCCAGGTGAAAGAAAAAGCCTTGGCAAAACTCCGCACGACAAACATCAACCAGGTGTTGGACGCCGCCTAATCTTTGACGATTTTTATTCTCTCTCTCCTTTCTTTAAAATCCGGCCTTCGGGCCGGGTTTTTCTTTTAAAAAATCTTTCTTTTGTTTTCGAAATTGTATTTTTGAAAGCATGAAATTCAAAATGTCCTTTGTTCATTCCATTTTCCGCGGGATCGTTTTGGCGAACCTCGCCGCGAGTGCCGCTTTCGCGGCCTCTTCTAAATCCGAAAATAAAGCTCCGGGAGATTTTTACGAAGAACTCTCCCGGCTGAACAAAGTTCTTTCGGAAGTCAATTTGAAATACGTCGAGGACGTCGATCCCGCAGAACTTTCCGAAGCGGCAATCCAGGGAATGCGGAACATTCTAGATCCCCACACCTCTGTTTTCGCCCCAAAGGATTACGAAGATTTGAAGATTTCAACCGAAGGCGAATTTGGCGGCGTGGGCATCACAATAAGCTTGCGCGACAACATTCTCACAGTCATTTCCCCGTTAGCGGGAACGCCGGCATTCAACCTGGGCATTCGCGCCGGAGACCGCATTTTGAAAATTGACGGCAAAGATACTCACGGCTATTCGTTAGACGAAGCGGTGGGTAAACTCAGGGGAAAAGTCGGAACCGATGTCACGATCAGCATCGCCCGGGCCGGCGTTTCTGAACTGATGGATTTCACCATTACCCGCGCAAAAATTGTCGTCCACGCAGTTCCTTTCAGCGGCATGGTGACAAAAGATATTGGGTACATCAAACTTTCTTCCTTTTCGCTCAAAACCCGCGAAGAAGTTGTCAGCGCCATTCAAAAGCTTCAAAAGCAGGGAATGAAAAAAATCATCTTGGATTTGCGCTACAATCCCGGCGGACTGTTGAACCAAGCCGTTGAAATCGGCGAACTCTTTTTGAAAAAAGGCGATCTCATCGTTTCGACCCGTGGGCGCACTCAACACACGGAAAGCCGTTCCCGGCGCGATGGCATTGTAAAAGAAGACGTTCCTTTAGTCGTTTTGGTGAACCAGGGTTCCGCTAGCGCAGCTGAAATCGTTTCAGGAGCTATTCAAGACTGGGACCGCGGTCTGATTATCGGCAAGACTTCTTTCGGGAAAGGTTCCGTGCAAACAATCTTCCCGCTAGACAACCAAGGCTACGCGTTGAAGCTCACCACAGCGTTCTATTACCTTCCCTTTGGCCGCTGCATCAACAAACCGGAAAACGGCATCAAGGGGTTAAAGCTCCGCGATGATGCCTATGCAGAAGACGACTCTTATGCAGAAGGTGAAGCCGACTCGGTAAACGCCAAAAAAGACACCGTTGCGGTAGACACCTTCTTCACGAACGCCGGACGCAAGATGTATGGCGGCGGTGGCATCACGCCCGACGTCGATGTCGAACTGGATCCGATTCCTTGGGTTGTACAGGTTCAAGAACGCATGGCGATGTATTTCAAATTCGCAGTCAAAATTAGACCGGGACTTGAAAAACAAGGAGCGAAAATCGATGCGGACTGGGAAGTTCCCGATTCTCTTTTCACCCAATTCAAGGATTTTTGCCTTAAGGACACCAATTTCACCAAAATAAAGAGCAATTCCATTGCCACTTTGGAAATTTTGGAAAAAGGCCTTATTCGCGAACAGAACTTTATGGGCGATTCTTCAAAAGTCCTTTCCGACTCCACTTTGAATTCCGAAATTTCCGCATTGCGAAAAGCGCTAGAAAACGACCGCCAGAAACAATTTGACGAAAATCGCGAATACATCATGGACGGAATCAAACGGGAACTCTTGACCGCTGTCCAAGGGGATTCCGCAAGCACGGCATTCTCGCTCAAACGAGACGCCCAGGTGAAAGAAGCTATCAAGTATCTTTCCGACATGGAGCTTTACAAGAAAGCCATCGCCGCCCCCGCAAAAAACAACAAAAAGAAATAAAAGACCATGTTAGCCGTGATGGACATCGCCGCCACCAGCTTGGGACATTATGTCCGCAAGTTTTTTGAAGTTGTCCGCGGCTACTTTGTTTTTTTGTGGGAACTGGGAAAAAACCTGCCGGGTTCTTTCAAACATTTCCACATTATCGTTGAGCAAATGTACATCACCGGAGTTTCAAGCATTCCGGTGGTTTTCGCAGCAAGCCTTGCCACAGGTGCCATCATGGCGTGGCAACTGGCGTATCAGTTCGGAGACATGATTCCCCTTGTATTTGTCGGGATGGCCGTGGGGAAATCCGTCATGGTGGAACTTTGTCCCATTCTCACGGCAATGGTTTTGGCAGGCAGAGTCGGAGCCTCCATGTGCTCGGAACTGGGAACAATGGCTGTCACAGAACAATTAGACGCCTATAGCGTATTGGGCCTTAATCCATACCGTTTTTTACTTGCGCCACGCCTCATTGCCACGGTCATCATGCTGCCCATTCTCACGATTATCAGCATTTTCATCGGCATTTCGGGCGGCTATGCGACCGCGGCCATTTACAAAGAAGTATCTTTTTCCACATTCTTTTACGGCGTCCGCATGTTCTACGAAGATTGGGATTTCGCCGTGGGACTCATTAAAGCCGCCCTTTACGGATTCTTTATCGCCAGCTATGCGTGTTACTTCGGCTACACCACCCATAGTGGAGCGGAAGGCGTTGGGAAAAGCACCAAAGCGACAGTCGTTGCCGGCATGACCAGCATCCTCATCGGCAGCTTTGTCCTTTCCAAATTACTCCTCGTATGACAACTGAAGAAAATCGGCGGAAAAACCACAACACCCCTCAACTGACTCAAGCCGGAGTCATCCTGTCCCATGTGCTTTCCCGAGGACCTTTGGGGGAATTGCACAGTCGATATATCTTGTTTTCAAACGCAGAAAAACTCTTTGGAAAACTCCTCGCCGCACATCTGCAAATCGTCGATTTGAAAGGCTCCATTTTGGTGCTAAAAGCCTCCAATTCCGTTTGGAAAACCGAGTCTGAATACCGAAAAAAAGCTATTATTGATAGGTGCAACGGACTCCTCGGCGCGCCTTGCGTAAAGGGCATCCGTTTTATTTAATATTTTAAAATTTGAGGTTTTCATGGCTGAAGAATACAGTGGTTCGAGCATTACCGTTCTAGAAGGGCTTGAAGCAGTCCGCGTTCGCCCGGCGATGTATATCGGTTCAACCGATTCCGTTGGACTCCATCAGCTCGTTTGGGAAGTTGTCGACAACTCGGTCGATGAAGCCCTCGCCGGATTTTGCACACACATCGAAGTGACAATTCTTCCGGGAAACGGCATCCGTGTCGTTGATAATGGGCGCGGCATTCCGACAGACATTCACCCGAAAGAGCACGTGGGAACCATCCAAGTCGTGATGACAAAACTTCACGCCGGTGGAAAATTCGACAGCAATTCTTACAAAGTTTCCGCCGGCTTACACGGTGTCGGCGTAAGCTGCGTCAACGCCCTTTCCAATAAATTGGTCGTTACCGTTAAAAGAAACGGTCACGTGGTGCAGCAGGAATTTTCAAAGGGAAAACCCCTTGGTGATCAAAAGGATATCGGTGAAATTACCGACGATTCAACAGGAACGACGGTTGAATATTTCCCGGACGACACCATCTTTACGGAAACGGAGTACAACTACGATACATTAGCGGAGCGATTCCGTGAACTTGCGTTCCTGATGAGCGGCTTGCGAATCACCCTTTCGGACAAGCGCACTCCCGATGGCAAAGAAGAATCTTTCTACTTCCCGGGTGGCATTTCCGCATTCGTAAAATTCATCGATTCCCACCGCAAACCCTTGTTTGAAAATCCCATCCACATTGTCACAACCGCGGGAAATTATCCGTTAGAAATCGCTTTGTGGTATAACGACGGCTTTCAGGAGAATTTTTTCAGCTTTGTCAATAATGTGAACACGCATGACGGCGGAACTCATGTCACCGGATTCAAAACGGCCATGACCCGTATCATCAACAAATATGCGCAAGAAATTTTGCCAAAGGGAAAGAAGGAAACCGTTATCGCTGCAGACGATATCCGCGAAGGGTTGACAGCGGTCATTTCCATCAAGATTCCCCAACCCCAGTTCGAAGGCCAAACCAAACGCAAATTGGGCAATTCCGATGTTGCCGGACTTGTCAACACGGCATTCGGAGCCAAATTAGACGAATACTTTGGCGAAAATCCAAATATTGTAAAATCCATTGTCGATAAAGTCTATAATGCGGCGATAGCCCGCGAAGCGGCACACAAAGCACGCAACCTGGCCCGTCGCAAAAACGTTCTTGAAAGCGGCGGACTCCCGGGAAAGCTCGCCGATTGCAGTGAACGCGATCCATCCAAATGTGAACTGTTCATTGTGGAAGGTGACTCTGCTGGCGGTTCCGCAAAACAAGGGCGCAAGCGTGAATTCCAAGCGATTCTGCCTCTCCGCGGAAAAATTCTGAACGTAGAAAAGGCCGGATTAAACCAAGTATTAACTGCAGACACAATCCCAGATTTGGTGAACGCTTTGGGTTGCGGCATTGGAAACGAATTCAAGCTCGAAAAGCTTCGCTACCACAAAGTCATCATCATGACCGATGCTGATGTCGACGGTTCCCACATTCAAACCCTTCTCCTCACGTTCTTCTTCCGCTACATGAGGCCTCTTGTCGATGGCGGACACATCTTCATCGCCCAACCGCCCCTGTTCGGTTTAAAACAAGGAAAAAAGACAGTCCGCTACATTTTCGATGAAGCGGAACTGGCGAATTTGGATTCCGAAGAAAAGAAGAAGTACAAAATTCAACGATTCAAAGGCCTTGGCGAAATGAATTTTGAACAACTTGCAGAAACCACGATGGATCCGAATACGCGGATTATGAAAATATGCCACGTAAACGATGCCGTCCTTGCGGACCAAGTCTTCAGTAAACTGATGGGCAACGAAGTAGAACCTCGCCGTCAATTCATTGAAGAAAACGCTTACAAAGTCATCAACGATCTGGACATTTAATCGTGAGCCTCCTTCCTGCAGACCATCCGTCTTTTTTGAATGCGCTTTCAAAAGCCAAAAGTCAAGTTCAGGATTATCTCGACAAGTCCGACGAATTCATTTCTGCCATTGCTAACGCCGCTCCCGAAGGCGTCTCTGATAGAATGTCCAATTTGCTCAGCCGAAAAGGGAAAAAAATCCGTTCCACCATTTTGGCGCTAATTGCGACGTCTGGAGAGCACGCTCCCGACATTGAACGCGTTTCCCGTTCTTGCGCAGCCATTGAACTTTTGCACTTGGCAAGCCTCGTCCACGACGATATCATCGATGAAACTTCCGTTCGACGTGGACAACGCACTGCCCATATCGAATGGGGGAATAAAATAGCAGTCCTTATCGGAGACTATATTCTTTCGCAAGCGATGAGTTGCGTTTTAAACGAGAAAAATGCAGCCATTCCCATGGCCTTGGCGACAGCGGCAAACGATTTGATTGCCGGAGAAATCAACGAGTTGGATTGCACAGGCAACATGGAACTTCCTCTTGAACGCTACAATGCCATCATCCGGGGGAAAACAGCCTCTTTGGTGGAAGCCAGCGCAAAAATGGGAGCACATCTCGCCGGATTCGACGAAGACTGCGTTGAAAAATGCGGACAGTTGGGAATGCATTTCGGCATCGCCTTTCAAATCGTCGACGATTTGCTGGATTACGGAATTGGCGCCAAGGATTTGGACAAAGCCAAATTCACGGATATTTCAAATGGACTTGTCACGCTTCCTTTGATTTATTATTTCCAAAGCGCATCTCCCAGCGAAAAAGATTCTTTGATTAGTCTGTTGAAAAAAGCGGCAGAACCTAATGTCGCCGAAGAAATCCGCAGCCGTCTTCAAAACGCCAAAGTATTTGACCGGGCGAAAGAAACCGCCATGCAACATATTTCCGAAGCTCTGGCCATCGCCGAGGATTTGCCTGCCAAAGACCACATCGTTTCTTTGCACGAGTTTATCTTTTCGATGACTGAGCGGGGAAATTAAACCAAACGGACAAACCCCGTGGAAAACCATGGGATGCCGATTTTCCGAAAGAAGAATTTTTTGTGAATCTGTTAGACTCACTGAATAAAGAACAACTGTTGTCCGTCAAAACAACAGAAGGGTATGTTCGCGTCATGGCGGGAGCAGGAACAGGGAAGACAAAAGCCTTGACCGCCAGATATTGTTACCTCGTTTCGGACTTGGGAATTTCCCCTGCGAACATTCTGACAATTACTTTTACAAACCGCGCTGCTAACGAAATGAAATCGCGGGTGAGAACGGTTCTCGGCAACGCCGACGTGGGTCTTATCAGCACAATCCACGCTTTTTGCACTCGCTTTTTAAAAGAGGAAATTCACCATTTGGGTTATCCCAAAAAGTTCATCATCCTCGACACCGAAGACCAACGGGAAATTTTGCAACGCATTTTTTCCGACATGCGCATTTCCCTTCGGGAAACGACCATGCAGCGGACGATAGACCTTGTTCTCGAAGCCCAAAAAAATTCTTCCGCATATATTCCCGACTTCATCCATCTTTCGGCAGAAGAGTTGAAAGAGCGACTTGATTCGGAGCAAAATCGCGACCGTCAAATCTTTTTGCGTTACCTTTATGAGCAAAAAAAGAATTTCGGTTTGGACTTCAACGACTTGATTCTCTTTACCCTTTATATCTTGGAAAATTTTTCCGATGTCCGGGAAAAATGGCAAAATCGCATGGAATACGTCCTTGTCGATGAATTTCAAGATGTGAGCGAAAGACAGTACAAAATTGCGCGTATCCTTTCCGAAAAGCACAAGAACCTTTTTATCGTCGGGGACAGCGACCAGACTATTTACTCGTGGAGAGGTTCTCATGTCCGGCTTTTTTTGGATTTCGATAAAAAATACCCCGATTCCCAAACAATCGTTTTCAAGGAAAATTACCGCAGTTCTCCTCAGATTTTAAAAGCTTCGAACGAACTGATTTCTCACAACACAGTCCGCTTTCCCAAAGAACTGAACGCTGTTCAAAAAGATGGTCCGAAGCCCCTTTATTTTCACGCTAAAACGCCCCAGGAAGAATCCTCTTGGATAGCCGACACCATTCAGGAATTGTCGCGCAAGGGAGAATCCCTCAGCAATATCGCCATTTTATACCGCGCCCATTCCCTTTCGCGGAGCATCGAAGAAACCTTCATTCAGCGGAAAATTCCCTACCGCGTTCTTTCGGGAATTTCTTTTTATGGTCGGCGGGAAATCAAAGATGTCGTCGCCTACCTGAGAATGCTCCATTCGCAAGACGACCTTGCCTTTTTGCGAACCATCAACGTTCCCGGCAGAAAAGTCGGCAAACAGAAAATCGCTTTTTTGAAAGAATACGCCGAAGCAAACCGCATTTCGTTATGGAACGCCCTCCTTGAAAATAGGGACAGCGCCATTTTCAAGCGGACGGAAATCAAACAATATATCCACGCCATCACCACAGCGCAAAAGGGAATTGCCGACAAAAGACTCGACGATCTCCTCGACGAGGTCTTGGACCTTTCCGGTTACACGGCTTTCGTCCGGATGGACGCAAACCAAGAACGCCTAGACAACATCGCTGAATTCAAACAGAGCGTAGAAGCAGCGGCCAAAGATTCCGATGAAACGTTGGAATCCTTCTTATCCCGCATAGCCCTTTATGGGAACTTAGACAAAGAAGAGCGCCAGAACGCCGTTAAACTGTTGAGCATTCACGCCGCCAAAGGCCTGGAATTTCGCCATGTTTTCATCACCGGTTTAGAAGAAAGTGTTTTTCCTAGCGCTCAAATCGAATCCGCAGAAGAATTAGAAGAAGAACGCCGCATCGCATACGTAGCCTTCACCCGCGCCCGCGAAAGGCTTTACCTTTCCGAAAACGAAGGCGGGGGAGACGCGAACAAAAGCAAATATCCTTCTCGGTTCCTTTTTGATGCCGGGGAAAATAATTTGGAATTTGTCCGCCCACTTCCCGAAGACCTGCGAACGAAAGCCTTGCAATACATTCAACAGGATGCAGAACGGCTAGAGCTGTTACAAGGACTGTTTTTTGTCGGAGACCGTATCCGGCATTCCGTTTTTGGAGACGGGACGATTATCGAAGTCGATGTCCAAAAATTTTGTTACGTCATCCAGTTCGACTCCCTTCCCACATTGCGCAATTTGCAATTCGCCGCCAAACTGGAGCGGATTTCAAAATGAAAAAAGCTCTCCTTTGCAATTTTTCCGGAATTTATAATTCCCAAATTTTTTGCAATGGGGAAAATGGAACTCAATTTGAAAAATGGGACGCTTCGAAGATCCGCGGAACCAATGGTTATTTAGACAGCGAAGCAAAATCAGAAATTCAACGTATTTTCTGCCGACAGGATTTTAAGAGCGTTCACTTTATTGATTCGGGCAACTATCATTACCTTTCCAAACTGTGGACAGACAGAATCTGCGAAAATTTTGACCTGGTCGTTTTTGATCACCATTCCGATATGCAAAAGCCAGCCTTTGAAGGAATGCTTTCCTGCGGAAGTTGGATTCGTGCCGTTCTAGAAGAAAATCCCTTTTTAAAGACTCTCCATCTCATCGGTGTGAAAGATGAACTCGCCGCGGAAATAGACTTAAAATACAGCTCCAAAATCAACTTGTACCTAGAATCGGAATGCGGGGCGTCGGATTTTGCAGAACAGACCCTTTCTCGTTTGTGCAATCAACACAGCACTTCGGTTCCCGTTTACATCTCCGTAGACAAAGATGTTTTGCCAGAGACCGAAGTCAAAACCAACTGGGACGGTGGAAGCCTTCCATTCCGAAAATTACTCCAAATCCTAAGCGGAATATTTGAATCTAGAACGGTTATCGGCGTAGACATTTGCGGCGAACCATCCATTCAAGATAAATTTCAAAATCTTCAAAATTTTGAGTTCAATGACCGCATCAATGAAATTTTGACAAAATTTCTCTGCGAAAAATTTTAAACGGCAGGATTTTGAAGTCCTGCCGTCAAATCATCAAAGAAGACTCTTTCCTTTATTTCAAAAAGGTTTCGATATCTCCAAGGCATTTTTCCCACGATTTGTCTTTTTCAACAAGCATCTGCATGATCTTGTCGTAAGTAGCCGTAGTTCCAAATCCTTTCCAAAGACGCCGTTCAACATTTTCTCCCGAATCTTTGTCGATCGTCGTAATGGTGTCGTAGTAATCCTTATTGTCTTTGAAATAGCCAACGAGAATTGCCTTCAGATAATCTCCATAAATCCGGGATGCGTATTTCAAAAGCGAATTGTGGAAGTCCACTTCATTCGCCACCAAATATTCAAAATCGCGGATAGGATCGCCGTAAACCAACCAATGGCGAAGTGCTACTGCCACGACAACGTCACGAACGGCACTGCGGAACAAGAATTTGTCTTCCAATCGGCCATTCCACGTGATTCGAGTCAGCGGGTTCGCATCGTTTGCTTCGATAGAAACGCCCTTGCCCGGCACAATATTGCGAATTTTTATCGGAAGACGGGTCAAAAGCTGCCAAGCCTTCGTATAAACAATCGTCTTGCGGACAAAATCGCGTTCTTTATCCGGTGCCACGCGGAGGAACGCTCCGAAACAATGTTGATAAAGGCTTTCTTTGTCAAAAATGCAGTCCGAAGAACGGCTTTCAGAGATTTTGCCGTCCATCATGAACAACGTTTTCGCCAATTCCGGACGCATCCGCACTTCGAGCTTGCGGGTACGGGCCTTGAGTCTCACGCCATCTTTGTAAACATAGGTGAAACCCTCTTCCTGGTAACGCTGCCAAATGAAAAATTGCAAATCGTCCGCGGCGCGAAGGTGGTAACTGAACACCGGATTTTGCCGGTTGTTCGCCATGGTCACCTGCCGCAAGAAAGAATCCGCATCCGGATAGGGCACAACGACCTTCACCAACACAAAGGGATTTACCGGATTCTTGCTTTTTTTGAAATATTGCTCATAAGTAAACAGAGATTGGGCGCCGTTGATAATTTTCGGGCGTTCAATTTGCAAGACCTTCTTTCCATCGCGATCTTTCAAACGCAAATCGTCTCCCGTCAAGGTCATTCCGTTATGTAAGAAGGGGAAATCACTTGCATCGCCGCCCTTTTCCATTTCCTGGAAAGCGTCGATCAAAGCGGCGTTCGTATGTGTCAAATTGCCCAAATACGTACGAATGTTGCTAGAGACTATCGCCATGTTGTGTTTTGTCTTAAGCCGTTTTCCCAAAGACTGGTGATAATCAAAAATCGTGCGGATGGGGCAAAATCCAACAAAAAGTTCACCACTGCGACTGGTCACGTGCAAAGGCTCATCTTGCATCACAATGTTGAGTTTGTCATCGTTGTTGAGAAAATCCTTCGCCAAATCGTCGTGTTCGGCACGGATATCCAACTTAGCGTGAACATCATTTTTCCAAATGTTCAGCTTGCGGCGCATATCCTTGAGCGTGCGCTCCATTTCCGCATCGGTCACATACCGGCTAGAAAGAGTCCGCAACACAGAAATTTCAATCGTTTCCATGTACGGACGGCTAGGCGGACGGTCCTCGTCTTCTTCTGAATCCGGAGCGTCCATTTTGACAACATCCCATGGGTCCGCCTCTTCGCGAAGCGACATGAAAAACGGATTGTCCGGATCACTTGTGCGGAAAACCGCTATCTGGAGCTGTTTCAAATCATGGGAGAGGTTATGTACAGCCTTTTCTAACGGAGTCGTTTCATCGATAAATATGAAAATTTCAAGAAATCCCTGGGAGTATTGGAAACCGTGAAAACATCCTTCTTCATCTAAGTTCAAATGCCGTAAGGCTTTGATTCGGTCAGTCGGATCGTTGGGGTTTAAGCTGAGCAAGCTAGCCACAAAAGAAAGTCTACGTTCTTGCGCCTTCGTCAGTTCCATTTTATTCCTCTAGGAACTCCATACCTGGAGTTTTTTGAATCCATATACATAGATAATTAAAATATCACTTCTTTTCGGAATTTTCCGCAAAAAAAATGTGTTTCAAAATATTTACCCATGTTTTTGGTCACATCCTAAAAATAGAAAATTTATCGGAAAATAGCCCTAAAAAGGTTAATTCCAGAAATTTTGCCTTTTTTCTTGTTTTTGTGCGATTTTCGTCGCAACCGCTGTAAAATTTCACCCAACGGACCTTTTCTTTGTAACTTGACTCCATGTCCATTCCATTTCTTCTCGCCCTGTTTCTTTCCGCATTCTTGACTGCGTGCAATACAGTAACAATGGGAGCAGGAGACGATTTTCCAACATTACCACCTCATCATCTTCCGGATGGACACTTTCGCAACACGGATACTTCCTCTGCACCCATCCGCGACACCATGGAAGTCGACTCCCTCGTTCCAACTTACCGAACAAAACTTTACCCGATGCCCATCGTTCGCGGCAACGAAGAACTGTGGAGCGATTCTAGTCAAAGCTCCGCTACTTGGATAGGCCATAGCACTTATTATATTCAGTTGAAAAATTTCGGCATTTTGGGAGATCCGATTTTCAGCGAAAGGGCTTCGCCCATCCAACTGTTCGGCCCCAAACGCGGAACCCCTCCCGGGCGCAATTTAGATTCCCTTCCCCAAGTTCATCTTGTACTGATTTCTCACGACCACTACGACCATCTCGACAAAGGGAGCATCAAACGCATTTACAAAAAATGGCCCAAATGCCTTTTTGCCGTTCCCCTCAAAGTTTCCGAAATCCTCGAAGATTGGGGAATTCCCAAATCGCAAATTGTGGAACTGGACTGGTGGCAAAGTTTCTCTTTACCGGATACTTTTACCGGTGGCGAAAAAATCCAGCTATTTTTTGTTCCCGCCCACCACACAAGCCGCCGTGGAGCTTTCAAATCCAGTCGAAATTCTACCCTTTGGGGCGGCTGGATTGTGAAATTCAACGGGAAAACACTTTGGTTCGCCGGTGATGTAGCCATGGGAGACGGCTCCTACTACAAAGAAATCGCCCAGAAATTCGCCCCTGTCGATGTTTCCTTTTTGCCCATCGGCAGTTACAAACCTTCGCGCTATACCCGCGTCCATGTCAGCCCACGGCAAGCAGCCCAATTGCATTTGATGGTACAGTCTAAAAAGAGTTTAGCCATGCACTGGGGAACTTTCGGCATGGTTTACGAACGACTAGAAGACCCTCCCAAAGACCTATCCCGTGCAAAAAAAGAACTGAAGATTCCCGAAAATCAGTTCATCGTTCCCCGTTTTGGTGAAATTGTCCCCATTTTAGAAGAATAAAGCCCCAAAAATCTTCCAAGTTGGAACGATAAATTTTCTTTTCGTCTTATCTTTTTGAACGAATCGCTCTCAAATATTCACAAAAATTCTATCGTTTGATAAAAACGGAGACGCACCATGAACCTTCTCGAAGTCATTGCCAAGGCAAAAGCCGAAAAAGCGAAGAAACTGGACCTGACGGACATGCATTTGCGCCTGCTCCCTTCGCAATTATTCGAACTCGAAGAGCTCGAAGAGCTTATACTAGACCAAAACCTGCTCGTGGAACTCCCCGATGAAATCGGTCGGCTCAACAAATTGAAAAGTCTTTCCGTCAGCGAAAACAACTTGATGGATTTGCCCGAAACTCTAGCCGAGCTCACTTCCCTTGAAAACCTTTATCTCGGTTACAACAGCCTTTCCGAAATTCCCCAGGAATTGGGAAATTTGATTCATCTCAAAAAGGTGAACATCGCCCGAAATCAGCTTTTAGAACTTCCGGATTCAATTGGAAACTGGGCCGCCGTGGAAAAACTCTCCCTGCACGATAATATGCTGACCAAAATCCCCGATTCCCTCGGAAAAATGACACGGCTCGAAAAACTTTATCTCGACAATAACAGTCTTTCTTCTCTCCCCGACAGCATCGGCGATTTGGAAAATTTGGAAGTTCTGATTGTCTCCGGTAACGGTCTTACCTCTTTGCCCATCACTTTAGGCAATTTGAAAAATTTACATGAACTCGTGTTGGACGAAAACGAACTCGAAACGATTCCCAAAGAATTAGCGAACTGCACTTCGCTCAAGTCTTTATCCCTGATAGACAATCCGCTGTCCGGTTCGCTCCCGACAGCTGTTCTCTCGATACAGGGATTGCAAATAGATTCGTAGTCGGATGCCCTTATTTCAAACGATCAAAATCATCCTGGTGTTGGGATTTCTTCCCCTTTTTTTGGGAGTGGGATGTTCAAACACCCTCTCGCCTCCAGAGATTGTTTCGACAGACGACAAGGAATTCAATTTCAACTACGCGCTTCTCCACTACTATTATTACAAAGCGGACAAAGAACTCCGCGAACCAGAAGCTTATATCAACAATCCAAACGCCAATCTTGTCCAGTCCCAATACGCCGACGTAGCGGACATCATTCTCATGTACTACTCCATGACGGATCCCTTGACGAATTATTATCCGCATGAAATTTTCAATACCGTCAACGAAGCCATTTCTCAGTCGACAACCGAACCCAAATCTTTTGGCATGGAGCTATCAAACGACCTATCCGTGCAAACCGTTTACCGAAAAGGACCAGCGGCTTCGGCGGGAATTTCCCGTGGCGATACCATCCTCACCCTCAATGGAATTTCCTTGCAGGGAAGCGATTCTTTATACAATGCCTTGTTGTCTTCCCAATCTGAAGATACTTTCCTGTTTACCATCAAACGGCAAAACGACACCCTCGAAATTTCAATGACGCGGGAAAACGTTTTGACTCCCACTGTTTACCTAGATTCTGCAGATGGCGTGCCTTGGATTCGTATCACAAAATTTACGGAAACGACAAATGGATTTTCAAAAGAAGGCTCCGCCAAAGAATTTGAAGATGCCTTGGAAAAAACAACTGGGGCAAAATCCATCATTTTGGATTTACGCGGAAATACTGGCGGTACCGTTGACCTTTGCGAACGGATGGGCGCAGAACTTTTATCCCAAGGCGATACAGTCATCATTGAAAAAAAATGGGGAATGTACAAAAATCAACGCGCTACAGAGGAATCCATTTTCACTGCATCCAAAGACGGCATTGGAAAAGGCCGCTATTACGTATTGATGCTAGACAACCAAAGTGCCAGTTGTACTGAAATCTTCGCCGCGGCGATTACAGCCAATTTGAAAGTCCCCATTGTCGGAACTACTTCTTTTGGCAAAGGAATCGGACAAATTTACGTGACAACACCTGATACGGCTTTCGGTGCCGTAACCAATACCCTGTTTTACGATAAAGACGGAAATACGTATCACACTTATGGTTTTGAACCCGATTTTTCAATCTCGGATGCAGATTCCGCATTAGCAAAAGCCGTAGAGCTGGCCAAAGAAGGAACTTTCAAACGAACCGCCGGTTACAGCACACAAATACAGCCCTACTGGAGACAAGTCAAAAAGAAAGCCGCAGAAAAAACTTCTTCGGCAAATCTATTGCAAAATATCAAAACCGGAATGGCTTTAAGGATTTTGGACTACTCGCTGTTTGACTTTGACCTTTGAACTGTCAATCATCCTAGGTTCAACCCGTTCTACTATTTCAATCTGTTTGCGGATTTCCGCAACCTGACTTTGCAAGCGGGCAAGGCGTTCTCCTTGAAGTTTTGGCGTTGCAATCATCGTTTTGGATTTCGGATTTATCCAATTTCCCCTGGCATCTTTAAATCCCAAATGCAAATGCGGTCCCGTACTGCGGCCCGTACTGCCAACCCTTCCAATAATCTGCCCTCCGTTCACGGATTGTCCCACACTGACTCCGCGGGAACTCAAATGCATGTAATAGCTAGTTGAATTATCCGCATGGCGAATGGCAATTTTATTTCCGCTATAAGGATCAAATCCAGAAACGACAACTTTTCCTTTCGCCACCGCATAAACGGGCGATCCCTTTGGACTCCCGTAATCAATTCCGCTATGCATTTTGCGTTTGCCCGTAATCGGATGAATCCGACTGCCGAATGGACTAGTCACATGCAGACGGTCTAACGGATAACGCAGACCATCAAATATCAGCGCTTCTCCCGTTTCTGTATAATGGGCGTTATAAGTACTTTTAGGATCCGGGTCGGAATAAAGAAATGCCTGGTGATGTCCTACCGTTTTGCCGTTAAATTCCGCATAAAGAACCTTTCCCGAAATCCAGACAGAGTCTTGAAAAAAAGATTCTTCGAGCATAATGCGAAAATAATCTCCCGGCTGTACACTCGAAAATGGAATTTTGCACTGGAGAACTCCCGCAACAATTCCGGACATTCTCGCCGGAATTCCCACCGAAATCAACGTTCCGTGCAACGTCCCACCCGCCGAAATGGAGCCTTCAAAAATAGACTGTTTCACCGTCAGCGGTTTTTCTATCAGTTTGTATTCAAATTCTCCCGTCTGCGCATTTTTAAAAAGCAAGTGCACCGTGGCTGGATTCGGCGCATACCGGAAAACTTGAACCAATCCGGAAGAATCCAACGCAACGTGAAAAGCCTGACCCACTCGAAGATTCGAAAATTCAACGCTATCTTGAATGGAAAGCACAATGGAGCGCCTGTCTGCAAAACCCACCTTCAGCCGTTCCAAAACCTGGTAAAGCCCTTCGCCCGCTTTCACCGTATCCGCAAGTACAGAAACTTGCGGCAAACGGAATTTTTCAAATTCTACACTATCCGATTGAATTTTAGAACGTTCCTGAGATAAAGAATCCACTCGGGATTTCAGCGCATCCATTTTATTTGCATCAGAACAAGCGATACAACAAAAAATAGTCAGGGATATAATTAAAAGTCGAATCATCAAAAAAAAAAACAAAAGCCCGCCAAAAGCGAGCTTTTGTCCTAAAACGGATTATTTCGCAGGAGCTTTCACCCCAAGAAGTTCCACTTCGAACACCAAAAGGCTATTTCCCGGAATCGTGCCCGGGCGACCCGACGGACCGTAGGCGAGATTGCTCGGAATCCAAGCTTGAACTTTGCCGCCGACTTTCATCAACTTGAGAAGTTCCGTCCAGCCGGGAATGACCGCCTTGACAGGAAATTCTGCAGGCTGACCACGCTTGATGGAGCTATCAAATTCCGTGCCATTCAAAAGCTTTCCCGTGTAATGAACAGAGACCACCGAAGAATCTGTCGGTGTTTCACCCGTTCCCGCCGTGATTACTTTGTATTGAAGACCGCTCTCTGTCACAATGACGCCTTCCGCTGTCTTGTTTTTGGCAAGGAAAGCTTCTTGTTCTTCCATCGCTTTGGCGGCGACAACGCTATCCTTTTTCATTTTTTCCTGCATGAGCTTCATGGAGAATTCCTGCAAGGTAACGCTGACCATAGAATCGTTCATCAAATATTTCGAACTGTCTTGAGAATATCTATCCTTGAATCCCTGATAAAAAGCGTCCATATCCAAATCGATAGAATCGCGGACAACCATTTGATGATAAGCCTGAATTCCGAAATTAGCTCCGATGGCATAGCTGACATTTTCTTTTTCCGTTGCCAGAGAAGTTTTGCCGGATTTTTGGCAAAACTCATTGCACCCGAAAAAGAATACGGCACAGAGACCAAGAACAAGTGTTTTTTTCATATTGATTTCCTTTTGCGAAATTTAACGTGGCCATAAAATAAAATTTTCTCCAATGGAAAATGCCCGCTATTCTGTTTTTGGTGGAAAATTTTCCTTCGTTTTCTGCAACTTGTTGGTTGCAGGATTGTTCGAACATTTTTGATACCATTGAAAAAATGGAAGATTCGCCCATCATCCGGAAAGCTTTGCGGGAAATCCTCATCCGCTGGCGCGCCGAAATGCATTTGAGCCAAGAAAAAATGGCGAATCGTTGCGGTATTTCCAGAACACATCTGTCCAGACTTGAAACTTGTACCGAATCAACGACATTGGCCACTGTCCAACAGATTCTCGAAGGATGCGGAAAACATTGGACCGATTTCGGAAAAGCGATGGATGAAATTCTTGAAACGGAATCGCCGGGAAAAATTGGGAAGTTGGCCGCAGAACAAAAATTTCCCTATTGGCCAGAAAAATAGACCTTTATTCTACACGTATTTTCTTTTTTTATTTGATTTTGTATAAATTATGGTGGATTTAGGAGATTTTTATTTATGATGTTCGATCCCATTTACATGGGCATACTGCTAGTCACGCTGGTCCTCTCTGGCATTGTTTCCGCTTTGGTAAAATCCCGTTTCAAAGCCGGTCAAAAAGTACAAATCCAAAGCGGTCTAACCGGCGAACAAGTCGCCGCGGCCATTTTGGCGGATGCGGGCATTTACAATGTTCAAATCCGCGAAACACAGGGTTTCCTTTCGGATTATTACAATCCTTTAGACAGAACGTTGAACCTTTCGCACGATGTTTATCACGGTCGTAGTGCAAGCGCTGCCGGAGTTGCCGCACACGAAGTCGGTCACGCAATTCAACATGCGCAAAACTTTTTTCCCATGTGGTTAAGATCGTTTATCGTCCCCGCCGCAAACATCGGGTCCAATTTCGGTCCGTGGATGGTCATTTTGGGAATCATCCTAATGTCTGCCGGAAAATTAGCCATTGGACAAAACGTCGCCATCATCGGCGTTCTCCTGTTCGGTATCGCCACCTTATTCACATTGGTTACGGTTCCCGTTGAATTCGATGCGTCTTCCCGGGCAAAAAAATGCCTAGCGAGACTCAATATTCTTGCAGAAGGTAAAGAACGTCAAGTCGTTTCTGGCGTACTTTTCGCCGCGGGGCTGACTTATGTTGCCGCAGCGATCGCATCCATTATGCAACTTTTATATTGGGCTTACCGCGCAGGACTTTTAGGAGGCCGAAAAGACTGATGCGGACGATGGAAATAGAATGCCCGATGTGCCATGGAATTCTGGTCGTTGACAAGGATTCAGGGAACGTTTTGGAACACAGGGAATTCAAAAAAGAAAAACAATCCCTAGAAGACTTTTTGAATAAAGAAAAAACGCGTTCATTGGATTTGGAAAAAAAATTTGCCGATGCCCGAGAACGCGAAAAGAACCGCTTGTCCGAAATTGAAAAAAAGTTCGAAGCGGCAAAGAACAATCCCCATTTAAAAGATCCACCGCCAAGCATTCAGTGGGATTGATTAAAACTTTCTCAAATTTTTTTCCTTTAAAATCCACTTTTCAAGGAAAAGTTTGGCGTCTTCACAGACTACTACGCCCTTGTCAAAAATCCGTTCAAGCCTGGCTACAGAAGCATCTCCGGGCCTTTCAAATACAACCACATTCCGAATGCGTTCCCGATGTTTCAATAAAAAAGGAAAACAGTTGGTATCCGTTTGTGGAAAACCGTAACCGATAATGTAAATTTCTTCGGCATTCGACAAATAATGATCCGCTGTTGCCCAAATGACATTGAAAAGACTCCCGCGCAAAAAAGAATCTTTTGCATGAGCCATCGGAATAAAAATCGGATTGTCTCCCTTGTAAAGGGGAAAACTGCAATCTCCGGCTTCTACGCGGCAAACATTCCTCAAATCAAATTCTTCACTTGCGCCCTTTAACAAATACCAATTAAGAGAACCGTGTAACTTCAAAAGATTTATCGTTTTGGATTTCACCCTTTGCACCGCCGAGCGGTCCGCGCGTTCCACATTCACTCCATAATCCACTGAAACTGTCTGGAATAATTGCGGATTTTGGCGAATTTGATCTTCTAACAACAAATCATAATTAAAGGATAAAATCAGGTTTTCACGTTCTGCCCGTTCTTGATCATTCGCAACAGTCATTAAAAATTGGGAAAGAACTTTGGACGCTTCTGCAGAAAGGGGAACCGTCCTTTGCATGGCTGCCGCAATAAAATGCAGCAGTTCAAATCGCAAGGCGGCGTTTTGTAGACGTTCTTCTTCCCCTGAGAATACCTGGGCAGTTAAAATATTGGTCGCAATCGATTCTATTTTCAAATAATCGGATTCACCGCGGCAAAGTTCGCGCAGCCAACAGCAATAACTCCGGAGCTTTGCATACTTTATATCAATCCCATCGGGAATGCGCCCATTTAAATCTTTAATTGTGGGCATTTCCGGACAAAAGGATTTGCTAAATCCCGATCCGAAAAGAAATACCCGCCGATAATTGTCCGAAAAATTCAGGAATCGCCTCTTTGAGAAATGCGCTGTTGCTGTGCATATAAACGCGCCATTTCAATGCGGCTTTCTTCGTGTTCGCGTTTTTTTGTTTCGGATTTGCAAGTGACACATTTTGTCGCAGTAGGGACTGCTTCAAGACGCGCCTTGGGAATCAGCTTGTGGCAAACTTTGCAAACTCCAAACGTCCCCGCTTCAATCCGTTGGAGAGCTTCTTCTAAATAGACTAGATACTTTCCATCGCGGGCTGCCAAATCAAAGTTTGTTTCAAGGGAATTGTAATCGGAAGCCGCATCTGCCAGATGTGTCGCATAACTGGCATTTTCTCCACCTTGATCGCGCTGCCCTTGGAAAGTTTCACTACTGGAAGCGTCATTTTGCGACGCGACAAGTTGACGGCGCCGTTCTATCAACAGGGCTTTGAAGTATTCCAAATCCTTTTGACTCATTTTTGCCGGAGACTTTTCTTTCATGCAAACCCTTCCACTTTAAAAACTCCCGACATTGGGAATTTTCTAACGCGCTTAAACTATTCTTTTTTAATGAGAAAGAGAACAGTTTTATAAAAAAAAGTTCACATTTCAAAAAACATTCAACGAATCTCGGCTCCCCAAATAAATTCCGCTGTCTTACCGGGTAAAATTTCAACCAAATTCCGATGGTGATTCAATACATCTGGTTCGGCAGTCATCGGTTCCAAAGCGATACTTTCCCTGTCGGGCGGTGTATAAATTTGAATGCCCCTCCAAGAATTTTTCCCTGTCTTTTGCCAAACATCCAATTGAACGCCCAAATCCGGATTTTCCAGTAGAACAGATTCCCGTTCCGATGATTCTGTTTCAAACTCAAAGTAATCATTGATAAACGTGCTTCCAACTTGTTTTCCATCAAAACGGGATTCCTTTTCAAATTTTCCAGTTGGAATGTCGGCACTGTCTAGGATTGCCCGGCGACTCCCCGGAAGGGTCAATTTCAAAAGGTCAATCTTTGCGCCCAGCATAAAATAAGGATGGAATCCCTCGGCATAGGGAAGTGTTTCCGAACTTGTGTTTTCCACCAGGGATTTAACTTCGAATGATTCTCCCCAAAAACGGTACGAATTTGTTACTTTATACGTAAACGGATATCCTGTTGAATCCCCATAAAAATCTCTTTCCAACACAAGAGTAGCCAATTGATTGTCCGAATGGAACTTTACCAATTTCCAAGGGAGGACGTTTAAAAAACCGTGTAGGGCGTGCGGAGCCCAGCTTACATTATTGACCAATGAATAAGATTTTCCATTCCAATTCCACTGCGCATAAGCCGTCCGCCCGGGAAAGGGAGAAAGGCAAACTCCTGCGTTAGTATCCGCCTGAATTTTTCGAAATGTTTCCGCATCGCGGTAGCCGTAAAGCAAATCAAGAATTTTTCCTTTAAAGGGAACACGCCAAGCGTTAAGGCCTGCACCCCAACCGGCGAGAATTTCAAGTTCACTATCCGTTGAACGGATACAGTAACGTTCTATCGTTCCTAACGGCTTCGATTCTAAAGAAAATGGCATTGTTAATCCTTTTTGATTCCATTTCAAAGATAGCAAATGAAAAAACTTCATTTTATTTATATTCTGTTTAAACAATTCAATTTGGAGATTTTTATGCGGAAAAATTTTGGTTCAAAAGCAATCATCACCCCGTTACCAGTCCTTATAATTGCTACATATAATGAAGACGGTTCCCCAAACGCGATGAATGCAGCATGGGGCGGACAGCGTGAAGAAAATCAAATTGCCATTTGTCTTTCAACAGATCACAAAACGACAGAAAATATCAAACAGCGAAAAGCATTTACAGTGAGTTTCGGTACACGGAAAACAGAAGTCATTTCTGATTTTTTGGGAATCGTCAGCGGCAATAAAATGCCTGACAAAGTTTCAAAATCCGGTTTGCACGTTATCAAAAGTTCCCATGTTGATGCGCCCATGTTCGAAGAATATCCTCTGACACTCGAATGCGAACTATTGGATATCAGCGGCGATATTGACGGAAGTACCTACCTTGTTGGAAAAGTCGTCAACACCAGTGCAGACGAATCCGTTTTGGATGAACAGGGAAAAGTGGATTTGGGAAAAGTGGAGCCTATTTCTTACGATTCTTCTGCTCACGCTTATCGCATTCTGGGCGAAAAAGTGGGGAAGGCCTTTAGCGATGGAAAATCCATTTTAAAAAACGCCTAATAACACAAAAGGCGGCTCGGATGAGCCGCCTTTGATTTTTTCATTTATTTAATTGTCAACTTGCGCTGCGCTGAAGACGCTGTCTGTTTTTTAGTGAATTTGAAAGTGAGAATTCCGTTTTCAAGGAAAGCTTCCGCAGAATCCGGATTGATTTCCTCTGCCAGTTTGAACGATCTTTCATAGTGCATTTCAGAAGTGGCATTTTTGCGGGTAGCTTTGATACTTAAAGTATCTCCTTCCACTTTCACATCGATATCACTCTTCTTGACACCAGGCAATTCAACTTCAAGAGTGTAAATACCGCCTTTTTCCGAAACAGAAGCGCGGGGCATGCAAGAATCGCATGCCTTGACATCTTCATTCAACGTGTCAAACAAATCGCTGAATCCAAAAAACGGGACAACTTGATTGTGATACATAGTCTATCTCCTTTTTAAAATCCATTTTATTTAATGACAAGTTTACGTGCGGCAGTGGACGCCTTTTTTCCAAGTTCAATAGAAAGCAAACCGTTTTCGAACGAAACATCGGCAGCTTCCGCATCTAAATCTTTGGAAAGCCTAAAGGACCTTTCAAACTTGACATCCGCAGTCGCTGTTTTCCGGAAAGCCTTGACCGTAATCGTATCATTTTCAAGATTCAGTTCAATGTTTTCCTTTTTAACGCCGGGAAGATCCACTTCAAGAGTGTATCGTCCATCCTTCTCTGCGACAGCAGCACGGGGCGCAAATACACCGGAATTTTTTCCTTCGCTATCAAAAGCATCGAAAAAATTATCCAGTCCAAAGAAGTGAGTGGGAATCATTTGAGTGTTGTACATATTGTATCTCCTATTTTATTTTCACCAAGAGCATTGCAAAACCCGTGCCAAAAAGTTTTTCTCTCAATTTTTCTCTGTTTGACGGTTTTTGAAAATTCTGCATTTCAAAAAAAAACAGCAAGTTTTAAAACGAAATGCCGAAATGCTTTATTTTGAAATTTTTTTATTCACCAAATAAATATTCAATTTCTAGCTTTATTAAAGATGAAAATTTTTTCCCGCATTTTTCAAAATTTTCTGTATTTCATTCTATCTAGTTTCCATTGGAAAAAAAAAGTTCTCTTTTCCAATTTGGATTACGTCTATCCAAAAATAAATAAAGCGGAAAAGGAGACCTTTTACAACCGTCTTTTGCAAAATATTTCCCAGGATGCCGCCGACTTTATATTCCGAACGCAACTTTACGAAAAAAACAATTCCTATTTTCAAATCTGTCCTGAATGCTTGCCAGTTTTTGAAAAAATGCAAAAAGGCGGACTGATGTTGACAGCCCACTTCAAAGGTTATGAAAATCTCGGACCATGGCTTATCCGAATGAAAATTCCTCTGGTGGCAAGTTACGCTCGAATAAAACCCAAATTTTTAGAAAAATGGGTTCAATCCAAACTTCGCTCAATTGACAATCAGCCTTATTCACAGTTTATTAAAAATCCTAGAGACATTATTCGCCTTTTGGATAATCATAAACTCTTTTGTTTCATCGCTGATCAAGATTTTCGACATTCGCATTTCATCCACGAAACTTTAATGGGAAAGCCTGTCCATTGCAATCCCATCCCGCATTTTATTCTTCACCATCGACCTTCTACTCCCATTTTTTTCTGTTGGTTGGAAAAACAAAACAATCAATTATGGATTCATTCAAAAGAAATTCACGCAAAATCCGGAGAAAATTTATACTTTCAGTTTCATCGTTGGATGGAAATTCAAATTAAAAAATCACCCGAAGCTTGGTTTGGTTGGATTCATCGAAGATATCTATCCACACAAAATTCAAACTGATTTTTTTTTCTTTTCAAATTCATCCTCTTTTTAAATGATTCCATATCAACGATTTATGAATTTTATTCACCCCAAAAAACTTAATCGATTTATTTTATCCACATTCTTTTCATTTTAAATAACATAATAGAGAAAGTCGTTTTTCAATAAAATGAAATACATCCAGTTGATGAAAATTCAAAGAGAAAGTTTCTCTATAGATAAGGTGAATTTTCATACCATTTAAATGGAGCAATTTCAAAGTAAAAATGAAATTGATTTCAGTGAAAAAAACGGGTTCTAGATTTATAATGAATGAATTTTATTGAAACTTAGTTTCTACAGCACTTTCAGCCCAATAATACCGAACAAAATAAAAATCAAACATAATCCACGTAAAATTTCTAAAGGTTCTTGTAAAAAATCACACCAGTTAAAACAGTTCCCGCAGCACCAATTCCAGTCCAAATTGTATAAGCAATTCCAACTGGAAGTTTTTTTCAAGGCTAACGCCAATAAAACAAAACTCACAATTAAAAATAAGACGGTCAGAATGCTATAGGATAATTTCGAAAATTCATTGGAAAGTTTTAAAGAAACCGTCCAAACAATTTCACATAACCCAGCTATTAAGAAAAAAATCCAATATATCTTTATTTTTCTTCTAAGGCCTAACGGAAAACGCAGACGAATACCCGGCGGTATTTGTTTCACGTGAAACATTTTACACATTTCTACTTTTATCCATTTTTTATTTTTATCCACATTCTATCCGTTTTTTATCTTCTCAAATCGTTTTGATATTTCATTCTATTCTTTTCCGTTTGCAATACAAATTTTAAATTGTTTCACGTGAAACATTATTTTGACTCTCAACAAGAAACTCTTTTTTTAGACTACCTTTCTTCAAATGAAATTTCTTTTTCGGAAGAAACACTGGAAAAATTTTACCAGTACGCACAACTGGTTATTCAGGGAAATGAAAAAGTCAATTTAATTTCCAAAAATGACATTCAAAAATTTTTAACACGCCATATAGCGGATTCTCTATATCCTTATATTGTTTTGTCTAAAAAAAATATTTTAAAACCAAATTTAACTTGGGCCGATATGGGTTCCGGTGGGGGATGTCCCGTATTCCCTTTGGCTATTGCTTGTCCGCAAATTCAATTTTTTGCTTCAGAACCCCGTCATAAAAGAGTTTTATTTTTAGAAGAGACGCAAAAATCATTGAATTTGAAAAATTTAAAAATCGTCGGAAAACGATTTGAAACATCTGGTATAACACAATGTGACATCATTTCTTGCCGAGCTTTATCCCGTTTTGAAGCTGACTATGAAAGAGCAAAACCGGGATTGAAAAAAAACGGACTTTTTCTCACTTTTAAAACAAAAGAAATTTCTCAAGAGTTGGAAAATATTCCCAATGTTCACTTGATAGATTATCATCTTCCATTGGAATCTTTAACATACTCCTTAGTCATCAAAGGAATTTATGGGTAAAATAATCGCCATTTGTAATCAGAAAGGAGGTGTCGGCAAAACGACAACGGCAATCAATTTGGCTGCCAATTTTGCCGCATTGGAAAAACAAACCTTGCTTATCGATATGGACCCGCAAGGAAACGCCTCTCAAGGTTTGGGTTATTTGGAAAGTCAGGAAGAAGATATTCATGAAGCATTGATTCTCGCAGAAAGTCCGGACTCCGTTTCCAAAGAAGCTTTGCAAAAATTCATTTTGAAAACGGATTTGGATTATTTAAAACTCATCACAGCGGGTCCTGATCTTGCGGCAATGGAAATGGAATTGATTAACGCCATGAGCCGGGAACATCGGTTAAGCCGAATAACTTCTTTGTTAAAGGATCAATTCGATTATATCATCATCGATTCTCCTCCTAGCTTAAACTTGCTGACTTTGAACACCTTGACTGCAGCTGACAGTGTTTTGATTCCCGTTCAGTGTGAATATTACGCTCTTCAGGGATTGGCAGAACTTTTCAATACCATTCGCCTTGTTCAAAAAAATCTCAACAATCATTTGAACATCGAAGGTACATTGCTCACCATGTACGATTCGCGGTTAAGCCTTTCTCATCAGGTTGCCGAAGAAGTACGCACGGTCATTAAAGAACGCGTTTTCAAAACCATGATTCCGAGAAACGTCAGACTCAGCGAAGCACCTTCTCACGGAAAACCGGCAATTCTTTACGATGTAAAAAGTCTCGGCGCACAAGCGTATATGAAATTGGCAGAAGAAATCATCAATGGAGCAGTCAACCATGGGTAAAAAATCAATGGGTCTTGGACAGGGATTGAATTCTATCATTCAAAATCACAGTTTTTCTTTGGATGAACAAATCAATCAAGACGAAAACGGAAATTTAGTCAAAATTGAAAAAATCAATCTGGACCTGATTGACGCTAACCCTTTCCAACCTCGAAAAGAATTCAACCAAGAAGAGCTGGAAGAACTGGCTTCCACCTTGAAAGAACAAGGTTTGATTCAACCGATTACCGTTCGAAAATACAATGGACGGTATCAAATTGTCAGCGGTGAACGGCGGACGCGGGCTGCTCGGTTGGCGGGATTTCAAACCATCGACGCTTATGTTCATGAACTCCTTTCCGACAAAAAAATGGCGGAATGGTCTCTCATCGAAAATATCCAACGGGTGGATCTCAACGCTATCGAAGTTGCTAGCTCCTACGAAAAATTGATCGAAAATTACGGATATACCCATGACGATTTGGCGAAAAGTGTAGGAAAATCCCGCTCAGCCATCACGAATTCTCTGCGCTTGCTCAAGCTCCCCGAACAAGTACAAATTTGGATTGGCGAAGGAAAAATTTCCCAAAGTGCAGCAAGAACTCTTTTGAGTCCAGAAATCACAGACCCGGAAAAAATCGCTAGAGATATTATTGAAAAAGGATTGAATGTACGGGAAATAGAAAATCTGACAAAAGAAAAAAAACAAGAGAAAAATTCTGATACGCCAAAAACTCAAAATCCATTGGATCCCAATTTATTGGCGTTTTTGAAAAAAATGGAAGAATTCTTCGGAACGTCTGTCAAATTGCAGACAGCTTCTCCGGATGCTTCTAAAGGAAAACTCATCATCGACTATTATTCTTTTGAAGATTTGACTCGAATTCAAGAAAAAATGGAAGGATCCGATTGAAAAACCGCTATCACATCATTCAAATCATTCCATCCGATTCTGGAAAAACAGTTTCTTTGAAAATTCATTCCTTCGCATGGAAATTGTTTGGCATTCTTTTTTTGCTTCTTTTGGTTCTCGGAGGCGTTTTCATTTACAAATTGTCAGTCATCAACGCGATGATTCTCAGTTCCCGACAAATTCAAAGTCAAAATGAAACTCTTCTCAAAAAACAGCAGGAATATGAACTTTTCTTTTCTGAATTGGATTCCATTTCTACGATGGAAAGGCAAATAAAGAATATATTGGAAACTTTTTACGAAACGGATTCCACAAAACTGTCTGCCATCATCGAAAAGAATCGTTTTCATTTTGCACCACTTCCCCAAAACAGATTCAATGCCGAATACCGAAGCGGCATTGATGGCGAACGGAAAAATTGGGACAATTTGCCAAATATCATCCCCACAACGGGGATTATCAGCAAATCTTTTTCCATGGAAGAAAATCATTTAGGAATTGATATTTCCGCCAAAAATAATGAACCTGTATTTGCTACGGCAGACGGAAAAATTCTCAGTGTTTCTAAGGCAAAAGATCTGGGATTGAATATTCAAATAGAACACGGCAACGGATACATTACCCGTTATTCCCACCTTCAAAAAGCCCATGTCAAAAAAGGCTCCAGAATAAAAAAAGGGGAAGTCATTGGAACAGTTGGCTCATCCGGCAATTCAACGGGACCTCACATTCATTATGAAATTTTAAAAGACAATCATCAAATTGACCCAGAATTCTTTATCGAGGAATACGCATGGCAAAAGAAACAGACAACCAATTCACACAAATAAGTCCTTCCATCAACATTGTTGGAGATCTTACCGGATCAAGTGATATCCGCATTGCAGGAAAAGTAAAAGGAAATATTTCCATCACAGGAGATATTGTCATTGAACATTCCGGATGTGTTGAAGGGACGATTCACGCCAAGAATGCAACCATCGCCGGAAAGGTCAATGGGGACATTGAATGCAGTGAAAAACTGATATTGGAAGATAAATCCTTTTCAGTGGGAAACATCAAGACAAAACTTCTTGTCATTGAATGTGGAGCCAAATTGAAGGGGAATTGTGAAGTTTCCACAGATTCTCTGGAGGGAAAGAAGGCTTAATCCTCTATGCACATCCTCCTTTAAATATTCCTTTTATATATATAATAGAGAATGATATTGAAGGGGTGGAAATGTGGAAAAGTTGAGGAATTATCCGTCTAAGTGAATGAGTTGCAACAAGATACAAAAGAAGTGAATATGTTTTTTCTTTTGATAACTTTTGAATTTATTCACAACTATCAATGTGGAAAGAAGTTGAAACCTGTTTTATCAATATCTTTCCCAAATTTATCTGAAAACATCCATTGAAAACCTGAATTTCAACATAATTTTATCCTCAGTGTGAATAAAATATGTTGATTTGATGGTCGTCACTTCGGAATGGGAATATTGGAAGTTCTTATTCTACAAGCGAGCGGATTTATTTAGATTTTGAAATCATGGATAAGTCAAAGGCATCTTTTCGCATAGGACAGGTGACCGACGTTCATCTTGAATTGGATGAAGGATTGAACAGCGGCTTGGATTCTGTCAAAAGCTTCGAGAGGATATTGGACGATGTTTCCCGTTTTTCGTTAGATCTTCTCGTGTTGACTGGAGATTTGACAGAGCATGGCTTCGAAAAGGAATATCTTCTTTTTCAGAAAATAATCAAACAGTATCATCGGCCGTGGTGTGTTATTGCGGGGAATCATGATGATTCGGAAAACATGGTCCGCTGCCTTTTTGAAAATTTAAAATTGGAAAATGGTGAATTTTTTTTCCAAAAAAAAGTAAATGGATTTGATTTTTTCTTTTTGGACAGTTCCAAAGGATTTGTGTCCCGAAAACAGTTGGATTGGCTTTTGACGGAATCTGAAAAAAAGAATGGTGAAATTTTTCTTTTTATGCATCATCCGCCGTGTCTCTGTGGGCATCTTTTCATGGATTCCCGTTATGCGTTGAAAAACTGGAAAGAAGTGGGAGAAACGTTGGATAGAATTCACCATTTGCATTCCATATTTGTAGGGCATTATCATTCTGACATGACCATTGATAGGGGAAATGGGCAAATGGTTTATGTGACTCCGGCGACTCAGATGCAATTGGATCCGGATTCATCGGAATTTAAAATATTGAGCGAATCTCCTGGTTGGCGCCTGATTGAATACAGCGAAGGGAAACTTTCGACGGAATTGCGATATCTTTAATGAAATTCTTTATTTTTCAAAAGAACCCTTGAATTTTGAAAGAAATCTTTCTAAATTGGACTTACCTGGCGGTTTAGCTCAGTCGGTAGAGCAACGGAATCATAATCCGTGTGTCTGTGGTTCGACCCCACAAACCGCTATTACCTTTCGGAAGGAGCCTTAAATTGAATAAAAAGCTTTTTGCATCTTTGTTCGGGTTGGCTTCTTCCCTTTTTATTTTGGGATGTGGACAGGGAAAAGAAGAACTCACTCCCATTCTTCCGCAAAAAAATTCTCAAGCATCTGTAGTCACTCCGGTCAGCGTGCCTAAATTTACGCCCCCGCAAACAACTGCGATAGATGAAAAAAAAGCGAAGCAATATGCGAATGCAAATGCGGCGTTGTTGATGCTCGGAAAGGAATGGTCTTTGAAAATTGAACAAGCCCAGGGTGAAAACAAAGTCGTAATTTTGCAAAATTATGAAAAGGCCCGTGAACAGGTCTGTATCCGCGTAGGATTGGCAGGATTTGCCGAATATCAGTGGCTGACCAATGTCGCCGTCAAGGATTCCAGCAATTCGGAAGTTTTAAAATCAGCCGGAATTCAATATTGATTGTATAACAAGTTTTTGAGTTGAACTATTAAAAAACTTTAAAAACCACTTGTTTCGCAAGTGGTTTTTTAATGTAGAAATCCCGGATTTGTTGAATCCGGGATTTGAAAAAATCGATTAAATTTTTTCAAATGCTTGCTGCATGTCGGCTATAAGATCGTCCGGATTTTCAATCCCCACAGAAAGGCGGATTAAATCAGGGCGAATGCCATTTGCCAAAAGCTGTTCATCTGTCAATTGACGATGCGTATGGCTGGCTGGATGCAACACGCAAGTCCGGGCATCGGCTACGTGGGTAACGATAGCTATCAATTTGAGAGAATCCATGAAACGGATGGATTCTTCACGGCCACCTTTGATTCCAAAAGCCATTACGCCACAAGGAATCCCGCCTTTGAACTGTTTTTGTGAGAGTTCATAATAAGAATCGGATTTTAAACCGGCGAAGTTGACCCAGGCGACTTTTGGATGGTTTTGCAAAAATTCAGCGATTTTCAGCGCATTTTCACAATGCTTTGGCATCCGGAGGGCGAGTGTTTCAAGACCGACATTCAAAAGGAAGGCATTTGCCGGTGATTGAATGCTTCCGAAATCCCGCATCAATTGAGCTGTCGCCTTGACAATGTAACCCTTTTTGCCGAACGCTTTGCTGTAAGCAAGTCCATGGTAAGAGGGATCCGGTTCTGTCAGGCCGGGAAATTTGTCGTGGTGGGCTTCCCAATCAAAATTTCCGCTGTCGATAATCGCGCCGCCAACAGTCATGGCGTGTCCGTCCATGTATTTGGTTGTCGAATGGGTGACAATGTCTGCCCCAAATTCAAAGGGCTTGCATAAAATAGGCGTGGCGAAAGTATTGTCAATGATGAAAGGTACGCCGTGTTTGTGAGCGATTTTTGCAAATTTTTGAATGTCCGTGATGCGGCAAGTTGGATTGGAGATGGTTTCTCCGAAAAATGCTTTGGTATTGGATTGGAAGGCTTTGTCGATTTCTTCTTCGCTTGCGTCCGGGTCGACAAAAGTAACTTCAATGCCGAGTTTTTTCATGGTGACGGCGAAGAGATTGTAGGTTCCCCCGTAGATAGCAGAAGAACTAACGAAATGATCGCCGGATTCGCAAATGTTGAAAATGGCGAAAAAATTTGCAGCTTGGCCCGAACTGGTGAGCATTCCCGCGATGCCGCCCTCTAATTCGGTGATTTTTTGAGCAACGGCATCATTTGTCGGGTTTTGAAGACGTGTATAAAAATAACCGTCTGCCTTGAGATCGAAAAGATCGGCCATTTGTGAGCTGGTGTCGTATTTGAAAGTCGTACTTTGATAAATGGGCAAAATGCGCGGTTCGCCTTTTTTGGGTTGCCAGCCACTTTGGACACATAGAGTCTGATTGTCTAAATTCATAATGAAAATCCTTTTTGCATAAAGATAAATTTTTGCATAAATATGAATCGGAGAAATGGGAAAAAAATTAAATTTTTTCGTTTTTCAAATGATATCTCGTGTTGCGTCCTCTGCCCGTGGATTTGGAGAGGATGTTTTTTTGCACTAAATCGTTCAAGTCCCGTAAAGCGGAATCGTGGGAAATTCCGGCATTGAGCGCCCATTCTGAAGAAGAAATTGTTTTTTCCGGATTTTTGAGAAAATTGTCTATTAAAGCCTGTTCCCGTTCGTGAAAAGCGACACCGCTGAAAGACAATTGCCTTTTTGCCAGAACAAACTGTTTTTGCAAATTTTGTTCCGCATTCAACAAAGACGTTTCCAGCTTGGAAAGAAACCATAAAATCCATTCTGTGATATCTCCATTTGAAGTTTGGGACTTGTAAAGAATTTCAAAATAAGAATCGCGGTCTTGGAGAATTTCTCTGTTCAAGGCGTAACAATGGATGGGGGAATTTTCGCTTTTGGAAAGGAGCATATCGCAAAGGAGCCTTGCCAGTATGCCGTTTCCAAAATCAAAAGGCCGGATGGTCAAAAACCAGAAATGAGTGATGGCCGCTTTGAGGACTGCGTCTGTTGTGGATTCGTTGAAATACAAAATCCATTTTTGAATTTCGCGGGAAATACGTTCAGTTGAAACGCCGGAAAAGGAAGTGGATTTGTTATTTGTGCTTTTTCGGTAACAACCTCCGTTTTGAAAAAGGGAAGCGTGTAAAGAGGATAATCGTTTTTCGCTCATCGGCATTGAAAAGTTTCTGGCTGCAGAAAAAAGGATGGGCGGCGGGGAATCCTTTCCGTCAATGTTCAATAGAGCTTCAAAATCGTCTTGTTGGATAGTTTCTGCAGTGGAGTTTGAAATGGCCAGGGTTGATTTCCCGTGCAATTCTCCTTGGGCGAAACGGACGCGGCAAAGTTTGTCGAGAACTGTTTTTTTTGCAAAACGAAAATTCGTCCAATCCGGATATTGGTGAATGAAGAGCATGGGAAAAAAATAGAAAGGAATTCTTTGAAAAAACATAATCTACGCAAATTTTGCATAGATATTGGGTGGGATAAAAGAAAAATGATATACGTTACAAAAAAATTCACAAAAAGGGAAAATTGCGAATTGGAAGCGAATGGAAAATCAGAAAAATTTTTCAATCAAAAATGGGTTCTACGCAAGAAATGCGTTGAAAAAGAATGTTTTTTCATTTTACTTTTGAAATGTAGCCGAAAAGAAATCGTTCCAAGCTATCTTTGGATTGTTCACAGAATCCGGATTCCGGAAAAGGAAAGAATATGTACTATCCATCCATTAAAGTTCTCGATTGCACAATCCGCGATGGCGGACTTGTCAACAAACACGATTTCAGTTTGGAATTTGTGCGTCGCCTTTACCAACTGCTGACGGCGGCAGGTGTTGATTATATGGAAATGGGTTATAAAAATTCGCCGGAACTTTTCGATCCGAAGGAATATGGTCCATGGAAGTTCTGTGAAGATGATATTCTTTGGAAAGTGCGCGATGGCATTGAAAGCAATGTCAAGATGGCTGTTATGGCGGACGTGGGTCGCGTTAACTTGAAAGCCATCAAGCCGGCTTCGGAATCGCCGTATCAGATGTTTCGCGTTGCCAGTTATGTGAAAAACATTGACAAGGGCATTGAACTTGTCAACACTTTTCACGATATGGGTTATGAAACGACTCTCAACATTATGGCGGTGAGCCGTGACCGCGGTCCGGAATTAGATGAAGCTTTGGATCAAGTGGAAAATGAATGCAAGGCGGATGTTCTTTACCTGGTGGATTCTTTTGGACATTTTTATCAAGAGGATATCGATCAGAGCGTGACCCGTTACCGTCAACACGTCAAGTCGAAAAAATTCGGCTTCCACGGGCACAACAATCAGCAGCTCGCATTCAGCAATACCATCCAGGCGGTCATCGACCACGTGGATTATTTGGATTGCACGGTGACCGGCATGGGCCGTGGCGCAGGAAATTGCACAACGGAATTGCTGCTCAGTTTCCTTAAAAATCCCAAGTATGATGTTCGCCCGGTTCTCGATGCCATTACGGAACTGTTCGTTCCTTTGCATCAAAAATACGAATGGGGTTACATTATTCCGCAAATGATTACGGGTTCATTGAACTTGCATCCGTCATCGGCGATTGATTTCCGCAAAACTCCGGAGAAGGATCAATATCGCAAATTTTACGAAATGATGCAAAACGAAATCAACATTTAATGGAATTGAAATGCGCTCCGGTTGGGGCGCATTTTTAACGGAACGATGAAAAATTTTTTGGAATTTTTAAAAGACGTGCCTGTTGTGGGAATTTTGCGAGATATTCCCGAAGGTGCAGAAGAACCTTGCGTGAAAATGGCGGCGCTTTGCGGATTAAAAGCGATTGAAGTGACGATGAATACATCTGCGGCAGAAAAAATCATCGGGAATCTTCGGAAAGTGGCGAATCCTTTTGGCATTTGCGTGGGTGCAGGAACGGTTAGAAACGAAAGGGATTTGGAAAAGGCCTTGTCGGCGGGTGCGGAATTTATTGTGTCGCCGAATGCGGTGAAGAATGTGATAGAATCCTGCGTTTCTTGCCGGATTCCAAGTATTCCCGGGGCGTTGTCACCGACGGAAGTTCAAAACGCTTATGAATGGGGGGCGACTTGCGTTAAAGTTTTTCCGGTGGAAAATGTAGGAGGACCTTCTTACATTCGTGCTTTGCGCGGTCCCTTCCGCGATATACCGCTTCTCGCCTGCGGTGGAGTTTCGGCAAAAAACGTAGCGGATTATTTGCGGAGCGGGTGCGATTTAGTCGCTTTCGGCGGGAGTATTTTCAATGCGGAACAAATGCAGAACGGAGATTGGGAATCCATTGGCGAAAAGCTTTCTGTGTTTATAAAAAATGCAACGTCGGAGCTTTATCCAAAATTCCAAAATCAGCGCACAGTTTGAAATAAATTTCCAACGACTTTTTCCTGTCTTCAGTAAATTCATAATCCAGGGAACAGTAATAATCTTTCAAGTGGGCTGCTGAAAATTGAAATGGATAATGTTTGGACCATTCTGTCAGCGCCGCCTGAGGATTTTTTTGAAACGAAAGGATGGAATTGCGTACAAGCGAAAGGAATGTTTCCAGCTTCGGAAATATTTCCTTGGACAAAGCGGATTTGTGGATGCTCCACGCACCAAATACAAAAGGAAGTCCTTGCCATTTTCGCCAAAGAACGGCTAAATCATAACGGAAAGGCCATTTTCCGTTCCAGTTTTCTTGCAAAGCTTCGTCGCCAATTAAAAGAGCTGCGTCGCATTTAGACCGTTCTGTGACATATTCCGGCTGAATGTTTGCGTAGCCTGAACACAGAATGCGGAGAAGGGCTACGGAAGTTCCACTTTGTGCTGTTAGATAAATGCGTTTTCCCGAAAGTTCTTCGAGGGGAAATTTTGAAAAAAGTTCAACGGAATGGACTTCCAGTTTGCAAGAAGTGCAAATGTCCGGAGCGAGAATCAAATCTTGGGGTGCTTGCGCATAAACGATGGATGATGCGGGAGCGAGGTGAATTTCGCCATTCTGGAGCAGCCGGTTCAAGGAACTGGGAACTCCATCGACAAAGGAAAATTCTTGAAATTGATATTTTTTTTGAAAAAAAAGATGAAAAAACGGGGCACAGACCAAAAAAGGGATTCTTCCTATTTGCAAGTTCATGAGAATAATTTAACTTTTTGGCGTATGGCAAAATTTCATGTGAAAAGAACGCTCTTTGGTGAAGACCAGAAAAGTTTGGTTTTTCGTGGCTCTGTCTTGGAAGGTGATATCGCAAAGGGGATGTTGTTGAAAATCCCTGTCACTGAAAAGGTGATTATCGATGTAAAAATTGATGATGTCGTCGAACTGGAATCGCACGAGACAAATGAAAAACGCACAGGTCTTGTCGCTAGATTTTTAGACGAACCGGATGCTTTGGAAATTGTCGCTGGACTGAATGTCGCCGATGAAGATCTTGAATTGGAATGATCCGGCTATGCCGGTTTGTTGAAATCAAAGTTCGAGGAGCAGTCCGCAACGGAGATAAATCATATCTCCGCTTTTTTTCAGATTTTGATAGCCGGCAAAAGTTAGCAGGGAAGAATGTTCTCCCAGCTTGATATCTAAGCCGCCGCCGGCTCGCCAAATCATTTGGGAATCATCGCCGAAGACGTATCCGAAATCAAAAGTTCCCGCAGGCATGATGACGCTGCCAAAAGGAAGCCTGACGTAAGCGCTTCCCGTGACGGGAATCAGATTGATGTTTCCAAAACGTTGATAATCAACACCTACTCCGATAAAGACCATTTGATCGATGGGATGCCACCAGTGGCCAGAAATGTTCAGATTAAAGTCGGAAAGTTCTTCTGTAAAATTGACGAATCCCACGTTGATGTCGGCAGTCAGAGCGTTGGCTTTGGCGGGGGATAGCAGCGCAAGGGAAAAAACTGAAGCGAGCAAAAGTGGAATGGATTTTTGGATTGGCTGCGTTTCTGTTTCATCGCCTCGGGCTTCGCGCGCCCAACCGCCGCCGCTTTCTTTTTTCAAGGAGAGCAGGCTCCCTTTGAATAGCGCAAAATTCATGAGCAAAAAGTAGTAGGCGCTTTTGGATATTTTGGTGATGGCGGAAAGGAGGAAAAGAAGGGAAAACGCCAGAAAAACGAAATAAACGGGGCGCATGGTCTTAAGCAATATGATGTTCAAAATGAAAATGGCCAAGGCTATATGCGGAGTCAGCCACCGGAGTAATTTGTGAGAGAAGAAGAGGTAAGCAATCAGAGGACGGAATGGATTCAGCAGTGGCAAATAAGAAAATAGGTAGTTATAATTGGCCCGCCCGATGCGGACTTTTCGGCGGTATTCTCCGGAACCTTCTTTGGATGTTTGTTCTGTTCCGATGGCGCTGGGATCAAATGTGCAAAAGTAACCCTTTTGCAAAATTTTCACGGTGATGAAAAAATCGTCCATGACGCTTTTTTTCACGGGAAGTTTCGTGTAGAGGGAATTGCGGATGGCGTAAAGGGCGCCGTTTCCACCGACGAGCCGGTCCAAAATACCTTCGAATTTTTTGATTTCGGATTCCAAGTCCCAGTAATTGCGCTCGCCGGATCCCAAAGGGCTGTCGCTTTTGTCTGTCAAAATCAAGTGTCCGCAAACGCAACCGATTTTTTCATCGGAAAACGGAGCGACCAGTTTGCGAATAACGTTCGGAAAGAGCATTGTGTTTGCATCGCAGAAAACGAGGATTTCGCCTGTCGCTAGTGTTTGTAGTCTGTTGAGCATTGCGGCTTTCCCCGCATTTTTCGGGGCTTTTACCAGACGGATGCCGTGTTCGCTGTAACGGGAGACAATTTCTGCCGTTTTGTCTTTGGAACCGTCATCGCCGATAAGGATTTCTAGCAGTTCTTTTGGATAATCCATTTCCAAAAAATTTTGGATTTTCTTTTCAATGACGGATTCTTCGTTATAAGCAGAAACGAGGATGGAAACTTTCGGTAAACTGAAGTGCTGAGAAATTTTCCTTTTTTTTCGGCAAAAAATTTCACTTAAGAAGGGGAGCGTGACAGGAAAAAGGACGTAGCAGTGCACTAGCAAAAAGAGCAAAATCCAAAAGGCGATTTCCACGGGCATAAAGTTCATTGCGTCCTCCACTCCTTTTCTTTTTCTAAAAATTGTAGCAAAAGAAGTTTCATCTGAATGGCGTCTAAAGAATTGGAATAAGTGAGAATAGAAATGCCTTTCGGCGCTATCAGGACATACGAGGGAACAGCCACAAGGTTCCAAACGTCAAAGAAACACCGTTCGGCAGGAAGCTTTTTTCCATCGCAAGAAATAGAATCCTGTGATGCCTGATTCAGGCGCACCGGGTGAAATTTGGTGTTCAACAAATGCACAACGCTTTCGTCGCGGTAAGTGGTCTTGTCCATTTCGCGGCAGGGAAGGCACCAGTCCGCAACAATGTCGACAAAAATCATTTTATTGTCTTGCCGGGCTAAATTTAGCGCATCGGCATAACGTTCCCAATGTACAGAAGGGGTAGCGGAATCGGATTTGTCCGCTGCGGCTCCTGCCCCGCAGAAAACAGCCAGAGCGAAGAAAATGAAAAGTCGTTTCATTTTTTATCCTTGATGTTTTTTGGAGGAGAAATGGCACCGTTAGCGATGGCTATCGAATCGATGTAAACGGAAACGGATTCTTGAAAAGCGTTCCAGGAATCGGCGTTCCCCTGGATGCGTTCTGCAATGGAATCGAATTTTTGTGCTGTATAACCGTATTTTTCCAAAATTTGAGTACGGGCGATGCGGCCATCGGGAGAAAGTTCTCCGAATTCGCGGGAAACTATTCGGAGATCTCCGTATAAACGGGGAAATTCTGGGGGAATGTCGGAAGAATTCCCGGAGCAAGATAAAGTCAGGGCAGTCAAAGTCAAAGCGGCGAACTTATTCTTTGAACAACCCATCGATATATTCTGCCTTGTTGAAAGGAACCAGTTCTTCTATTTTTTCGCCCATTCCCACCCAAAGGATGGGAACTTTGAGTGAACTGGCGATAGAAAGAACCGAACCGCCCCGCGCTGTCCCGTCGAGTTTGGTGACAGCCAACCCTGTCAGGGGAAAGCTTTGATTGAAAATTTTGGCTTGGTTGATGGCGTTCTGCCCGGTGTTTCCATCGATAACAAGCAGGATGTCATGAGGATAGGCTGCATCTTGTTTTTTCAACACGCGGACAATTTTCGCCAATTCTTCCATCAGATAATCTTTGTTCTGCAATCGGCCCGCTGTGTCGATGAAGACGATGTCGCAACCACGGGCTTTTGCCGCTGCGCAAGCGTCGAAAGCGACGGCGGCTGGGTCGGAACCTTCTTCGTGGCGGACAAATTCGGCTTTGGCGCGTTCTGCCCACACCTGAAGCTGTTCGATGGCGGCTGCGCGGAATGTATCGGCGGCGGCTATCATCACCTTGTGACCTTCATCGGCGAATTTTTTGGCAAGTTTGCCGATGGTCGTCGTTTTTCCCGCTCCGTTGACTCCGATTACCAAAATAACGTGGGGATTTCCTTTGAATTCAAATTTGGGCGGATCGACGAGGAATCGTTCCGCTTCGGAGCGCAGAATGTCTAGGACTTCTTCTTGGGAAAGGGATTTTCCCAAAGCTTCTTCCCGGAGCGCATCGGTTAGCATGAACGCCGCACTTGTGCCCACATCGGCTTTGATGAGGCGTTCTTCTAAATCTTCGAGCATTTCATCGGTGACTTTGCCTTTGCCGGCGATGCCTTTGATTTCACCGAGGAGAGCGTCGCGGGTCTTTTTCAGACCGCTTTTGATTGCCGAAAAAAATCCCATTAGAGTATGCTCTTCACTTCATCGATGAGTCCGTAAGATTTGGCTTCTTCTGCCGACATGAAGTTGTCCCGTTCCGTATCGCGGTCGACTTCTTCAACGGATTTTCCGGTTGTTTCGGAAATGATTCCTGTCGTGATGGAGCGGATTCGGAGCATTTCTTCGGCTTGAATTTTGATATCGCTAGCAGGACCTTCCATTTGTCCTTGGATGAGTGGCTGGTGAATCATGATGCGGGCAGACGGCCAGGCGTAGCGTTTTCCTTTGGCGCCTGCGGTAAGGAGGACCGCACCCATAGAAGCAGCTTGTCCGCAGCAAATGGTCACGACATCGCTTTTGATGGCGTTCATGGCGTCATAGATGGCTAGTCCGCTGGAAATGACTCCGCCCGGGCTGTTGATGAAAAAGAAAATATCTTCGTGAGAAAGGGAGTCCAAATAAAGGAGCTGCTTTACGATTTTTCCCGCACTTTCATCGTCGACTTGACTCCACAGGAAAATTTTGCGATTGTTCGAAAAAAATTCATCGGCCTTCTTCATGAAGTCCGGAGTCTGTTCCTTTTCGTTCTTGTCATTTGGTTGGGCGGTCATTCAAAACTCCATAGGGTGAAATTTGAGAATCAATTTAGAAAATCTCGGGAGAGATTTTTTGTGGAGAAAAACTCGTGCCGCTGTTTTGCGTTTTTGAAATGTATTTTTTGAGAAAACTTTGTCGAGTGTTTATCTATGATAAAATTTTTTGTTCGGTTTGCCTAGTTCTTTGTACTTTTTGTTTTGCCGGGAACGAAGCGGAAAATGGTCGATATGAGCTGTTTTCCACGACGAACAGGTGGACGTTTTTGAAGCTTGATACGCGTACGGGGAAAATTTGGCAAGTGCATTTTTCCGTCAAAGGGGATGCCTACCGTTTTCAGACGGCTCTGTCGCTGAAAAATCTCGCAGGCGATGGAAAGGCGGTTAACGGCAGGTTTGCGCTGTATTCGACGGACAACATTTACAATTTTCTCTTGCTCGGCAAGTCCAACGGCAAAGTGTATCAGGTGCAGTGGGGCGATAGGGAGAACCGCGGTGTCATAGAAATCGAATAATTTTTATCCTATGGAATTGAGTTGTCAACGCTGGTGGTGAGAGGTTAAAACGCCACAAGCAAATTCAGGTTGCCGCCTGCATTCGCCGGATTCACCGCTGGGACTAGTGTCCACTCTACGGAATTTCCCTGCCGCTGCTTGAATCGCTCGAGCGCATCCCTGTATTCATCGCGGCGATTTGCATGGTCTTTGCGGACAACAAACTTGTATGTGTTGTAGAGAAGAATGGGAAAGCCGACAACAATAAACGGCCCCCCCCTGAAACAAGCAATAACCACCAAAAACTCCATCGGCAACATCATCAAAATTTTCTGTTTTAGAATTACTGAGTATTGTATATAACTCCAAACCAGTTAAGGACGTTCCCATTCCTGTAAAAAGCCCCCGACAACCATCCCGGTGATGTTTGGACCGTAATGGGAGTCCATATCTTCGGCTATCAGGTCGTGATAGATTTTTACGCTGTCGAATTCAGTGGAATTTGTCAGTTTCGGGAGACCCTTCGGCAGGAAGGGTTTCTTGTCCGACGCCTCAGCGTGTCCTCAGAATTGAGAAAAATTGTTATCTCCTTTGTTTTGAAGGGCGTTTCAAAATATCTATATTCTCTACGTACATAAAGAGTTTTGCTCTTGTTCCGAACTGAAAACTTCGACACTTTTCAAAAACCCGGTGCAAGGCAAACGCTCACGCTAGCTGCCGGTTTTCTCCGGTGGCATCGTTGCTGTATGCATTTTTAATTGCCTATATGCAAACGACCCTTTATGGGGCGTGGGTTGTTTGTGTTTGCTTGGTTTAGGCAGTCGAAGGCCTTCAGTTGGGTAGATGCATTCAACCTCACGCCTCTTTTCATTGAATTCGTGTGGAAGAATTGTCGCAAGAACGGCTCTTGTTGAGTTTGCTCTTGTTCGACAGCTGAAAACTTCGACAATTTTCAAAACCATAGAATAAGACAAACGTTCGTCGACCTGTGAACGCATAGGTCGCCAACTTGGGTTTGCCGTATTCATTCGGTTCCCGGGAATTTGCGCGTGTATTTACAGGCGCTTTCGAACGTTTTCCAAACTTGTTTTGATATCGCGGTTTCTTGCTCCCGATTGAGGGTGAACTTGTTCACCTTCAACTCGAGGAACGAGAAATGTCAAAAAGCAATGATCCCCCCCTGAGAGTTCTTTCCCTATTTTCTGGTTGTGGTGGTCTAGATCTTGGTTTTTCAGGGGGCTTTACCTTTCTTCACAAAAGGTTTTGCAAGCTGAATACAAAAATTGTATTTGCTAATGATTTTGATATTGACGCTGCAACCTGTTACAATAGCAACAAGTTGTTGACAAAGGACGGGGTAAAATCGATTTGCAAGGATGTTCGTGAAATTACAACAGACGAAATGCCTGATTTTGACATTATGCTAGCAGGATTTCCTTGCCAACCATTTTCAAATGCGGGTAATAGAAAAGGAGTGAATGATGACAATGGACGAGGAACTCTTTTTGAAGTTTGTGAACGGGTTATAAAAGAAAAATCGGAAAAGGGACATAAGCCCAAGGCGTTTTTATTCGAAAACGTTCGAGGAATATTATCGTCAAAAATGCCCGATGGAAAAACGACAGTCCCTGAAGAAATCAGAAAGAGAATGGAATTGTTAGGCTATAAAGTTTCCATGCAATTAGTGTGTTCTTCTAACTATGGTGTTCCGCAAAATCGTTTTCGTGTATTAATCATTGGTATCGATAAGAAGCTGAATAAAGAATTTCTATTTGCAGATCTTGAGAAAACAATTGCTCAGTACAATATTCCTTCTAAAGATTATGGTAAACAAGAAAAATTGGTGTTGGGCAGCATCTTGCAAAATGTTCCCAAAGATGAGGTTTGGGAATATACCGCAGCTACACAAAAGATGATAGAACAAATCGGGTCGTGTGACGATGATTTAAATTTCTTCAACAAGGATTTTTCTTATAGTGCGATTCCTGCTCGTTTGAAAGAAGGTCGCTCATGGAAAAATATTCCTCCTAGCCAATTAACGCCTCGATTTAAAAAAATCTTTGATAATCCTCAGAAATATCACTCGCCAAAATTTTTTAGAAGATTTGCTTTAGGGGAAATCAACGGCACTATAACGGCTTCTTCTCAACCTGAAAACTGTGGAATTACGCATCCATTTGAGCATCGCCGATTTTCAGTACGTGAAATTGCGCGAATACAGTCTTTTCCGGATAATTTCGATTTTAGTTCCATCCCGCTTCAATCAAAATATAAAGTAATCGGAAATGCGGTTCCTCCCGTCATGGCGTGGGTTGTAGCGAAAACGTTGACAGATTTGCTGCGGGAGGCGTAAAATGTTTGTTTCTAAAGAAAATCTAATCAAGGTGTTTAAGCAGATTCATTTGTTGTATTCAAACGATTCCGATGAATTGGACAAGCAAGGATGTACTCAGTTCTTTAGCGGTATGAGATACTTTCTTGCAACATCGGCCTTCGAACAGAGAAACAAGAAGTCCATGGTAGATAGTACAAATCTTGATGACAAAAGGGCTTTTGTTGAATATGTCGGAGAAGTCGTTTCTATAAATGAAAACGAATACACCTGCAATTTTTATAACGACTTCAAACAAGATAAGGATTACAAGGTTGGATCCAATTTTTATTCGGCAGGTTTCGTTGACGACTCTAGAAAAAATCCTAAAGTTACTTATGGATATCCATCAAGAGACAAGGACAATATTATTTTAGAAGCTTCAGAGGGAAAATTTGGAATGGCTGAAGCTGGGCTGACAGCCTTTAAAAGAAAGTATTTGGCGAACGAAGAGTTTAAATACGCTTTGGTGATTTGGCTCATTAGAAATGAAAATATCGAATCTGAATTCCTCTCAAAAGAGGATGTTGTATCATTCTTAATGAAGCGTTATACGAAAGATGTTGCTAATGCGCTAATTCCTCAAGATGATTCTTTTTTGACAAAAGAGAAGTTGGTTGCTGAGAAAGCTGAGCTGACATCTAAGGAATTAAGCTTTTCTGAAAAGTCGGCTGTTAAAGAAAATGAGATTAGTGTAGGATTAAAAAAGTCGGAAGTTAGAGAGTTGAAACCCACCCAAATCATTTACTACGGTGTTCCCGGATGCGGAAAATCCAAAAAAATTACGGACTTGCTTGAAGCCGCAAAACAGAAAGGCGAAATCACTGACGAGGAAATCCAGGTGGCGCGTGTGGTATTCCATCCGGAATACACCAATGCGGATTTTGTAGGGCAGGTAATGCCGGTTGTAAAGCCCGGAGAAGGTGTAAACTATGATTTTGTCGCAGGGCCATTCTCACGCATTCTGGCGCGTGCCTACGCCAACCCCGCAAAGCCTTATTTTTTGATTATTGAAGAAATCAACCGCGGAAATGCCGCCTCTATCTTTGGAAAAATCTTCCAACTTCTGGACCGTCACAAAAAGGGCGAGTCCGATTCCGTAGGCGGCAATACATATACAATGGGCTGGAGCAAATACTTTGTGGACGATGTGGATGTGAATGGAATTATCCGAAAGGAAATTTCCAACACATTATATGAAAAAGAAGAGGACAAGCCGATTATCAAATTCACGGAAAATACCGCCATCCGTATTCCTCCCAATTTTTCCATTTATGCGACCATGAATACCAGCGACCAGAACGTGTTTACTTTGGACAACGCCTTTAAGCGTCGCTTTGATTTTGAACTCGTCAAAAATTCACTGGAAGGAGAATCTCACAGGGCGCAGCGCGAAACAAAAATTGAAGGGACGTATGTCACTTGGGGAGTTTTCTGGGAACGCATCAACGAACTGATTCTTGAAAGACATTCGTCTATGACCAGCTTCGAAGACAAACGCCTTGGCGCCTACTTCATCGTAGGCGAAGAAAAATCTGGGGAAGGCGGAACCTATCGCGAAATTTCGAAGAAGCTTTTTGGCGAGAAGGTTTTGGAATATCTTTGGGACGACGTCTTCAAGTACAAGAGAAAAGAGGTTTTCCAAGAGAATTGTAAGTCAGTCGAATCCTTGATGGAAAATTTTGAAAAAGACGGTTTTAGAGCGGTTTTCAAAAGCCTGGATTTCCCGGAAAGTTCAAATGAGCCATAGCGGATTCAAAAATTTTTGCATTTCGCAAGATGATTCGCCGGATGCAAACGAACAATTCGTAGGTGTCAAATTTTCCGGAGGAAAGCCGCAAATCTTTTTTCCTTACGGATGTTTTGAAAATTTGGAAACCGCTTCGGATGAGGAACTGCGCCAAGCGTTTTCCTCTTTGGTGCGCGTTCTTTCTGACCAGAATTTGCTCAGCGATGTGGAAAATTCCAATTACGCTTTGGCATTTGAATTTGAAGCCAAGCTGGATTTTCCGTTTCAAGAATTTTTGTACGTATTGGATGATTACTTAAAATTTGGCTTGGTCAAGGAATCCGAAAAGATTTACAAACCGGGCGTTTGCGGCAAAGTCAATTGGAGTCGAACGATAAAGAATTTTCGTCCGCAAGTTTTTGAAAATGAGAACGGCTTGGGAATCGTTTATTTGAACATGATTTCAAGCAGCAATTCACAAAGAGAAAATCAGCTGGTCACTTGGATTCATGAATTTTGCGTGGCACAGGCACAAAAGCTGATTGGGCCGTTTTACGGTGTCGAAGTGGATGTCGAATCCTCCCTTGATTTTGATTATGAGCTTTTTTCTGCGGTGCTCAATGAGAAATGTTCCAAAACGTTCAACGATCGAAAGCTACGTCTTTTTCATTCCCTGCAAGTGATTTTGGAATACTTGCAAGGAAACGCGGTTGACGGAACTCTTTGCGAGTATTGTTATGGCGTGTCTAGTTTTGCTCCGATTTGGGAAAAATTGTTGGACCGCATTTTCGGAAATATCTGCAAGAATGAAAACAAAGAAAATTTCAATCCTCACTGCGAATGGCGTATTGCGGGCGGAGTAAAAAATGCAGATGATCAGAAGTTTGCCATGCGTCCCGACACCATCATGCGTTGCGGTGATGAAATCTTTGTAATTGACGCAAAATTCTATACGAAGAATCGTCTTCCCTCGTCGAGTTCCATCAGCAAGCAAATCGTGTATGCGGAATTTGTGGAACAAAAGAAATTTACCGCGGGTAATAAAATTTTCAATGTGTTTCTGCTGCCGTATGATTACAAAAAAATTGACGCAAATGCGACTCCATACCAAATGAATTTTTTAGGAACCGCGGTCGCCGATTGGACGGATGGTTCAAGGTCTTATCATCAGATTGTAGGAATTCAGTTGGATGTAAAATCCGTTATGTGCGATTACCGCCGAAATGAAAGTGCTCAATTCAAATTGGCGGAAATCGTGAAGGCTGCGATTTGTAAAGCCAAGTCTACAGCTCCACTTGAAAGCCAGTTCTCTTAAATGCTATATTTTCGCCGTGGAACCGACGATAACAGCTCCAGCGACTCCGCAAGGTACTTCTGCCTTGGCGATTATCCGTGTCAGCGGCCCGGAAGTTCGCCGTATTTTGCGCCAAATGTTTCACACGGAAAATCCTGTTCCCAGGATGGCGACCTTGGTGAACGTTTGCCATCCGGAAACGCAAAAAAACATTGACTCGGCGATTTTCATTTTTTATGCGGGCCCGCAGTCTTATACGGGAGAAGATTCACTCGAAGTGTTTCCGCATGGGAACCCGTTGATTGTGCGGCAATTGTTGGAAGCGCTTTGCGCAATGGAAAATGTGCGGATTGCTTATCCGGGAGAATTTACCAAGAGAGCGTTCTTGAACGGCAAAATGGATTTGGTCCAAGCGGAATCCGTGGCCGATGTGATTCACAGTCAGACTGTTTCGGCGCTTGACAATGCGCATAAATTACTGTCCGGAAAGTTTTCAACGGAAATTCGGGAACTGTCGCAGCAATTGAAAAATTTATTTGCGCGGATAGAACTGGATGTGGACTTTGTAGAAGAAGAAGCGGATCCGGACGTGTTGAGTTGGAAGGGCGCAACGGCGGAAATTCGCCGCCGCGTTCAAAACCTGATTGCGCATTTTAAAAATTCCGGGGTGCTGAACAGAAAGCCGAAAGTGGTTTTGTACGGTGCGCCCAATGCGGGAAAGTCCAGTTTGTTGAACGCCTTGCTGCGAGAAAACCGCGTGCTAGTCAGCGATGTTCCCGGTACCACTCGGGATTTTATCGAAGTCTCTTTGCCGCTCCCCTCTGGCGAAGTGACTCTTATCGATACCGCCGGTATTGCAGAAAAAGCCCAAAGCGATTTAGACAGACAATCGATGGAAAAAAGTGCTGCAGTAATAGAATCTGCGGACTTGGCCGTTTTTTTGGCGGATGCTACTCAGCGAAATTCTAAAGAATTGAACCGTCAAATGGAAAATGCGAAAGCGAATGCGCATTGGGTCGTTTATTCAAAGATGGATTTGGTGGACGGATGGAATGCGCCCGAAGGCGCTTTTGCCGTTTCTTCCAAAAACAACACGGGTCTTTCGGAGTTAATCGGCAAATTGGACGGCGAGTTGTTTCCGCAGGGCGAAGCGGGCGACGAATACTGGATTACGAGCGAACGCGAATGCGCTGCCTTGCGGGATGCGGATGCGGGCCTTGAACGGGTTCAAACGCTTTTAGAAGAAAACCCGGCTGTCGAGTTGATCGCTTTTGAAATGCGGGGCGTTTTGAATGCGCTTTCTTCCATTGTCGGGGAAATTTCTAGCGAAGATGTGCTTCAAACGATATTCAGCGGATTTTGCATCGGCAAATAAAGTTTTGCGCTTAACGAAGTCCCTTCCCTTTTTGAAAAAATTTCCAATATAAGCGGTAACAGGCGAACCGGAAAGAATCCCATGATTTCTGAAACAAATTCTTCTTCGGTTCTGAAAGCCAGCTGAGATTGAAGTCGCTGTCTGGGGAACCGTGATTTTTAATGAATTCCGCATAGTTTAGCAGCAAAGGAACTTGTGCCCCGTGGCGCAAAAAATGCAGGGCTTCGGGGCGTGTCCAGCGCCGTTCTAAAAGCTTTCGCTTGACAAAACCATTCTTTTCCCGGATGAGTTCCGGATAAGAGAAGAGAACCGGGCGTTCTGTGTGAATCAGGGATGAAAGTGAAAAACCTTGATTCCGCAAAAAAACGCTGGTTCCCACTTCGAATCGGTTTACCGTATCGTAAAAATCGTTACTTTCGGGTTCTTTCAATAAAAATTCGCAGAAAGGCCCGATGGATTCTTTTTTGAAAAAAAGAAAGAACGATTGCAGATGGGGAGCGATTTCGTCGTTTTGTGTCAGCGAAATGACGTCTGCAGAGGAATCCTCTGCCGCATGGAACATATTGACAAAACGGTTTTGAAAATAAACGATGGAATCGTTTATCAAAACAAGCCTTTCCCAAGTTTCGCGCCGGAATTTGGCTGTGTATTGGATATAACGTTTCCACATGCCAAAATCGTAGCCGTGATTTTCTGTAAAGAACAGTTCAATCTGATGCGATTTTAAAAATGCGTGGGATGCATCGTCAAGATCGCGTTCATTTGTCAAATAGACAACGGAAAATCCTGTTTGGCAAAGTCCCTCTAACGCGTAGCGGATGTAACCGGGCAAGGCGCTTTCTGTTTGATAGGATGCGTACAGGACTTTGCGAAGAGGGGCTTTTTCAGTCATCGTTTTTTCGAATGGATTTTCCCGGAATCGCGGCGGGAATTTCCGAAAGAAGAGTTCTTTTTGCGTGAAAAGGTTTTGGATTTACGCGGATTTTTCCGGTCTTCAAAGTCGTTGTCGCGGAGCTTTCGCGCATTGCGCCTGGGACGTTCCATTTGGCGTTTGTCCGCTTTGCGATCGTGTCCGCTTGCTTCTCTGATTTTGCGCCTTTCACGCGGACGGAGATTTTCCAAATCCCGTTCATCGGGCTGCGAAACGAGGCCCAGTTCTTCTGCCGCTTCGGCCCTGTCTTTTTTGGCCATTTTCGAAACCTTGCCGTCGCCGATTTTTGCCAGAATAGCGAAGTCGGCTTCTCCGCGGACGGGATTGGCTCTGAGCAGCCGCACTCGGACTTTGTCTCCGCGGGCAAATGTCTTTCCGCTGCGTTTCCCGTAAACGACACCTTTGTCCGGATTGAAAATGTAAAAGTCGGAACCGGCAATATCGCGGAAACGGACGAGGCCTTCGGCTTGGGGATCGTTCACGCCAACGTAAATGCCCCATTCTTGAATGCCGGTTACGGTTGCGTCAAAATCTTCGCCCAAGTGCTTATGCAAAAGCCATGTGGCGCAAACCTTGAGGGACATCCGTTCGGTCTTTTGATTTTTGACTTCGTTTGCGGAAATTTCAGAACAGACTGCGACAACGTCCCAGGCGCGTTTTGCGTCGGTTTCTTTTGGCGTTTGACGGGAAAGTTCCCGGTGGCACCAAAGATCCGCGTAACGGCGGATTGGGCTGGTGAAGTGGGCGTAATCTTGCCAATTCAAGGCAAAATGCCCAAAGCAATTACTGTCATAATGCGCCTTTTGCATACTGCGCAAAATCCGCATGATGATTTCTTCTTCGCCATTTGCCCGTTGAATCAGGTGTTGATACAGCTTGAAAATTTCCGGATTCAAGTTCGTATCGCCTCGCCGCGGTTTTCCCAGCTCCCGCAGTGAAATGGGGCTGTCTTTGAACAAATCGGGCATTTGGTAATAAAGTTCCATGATATCTTTGGTATCGGGAGCTTCGTGGATGCGGAAAATGCCTTGCAGGTGGCGGCGTTCAAGTTCTTTGGCGCAGCATTGATTGGCAATGAGCATGCACTCTTCAATCCAATGGTCGGATTCGTTTCCTTCGCGGGGCACGATTTTTTCCGGTTCTCCGTTGTCGTCAAATTTACAGCCGAATTCCGTACTTCCCAGTTCTAGGATTCCCGTTTTTCGGCGGTTTTCCCGCAAAAGGTCGGCGACTTCCTGCAATGCTTTGACGTGCGCGTCTCCGGCTTCAAGGCGTTTTACCGCTTCGCCATAAGTGATTCCCGCCGTGATGTTCACCAGACTTTTTTTGAATTCAAAGGATTCTACGTGGGCTTGCTTATCGAGCTCCATGAGGCAACTGAAAGCGAGTCTGTCAACGCCTTGGTGCAAAGAGCACAAATCGCTAGAAAGGCGGTCGGGGAGCATGGGGACAGCAGTCCAGGGCAGATATTGGGTAAAGCTCCGAGTCAAGGCTTCGTCATCGAGTTCCGAACCTTCGGGAACGTAATGGCTCACGTCGGCGATGTGCACACCGAGGCGGAATCCGCCATCGGGCCGTTTTTCGACAGAGATGGCGTCGTCGTGGTCCATGGCTCCATCGGGGTCGATGCAAAGAATGTAGGTGTTTCGCAAATCAATGCGTCCGTCTTTCAAATCTTTTTCGGAAGGCTCTTTTTGCTTGTTTACGAATTCCATGATGGATTCGGAAAAATTCGAAGGCAACGAAGCGTCTTTGACGAATTGCGCTTTGACTTTGCTCCACGAAAGTTCGCCTTCCATGGCGGAACGGTCGATTTTGGCTAGCATGGAGTGCTTGAGTTTTGGGTGCGGATACAGGGTAAATGCGATGGCGTCGCCTTCTTTTCCGGGCGCTTTGCTGCGATGCGCCATGGGATAAATTTTTCCTGTGGCGGAATCCGTCACTTGCCACCAATCGTTTCCGTCTGGTGCCAGAATGCCTCGGTGGACGCGGCCCTCGTCATCATCGTAAGTAGCCTTTCGTCGGCTTGTTGCTGCCGGACGGCGATTGTCTTTTGGGGAATTTTCGTATTTCGGCTCGCCGGTTCCCGGCGTGTATTCTTTGCTGCTTGTGCGTGCAAGGGAACCTTCGCTCACCATTTCGGCTAAAAGCTGTTTGAATTCCAGTTTTTTGTGCTTTGTAATGCCCAATGCCCGGCGGAGTTGGCTGCCAACCATCGGCTCGTCTCGAACGGCTGCGACAATCTGTTCTTTAGAGGGCAAATCTTGCATAAAAGTCTCCTTTTTACTTTTAGAAAATAGGTAAATTGAGCCGTGAAAATGCAAAAAAGCGAAAAAAACGCAAAAGTCGTGCTTCTGCTTTGATGGGAAACTTCCAAAAAAACTTTTGGCGGAAAGAAGAATGTAAAATTGCGCTGATTGGAACGCATTGGCTAGTTTTGTGCCTAAGCGTATCGCCGAAGATTCGAATTAAGGTTTGCCTGAAAATTTCTTGGATTGTAGCGGTCGCCCGTGGGGCAGAAAAGGGGGGGGCATACGGTTCCTAGCCAGGATGCGGCAAAGCAAAGAAGGAAATTGATCAATGTGGATGGGAAAATTTGCAGGGGAGAAGTGCGTTCTTGTACCGTTTTCGGGATTGCGGCTCTAGAGACGACATGGAAAAGGAATGGTTTTAAGGTTGTGAGGTCCACCTTTTGATAGAAGTGTATGTTCAAAAATTCCACGTTACAATTTGGCTGTAAAGTGGTAAATGACTTTGTGTTGATTGTGGGTTTACAAAATAGTTTTCGGACCGAAAGACGGTTTTACGAAAAATATTTTTGAAATCAAGCTGGAGTGGAATTCGTCATTCGAAGCAATGCCGCCGCAATTTCCTGTTCAGAAGGAAGTTCTGCGTCTTTGGAAAAACCTTGGGGCAAACGGCGGAATCCGACATTCCGGATTTGCTCGCTGAGTTTGTGGATGGCTTCGTTTGCGGGGGTATCGTCGGCATTTTGCAGCAAATTCAGCAAAAAGAGTCCAAGTCCGCTGAGTTGGGCTGTCCGGGGCGACGAAAACAAATTTCGAAGATCGGCATGGGTGTATCCGATGGAAAGTTCTGTTCCGCGGAGGCGCACTTTGACTTGGCGCTCATGCTGGCTGCGGGGCTTTAGTCCGGGGAGCAATTCTTTTGAAAGTTCGCTGAGCGGCCTGCAGGAAAAATTTCCAAAAGGAGGAAGCGACGAGGGCGTTTCTTGCTGCGGAAATTTGGCTGCGATATTCAAGGCGGCGGACGTTGCGCAAACCGGTTTATAATTTTTCATCACGAGAACGGTATCGGCGACATGCAAAAAATCACCGCAGGCACCAACGACAATCACCAGATTGACACCCAAATTTTTCAATTCTTCGGCTCTGTCTGCCAACGGAATCAGCGGTTCGTCCTTTTCGCCGACAAGGGATCGCATTCGGGAATCCCGGATTAAAAAATTTACCGCCGAAGCGTCTTCATCAATAAAAAGAGTTCTTGCGCCAAATTCCAAGGCTTCGACAACATTTGCGGCTTCGCTCGTCGAGCCCGAAGCTGAACTTGTCTTGAATTTTTCGGTTGAAACGCCGAAGGGAAGCTCTCTGACGAAGGGGGCGATGCGCGTGCCTTTGACGATTCTTCCCGGTTCTGCAGCAATCCGAACGGCAGAAGGATCTGCAACGATCCATTCGCGGCCATCGCCGGGAACGTGTGGAAAGGATGAAGCTTCTAACGCTTTGAGAAGGGTGGATTTTCCGTGGTAAGCGCCGCCGGCGATGATGGTGATTCCGCGGGGAATTCCCATACCCGAAATTTTTTCCCCGAAAATATCAAAAGTACGCAGCAATTCCTGGGGGGCTTCAAAAGGGACTGCTTCGGGTTTTGGCAAATCGCTAGTCCCGGATTCCCTAGGGAGAATGGCTCCGTTGGGGACGAACGCCACAAGGCCTTCTCGTTGCACTTGGGAACGTAACTCTTCGCGGAATTCCAACGTTTTGATCGCTTTTGCCGCAGCGTCGCAGTCGGATTTTGAATTTAGGTAAATTGAAAGAAGTAAATCCGGAATGGTGGACGTCAAAAGCTCGGTTGCGGCGGGAACGTCGATTTGGCGTTTTTCACCGGGAAGCTCCACTGAGAGCATGACTTCGACGGTAGCCTTTCCTCCGTTTTCCGAAGGACCGCCCACCCAGAGTGCGTTGCGGACCAAAACTTCTTGTCCCGGAGACAGAACGTTCACCGGGAATTTTTCTTCGGCGTGTGAATCGATTTCGGCGCGGAGTTTTCTCAGCAAAAAATCGGCCAAAGCCAAGCGCTTTAAGGGAAAATTTCCCCATTCCGCAGGGATGCCCAACGCTTCAATGGGAGCTTTGAACTTTAATCTGGATGCCGGGGCGTAAGGATCGCCTTGCACATGGACAAATTCAAGTTCGAAATCGCCAAAGTTCCAGGATTTTCCGGCGAGGCTTTTGTAGAGTCCGTAGTTTTTTCCGGTAAAAGTGCGCAATTTTTGATAGAGATCTTTCATTTGAAGACAAAAGTATAATTTATGAGGGCTTTTTTTACACAGAAACTTCCCGCCGGGCCGAAATTCTTTGTATCTTAAAGGCGATGAACAAGGAGTTTAACTCATGAAATTTTTCCAGAGACTTTTATCCCTTAGCGCAGTGACGATTTCTTTTTGTGCTGTAGCCGCAATGGCCGAAGAACCGCCTCCTCGCGGACAGCCTGCCAAGGTGACTATCATTACGAATCCGCCCAACAGTGAAGTTTATTTGGGAGGAGAACTTTTGGGAAAGAGCCCCATCGAAAATCGGGACGTATCTTCTGGAAGACAAACCTTGATCGTCGTGGACCAAGGATATGAACTGGTCAACCAGCGGGTCAACATTTGGCCGAACAAGCCGAATGAATTCAATTTTGGAACGGTCATCCCCAAAGGCCACATCGAAGTGACGACGCTTCCGGGTAAATGCACGATTTATGTAGACGGAGACAATGCCGACAAAACGGATGGTGCTCCGCTGACGGTTCACAATCTCGACGCTGGCGACCACATGGTCCGTGCGGAATGCAACAATGGCCGCTCCGCAGAAAAGCTTGTGAAAGTTGAAGGCGAAAAAACCGTTCAGATTACAATTGATGCCCGCAAGGGAAAGAGATATTGATTGGAAAAATTTGAAAAGAGTCCCGCGACTTGCGGGACTCTTTTTGTATGGTCAATCCAGGTATTTTTGCGAGAACTCTTCGATGGGAACGGGTTTTGAATAAAGATATCCTTGGAACGAGGAAACGGGATATTCCCGCAAAACGTCTCGCATTTCAGGAGATTCGATTCCTTCAACGCAAACTTTCGCATCAAAAGAATTCGCCAAATCGGAAATGAATTTAATGGTATTCCGGTCGTCTTTGCTGGATTGGATGTTCAAAACGAACTCTCGGTCTATTTTGACGCAGTCCACCGGCAATTTGCGCAAAACATCTAAGGAAGAAAATCCGGTCCCGAAATCGTCTACGGCTAATTGGATGCCGCGGGCGCGGAGCTTTTCAAAAATGCCTTTGAGAAGTTTCATGTCGAGGAGACGGCAACGTTCCGTCATTTCCAGGCAAAGGTTTTGTGCGGGGAATCCGGTTTTGTCAAGAAGCCCAAAGACAGTGTCGACAAAATCGGCCCGTTCGAGTTGCGCATAGGAAAGATTTACGTTCATCACGAAATTCGGATGCTTTTCGCGGATGCGGTTTCCGCATTCCATGGCTTTTCGTAAAATCCATCTCCCTAATTCTGGGAAAAGGCTGTCTTGTTCTAAAATGGGGACGAATAAAAACGGCGGAACCAAGCCGTAATCTTTGTTCTTCCAGCGGATAAGAGCTTCGGCTCCACGGAGTTCTTCTGTTTTGGCATCGACGACGGGTTGAAAATACAATTCAAAACCGATGCAATCGTCGACAATGCTGTCACGGATGACATTGAGCCTAGTCAGGCTGTTTCGGTTTTCATCGTTGATGACATCTTTGAAAACGTAAAGTTCGCCATGGTGGTTGGCTTTGGATTCGTGAATCGCATATTTGAGACAAGAGTAGACGGTATCCGAATCAATGTTGAAATGGTCTATGAGAACTGCTCCCGCACAAAGAGATAGGGTGAGCCTGTCGGAACCCACGTAAAATTTCTTTGCGCAAATTTCCTGCAGCTCGGTGTAAATTTCTTTAAGACGGGGCAAGGGAACCTTGGAAGAGGTTACGGCGAACTTGGTGCCGTCCATGCGGTAAACAGAGCAGTCTCTGCGGAATTCTTCAAGGAGCAGGGAACCGAATTTTCGCAGGGCGCGGTTGCCGAACATATAACCGAAAATGTCGTTTGTCCGCTGAAAATCTTCGACTCCAATCATCAAAATGGATAGCGGTTTTTGGGAGCTGAATGCGGTTCGGATGTCGTCTAAGAATCCGTAAAGGCTTCGGAGGTTTGTCACTTCATCAATGTAGTTGACGCTGTCGTGATTTTTTATGGCTCCGCAAAAATATTCCGGTTTGCCGTTTTCGTCTTTGACGACGACTCCCTGACAAACGCAAACGACGTAATCCCCATTGCGGGTCTTGGCCCGGTATTCTAACGTATGGCTTTCTTCTTCGCCATTGAAAATGGCATCGATGCTTTCGTTAAAATAGTCGCGGTCCATGGGGTGCAAAAAATCGCTCCAGATTTTTTGTGCGTTTTCCATGTATTCGGCGGGGAGTCCAAAAAAGTCCACTGCGGATTTGGACCATTTCGAAATATCTTGTTTGATATCGCAAACGTAAACGTATCTTCCGTTGCAAACAATGGAAAATGCTTCAAACAAGGAATCCAGTTTAGATTTTTTTTCCATAATGCACCTTGTATTTACCGGGTTGCGACGCGGTTCCTTCCTTGATTTCGGGCATCGTGCAAAGCGTTGTTTGCGCGGGTATAAAGAGATTCGAAAGAATCTTCAGGGAGAATTTCGGTTACACCTGCGCTTAATGTTTGATAATGGGCGTCGAAAAAGTCCACAGCGGCGAATGCCGAACGAATGACGTCGACAATGCGTGATGCTTGCTCTTTGTTTGAATTTGGCAGTAGCAACAAGAATTTTTCACCGCTCCAACGGCCCGCCGTGGCTTCGGGGGAAAGTTTTTGCAGGGATTGTTGAATCATGTCAGAGAGCTTTTGGATGATTCTGTCGCCTTTGTTGAATCCGATGGAATTGTTTGTTTGTTTGAAATTGTCGATGTCGATAATCGCCAAGGAGAATTTTTGGCCGCTTTTTTGGAATGTTTCCAGAGATTTTTCTACGCAGGATTGGATGGTGGTTCGGTTCAGCAAATTTGTCTGGCTGTCCAAAATGGCGGATTGGGACAATTTCCGTTTGGCGTCCTCTAATTCTTTTGTGGCGGCATCGATGAAAGTTGCCAAACGGTTTATCATGGAAACTTTTCCCGACAGAATTTCGCTTTGCATCTCGAAGTGGACGTTGTCGTCTTTTTTGCCTTCGCGCATGGCGCCGATGACCAAAGTGACGTTGTGCTGGTTCAGGTAATCACCAGTTTTCAAAAATTCACCAGAAGTGTAAAAACCCGAAGTCGGAGCGATGCTTTGGAAGGGAAACGTTTCTTTGCTCACTTCGTCTGCGCCCCAATACGAACGCCTTGCCGCACAAGAAAACATTTTGATGGCTTCCGGCTGAAAATCGGCGATTTTTTTACCGTCTTCTTGGATACTGTTGAGAATGGTTTTGGGATCACCGTAGGCGATTCGGGCGCTGACGTTTTCTTCCATGTCCGAAGTCATCGTCAAAGAGCCGTCTGGGTTACTGGCGATGGGAGCCCGTAAAATATCGATTCCGTGGTGTTTGTAGAAAAATGGAAATTCTAGCGTGTTGTTGAAAAAATGCTCGTCGTTGGGAATGTTCAGATAACGGTAATACGCTTCGTTTGCAGGCCGTCCATCGAGTTCGCGGAGAAGGCATCCGTCGGCTCGGGTAACTTTGAATTCCCGTCCCAAGGGTTTCCATCCTGTGATGTACGTGGACATAACATTGAAATCTTCGCCGCCCATCAGTAAAAATACGACACCTTTTTCAGAATAACCGCAAACTTTGCTGAAAACGCAAGCGTCATTGTTGTTTAAATCGGGGTTAAAGGCTCCGCCGCCGAAGATTTTGATATTTGAGTCGACATCGGTGAATGCATCGCAAAATTTGGTCATTGACATGCCGCGGATAGTGACCAGCATGGAAATGGCTTTGACCCATGGATTTTTGGCTAGTTCCTGTTTTAAGCTTTGTACGACAGATTCCGCCGATTCTTCTGAAATAGGGTAATGCAAAATTTTGGCTTCTGTCGTGGGGTATTCACAAACGGTGCAGACCACTCCGATGGGGGAGTGCGAAAGCCCGCCTTCAATGATGCTGCCGTTTGTGGAGCAGCCCATATACAGGGCGTCCGGCATTTCTTGGTCAAAGACTTCGCAAGCGTTTTCAATTTGAAGACGGTCAATGTCTTCTGCGTAGCATTCGAAAATAACGCGGGATGTAACCTTGGATTTTCTCCATTGGTTGATTTTATCCAGTTCGCGTTTAAGCTTCCCGATGCTGGTGTATTCAAATTGAAATTGCTTCATGTAATTAATATATACTTTATCCGAAAAATCGCATCACGAATAATCCGGCTTGGAATATTCGTTGCCTAGTCAGTCGGAAAACAAAAAAAGACGGATGAATATCCGTCTCTTTTCGAGGCAACGCTCAGACTCGAACTGAGGAATAGGGCTTTTGCAGAGCCGTCCCTTACCAACTTGGGTACGTCGCCATTTTTCTCAAAAATAGGAAATATTTTTTATTTTCCAAGATGATGAGTGGCAAACTTTCTCTAAAACGGCGTTTTTTTTGCAAGGTAGCGGAATTTTGGCTGCTTTCTTTGCGAATTTCCCCAAAAAATTTGGAATTTGGGCGGGGAGCGGGCATTCTTGCGCTGTGGCATCGGGATTTGTTCGCCGCCACGGCGGCGTTCCGCGGGAAAGGCCTTGCCGCTTTTATTTCTCCCAGCACCGATGGGGAATTTTTGGCTAAAATCGCTTCGGACTTGGGGTATCGGATAGTTCGCGGTTCAAGTTCGGCGAAATCAACGGAAATTCGGCGAATGCTCGAGTGGTTGAAATCGGGAGTGCCTTGTGCGATGGCTTTGGATGGTCCGCGGGGGCCGGTCCTTGTCGAAAAGCCGGGAACGCGTTGGCTGTCGGAAAAGGCCGGGGTGCCGATTTGGATGTTGGAAATTCGTTATGGCGCGAGCATTCGCCTTTCGACGTGGGACTTTGCCCGGATTCCGCTTCCGTTTTCCAAAGTGTCTGTACAAATCCGGGAATATGCGGGGAATTTCGCCGGTTGTCAAAATTGACATTTTCTTTAATCTATTTTTGGGGTGTTCACTTTTCAGATGGGATGTTATTTTGATTTATTCAACGTTTGTCGCTTTTGACTTGGAAACGACCGGTTTGGTGCAGAAAACGGACGAAATTATTGAAATTGGGGCTGTGAAGTTTACCGTTTATGATGATGACGGCATTATTCGGCCAAAGGAACTGGGGGCGTTTCAAACATTTGTCAAGCCTTCGCGTATGATTCCCGATTCGGCGACCAAGGTGAACCACATCACCAATGCGATGGTGGAAGATGCGCCATCGGTTAACGACGCTCTCCGCAAATTCACCATTTTTTGTGGGCAATCGGCCATTCTGGTGGCGCATAATGCGGATTTCGATACGGGATTTTTGCACGAAGCCTATACGAAACATCCTCAATTGTTGCCGGGAAACCCGATCGTCGACAGTCTCCGAGTTTCGAAATCCATTTTGCCGGAACTCAGCAGTCACAAATTGGGTTCTTTGGCGCACATGTTTAGCCGCGACAAGGGGCAGATCAAATTGAATATTGACAATTCCGAAATGCACCGTGCCGTTTACGATTGCCGGATGCTGATGGAAGTTTTTGTCGCGTTGCTCCGCCGTCGAATCCGGCGGGATGATTGGGATATTTCGCGTATTTTGAATTGCATTATCAAAAACGGCTCGTCTCCGGCGTATCTGACCAAAATGAAGTAATCCGTAGCGAGTTATTCGAAGGTGATTCCGTAAAAGACGATGTCGTCTATCCAAAATTCGCCCCCGGCTCCGCCAAAGATGGAAATGTTTGTTACGTGATTTTTAACGGATTCCCATCCAATGTTGCCGCCGATGCTGTCTGGCGAGAGAAGGGATTGGGGGGTAATGACGTAACGGGTCCAGATGGAATCGATTTCAAAATGTTGCCAGGATTTTCCATTTTTGAAGTCGGCAGTGCTATCGACAAGAACGTCGAAAGAAAATGAAATGTGATTCTTGACAGAACCTTTTGCCCAGAAAGAAACAGAATCCAGGGAGCTCAGGTCCATCGTTTTGGTGAAAGGCCTCCCCATTAACGCCCAGTTGCTCACCGAATCGTTTTGGCAAGTGAAATGGGCGGCTAGACCGTTCCCGCCCGCATTGGAACTTTCAAGTGATGCGGTGGCGAATTCTGAAGAGGCGCTATACCAATTGGACGTGCCATTTTCAAAATCTTCAAAAAGAAACGCTTTGGTTGCGGTATCGTTCAAGGTAAATGTTTCGAAATCGGAGGAAAGTATGACGGAGTCTTTTCCGATGATGTTTTCTGTATAAACGGCGATGAATTCAAAACGGCCTTTGGGGACTTGCGGAAAGAAAAAATTCCCAGCAGAATCGATTGTAGCGGTGTAATCGGTTCCTCGTAAAAAGACGGAAACGGGGAATTTTTCGGTTTGAACTGTTCCTTGGAAATGAGTAGGGAAATCCACGTAGACGGGAATGTGGATGGGAGCTTTGATGCTTTCGGGAAGATGAAATTTGGCACTTCCCAAACGCAGGCTTTCGCCGGTTCCGGTAATGGCTTCGACGAGATAATCGCCCGGGATAAGAGTGTCCAGATGCAGGTTGCCGTTTTCGTCACTTTCGACGCTGTCCTTTCCGCCGACAAGGGCCGCCGCAGAATTGGCGCTCCCATTTGCCCAGAACGTTTGTTGGCGAATTTTTATTTTGCAATGGGAGGCGGGCTTGTTTTCTGCGCCAGTTACGGTGATTTTTGCCACGGAGTTTTCCGTTTCGAAGGTGGAACCCGCCGTGTCGTTTGAAGAGCAGGCGAAGAATAATCCGGTGGCGACAAGTGATGTCCAAATGCGGATGTTCATTATTCCTCCGTTCGTGTCAGAGGATAAAATGCGAGTGAAAATTGCAAAACACGATCCGGTTTTTGTACGGAATCGACTCTTTTTTGCACCATGCGGCGAAATTCTTTGGCCATTTCGGTTAAATCGTCGAATCCGGCTTTGTCAACAGAAAGAGTGAGTGTGGAAATGTTCCGCTCATTGGCGGGGATGTTGTCTAAAGCATCGCTGGCCAGCGCCAAAGCCTGTTTTTGAAAATGTCTGACAGCATCTCGTTTCTCTTTGCCGCCCACGGTTAAATGGGACTGGGTCAGGGAAAGCCTTTCTGAAGAAATCTTTTTTACCAGCCCCAAACTTTTCAATATTTCCACAGCTTCTTTTGCTTGTGTTTCGGTGATGGATGGGCGAATTTTGGCCGCCATTTTTCGATAGTTGACTGCGCCCCCGTTGATTTCCAGATACGCGCGGATGGCGGGAATCCACCAGTTTTCCAAAAATTTGATTTCGGCATTTTGCAGACTGTGGCGTTCCACGTCTTGCAGGGCGATGGCTTTTGCCATCAGTTCGTTTTTTTGTTCGGGGTCTTTGGATACGTTCGATGAATAAAGCAAACCGAAATATTCGGCTACTCTGCCGGAAATTCCCAACATTTCTTTGACGTTTTCGATTGCGTGTGCGGGCAAGTGCTGCTTTTTCTGTAAAATGCGGTATAGGTAGCTGGCGTCTAACCCCAATTTTTCGCCCATCATTCGGTAAGAGTAAAAAGGCGTTTCCTTTTTGCGCTTGTCGTAAAAAGATTTGAGAATGTCCCGATAGTCAGATGTTTCCGAAAAAAAGTCCATAATTGTAAAATACAACTTCTGGAACGCATGTGAAATTCGCGTAGAAAGTTCTCCTTGGATTTTTTGTCCATACGGAGGAATATGTTCGTTAAATTGTGGATCAAGTTCGTGGAAAACGGTCGCCGCGCTTCAAGATGACTTTTACTCCATCTTGAAAAGACGCTTCATTCTACGAAAACGGCTTTCTTTTGACGTAAAAATCGTGCACGATTCACTACGTCGGCAGAAAATATTCTCGTGTGAAATCCGCCCAATTCAACGCGCTTCATTTCACGGTCCGCATTCGTGTTGAGAGGGACAAAGTTCTGGTAGAACGGAGATGCACTTTTCTGAGGATAGCAAAAAGCCGCCCCAAAGAGGCGGCTTTTGAAACGTTGTTTTGAATTACTTGAGGGAGCTGACTTGCACATCCCAGCTTTGACCGTTCAGGGCAACGCGGTATGTGTTTGTAGCCTGGACTTTCATGCCTGCTGTATTGACCGCTGCCGGTTTGGCTGCAGCCGGTGCCGGGGCGTTCGGATCTTTTTTGGGGACGCCGATGTGGCGGTTGCCCTTGAGGAAGTCGATGCCCTTGTTTCCGCCCTTCGTCTGGAGACAGCCGGTGATGAAAATGTTTTCATCTGTGACAGGGAGGTTGTTCTCTTCCAAGAGTTTCTTTGCCTGGGGAATGCCCGGTTCGATGATTTCTGCAGCGCACTTGACTCCCGGATGGACTTCGGCAAACGGTTTCTTGCCCATTTGTTCGGCGGCGATTTTCACCAATTCCGGATCCGGTTCGCAGGGGGTCTTGCCCAAGTAACCGAGGAGCATGTTGCCGTAGCCTTCGGTGATTTTGTGCCAGGTGTCGAGTCCTTTGCTCTTGTTCACCGTGTTCACATAGGCCTGCTGGAAGTAGTACTGGGAGACCGGTGTAACAGAAGAGGCGAATCCTCCGCGGCGTACGCATTCGGACATGTTCGCAATGACCTGCGGATACAGATGGAATGTGTGCGTTTCGCGCATCATCAGCGTGTTGGCGGTCAGGGCGCCTCCCGGCATCGGGGAGAAGATCACGTCCGAAGAAATCTGGCGGGATTCCGGTGGGAAGTTGTAGTCCTTGAGGCATTCCACGGCGACGTTGTTCGCTTCCATGAGTTTGGGAATGGCGTTGTCGTCAACGATGCCGTCTTCGCCGAGGGCTAGTGCGAAATCGGTGCCTTTCAAGGCGTGGTACATGCTGAAGAGGTCCGGTTGGGAAGTTCCGCCGGAAAGCGGCTTGCGGGCGAGGTCGATGCCATCTGCACCACCTTCGATCGCCGCCAAGTATTGGCTGAGTCCCGTACCGCAAGTTTCGTGAGAATGGATGCGGAGTTCCACGTTTTCGCCGAGAAGTTTGCGGGCGCGTTTGAATGTTTCGAACACTTTCCGCGGATTGGCCGTGCCAGAAGCGTCCTTGAAGCAGACCGATGCGAACGGAACGCCGGCATCCAAAATGCTTTTGAGCACTTTTTCGTAGAATTCTGGATCGTGAGCGCCTTTGCATCCGAGCGGAAGTTCCATCATGGTGACGACGACTTCGTGTTCGAGACCTGCATCCGTAATGCATTTACCCGAATAAATCAGGTTGTTCACGTCGTTCAGCGCGTCGAAGTTGCGGATGCGTGTCATGCCGTGTTTTTTGAACATTTTGGCGTGCAAGTCAATCATGTCGTAAGGCTGGGGGGCGAGCGCGACGACGTTGATGCCGCGGGCGAGAGTTTGCAGGCGCGCCTTGGGACCGACCGTTTTGCGGAATGTGTCCATCATGTCAAAAGCGTCTTCTCCGCAATTCTGGTAAAGGGCTTGGAATCTTGCGCCGCCGCCTGCTTCAAAATGGGTGATGCCTGCCGCTGCTGCCGCTTCTACTGCCGGCATGAAGTCTTTTGTAAAAACGCGTGCTCCGAAAATGGACTGGAAGCCATCGCGGAAAGAGGTATCTTGGAATAGGATTTTCTTTTTCATCGGTGTTCCTATGGGGGAATCATCCCCCCTGTCTGAGGGTCTAAAATCAATCATCCATAATATATAAAAGTTGTGCAAATTTCATTCTAAAAATTCAAATTTTGGCGATGAATGGGCGGTGCCGAACTTTTCTTTGGGGTGAAATTCGATGGAAAAATTTTAAAGACAAACTCTTTAAAACGCACAACAAGAATTGATGTTGCAGGCTCCGGCGGGGCAGAAAAATCGTAGGATGAAAATTTTGTGGGGCGTTACAGTTCTTCTAAATTGGACTCATCATCTGCGATGCAATTCGGAGAATCTGGGTGGTCAGCGCATTCGTCGCTTGTTTCTGCGCCTGTGCCCGAATCGCTGCTCGAGCTGCTGCAAGCGGAAAATGTCAGAGCGGTAGCGGAAAAAATCAAAAATGCCCAAATAAATAATTTGTTTTTCATGCCGTTATTATAGATTTTTTTGCAAAGAAAACGTGTAAATTCTGAATTATCAGAGCTTCTTCAGTTGTTGTTTTGGGATGAATGGACGAATTGGGTTCGCCAAAAAGGTCAGCGGTCCGAAATTTGAAAATAAAAGCTATTTTCAGCGGGAGATGAAAACGATACAGCTACCGCTTCCCGATGATTTCCACGTGCACTTGCGCCAAGGATTGTTGTTAGAAAATTATGCAAAAACGGTTTCCCGGGAATTTGGGCGTATTTTGGTGATGCCCAATACGGTTCCGCCGATTGCGGATGCGGAGCGGATTGTCGAATACAGTCGCCAGATTCATTCGGCGGCGCCTTCGCTTGACTTGCTGATGACATTCAAATTGAATGCGCACTTGTCGGCTGAAAATTTGGCGCAAATGCAGCGTGCCGGAGCCGTGGCAGGGAAATATTATCCTGCCGGAGTCACGACGAATAGCGAAGACGGCGTGTCGGATTTTGAATCGATATTTCCTGTGGCGGCAGAAATGGAAAAGCTGGGACTTGTTCTGTGCGTGCACGGAGAAGAACCGGCAGCCTTTTGCCTAGACCGCGAAAAAATATTTATTGACCGGGTGCGGATTTTGGCGGAAAAATTCCCCAGATTGCGCATTGTCTTTGAACATCTTTCGACGAAGGCCGCCGTCGACGCCGTTTTGAATATGCCGGAGAACGTGGCGGCGACTATCACGGTGCATCATCTTTTGCACACGTTGGACGATATTGTCGGTGCAGCACTTTCACCCCACCATTTCTGCAAGCCGCTCCCCAAACGTCCGGAAGACCGCGAAGCGCTCCGCGCGGCGGCTTTTAGCGGAAATCCCAAATTCTTTTTCGGTTCGGATTCCGCACCACATGCGAAAGAAAAAAAAGAGTGCTGCTGTGGGGCGGCGGGAGTTTATTCTGCGCCTGTTGCGCTCCCTGCTCTCATCCAGATTTTTGAAGAAGCGGGACAGTTGGACAAATTGTCGGATTTTATCGGCGGTTTCGGGGCGGATTTTTACCGGATCCCCCGTCCGCAAAAGAAAGTCGTGTACGCTGAAGAGCCGTGGACCGTGCCCGAATCGGTTGACGGGGCCGTGCCGCTTTTTGCCGGAAAAACATTAAAATGGAAAAAACAAGCCTGATTGTGTTGGGCTTGCAAAAAGCTTTGCAATTAACAAAAGTTTACAAACGCCCGAAAAGTCAGCGTGTATCCTAAATTTTAAATAACCATTTTATTTTGAGGATTTTATGAAAGGTTTGATTTCTCTGGTGGCGTTGTCGCTTGCGGCTGGCGGAGCCTTTGCCCTTCCCAAGGCGACGGATTTGGTTTCCAAAATGGGCTTTGGCATCAACATCGGCAATACGATGGAAGTTCCCATCAGCGAAGCTTGCAAAGATATGTCTTGCTGGGGGAATGGTCTTCCGACAAAGGCCTACGTTGATTCTTTGAAGGCTGCAGGATTCAGTTCCGTGCGGATTCCGACGGCTTGGTATACGCATGCCGATGTTTCGACGGGGACGATTCATGAATCCTGGCTGGATTCGGTGAAAACGGTCGTGGATTATGTGGTGGATAACGGCATGTATGCGTTTGTCAACAGCCATTGGGATACGGGCTGGCTCGAAGACAATGTGATGATTCCCGGAATAACGTCTGTCAGCGAAACGGGAAAATTCAGCGGAGATACGGCGAATGTCAACCGGTTGCAAAAGCTCTTTTGGACGCAGATTGCGAACAAATTCAAAAATTACGATGAACACGTTTTGTTTGGCAGTGCGAACGAACCCGGCGTGAACGACGGCTGGCTCTCTTCTGGACAGGTCGCCTTTGACGCGGCCCGTATGGCGTTGTTGAAGCGTTATCACGAAACGATGATAGCCGCAGTCCGCGCCACGGGCGGGAACAATGCGACCCGTACGATTGTCGTGCAATCTCCGCGGACGGATGAGTCTTTGATGCATGCGCTGCTCAAGGGCAATATGCCGAAGGATCCGGCGGGAGAAGGTTACCTGATGGCGGAATTCCACTTTTACCCGTATCAGTTTTCGTTGATGACCGAAGATGCGGACTGGGGGAATTGCTTCTATTACTGGGGAAAAGACAATTATTCTACGACGGATGCCGAGCATAACGCCAACTACAGTAAGGCGGAGAAAAAGACGGTTGAAAATCAATATGCGGGGGAAGCTTACACGGACTCTGTCTTTGCCATGTTGAATGCGGATTTCGCCGCTAAGGGAATCCCGGTCGTAATCGGCGAATATGCGGCGATCAAACGGATGAATTCCATCTCTGACTCGGCCAATCTCCGTTTGCACTTGAAATCCCGTGCAGCTTGGTACAAGCGCGTCAATGAACTTGCCAAACAGTACGGATTTGTTACGTTCGCTTGGGATACCGGAGCGGAAGGCGTCAACGACAATACGATTATCCGCCGTCAATCGGAAACGGTTGGAAGCATCATGGATTACGATGTATTGAACGCGATGCGGATTGCCTACGGGCTCGATTCGTTGCCTTACAGCAACATTGATTCTTTGGTGGGCTGGGCAGGCGATGATGAAAATCGCGTTTTGAAAATCACCTATACGAGCGAACAGTCGGATTCTTCTGAAGCGGGAACAATGACTGTTGCCGTTGGCGGAAAGGATTGGAGCAACTATTGCGCAGTGGATTTTTACGCCAAAGTCAACGTGAAGTCGGATGGCCCTGCCGCAGGGGAAGCGTACGGTTGGACTTCGCTCAGCCTATTCGCTATGAGTGGAAATTGGGAGTGGACGGATTACAATTTTGAAGAAAGTGACATTTCGGCAACATGGAAGCATTACACGGTTCCCTTTGGCGATGCGGGCATCAGTTTTAAAAACCAGAAGAAAGTCATGGCGATTGGTATCAACCTTTATGGAACGCAATTGAGCGGCAACATTTTCATCGATGACATCACTTTGGTAAAGTGCGACAATTCGGGAAGAGATACCTTGGCGAATTTCAACAAGGCTGTTCCGGAACTCAGCGGGGTTGCTTCCGGGGAGCTTGTCTCTTCACAGACTACTAGCGTCAAGTCTTTCCGCATTGCCAAGGCGAACGGATTGAATGTGAACGTTGTTCCGGGATTGGTGAACGCCAGTTTTGACGTTCCTGTTGCAGGAATGGCTTCGGTGAAGCTTTTGAATTCCATGGGGCAGACTGTCGCAAGCGAAACGGTCAGCACGCATTCCGGTATGAACAGCGTCCAGCTTTCCACGGGATTCCGCGGCACGGGATTCCTCGTTGTCAAACAAGGCAACTTGCGTTACACGGCGAAAATTCGTCTGAAATGAGTCGAATGAAATTTTGTTGACTTTTGAAAGGCCCGGCGGTTTGTCCGGGTCTTTTTAATGTTTTGCCGTCGATATTCAACAAGGAGGCTTTATGCTTTTTATCGATTTGGCAAAAGAATACCTGAAAGAAGAAGCCGAGGAACTCGCACCGCTGACGGTCAGCACATACCGTTGGAATTTGCGAAAAATAGAACTGTTTGCTCCGGGGCTTTCTGTGGAAGGGGTGAATGTGGAATTCATCCGCGATTACCGAAAACATCTTGTGGAGCGTGGAGATAAACCGGCGACAATCAACAAGGCGCTTTCTGTTCTGCGTATTTTTACGCACAAATTTGTGAGAGATGGAAGGCTGCCCAAAGATCCGTTTGAAAAAATCAAAATACCACGAGTTTATTCTACCCGGGGATTTTTGAATTTGAAAGAACTCAAAAGCCTTTACTTGAATTTTTTTGACAAAGAAGGAATTTTGAGCGAATTGGAGGGGGAAACCGTTCGGGTGTTTCTGTTTTCGTGTTTTACGGGGCTGCGGTTCGGTGATTTGCGCACGCTGGAATGGCGTGAAGTGGTGAATGGGAAAATTCTCAAACGGATGCACAAAACGGGCGATCCTGTTTACATCCCGATTCCTGCCCAGGCAAGGCTTTTGTTGCCCCGCAGGGAAAATGGCTGCATCTTTCGGATTCCGGATAATTCGACGTTCAACAAAAGGCTCCGCAGGGCAGTCCGGAAATTGGGCGTTTCTCGGTATGTGCACTGCCACATGGCGCGGCACACGTTCGCAACGACATGCATCACGATTGGAATTCCGCTACCGGTCACGAGCAAGCTGTTGGGACATCGCAGTTTGGAAACGACTCTGATTTATGCAAAATTTGTCGATATTTTGCTGGATAAAGAAATGAAAAAATTCGACCGTTTGAAGTAAATTTTTACAAAAGCAATTAAAAAAGTAGGGATTAGGCTTGCCAACCCAGAATCTTCGATTTAAATTATTTATGTCTTCACATGGAACTCAGTACAAGGAGGTGTCACCATGGCGAAAGTGAATCAAATAACGGATCTTATCGGAAACACTCCCCTAGTCCGTATTAACAAGTTGAACGACGGTGATGCCGAAGTTTATGTCAAAGTGGAGTCGTTCAATCCGCTTTCAAGTGTCAAAGACCGTGTTGCGCTTGCGATGATTGAAGCAGCAGAAAAAGACGGAAAACTGAAAAAAGGTTCCGTTATCATTGAACCGACCAGTGGAAATACGGGCATTGGGCTTGCTTATGTGGCTGCAGTTAAAGGTTACCGCATCATTCTCACCATGCCGGAGACGATGAGTGTGGAACGCCGGAAACTCCTTGCCGCATTGGGTGCGGAACTGGTGCTGACCGACGGCAAATCGGGCATGAAGGGGGCTATTGCAAAAGCCGCCGAGCTTGCCGAAAAAACGCCGAATTCCTTTATTCCGCAGCAATTTGAAAATCCGGCAAATCCGGATGTCCATTTCCGGACGACGGGACCCGAAATTTGGAAAGACACCGAGGGCAAAGTTGACGTATTCGTTTCTGCGGCGGGAACGGCCGGAACAGTGACTGGCGTTGGCAAGTACCTGAAAAGTCAAAACAAGAATGTGAAAATTGTTGTTGTGGAACCGGATTCTTCGGCGGTGCTTTCTGGACAGCCGGCGGGGCCGCATAAAATCCAGGGCATTGGTCCGGGATTTGTCCCCAAAGTTTACGATCCGGCGGTCATTGATGAAATTTATTTGACTAATGACGTTAAGGCTGGGACCATTGCGCGCCGTGCTGCAAAAGAAGAGGGCCTTTTGATAGGAATTTCTTCGGGCGCGGCTCTTGAAGCTGCCTTGACGATTGCGAAACGTCCGGAAAATAAAGGAAAGACGATTGTTGCGCTTCTCCCGGATACGGGTGAACGTTATCTTTCGACGTGGCTTTTCGAAGCTTAATCCTTTTGGATGTTTCACCGCGGCTTCACTTTGTGGGTGAGGCCGTTTCTTTTTTTATGGGGAAATTTTTTTGTTGAATTTATCGTTGGGGAAGTTTATGTATTTTTTAGAAAAATCAAAGGAATCAAAATGATAGACAATAAGAAAGAGCAAGAACGGGCGGAGCTTCATCGCGTCATTTGGAATATAGCCAACGATCTTCGCGGAGCGATTGATGGTTGGGATTTCAAACAGTATGTACTTGGGATGCTGTTTTATCGATACATTTCTGAAAATTTGGTCAATTACATCAACGAAAATCAGTGGGATGCGGGAGAAAAGGATTTTGATTACGCAAATTGTTCGGATGAAGACGCAAAAGATATTCAAGGCATGGTCGTTGATGAAAGAGGTTTTTTCATGCTGCCCAGTCAACTTTTTTGCAATGTGTTGAAACGGGCGGATAAAGATGAAAATCTCAACATGACTTTGGAAAAAATTTTCAAATTTGTAGAAGGTTCGGCAAAAGGATCGGCTTCTGAAGAGGATATTGCGGGCCTTTTGGATGATTTTGATGTAAACAGCAACAAGCTGGGAAAAACGGTTGCGCAAAAGTGCGATAAGTTGGTTAAACTGATGCGCGGTGTTGCCGAAATGAAGTTAGGTAATTATCAAGACAACACAATCGATGCGTTCGGAGATGCTTATGAATTTTTGATGGGGATGTATGCGAGTAATGCGGGAAAATCGGGTGGGGAATATTTCACGCCGCAAGAAGTTTCCGAATTGCTTGTACGCATTGCCGTTTATGGAAAAAAGAAAATCAACAAGATTTACGATCCTGCGGCGGGTTCGGGCTCGTTGTTGTTGAAAGCGCGTAAAATTTTAGGCCCGAATGGCGTTCGTCAAGGCTTTTATGGGCAGGAAATCAACTTGACGACGTATAATCTTTGCCGTATCAACATGTTTTTGCACGATGTCGCCTACAATGAATTTGACATTGCCTTAGGAGACACGCTGACCTCTCCCAAACATTGGGACGATGAGCCGTTTGAAGCGATTGTTTCTAACCCGCCTTACAGCGTCAAGTGGGACGGTGACAGTGACGCAACGTTAATAAATGACCCGCGTTACGCGCCGGCGGGAGTTCTTGCGCCCAAATCAAAAGCGGACTTGGCATTTGTCATGCATGCCCTCAATTGGCTTTCTACGGATGGCACGGCTTGTATCGTCTGTTTTCCGGGAATCATGTATCGTGGAGGTGCAGAAAAGAAAATCCGGCAGTATCTTGTGGATAACAACTTTGTGGACGCGATTATCCAGCTTCCGGACAATTTGTTTTTTGGAACGTCTATTGCGACTTGTGTCATGGTGTTGAAAAAGAACAAGGTCGATGGGAAGGTTCTCTTTTTGGATGCGAGTAGGGAATGTATAAAAGTCACCAATTCCAACAAGTTGACTCAGGAAAACATTGAAAACATTGTAAATGATTGGGTAAATCGCAAAGACAAAAAGTATTTTGCGAAGTTGGTTCGCAACAATGATGTCGCAGAACAGGACTACAACCTTTCCGTGTCAAGCTATGTGGAAGCAAAGGACACCCGCGAAAAAATCGACATAAAAAAGCTGAACAAAGAGATTTCGGAAATTGTGGCAAAAGAAAACGCGCTCCGTTTAGAGATAGATAGAATTGTAGATGAAATTGAAGGATGATTGCTTCAGCAAACTTGGAAAATCAACAAAGGAGAAACGGGTATGATAACGAAGATAATATTGAATAATATTGCAAGTTACAAGCAGTCAACTTCATTAGAAACCGATAAGTATGTAAACCTTATCTATGGACTTAATGGTTGTGGCAAGAGCACTTTCTCAAAGTATTTAAGAAATCTGCAAAAAGAAGAATATAGCGAATGTTCCATTGAGGGGTTTGACGGCAATCAAGAAATAATTGTTTACAATACAGATTTTGTTCAGGAAAATTTCTATGAATCTGAACAGCAAAAAGGCATTTTTACACTTTCCAAAGAAAATAAAGATGTTGAAAAAAAAATCACACAAGCAAAAGAAACTATAGAAAGAGAAGAAGAACTTTTACAATTAGCTCAAAAAGAGAAAACGCAATATGAATCAGACAAAACCAATAAAGAGATCGGTATTGCCGACAAAGTTTGGAAAATAAAGACAAAATACAGTGGTGGCGACCGTGTCCTCGAATATTGTTTAGACGGATTGAAAAGTAATAAAACTGCATTGCTCTATCATCTTTTAAAAATTCAAAAGTCACAACAAGAACCTTTAGAATCTGTCGAAAGTCTGAAAATCAAAATTCAGTCTATTTCTGGAGAAAATGCAAAGAAATACGACTTACTTAATGAGATTTCTTTTAATATCAATATAGAAAACATTGAAACAAACGAAATTTTTTCAAAAGAAATTGTCGGCAACAAAAACAGCACTGTTTCGGCATTGATTACGGAACTGAAAAATTCCGACTGGGTAAAAGCAGGTTTGAAATATATACCGAATATCAAAGCAGAGGGTGCAAACTGTCCATTCTGTCAACAAAAAACTATAACGGCACAATTAGTAGAAAACATTAGAAGTTATTTTGATAAATCTTATGAAAGCGACTTAAATCATCTAAAAGAACTTTTAGATGATTATAACACAGTAATCAGCACTCTGCCGAATAAGGATGTATACGCAACCAATCCTAAATTCAAATCATACGAAAAGGATTTTGATCTGCAATACTCAAAGTTTATTAGTGCAATAAATTCCAATAAAAGAAAAATAGAAGATAAAATCAATACTCCAAGTGTTGCCATAGAACTTGAAAACACATCCACTATCCTTGCCGAACTGAATTCTGTCATACAAAAAATTAATGTTGAGATACAGGAACACAATTCTAATATTGACCAAATAGGCAAAGTAAAAGAATCAATAAAATTCCAATTCTGGCAAATAATGCGATGGAAGTATGATTCCGATATAACCTCATATAATGATGAAATAAAAAAAATCACGGCGTCTATAAATGTCAAACTTTCAGAAATCAATAATGCAGAAAAAAATATAAATGAACAAAAAGACCTAATCGCACAATTTCAAAAACAAACAGTAAACATTGATGAAGCCGTAGAGCGAATAAATGCTGCATTGCTCGATATGGGCATTTCAGATTTCAAAATTGAAAAAGATAATGAAAATTTTTATAAAATAAAGCGGGGAGAAAATTCTGACAAAGTATTCGTTTCACTCAGTGAAGGTGAAAAAATGATTATCAGTTTTCTGTATTTCATTGAACTTTGCAAAGGAAAAAAATCTTCGACCGAAATCGACAAAAAGAAAATCATTGTCATCGACGACCCGATGTCTAGTCTGTCAAACATTTATGTGTATAATATCGGGCGGCTAATAAAGAATGAATTCTTTTTTACTATTGATACAAGCGGTCAGATAAAAAAAGACAAAAATGGCAACACAATTCATCCTTATGAGCAAGTGTTTGTTCTAACACACAGTCTTTATTTCTTTTATGAGCTAACAGACACAAAAAATGAGCGGCGAAAAAAAGAACAAAAATTATTTAGAATTCAAAAAAATGAAGAAGGCAGCTATATAAGGGAAATGAGATATGAGGAAATACAAAATGATTATCAGTCATATTGGGCAATCATCAAAGACGAAACTCAGTCTGTGGCACTCATTGCAAATTGCATGCGAAACATCGTAGAATATTTTTTTAATTTTGTAGAGAAAACGGATTTGAACAATTGTTTTCAGAAACCTGAATTAAGCAACAATAGATATCAGAGTCTCTATAGATATATAAATAGGGAGTCGCATTCTGTGGGACAAAATATTTACGATTTTAAAGAACTTAATTATGCGGATATGAAAGACGCTTTCAGGGAATTGTTTAGAGTTACAGGTTATGAAGAACATTACAATAAAATGTGTGGAGCAAAATGATTATGAGCAAACCAGAAAAAATAAAGATAAATTCCGTTGAATATAAAAGTTGGGTAAACGAACTAAAAAAACGCTATAAAAGAGCGCAGATAAAGGCTTCCGTTGCCGTTAATGCAGAGCTTTTGGAATACTACTGGCAACTTGGGGAAGATATAGAAAGAAAATCTTTTGCAAATATTTACGGGACTTCTTTTTTTGAAAAATTAAGTGAAGACTTAAAAATTGAACTGGATGGAGTTCAAGGTTTTTCTCCTGTGAATTTACGCTATGCACACAGATTCTATCTTCTTTACAGTCCAATTCTTCAACAACTTGTTGAAGAATCCGAAAAAAAAGGACTTATTGAATCTTTGAAAAATGTTCCCTGGGGACATCATCAGAGGATTATGGACAAATGCAAACAAGACTCCAAAAAAGCAGTTTTTTACATCGGAAAAACGATAGAAAACCATTGGTCGCGCAATATATTGCTTAATTTTCTTGATACCGATTTGTACGAGAGAGAGGGAAAAGCCGTTACAAACTTCTTGACTGTTTTGCCAGTAGTACAAGGAGAACTAGCCCAGCAAATGACAAAAGATCCGTATTCTTTTGACTTCCTTTCGATGAGGGAAAAATACGAAGAAAAAGAATTGAAAGATGCTCTCATAGCCAACATAGAAAAATTTCTTTTGGAACTTGGAAAGGGATTTGCGTATATGGGGCGTGAATACAGACTTCAAGTAGGGGATACAGAACAGTTTCTAGATATGCTTTTCTATAACACAAGACTTCGCTGTTATGTTGTCATAGAAATAAAAACGGGACAGTTTGAAGCGTCTAGCATAGGACAATTGGGAACTTATGTAACAGCTGTAAATCATATTCTTAAAACTGAAAATGACAATCCTACCTTGGGACTTTTGATTTGCAAAAACAAAGATAATGTCCTTGCGAAATTTGCTCTTGAAAGCTCTAAAGAACCTCTTGCAATATCAGAATATGAGCTTGGCAAATTGTATCCTGAAAATTTCAAATCTTCCATGCCGACAATTGAAGAAATCGAAAGTGGAATACAAGAACTTTTAAAAACGACAACGGGGCCGACAAATGACAAAACTAGATGAACTGATAAAAGAATATTGCCCAGGCGGAGTGGAATACAAGACGCTGGGGGAAGTGTGTGAAATTGGAAAAGGCATCCAATTTAATAAAGAAAATATGTCTGATGAAGGTTCTTATCCTGTTATAAATGGCGGAATAAATCCATCTGGATATATCGAGCAATATAATCAAAATGAAAACGCAATTACTATTTCTCAAGGCGGAGCGTCTGCTGGATATGTCAATTGGATTGATAAAAAATTTTGGGCAGGAGCACATTGTTATGTCTTAAAACCAAGAGAAACGACAGTTCAAAATCGATATGTTTTTCATTTCGTAAAATCTAAAGAATATAAATTGCAAGAATGTCAGTATGGAGCCGGAATCCCTGCGTTGGCGAAGTCAACTGTGGCAGAACTTCAAATCCCCGTGCCGCCGCTCGCCGTGCAGGAAGAAATCGTGCGCATCCTGGACAAGTTCACGTCTTATGGAAATTGCTTGGACAAAGAACTTTCATTGCGCCAAAAGCAATATGAATGGACACGGCAGAAACTTCTAGAAATAAAAGAAACTCCGTTTGTTCAGATGAAAGATGTTTGCAAAATTGAAAAAGGAAAAACTCCGATTCAAAAAGCGATTCCCGGCAAATATCCGCTTGTTGTTACAACTGATGAACGCAGAACTTGCAATACGTATCAGTTTGACTGCAAGGCGGTTTGTCTTTCGCTTGTTTCGGCTCGTGGGCATGGAGTTGCGCAAATATCACGAATTTTTTATCAAGAAGGAAAATTTGCGCTTGGAAATATTCTTTGTGCGATTATCCCGAATGATGAAAATCAACTTTCTGCAAAATTCTTGCGGCATTATCTCTTCTATAAAAAAGATTCACTTTTGGTTCCTTTGATGAAAGGTGGAGCAAATGTTGCTCTTCATATCAGCGATTTGGAAAAAGTAAAGTTCCCTCTTCCTCCTCTCCCAGTGCAAAAGCGCATTGTGGACGTGCTGGACAACTTTGACGCAATCTGCTCCGACCTAAAAATCGGGCTTCCTGCGGAAATCGACGCGCGCAAAAAACAATATGAATATTACCGCGATTTGCTCTTGAGCTTTGAACCTGTTGGCATGATTCTTGCGCAAGCAAGCAAGCAAGCAAGCAAGCAAGCAAGCAAGCAAGCAATAATTAAACTGTTCCAGTATGTGTTCGGATATGCTGTTGTGCGGCTGGGCGATGTGGCGAAATATGCAGACACAAGAATCAAGTCAAAAGATGTCGTGCCAACTGATTATGTAAGTGTGGAAAATCTTTTACAGAACAAGCAAGGCGTTGAATTCGCTGACAAAATGCCGACCGGAGAAAGTTTTATTCAATATCAGAAAAATGATATTCTGATTGGAAATATTCGTCCTTATCTGAAAAAAATATGGAAAGCCGACAGAAACGGCGGAACAAACGGCGATGTTCTTGCAATCAGAATCCTTGAGAATTTTAAATCTGAAATAAATTCCTGCTATCTTTTCTATCTATTGTCATCTGATGATTTCTTCAATTATGATATGCAGTTCGCAAAAGGTGCAAAAATGCCGCGAGGCTCAAAAGAAGATGTCATGAAATATTTGATTTCTCTCCCGCCACTTTCCGAGCAAAACCGCATTGTAAAAATCCTCGACCGCTTCGACTCCCTTTGCAACGATATTTCATCCGGTTTGCCTGCGGAAATCGAAAAGCGCAAGAAACAGTATGAATATTACCGCGACAAACTGCTTGCGTTCAAATGATGCTGATGTTCAACATAACGACTTTTTCGCAAAACTGAGCCTTATTTAATAATAAGGAGAAGATAAAATGCCAACAGCAGTTTTAGAAAAAATCAATGCGCCGCCTCAGTCGGCAATAGATGAAGAGTCTGACTTTGTTGATTTTATTTATTACAAACTTGGACTGGACAAAGGGAGGTTTTTTTCTGCTGAAAAAGGCGGTAAGTGAAAAACTTTCATTGACAGCGCGCAATATCGCCGCAGAAGAAAAGTGCTGTTTTTCCTAAACATCTTTATGGGAGATTGCAATTAAGTAAAGCCTTGGAAAACTCGATTTTCCAGTTGCAATTCCTCACTTAAGAGAAGCTCTTAAAAATTCCAGTTTCAAGAAACTTCCTGTGACAGATGCCGATTTTGAAGCTTTAAAAACGCTTCCTATTATTCATCAAAATCCATTTGACAGGCTTCTTATAACACAAGCGCAAAACAACAATTTTACAGTGATTACTCGTGACACAATAATTCTTAAATACGATGTAAAAGTTGTTTGGTAGTTTGTAAAAATCACATTCAAAAATTGAGGCGATGAAGAATCTTTGCGATTCATGCCACAGAGATGGCGGGCTTCGGGTGGGTGTGAAAATAAATCGGTGTAAAATGCAAAAATTATGTATATTCACATCGGAGAAATCGCTATAAAATGTTTCTGTGAGGAATGCGGGTAAATAAAATTTCGTCCTACAGAATGTTTAAAACGAAACCGGAATTGCCGTTGTCTCTGTAAATGGAGCGTGATTTTATGTACAACACCGTAGCCCAATCAAGTGAATCTACCGTAGTTGCCGAATACAAACCCATTCATTCCAAATCGAAAGCCTATCAAAGCGAAGCGGATTTAGAACGGGAATTTGTGAAGCAGCTCAGTGCGCAGGGATACGAATACGTTTCCATCAAATCGGATGCGGATTTGGTGGCGAATTTGCGTCGCAAAATTGAAGAATTGAACAGCTACCAGTTCAGCGACGAAGAATGGGAGCGTTTTTTCAAACAGGAACTGGCGAATGCGAATCAAGGGATTGAAGATAAAACGGCGACAATCCAGGAAGATTGCATCAAAACGTTCAAGGATGATAAAGGGCTGTCAAAAAACATCACGCTGATTGATAAAAAGAACGTTCACAATAACAGTCTCCAGGTCATCAATCAATATGTTGTTGGCGAAAAGCAGGGGGCAAATTATGACAACCGCTATGATGTGACTATTTTGGTAAACGGATTTCCGCTTGTCCATGTGGAGTTGAAACGCCGGGGAATTTCCATCAAGGAGGCGTTCAACCAGATAAACCGTTATCAGCGCGACAGTTTTTGGGCGGGGACGGGACTTTTTGAATATGTTCAGATTTTTGTGATTTCCAATGGGACGGAAACCAAGTATTATTCAAACACGACAAGAGATGGGCATTTAAAGGAAGCTTCTCATTTTAAGGGTTGCCTAAAGACCAGCAACAGTTTTGAATTCACCAGTTATTGGGCGGATGGAAATAATAGGAGCATCCGGGATTTGGTGGATTTTACGGCGACATTCTTTGCCAAGCATACCATTCTGAACATTCTCACCAAGTATTGCATTTTTACGGAAAAGAAAGTTCTAATGGTGATGCGTCCGTATCAGATTACTGCGGCAGAACGTATTTTGGAACGTCTGAAAATTGCGAATACCTACAAGAAAATGGGGAGTGTGGACGCTGGCGGTTATATTTGGCACACGACAGGTTCTGGGAAAACGCTTACCAGTTTTAAAACGGCGCTTCTTGCCAAAGATTTGCCTTTTGTCGACAAGGTCCTTTTTGTCGTTGACAGGCAAGATTTAGATTACCAGACCATGCGGGAATACGACAAATTTCAAAAAGGGGCGGCGAATGGAAATACTTCTACGGCGATTCTCAAACGCCAATTAGAAAACAAAAATGAAAAGGGCGGATATCAGGAATACAAAATTATCGTGACGACGATTCAAAAGTTGGGCTGTTTTATCAAGCAAAACAAAAATCACGAAATTTATGGCAAGCAGGTTGTGTTGATTTTTGACGAATGCCATCGGAGTCATTTTGGCGAATTGCATCAACGGATTACCAAAACATTCAAAAACTATCATTTGTTCGGTTTTACGGGAACGCCTATTTTCCCTCAAAATTCAGGAAGCGGAAATTCTCCAAATTTGCGGACAACGGAACAGGCGTTTGGGGACAAATTGCATCATTACACAATTGTCAATGCGATAAATGATGGGAACGTCCTTCCTTTTCGAATCGATTACATCAATACGATAAAGGAGAAAAAAGGGACAAAAGATAAAAAGGTCTCTGCTATTGAAACGGAAGAAGCCTTGCAGGATCCCCGGAGAATCAGCGAAATTGTTTCCTATGTGTTGGATCATTTTGATCAAAAGACGAAACGCAACCAGGTTTATACGTTGGCAGGGAAACGGCAAAATGGATTCAATTCGATTTTTGCTGCAGCATCTATTCCGGCGGCGAAACTTTATTACGGTGAATTCAAAAAACAGATTGAAGAGCGCCGGGCGAAAAATCCCGGATTCAATCTCTCCATTGCCACAATTTTCAGTTTTGCTCCCAATGAAGAAAGCTCCGGCGTGTTGCCCGAAGAAGAATTTGACATTTCGACTTTAGATATGCCGTCTCGGGATTTTTTGACTTCGGCAATGTTGGATTACGACAAAACATTTAAAACGAATTTTAGTGGGAAAAATAAAAAGTCGCATGTCGTCGCCCAACGCATGGATGATCGAAGCGGGGGCGCGTTCGATAATTATTATAAAGATTTGTCGGAAAAAATGAAAACCCGGCAAGTGGATCTGTTAATTGTCGTCAATATGTTTTTGACGGGATTTGACGCAACAACGCTCAATACGCTGTGGGTAGATAAGAATCTTCGGCAGCACGGACTTTTGCAGGCGTATTCCCGTACGAACCGGATTCTCAATTCCGTAAAAACATTTGGGAATATTGTCTGTTTCCGTTCCCTTCAAAAGGAAACAGACGAAGCGATTGCTCTTTTTGGAGACAAGGATGCGGGTGGAATCGTCCTGTTGAAAACATTTGAAGATTATTATAAAGGATATGAAGAAAACGGGCATCATGTTAGGGGGTATTTGGAGATTGTCAAAGAAATTGAAAGTAAATTTCCGCTGCGGAGTTTTTCAAAAGTTCTCGGTGAAAAAAAAGAGAAAGAATTCATCCGGCTTTACGGAATGATGCTCCGCTTAAAAAATATTTTGAACTGTTTTGATGAGTTCAAAGGGGATGAATTCTGTGCCAGAGATTTGCAAAATTATCAAAGTGAATATTTGACCCTTTACGAAAAGTACAAGCCAAGTGTTTTAAAAAAAGAAAGCATCAAGGATGATGTGGAGTTTGAAATAGAGCTCATTAAACAGGTGGACATCAACATTGATTACATTTTGGAATTGGTCCGCAAATACCATGAGGGAAATTGCAAGGACAAAATCATCCTTGGAGAAATAGACAAGGCCGTTATGGGCTCTTTGGAACTCCGCAGCAAAAAGGAATTGATTGATTCCTTTTTGAAAAGGGTCAATACAAAAACGGATGTAAATCATGATTGGCAGGAATTTGTCCGTGAAAATCGAGATTCTGATTTGAAACGCATTATTCAAGAAGACAAGCTGAACGAAGAAAAAACTCGGGCTTTTTTGGAAAATGCGTTCAGTTGTGGAAGTATGAGCGATATTGGGCGGGGACTTCCCGATTTGATGCCCAAAAGAAGCTTTTTCGCAAAAAAGAATGCGAACGGTGAGGATCGGAGTGAATTGAAAAATCGCATTTTTGTGGTGCTTAAAGAATTTTTTGACAAATATTTCGGTATCTGCGAATTTGAAGAAGACGAAGTGCAAACTGGGCGAAATGTGTATCCGCTTGCATCGTCAGAAAATGCGCCCGTTTCCATGGCGGCTGAAAAAAATCAAAATCCGTATCGTCTGGAATGACATTTAATCTTTTTCAAGTCTGCTGTTTATGACGTCCCAATTGACAACGCTCCACAGCGCACGGATGTAATCGGCGCGGCGGTTGCGGTAATCGATGTAGTAGGCGTGTTCCCAAACGTCGAAAGTGAGAAGCGGCGAAAATCCTTTTGTCAGCGGATTTTGGGCGTTGGACTCTTGCGTAATCACGAGCTTTCCCGAAGCATCGGCAGAAAGCCAAACCCATCCGGAGCCGAAAAGCCCCATTCCTTTTGCAGAAAAGGTTTCTTGAAATTGGGAAAACGACCCGAAATCCCGGCAGATGCGTTCGGCTATTTTTCCCGTGGGCGCATTTTCTTTTTTTGGAGCGGTGAATTGTTGAAAATAGAGGGTGTGGTTCAATATTTGTCCGGCGTTGTTGAAGATGCCGCCGTCGGCATTTTTCACTATGTATTCCAGGGACTTTTCGGTAAAGGGACTGTTTTGAACCGCGTCGTTTAAATTGTTCACATAGGTTTGTAAATGCTTGCCGTAGTGATATTCGATTGTTTCCGCGCTTAAAATGGGCGCGAGATCTGCGGCGGCGTAGGGTAGGCTGGGCAATTCGAATGTGTTGTGCGCTTGCATAGGCTCCTCGGTGTTTCTTTTGAAACTACAATTTCTGGAAGGCGTTGTGGCAAAAATTGGAAGAGCTGTTTATTGGGGCGATAAAAGGAATTTTTTTGGCGCAGAAAGGGATTCGCGCAAACCTTCGATGGGAAATTTTTATCTTTAAAAAACTTTTATGGCTTTGATTTCCGTTAAAAATTTGACACTCCGATTTGGCGTTCCCGCCCTTCTTGACGGCGTTTCTTTTGACATTGGCGAAGGTGAGCGCATTTGTTTGGTGGGCCGCAATGGCGAAGGAAAAAGTACGCTGCTCAAAATTTTAGGGCGTGAAATGGCGGCGGATTCGGGTGATATCGTTTGCAAAAACGGGCTTCGGGTTGCCCGGATGATTCAAGAAATTCCCGCGAGCATTTCCCAAACGGTCCGTCAGATTGTGATTGGCGACAGGCAAGAACGCCATGCCGCTGGCGAGGATATTTTGGGGAAGACTGGAATTTCGCCGGATGCGGAATACGATTCGCTTTCCGGTGGTCAAAAAAGGCGCGTTTTGTTTGCAAAGGCCCTTGCGATGGAACCGGACTTGTTGCTGCTCGATGAACCGACGAACCATTTGGACATTCCCAGCATCGCTTGGATGGAGGGCATTCTTTCGCGGTTTTCGGGAACGGTTCTTTTCATCAGCCATGACCGGGCTTTTGTGCGTCGATTGGCAACGCGGATTTTGGAACTCGACAGGGGCCGTATCCGCTCGTGGAATTTTCCATACGATGAATTTGTACGGCACCGGGATGCCGCTTTGGCAGAAGAAGAAACGGCGAACAAGCTTTTTGACAAACGCCTTGCCGAAGAAGAAGTCTGGATTCGAAAGGGAATTCAGGCTAGGCGCACGCGCAACGAGGGCCGCGTCCGCGCATTGATTCAAATGAGGAAAGAACGCGCCGAGCGCCGAGTCCGATCGGGGAATGTCAAAATGCAAATTACAGAAGCGGAACGCTCCGGAAGGCTTGTCGTCCGGGTAGAAAACGTTTCGTATTCCTACGAAGGAAAACCGCTGATTCAGGATTTTTCGACGGAAATTTCGCGCGGAGATCGTGTGGGAATCGTGGGGCCGAATGGATGCGGCAAGACGACGCTCCTCAAAATCCTATTGGGGAAACTTTCTCCGCAAAGCGGCGCGGTGAAATTGGGTTCCAATTTGCAAATCGCCTACTTTGACCAGATGCGGGAACAGCTCCGCGAAGATAAATCTCTGGTGGAAAACATTGGAGATGGGCAAGAGTACGTGGTACTGAATGGCCAAAAACGGCACGTGCTGAGTTATTTGCAGGATTTTCTTTTTACTGCGGATCGGGCGCGCGGGCCTATCCGTGCGCTTTCGGGCGGAGAACGCAACCGTTTGCTGCTCGCGTGTCTGTTTTCGCATCCCTCGAACGTGCTGGTTTTAGATGAACCGACAAATGATTTGGACATGGAAACTCTTGATTTGTTGGCAAATCTCGTCGCCGAATACAAGGGAACGGTGATAACGGTCAGCCACGACAGGGATTTTCTGGACAATGTAGCGACAGAAATTCTCGGATTTGAAGGCGTGGGAAACATCCACGAAAACATTGGCGGATATTCCGATTATGCGGAAGCGCAAAAGCGCCGAATCAAAGAATCGCAGCAGCTTGCAGAAGCTTCGAAACGCGGCGTTCCAGAAAAGCGGAATCGGGAAAAGAAAAAACGCAGTTACAAAGAAGAACGGGAATACGAGGCATTGCCCGAAAAAATTGAAACGTTGGAGCAAGAAATAGAATCGTTGCAGACGGCTTTAAGTTCAGAAGAAGTTTACACCAATGCGGAAAAACTGATAGAAATTCAAGGCGCTTTGGCAGAAAAAGAGAAACTTCTTGAAGAAGCTTATGAACGCTTTGAATTTTTAGACGGAATCGGATGATCCGTTTTTGAGGGCGGTTCGTGTTGAGGTGACGGCGAAAGAAACGGTGCTTTTTGACGGAAGCTTCTTGTTTATGGAAATTTCCCGGAGAGTTTTTCATTTTATATCTTTGAAAGGTATTTGGTAGAAGCGAAATGGCAGAGGTCTTATGAAAATTGCAGTTTTTGGCGGTGCCGGTTATATCGGCTCTCACACGGTCCGCGAATTGTTGGATGCCGGCCATGAAATTCAAGTTTTTGACAATCTTTCGTCGGGATTAGAACGGAATCTGTTTCCGGAAGCCGGATTCACCCGCGGCGATATTCTGCATTCAGAAGAAATCAACGTGTTTTTGGAAAAATTTCAACCGGAAGGCCTTGTACATTTGGCTGCGTTCAAAGCGGCCGGGGAGTCGATGATTTGTCCGGAAAAATACAGCGAAAACAACATCAACGGTTCTGTAAATATTTTGAATGCGGCATCGGCGCATGGGGTGAAGTTCATTGTGTTTTCCAGTTCGGCGGCGGTTTACGGTTCGCCCCGGTATATGCCCGTTGACGAATCCCATCCGACGGATCCCGAAAATTATTACGGATTCACCAAATTGGCGATAGAAAAATTTCTCGCCTGGTACGATAAAATCCGCGGAATCAAATTTGCTGCGCTCCGGTATTTTAACGCGGCGGGTTATGACGTTCGTGGGCGCATTGCCGGGTTAGAAAAGAATCCGGCGAACTTGATTCCGGTGGTCATGGAAGCTTTGATGGGAATGCGCAAAGAAGTTCTCGTTTTTGGAAATGATTACGCAACATCCGATGGAACGGGCGTTCGCGACTACATCCATGTGAACGATTTGGCGCGGGCGCACCGGATGGCTTTTGAACAATTGAAAAAGTCGGGCGAAAGTTTCACCGTCAATTTGGGAACGCAGTCGGGTGCGAGCGTATTGGAGGTCATTCGGGCTGCAGAAAAGGTGTCTGGAAAAAAAGTTCCCTTCCGCATAGTGGATCGCCGTCCCGGAGATCCTGCCGCACTCATTGCAAATCCGGCGAAAGCGGCGGAACTTTTAGGATGGAAAGCGGAACATTCCGACATTGACACGATTATTTCGACAACGTGGAAAGCTTACTTGGCGAATAAATTATATTGAATGAAGCTTAGTTGAGGTTGTTCATGGAACTTACTCCGTTAGACATTCGCAATCAGACATTTCACAAAAAACGTTTCGGCGGCTTGGACCCGGACGAGGTCAGGGCTTTTTTGGATACGGCTGCCAAAGCTTTCGAAGAGGCAGGCCGCAATCGGACGGAATTGACGGAACGCTTGAAAATTGCCGAAGAACGTGTGGGCTATTACAAGCAAGTGGAAAAGACGATACAAGATGCCGCGGTGACCATGCAAAAGACTTTGGACGAAGTCAAACGCAATGCAGAAAAAGAAGGTGAACTGATTGTCGCCGAAGCGAAAACCCGCGCGCAGAAAGAAGTGGAAAACATCAAGCGGGAAGCGGAATCGCTCCGTTCCGAGATAGAACAGCTGAAACAGCTTCGCACAAATTATTTCATTCGGATTCGCGCCATGGTCAAAAGCCAATCGGATCTTCTTTCCGCGATGGAAAAGGAACAGACTCCGGAGCTTCCGCAAGAAAACACTTCGCCTGTTATCTTGTAATGAAAATCCAAGTCAAGGTGCATGCCCGCAGCAAACGGGAAGGCGTAATTCCGCTTCCGGACGGCTCTTACAAAGTGGAAGTTAAAGCGCCCCCGGTTGAAGGCAAGGCGAACGAAGCCGTTTGTGCCGCAGTCGCCAAGTTTTTTAAAAAACCGAAGAGCGCTGTCCGCGTGGCGATGGGCAGCACAAACAGCCGCAAGCTTATTGAAGTGGAAGGTCTTTGACCGGTTCTGGAAAATTCAGTTCGCAGGGGAAGTCTTTCTTTGAAAAAATCAGCGTGTCGCCGAAGAATTGTTCGTAGGGATTCCTTTTGAATTTGACTAAGGAATTTTCGAAAAGAATCGCATTGAACTCGGAATTTTTTTGAATGGCCAATGCACATTTCCCATTGAAAAGTAACAAGGGCGAATTTTTGGGGGCGGAGTTCTTTTCAAGGAACACTTCGCTCGCGTTTTGGTAAGAGACGCTTTCGACGTAATTCAAAAACAGCGTCCCCGGAACTTTGCGCAAACTGCGGCACAAAATCTGTTTTGAGGACGGGGTGCAATAAAAGGCGGACGAGTCGGAATGGGTTCGGAAAAAGGCGTTTGCAGAAAGGGAAATTGGGGCGCTTTTTTTGCCCGCTGTTTTTTGACGATTGGAATCGGAAGGGGTTCCGTAATATTCGATTTGCCGGACAAGACGTTCCGTATCGTATGATTCAGCTGTTCCACTGGAGCCTTCGTAAATAAATGTCCCGTGAGTTTCGATGAAAGTTGCATTTCCGAGGGAGTCGTAAATGGTTTTAGATTCCAGAAAATGGTTGCGGTAAATTTCGGTGATGGTTGAATCGCCCGCTTTGAAATAAGAATAGCTGACGGTGTCGTTTTGTGGAGAAGATGCTTTGGAACGCTTTGTGATGATTTGGGAGAGCCGTCCCAAAGAATCGTATTGATAGGATTCTGTGAAATTCAAAAGGTTCGGGTAGAAAATCCGTTCGTCGAATCGGAATTTAACCGATTGAAGTTTGTCGTTTTTGAATTCGCGTTCCAAGGAGCCGCGTTTTTTTCCGTCTAAGTCGAAAGCGTCTATGCGGACAAGGGAATCTTTTGGATTGTAAGTGTAGAGGTGCCGATAACTGGCACTCGGAAAATTTCCCGTTGCCGCAGTGATTTGCCTGCTTGCGTTTTCTTCCCACGAAAAATGGCCGTCGGTAGAATTCCAGGAGCTGTCGAGGGGGCTTTGACGGTAAAAGGGATTGACGCTTTCTTCGATGATGCGATTGTCGTTTGAAAGGAAAAAGACGAAGTCTGTGTTTGAATCGAAACTGTGCACGTAAAGTTCTCGACGGTTTGCCTTGTGAATGTTCAGAGCCCAAAGGTGAAGCGAACCTGTGCTGTCGAAACTGACGAAATCTGCGATAGAGCCGTTTTCGTGATAATGAATTTCTACACTTCCTGAAAAATGCGGTTGGGAAAGTTCTCCGGTTTCGTCGTGGGTCAGCAAATAAGTTTTTTGTTGGATGGATTTGACTGGCCCGTGGATGTCCTTGTATTTTTGAGATTCCAAGTTTCCCAAAATAAGTTCGTATTCCGTTTTGATGTTTGGCGGTGTTGTCCGGAAAAACTGAAGATGCTCTGCACCCCGAAAGTCTAATTCTGAGCCGCAGGCGCAAAGAAGAAAGAAGCAAATAAATGCAGAAGACAGACGGGAAAAAGGCATGAATTCAATATACATTTTCAATCGAAATTTCTTTGTTGGAAAAGAAATTTGGCGATGTTGGAATTCATTCGTCTTTTCTTCGTTTTCAGTTTAAAGCCCAAAATCCGCATGACAAAAACTTTCGTTTCAAACCGAACGGCCCGAATTTCACAAAAAAAGGCTCGCCGCCTGCGTTCTGCCAAGTGCAAAATTCATCACGCTTGCAGAAAAGGTTTTCCGTTTGAACCCCACCAAGGAAAGTTGTCCGTTCGCATTCTTAATTCTTAACTTCTAACAACTAATTCCGCATTCCGAATGAACTTTCACCGTCTGCATTCGAAGCGAATTCTAAGAAAACCCACAAAAAAAGACTCGCCATTTGGCGAGCCTTTTGAAAACAACGGAAAATTACTTTTTCGCCGTCTTGGCTTTCTTGGCGGTTGCCTTGAGTTCGGAACCGACTTTGAAAGAAACGACTTTTGTCGCCTTGATCTTGAGATCTTCGCCTGTTTGCGGATTGCGGCCTTTGCGGGCTTTGCGTTCCTTTACGCTGAACGTGCCAAAGCCGATGAGCTGGACCGGGCCACCCTTCTTGATGCCTTCGGTGATGCCGGCGAGAACAGCGTTCACGGCTGCGGTCGCGGCCACTTTCGTTTCGATGTTCGCGTTCTTTTGAACGTATTCGACAAGTTCTTGCTTGTTCATGGATTTTCTCCTTAAGTGAAAATGAAATTCAATATTCTTATTATACCTTTTTTCCCGCATAAAGCAAGGGGTTTCTATTGAAAAATATGCTTGAACCCTTATTTTGTGTGGGTTTTCACGCGCTAGCCTTCCAAATTGTCGGGTGGAATTTCTTTGGTGGGAATTTGCCTTCGCGGAAAGATTCGGTGCTCCAAGTATTCTTGGAAGATGGCGATGACGATACAGGTGAAGGGAATGGCGCAAACGAGTCCGATGAATCCGAGCAATTTTCCCCAAACGGAAATTGAAAGAAGAATCAGAACGGGCGGCAAATTCATCTCTGTGCCGACAATTCGGGGAATGATGAACATGTCTTCGACGATTTGCACTACCAGATAAACGGCTGCGATGATGATGAGAACTTGCCAGAAAGGAAGTCCGGTGTCAAAAGAATAAATGATCCCCAGAAAGAATGCGATGGGCATGCTGGCGATTTGAAGGTAGGGGACCATATTCAAAATGCCGATAAAAAGTCCAAAGACGATGCCCATCGGAAATCCAATGATGCCAAATGCGAGTGCATAGAGAATGCCTACAATCAATGCGACAAGGCTTTGACTGCGAAAATAAGCTTTCATCAACAGATTCGTTTTGCGGAGTAAATCGGGCTTGTCTTTTGTTTTTAAAGGGATCAAAATGCGAATGCGGTAAGAAATCTTGGGCATGTCGAGCATTAGGAATGTTGTGTACATGGCGATGAAGATGATGCTCACCAAGGTGATAATGACGGAAACGGTTCCCGAAAAAACGCCCACTGCTCCGGGGAGCAGCTTGCCTATCATCGACTGGGCCGTTTGCCAAAAGTTGATGTCTTGCAGGGATTCTAAAAAGCGGGAGCCTTCTGTGAAGCTTTGCAATTCCGAGCGCCAATCCGAGGGAATCAAGGCTAGGAAACTTTGAATCCAGGTGCTGTCCGCCATGAATTTGGTGATGAGGGCTCCGAATCGGGTAAATTCTTCGCTGATTTGCGGAATGAATATGAGGCACACGAGGGTAATTGCCGAAACCATCAGAAAAAGCGTGATGATTGTGGCAGCCACGCGGGCTAGCCTTTTGGGGAGCTTGTGAAATTTCGGCTTTCGCAGCCAAAGGCGGAACTTGTGCTCGATGGCGTCGACGAGAGGGTTTACGATGTAAGCGATGAGGAACGCCCCGACGAAGGGGAACAAAACGCCGCGCAAATAATAGATGAGACCGATGCCGCAGGCGAATGCGAGAATGAATGAGACGTATTTGATCTTGAGCTTTGTGTTGGCGGTGACGCTATTTGCGATTGTCGCCGGTTCGTTTTGAAGTTTGTTTGCCATGGATCTTCACCTGTCCCCAAATAAAAAGGCTTGTCGTTATAATCAATATAAAAAGGCAAATTCGGAAAAGCACTCGATTTTCGCCGAAAAATTCCCATTTTTGAATTTCTATTTCGGTGGGAAGGCCTAACAAGGCGCCCTTTCCCGATTCCAATGCGACAGAGACGACGCGATTCAGGTAAAAGGCGGAATCCGGTTCTATCCCTTGAAGGTCGAACCAGAGGGGATTTGTCGCAATGGCGGAAAGTGAAACGCGGTGTTCTGTATAGTGCCTTGTGGCGGGAATGTCCATGCGGAGCGGGCGTAAAGAAAGGGGATCACCAATTTTGGAAACGTTCGGATCGGCTGTGAACAGGATCAGCGCGACGTCGGCGTTAGAGCGAAATGTAATGGAAACGGAATCCATGTCCGAAAAATTCACACCGTCCAAGGCCATTTTTCGGGTTCCCGAAATCAAGGGAAAACGGATCCCGGCATGAGGGTGATAAATGCCGGAATTTAAAACGGCGCGCACTGCCGCGGCGCTGTCGCTTGCAAAAAACTCTGCCGTAGAAAATCCGCCTTCTTGAGCGTCGGTGTAAATTTCTGGAGGAGAAATCCCTTTTTCCGAAGGCCAAATGGAGATTTTCTTTTGATGAAAAGTTCCCCAAAACGCAAAGGTCGCCATTAGGCAAAGAATGTAAGAAAGGAAAAGTCGAAAAGAAGGTTTCATGTTTTCTTTTTGATGAATCCCAGGGCGATGATCAAAATGATGACGCAACAGCTCAGGAAAATGGCTAGTTCAACGGAACCGATACCCTTGGCTTCAATTTTTGTGAAGCGGAAATGATCTTGGACTCCGCTTTTTGTTTTCCATCCCGGCGTGATTTCAAAGCGGGCTACGTGCTCCTTGTGGCGTTGTACCAAATCCTTGTCGGCACCGTTTTCGCGAAACCAAAAATCGGGGACGTAAAAATCGTCAAACGCGATGGAAACTCGGTTGAGGCCTTTTTTCAGGGGAATTTCCTTTAACATTTGACGGAACGTGCGGAGAGAATCCCGGTTGGTTACGTCGGGGTCAAAAGTCCAGACTTTGGCGATGATTTCGGCATCTTTTTCGGAAAAGACTTCTATCAAGATGGAATCCACGAGACTCCAGTTTTCGTAACGCAGGCCCGCCTTTTTCCCTGCCAAATCCCAGATGAGTCCGCACCAGGCACCTTGGGACATCTCTTTGCCCAAAGTGCAGCGGAAGTCCAGAGTGGAGTCCGAAAGGTTCATTTGGGATACGGAAGAACCGCCGTCTGCCTGGTCGTCGTAAGCGAGGAGTGTTTCGTCCGGCTGGAGGGGGAATATGGGAATGAAAAATTCCCGTTTGGGAATGATGACGTAAACGATGAACATGCAAACAAGTGCAATGCTCAAGATTGCGATTTTTTTAGCCATCAATTCTCCGGGGATTTTTCGAGAACGTCTTTGAACTTCAAATGGTATTGGATGGCTTCCAAAGCTTCGTCGTCTGAATCTCCGGTGTCGAAGATTTTGTCAATTATCTTGCTCAGAAAGACAATAAAGGCGAAATGGTGCTTCGTTTTTGAAGATCTGGCGCGGGGGGCGCTTACCATTTGGCGCAAAAGGTGATCCATTGTTGAGGCGGGAAGTTGGAACATGTTGCAACAGGTCGCCACTTTGCCGGGAATGCCGTAATCCGGAAGTTTCCCATCGCAAAGCGTTTGACCGTGATCGATGCAGCAAGTCTTTTCTGAGGGTTCAACCCAATCGGACTTTCTAGCTTCTAAAACGCGAAGCCACAGTTCCCGTGTTTTGTCTTGAACTTCTTGGCGGAACGCCATTGTCTTGTCGCTTGGGAAAAAACTGGCAAGGCAATGCGGGCAAATGCGCAAATCCAAGCGGGGAAGGTCTATTTTTTTCGTTTCGGATTGACAGAAAGGGCAAATGGAAGTCATCGTTTTTTGAAAATAGTAAATTTTGCGATATGGCAAAAGTACTCACGATTACAATCGATAATTTTCAGACTGAACTGATGCAAGAAGCGGAATCGCGCCCGGTGGTGTTGACTTTCGCCTCGTCCCAAATGCCGGAATGCGGAAGTTTCAATGAATCTCTTGAAGCACTGTCGTCCGAATTGGACTTTACTTTGGGAAAAGTCAGCCTAGATGAACCGGACAACATGGCGTTTGTCCAAATGTTCCGTTTGCAGGCGCTCCCGTTTGCCGTAGTCCTTTTCAAAGGAGAAGTGCAGGACGCTGTTCAAGAATCAATGTCGAAAGAAGATTTGAAAAAGCGACTTTCCAAGCATTTTGTTTCGGAAGAAGAACGGGTTCGGATGGCGTTGGAAGAAAATGTCGCCGCGGGGAAGTATGCAGAGGTGAAACCGGCGATTGAAACGGAATTAGCCCAAAAACCGGAAGACGACCATCTCCGCGTCATGCTAGCCAAGTGTGAACTCGGACTCGGGAACCCTGAAAAGGCGACGGAGCTTTTGTCTGCAATTTCTCCCAATAGTCAGGAATATACGGACGCAAAATCCCTATTGGACCTGATGGAACTTCTTGTCGAAGCGGCAAAAAACAATCCAGTCGAAGGAGATGATTTGCGTTTTCGCGAAGCTTGCCGGATGGCGGAGAAAAAGGATTACCGTTCGGCATTGGAAGTCTTTTTCCAGCTGGTGGTGTCGAATCCGGAGTTTAAAGACGGCGCAGCGAAAAAGGCGATGGTCATCCTGTTCAATGTGCTGGGGGCGAAAAATCCGCTGTCGTGGGAATACCGCGCCAAATTGAATTCGGTCCTTTTTGTTTAATTGTGGAAAATTTCATGCGTAGGAATGTACGACTTAAATGGTTGGCGATTGCCCTGATGATTCCGATAGCGGCTTTCGCTTTGGAATTTCCCATTCACAAAGAAGTTCTAGATAACGGTTTGACCGTACTTCTTTATCCGAGTTCCCAGGCCCCCACGGTCAGTTGCCGTTTGTTTTACGTGACGGGTTCCGTGAACGAGGTTCCGGGGAGTTCCGGCCTTGCGCATATTTTGGAACATGAACTTTTCAAGGGGACGAAAACGGTCGGGGTGACGGATTTTGAAAAGGATTCCGTTTTGATGGCGAAAGAGGATTCGGTGATGGCCCTTTCCCGCAATGCGGCGCTTTCCGGAGATTCCGCTTTGGCGAAAAAGTTCCGTGCCGAATACGATTCTCTGGTTGAAGTGGAACGGCAATTCATGGTGAAAGAAGAACTTTGGGGTGCGTATCAGCAGGCCGGTGGAACTGGGCTCAATGCCTTTACGACCGATTTGATGACGGCGTACATTGTGACTCTTCCCAAAAATCGAATCGAATTGTTTCTTTATCTCGAAGCGGATAGAATGCAAAATGCCGTTTTGCGGGAGTTTTATTCGGAACGGGATGTTGTCCGGGAAGAACGCCGGATGCGTTATGACGACAGACCCACCGGCAGATATTTTGAAACGCTGAATGGGCTGATTTACGAAGCGTTCCCCTATCGCGTTCCAACGATTGGATGGCCTTCGGACATTATGAATTTAACGAGGGAACAGGCGGCGGAGCATTACCGCAAGTATTACAAACCGAGAAATGCGATTCTTGTTCTCGCAGGGGATTTGGATACGGTCAAAACAATGGACCTTGTCAAAAAGTATTTTGCGAAAATTCCACCGGGAGAATCTTTTGCGCCGATTACCGTCCGCGATCCGGAGCAGGTCGGTGAAAAACGGCTGAAGGTTTTCCGCCCCGATGCGCCGAACCGTTTGGACATTGTTTTCAAAACACCTGCGATTGGCGACAGTTCCCTTTATGCGTTAGACATAGCCGAAGGCGTTCTCAACGGTCGTTCGGGTAGGCTTTACAAAAAGCTTGTCGAAGAAAAGAAACTTGCCGTATCGGTTCGTGCGGGAAACAGCGTCAACAAGTATGTTTCGGAATTTTCGGTGAGTGTCGTTTTGCGCCCGGAGGCAAATCCGGACACTGTCGAAGCGTTGATTTGGGATGAACTCGAAAAACTGAAAAAAGAGCCGGTTTCACCGCGAGAACTTCAAAAAGTCAAAAATCGTTCGGTGATGGCGTTGGTGGAAAGTTTTCAAGATATGGAAAACGTGGCGACGCAACTTGCCTGGTATGAAATGTTCGGCGATTATCGTTTGCTGTTAAATTGGCCGTCGGAATTGGAAAAGGTTTCGGCAGATGCGGTGCAACGTGCTGCCGGAAAATTTTTATGCCGGAAAAATGCGACCGTGGGACTTTTGCTGAAGGGAGAAAATTAAAATGAAAATGGAATTTTCCGTTTTGTTTCTCGTGACGGCGGGCTTCTTTTTCGCCTGTTCCGGAACATCTTCGCATACCAAATCCGAATCGGTAGAACCTTTGACTAAGATGGATTCCGCTTCGTCAAAAGTGGTGAAGTTGGTTGCTCACGAAAATGAAATTCCGGCATCTTACAAGGATATCGTTTTCCCGGAATTCAAATATACGGCACCTTTCCCAGCCGATTCCCGTATTAAAATTTCGGACAGCATCACGGGATATGTCATTGAAGATAAAACACTTCCGCTGATTCACTTCAATGTTTTTTTCAAAGACAATTATGTCGTCGACAGCTTGGCAGATGAAGCCGCGCACGAATTGCTTTCGGCGATGTTTCGCAGGGGAGGCTCAAAAGCGCTCTCTCCGCAGGTGTTAGACGATTCCTTGGAATTTATTGCGGCTTCCCTTGCTGGATCCGTGGGAACTTTTTCCAGTTTAATAAGCGTTGAATGTTTGAGCAAAGATTTTCCGCAGTTGCTTTCCCTTTCGAAAGAGGTTTTTCTGCAGCCGGGTTTTGACGAAAAGGCGTTGGAAATTCAAAAGGCGAATGCGGCGAACGCTTATGAACACCGTTTTGACACGCCGTCTGCGATTCTTTCGGCTTTGGAAAATCGCGCCGTTTATCATCCGAATCCGCGGTTATGGCGGGCGACGGCAGATGAATTCCGCAAAGTCACCCGTGACGATTTGGTGCGGCTTTCCCAGGGGCGATTCCGCAGCGGGAGAATCGTTTTTGCCATTGCCGGGGATTTTTCAAGAGATTCCATGGTGAATGTGCTTTCGAAGTATTTTGAATCTTGGCCTTTGGACTCGATAGTTCAAAAGACGGTTCCGCCGCTTCGACAAAAAAATCAACCGGGCATTTATCTTGTCGATAAGGAAATTACCCAGGCGAATATTTCCATGTCGGCGCCTTTTGTCAAAAGACCGGATCCGGATTATTATCCGACTGCGGTTGCGAGTTTCATTTTGGGCGGAGGAAGTTTTTCTTCGCGGCTGATGGCGCGCGTCCGTTCGGATAACGGTTTGGCGTATAGCATCCACAGTCATGCCGACAACGATTACCGCGACAGCGGATTTGTGACGATTCGGCTCCAGACGAAGGTGGAAAGCGCTGCGCTTGCCATTGGACTTGTCAAAGAAGAAATTCAAAAATTGGCGAAGGAAGGCCCGACCGAAGAGGAACTTCTCCAGGCGAAAAAAACGCTGATTGAAAGCTTGCCCAGCCTTTTTGATTCACCGTCCAGTACGACTGTGCTTTTTGCACAAGGCGAATTGCTTGGAAAAAAAGATTCGCATTACATTGATTATGTGAAGGCAATAGAATCTGTCGACGCAAATCAGGTGAAGGCGATGATTGCCAAATATTTTGACCCAGCCAAGTTGACGATTTCCATTGTCGGTCCGGCGGATAAACTCCGTGAAGTGGGCGACTTTACTGTGATTCCTTTAGATAGTTTGGATTTCAGAGAGTGAAAATTTTCGCATTGAAATCGCTTCTTTTCTGTTTTTTGTTTTCCGTGTCTGTAGTCCATGCGGCTTCGGACCGTATGGAGTTGCGAAAGAACGCGTGCTCTGCGGCAAAGGAATGTTTGGATGTCGTTTTGCCGGGATGCTCTGCCGCGGAATTGTCTCCGAACGAAGAGATTGATTACGATGATGCGTTTTGTGCGCCGTTTGTAGATTTGACCCGCCGCGGTGTCGATTTGAAAAGCCCGGTTACCGCCGAAATATTTGGGCATTTGGGTGGGCGATTCCGAGTTGTCTACACTAACGAGGGAGAACTTCCCGTAACGGGAAATATGATGAGTTATTTATTCGACCATCTTCCGTTTACGACTGTCCTCGTGAATGTCTTTCAAAAAACGGAATACAACATTCATTACAATTCTTTCGACAGGCGTCTTTTTAGCGGGGACAACGGCGGAAATCTTTACGGTGATTTTTACTGGGTTTTGCAAGACAGTGCTGGCGTCGGTCAGGGGTTTCACAATGTGTTTTACGGAAGTGGGCGCTGCAAAATTCTCAGGTGGAATTTGCATGGAATCGCTGTAGCTATTTTGGACATGTATCCCAAGGGCGATAAAGTGCGGTATCGGTTCAGTGCGATCGTCTTCCCGGCAAACGCCGTTCTCAATTCCATTATGAAAATGGGATTCTTCAGGGATGTCGTCAATTCAAAAATCGGAGAAATCATTGAAAATATTTCCGAGTCGTCAGAAAGTTATGTCACCGGAAATCATTTGCCCGTTGACACGTCTTCGGTACTCAAAAGCGCTCGTTATGCCGGAGAGCTTTCGGAATTTCGCCGTGTGGCAGCCGGGGAGTTGAACTGGACTGTGGGTGATGCGGTGAAAAAAGAACTTCAAAAAAATCAAAAACAGAAGCCGGTTTTTGTTACAGAAACGCCCATGATTTTTAAACAGAAAAATCCTGGTGAAAAATAATTCAAATTGGAAATCTTATGCACGATTACACATATTCTTCTCCAGAAATGCAGGCGCAAATTGAAGCGCGTCTTTCGCGGATTACAGAACACCGCCGCGACCTTTTGTTCAAGGTTGTGCAAAATCGCACCCGGCATTTTTGCATGGTGCTCGAAGACCTCTTTGATCCGCACAATATTTCGGCGGTCATTCGCACGTCCGAAGTATTCGGGCTCGAAGATGTTCATGTCATTGAAGAAGTCAATCCTTATAAAATCAACAAATCCATTTTGAAAGGTTCCATCAAATGGATGAATATTTATTTGCACAAAAAACGTAAATCCTGCATGGAATATCTCCGGGCGAAGGGATACCGCATTGCCGTGGCTAGTACGAATACGGAAAATTCCGTTTTGGACTTGGACCTTTCGCAGCCGACTGCCTTTTACCTCGGAAGTGAATTTTCCGGGAATCACCCGGATACGCTGGCCTGTGCCGATGTGGAATTCAAATTGCCGCAATATGGGATTACGGAATCGATGAACGTTTCTGTCGCAGGTGGCGTTTTGATGTGCTACCTGGACCATTTTATGCAGCAAAAGGGGCGCTCGAATTTTGCGCTTTCGCCCAAAGAACGCGATGCGCTCCTCCTCGAATGGCTGGATAGGCATTTAAACAGCGATGCGGCGGCAAGTTCTGTTGTCCGCATGGATGGCGAATAAACTAAATTGTTGTTGAGATGAAAAAGAATACCGGTTTATATCTCGCTGTAGGGCTTGTCGTCCTTTTGACCATTATCGTGTTGGTTTTCGGTCTGTTTTTTTTGAACGACAAGGATCCCAGGGAAGTCTTCGACACTTATTATCTGCGCTTTCCGCAGGTGAGCACGTTGACTTTGGATGACCCTGTCAAAATCAATGGCGTTAAACTTGGGAAAGTCGAAAACATTTACCTTTCGGGAAATCGCGTCCTTGTGGTCGTTCGCATCCGGAATGATGTTAGGATTCCCATTGGGTCTGAAATTCGCGTTCAGAACATCGGCATCATGGGAGAACGCCAGGTGGGAATCATTCTGAACGATTCGGAAACTCATTATGCACCGGGCGATACGCTGGATGGTCAGTTTGACGCGGGTATCGCCGAGGCATTGGGACTAGCCGGAGAGATTATCGATTCTACGAAAATTTTACTGTCGTCCGTGCACCAGGTCATGGATTCAACGATTGCAAATCCCGAATTCCGCAGCAAGTTCCGGACGATGATGAATAAAGCGGAAAAACTGGAAGATCGCTTGGCGAGAATGCTTGCCGATACGGATCCGCAATTGAAGCGCAGCCTTTCGAATTTGAACGATGCGACGGTCAAGGTGAACGCATTGTTGGATACGGCTTCTGCTCCCATTGGAGAACTTTTGTCCGATGCTGGAGGGTTGATGAAAGACGCCGGCGGTGTCATTGCCAAATTGGATTCGGTTACGGACCGTTTGACGGCGATAACGGCGAAGCTCCAGTCAACAGACAATACGGCGGGAATTCTTTTGAACGATCGGGCGTTGCATGATGAGTTGGTGAAAACCCTCCATTCTGCCGACAGTCTGTTCCAAACGATTCTCGGTGATGGCTTGGACGTGAACATCGATTTGTTTTAACGGTTGACAGGTGTGATATGCATAGCAAAGAAATTGTCGTGACAAATAAGTTGGGAGTACATGCGCGTCCGGCGGGCATGATTGTGGACATTACCGGCAAATCAAAAAGTGATGTGACTTTGGAATATGAAGGAAACCGGGTCAACGCCAAAAGTATTTTGAACGTGATGATGCTTGCCATTACGCCGGGTTCTACGGTTAAGTTTACTGCGGATGGCGAAGACGAACTTCAAGTTCTGGATGAATTGGAACAGCTTTTCCGCGATAACTTCCATGAAGAACAATATGACTAAGGGCCAAAAAATCCGGACGGTCCTGGTAGGGGTTGCCGCCTCGCCGGGATACGCTTTTGGTCCTGTCCGTAAAATTGAAAATCGGAAGTTTGCGCTGGATCCGTCTGCACTTCCGGCCAGTGCCCTCGAAGCCGAAGAAGAGCATTTTCGCAAAGCGGTCGCTACAGCTGAAAAAGAAATTGAAACGCTGAGAGTCACGACGGGAAAAAGCCTAGGTGAAGAAGAAGCGCGGATTTTTGACTCGCATTTGATGATGCTCAAAGATTCGATGCTTTTGAATCCGATTGTTTCGAGCATTCGCCAAGAGGCTCATAATGCCCGTTGGGCTGTGCACAGTTCCCTTTCGGCGTTGATAGCCCAATTTGAAAGCAACAAAAGTGAAATTTTGCGGGAGCGCGCCTCGGATTTGCGAGATCTCTGTAACCGTTTGCTTTTGGCATTAGAAGAATCGTCGCAGAAATCTGAAGAACTCAAAATGGAAACTCCTTCCTTGATCGTGTCGCATGAGCTGACACCGGGAATGCTGATGTCCATTGAAAAAAAGGAAATGTTGGGCTTTGCAACAGATGTCGGTGGACGGACCAGCCACATTTCCATTTTGGCGCGTGCGATGCAATTGCCGGCGGTTTCCGGCTTGCGCAATATTTCGGCGGTCATTGAAGAGGGCGATACTCTTTTCATCGACGGCACAGGTGGAATGGTCGTTGTCAATCCGAATGAAGACGACTTGAACCGTTATCGTGAAAAGTTGGCTGTTTACAACAAACAGAAACAAGAACTTTTCACCATGCGCCAACTTGAGCCGATGACTCTCGACGGCAAGTACATTACTTTGTACGCAAACATCGAACTTCCGATGGAAGCGGATTCCGTTTTGGATTTTGGTGCAACGGGAATCGGTCTTTACCGTTCCGAGTTCCTCTTTTTTCGAAACGGGACGCCGACGTGCGAAGAACAGAACGAAGCGTATTCGTACATTTTGAAAAAGCTGAATCCCTATCCGGTTGTCATTCGTACTTTGGATGCGGGCGGAGACAAATTGGTTTCGGATTTGTCGGCAACGGACGAAGCGAATCCTTTCATGGGATGGCGTTCCATCCGCGTTTGCTTGTCGCGCAAGGATCTTTTCAAAGAGCAACTCCGGGCACTTCTTTTGGCCAGTCGCCATGGGCATTTGCGGATTATGTTCCCGATGATAAGCAGTCTAGATGAATTGCGGGAAGCCAAGAGGCTTTATCAGGAATGCCGGACGCAACTTTTAGACGACGGAGTCAGTTTGCCGGAAGTCAAAATCGGCTGCATGATAGAAGTCCCTGCCGCCGTGATGATGGTCGATGCTTTGGCTAAAGAAGTGGATTTTTTCAGCATCGGCACGAACGACTTGATTCAGTTCACGCTTGCCGTTGACAGAACGAACGAATTGATTGCAAGCCTTTTTGAACCACACCATCCTGCCGTTTTGAATATGATTGACAGAACGGTCCGTGCGGCGCACCGTGAAGGAATTCCTGTCTGCGTTTGCGGTGAAATGAGTGCAGACCCTCTTTCGACCCTTGTTTTGGTGGGCCTTGGCGTAGATGAACTTTCCATGACTCCGTGGAGCATTATGGAATGCAAAAAAATCATCCGCTCGGTTAATTACGAAGATGTGAAAGCGACGGCGCGGGCTGTTCTCAAAATGGATACGGCTTCGAGCGTCAACCGTTATTTACGCCAAAAATATTTGCAAATGATTATTGACTTGGGCATTTCGAGTTTCATCACAACTCATGATGTCAAAAATCCGATGGATAAGAATGATTAAGTTTTTTTGGGGACTCTTCGCCTGTGCGCTTGCCTGGAATTCTGTTTCGGCGAAAATGCCCGATGAATTGATTCCGGGCTATGAATTTCAAAACAAAGTGGTTCGGTTTGACCGCAGCCAAAAAAGTTGCGACACGCTCCCCGCTGGACTTGAAAAATCTTTTTCCTGTGCTGCCGCCGCTTTTTACCGCGGGGATTTTGCACACGCCCTGCCCGCTTATGACACGTTGCTGGGGAAAGATTCCTCGTTGGACAAAAGCATCTTGTCGCGGATAGCGCGTTCCCAATACGAAGAAAAACAATTTGCGAATGCGCGGAAAACGTTGGCGAAGGGCGACGCGAAGTTTCCCAAAGATGCGGAATGGAAAGAGTTTGCCGACCGCATTCGATTGGATTTGACCCTTGACGATTCTAAAATTTCTCCCCAAGCCAAGGCCGATTCCATCGATGTTTTTCTCAAAAATCACGGCGACGATGATCGCGTTCCCAGATTGCGTTACCGCAAAGGAGTTCTGTTAGAAGAAGCGAAAAGGTTCAAGGCGGCAAAATCCGCTTACCTTTACGTTGTGGCGCATCCATCGGAATATGGGGATGCCGCCTGGGAAGCTTTACGTCGGATTCGGGACCGCGCCGCTTCAGAAACTCTCGAAGATAAAATCATTTATACGAACAGGCTTTGCGCAAAGGGCTTTCATCAAGAATGCGTTTCTCTGATAGATTCTGTTTTTGCGTTGGACAAAGAAAAAGCGCCTGTCCGCGATACGACAAAAAAACTCCAGACGTTGGAAGATTCCATCAATTGGAGGCTTTCGCCGAGTACGATTCCACTCAAAACGCGAATTGTCCTGTGGGAAAATCAAGCGGCTGCTTATAAAAATTTGAAGTTGGATTCGGCGGCGATATCTGCGTACCGTTTTTTAATAGACAGCGTCGAAGCCCGGGCTGCGTGGCTTCAATCTCTGGTGCGACTTTACCGTTCTAACGGATTTACTTTGCAAGCTCAGCATGTGGATTCCCTTTTCCAAGAAAAATTCCGGTTTACGCTCCAGAACGCAAATAATTTATGGGTCCGCGCATTTGAACTTGAACAAAAACAGCAATTCGCCGAGGCTATTGCCAGTTATGATTCTTTGTCGGATCCCCATTTTAAATCCAGCAATAAAGTCAAATGGATTCAGTTTCGGATAGCACTTTGTTATTTCAAACAGGGAAAATTGGATTCGGCTGTAATCGCTTTCCAAAAGGCCCGTGACGAAGGATTCCTTTGGAGTTCAAGTGGCGCGCGGATGTTCTTGGGAGACATTCATTTGTCGAAGGGAGATTCTTCGGCGGCTAAAACGGCTTACCTGGACTGTATTCGGGATTTCCCCGTTGGCTATTATGCGCATCGCTCCCGCGTCAAACTTTTGGAAAATAAACTGTTGGACTCCACACAAATTCCGTGGCTTGCCCCGCGGGATATGTCTGATTCCGCAACAATTCGCTGGATCCGTTCCATCCAAGGTGGAAAAGCGGATTCGTCTCATAGTGTGGGCCGTTATGAATTGGTCAAACGGCTTCTTCAACTGGGTTTTGCCGAAGAGGCTTTGGATCTGTTCCATTTTGCCCGCAAGAAAAATCGGGGCCGCCTGGATTTTGAATACACCTATGGAACGCTGTTCCTTTCGTTTGACGAATTGATTCCCGGCTATGCGCTCGCCCGAAAATTCCAGAATGAAATCCCGCGGAAATATTTGGCGGATGCTCCCCGAAATGTGATGAAATTCCTTTATCCGATGCCTTTTAAGGAACGGGTTTACGCCGCAGCGGATTCTTCTATCGATCCTTTGTTTGTGTATAGCGTCATGCGGCAGGAATCCACGTTCAATTATTTGATAACAAGCCCGGCGAATGCCCGCGGATTATTGCAGATCATTCCACCAACGGCAAAAAAACTGGCGAAGAAAGAGGGTATTTTGGATTACAAACCCAATCTTCTTTACAATCCGTATATGAACATTCGACTGGGAGTCCGTTATTTAAAGGATTTACTGGTGGAATACGAAAAGGATCCGATGTATGTGCTTGCAAATTATAATGCGGGGCCCAAGCCAGCCAAACGTTGGCAAGCCGCAGGTAAAGATTTGCCGTGGGATTTGCGCGCAGAAGAAATCAGTTATTGGGAAACTCGAGATTACGTAAAGCGTTGCCTCGGAAATTACTGGGTCTACGCCGAAGTTTGGGCGCGTTAAATGTTGTTGTTGATTCTTGCTTTGAGTGCGGCTGTCTGTTTTGCTTTTGGAAACGTCCTTTCGAAATCGGGAGTCGCCAAATCGGGAAGGAAAGCGGATTTGCATCATCCTTTCCGCTTTATTGCGGGCTTTTTGACTTCGAAACGCTGGTGGTTGGGACTTACACTATCTGGGTTGGGGAATGTGGGAAATTATGCTGCTATGGCTCTTTACAATTTGAGCTTGGTAAAGCCTATTTCGGCGTTGAATCCGGTACTGACTGCTGTTTTCGGATGGCTCTTTTTAAAAGAGCCCATTAATCGGCGTGTTGTCGCGGCAATCCTCTTTGTACTTTGCGGCCTTTTGTTTGCCGGGGCGGAAATTGGAGAAAAATCTGGAGTGCAAAATATTTCCGCTCTTTGGATTTTCGTCCTTGTGTTGATTTTTTTTGCTACAACTTGCCGCATTGTTTTCCGTCGGAATGAAATTTGCGATTCCGTTGTGATGGGGGTGTGTTACGGTCTTTCGGATGTGCTTTATAAAAGTCTTGCCATTGATGCGACATCGAGGGGAATTGAACTTTCGGCGACGGAAATGATGTTCTGGATTTCGGATGTTCGGGTGTGGGCTTTTGTCGCGGCTTATTTGACTGCGTTTGTTTTTACGCAAGTCGCCTTTTCGCGGGGGAGGGCTTTGTTTGTGATCCCGTTCAGTGCGGCAATTGGGGCTGTTGTGCCCATTCTTGCCGGAGCCCTTGTCTTTGCGGAACCGTTTCCACCGACAAAAATGGTGAGTATCATCTTGGTGATGATAGGCTCCTGCCTTTTTGTGGCAAGTCCTCGTCAGATTATCCAGAAAACATGGAAGAGGAAATCCCATGCAGACAAATGAAGTTTGGTATAAAGTAACCGGGTTTTGCAAGCCGGAAGATTATGAATTGACTGCTTTCTTTTTGATGGATGCCGGAGTCGGTGCTTTAGAAGAACTGGAATCTTCGACACCGGAACGCACGGACTTCCGCTTTTATGCCAAAGAAAAATCCGATTGTGAAAAGATAATCCATCAATTTCCGCAGTATCGATTGGTCATCGAAGAGGAACCGGCGAAAGATTGGGACCGTTGGTGGAAGGACCGGGCGACTCCGGTGCATGTTTCGGACAAAATTTGGGTGCGGCCTCCGTGGGTAAACTTCACGCCGCCTGATAAAAAAGCGATTTGCCTTGTATTGGAAGCGAAAAGTGCTTTTGGTACCGGAGACCATGCAACGACTGCTTTGATGGCGGGCATGATGGAGTCTCTGGAATTAAAAGGGAAAACGCTCTTGGATATAGGAACAGGAACGGGTATTCTTTCAATGATTGCCGATAAATTAGGTGCGAAACTGGCTGTTGGAACGGAAATCGATTTGCTCGCGCTCCCTTGCATTGCCGAAAATTTTGCGCAAAATGGATGCTCTCGTTCTCGGGCGGTTTTCGGCTTTTTGGATGTTTTCCGGGAAGATTCCAAGTTTGATTGCATTGTTTGCAATATGATCCGATCGGAATTTTGGCCCATGCGAAAAGATGTGGAGCGAATGCTTTCTCCGGGTGGACACTTTCTGTTGACAGGCCAACTCACGGCAGAAAAAAATTTTGTTCTAGATTGGTTCCGTGATGCGGGGCTCCGTGTTGTCCGTGAACAGACTCGAGATGAATGGTGGTGTGTGGATGCTGTTAATTCCGGGGAGGATTCTTGATGGATTCGCTTTTTGTCCGGGCTGCTTTTGGGAAAACGCAGGAAAAGCCTGTTTGGATGATGCGCCAGGCGGGCCGTTATTTGCCGGAGTATCGTAGCCTTCGAGAAAAGTTCCCTGATTTCATTTCGTTTGTACGGAATGTGGATGCTGCCGTCGATGCGACACTTCAACCGGTTCGGCGTTTTGATTTGGATGCGGCCATTTTGTTCAGCGATATTTTGGTGACGCTTCCGCCGATGGGATTTGATTTGGCGTTTTTGCCGGGGAAAGGACCTGTTGTTCGAAATCCGTTGCGGGCAGCCTCTGACATAGAACGTTTGCGAAAAGTCAATTTGCAGCAGGATTTGGATTTCACCGGAAAGGCTATTAAAAAAATCCGAGCCGCGTTGTCTGCAGAAAAGGCCTTGTTGGGATTTGTCGGAGGCCCATTGACGATCGCGTCTTACGCCATCGAAGGGGGAACGTCCAAGGATTTGCACCGGACGAAAGCCCTTTTTTACAATGACCCGGATACGTTTGAACGCTTTTTGTCTGCCGTGGCAAATGTGACCGGCGAATATCTTGCGCAACAGGCGGAATGGGGTGCGAATGCGCTTGTCATCATGGATTCTTGGGCTGGGCATCTTTCTTCTGCCGATTATTACCCGATGGCGGGGAGATTCACACAGCGCGTTGTGGAAATTGTCCGCAGCCGGAGTAGTGCGCCCATCATTCATTACGCAAATGGCGCTTCGCACTTGTTGCCGTTTTTTGCCGCATTAGATGTAAATGTCGTCGGAGTCGATCACCGGGTAGAACTTTCAGAAATTTTGGGCAAATATCCGGATACGGTATTTCAAGGAAATTTGGACCCTGCGAAACTTTTTGCGTCTCCTGAAGCTGTTTCGCTGGCGGTTTCTGAAATTTTGAATTCGGTTCAACGGCGTCCGCACATCATGAACTTGGGACACGGCATTTTGCCGGAAACTCCCGTTGAAAGTGTCCGCGCATTTGTCGATACCGTCCGCGGAAATTTCCGTCAATGATCTTTTTTGGGGTGTTCGGCGATTAACCGCTGATAAACCTCGATTTGATTTTCAGCGATTTTTTTCCAGTCGAAACATTCGAGAATCCGTTTCTTGGCACCCTCCCAAAGACGTTTTTCCAAATCGCTGTCCTTTTCTAATTGGACAAAGGCTTGCGCCAAGGCCTTTGGGGATTTTTCGGGAACGAGAATTCCCGACTCGCCGTCAACGACTGCGTCTGGAATGCCGCCGACATGGGAAGCAACGACGGGGAGTCCGTATTGCATTGCTTCAATCAAGACTACGCCCAAACCTTCGGTATCGCCGCGGGAATCTACGATGGCGGGCAACGTGAAACAGTTGCTTTCAAGATATTCTTTGCGCAATTCTTCGGGTGAAAGTGGTCCTGTGAAAGTCACGTTTTGCGGAGCGATTTCTGCCGCCAATGATTTGAGGGATTCCGTCAAGTTGCCCTTGCCGACAATGCGGACTTCGAATTTTTCGGGGTCGAGCAAAGCGGCTGCCCGGATTAAAAATTCAATGCCTTTTCTTTCAATGTGCCTTCCGACAAAGAGTATCCGGTAGCGGCCGATTCTCGGGTGGGGCGGCGGAATTTCGCCAGAAGCAAGCGGAGAGCCGTAAGGGCTCCATTCCGTTTTAACGGGTCTGATGGCGGAAATTTTCGAAGCGGTAAAATGGCTGTTGACGAAAATGGCGGAGGCTTGTCCGATGATGAATTTCATCACCGGGCGAATCCATTTTTTTTTGCGAATGAGCAAAAGTTCTGCGCCGTGAAAATTCAATACCAGCGGAATATGGAACAGCTTGCTTGCGCCGAGAGCGATTAACGCATGGGGAAAGGGCCAATGCGCATGGATGATGTCGAATTTTCCTTTGCGGGCGAGTGCGATGCATTTGAAAAATCCACTGATGCAATAAGGGATAGCCAATAATTGCAAAAAAGGATTCTTGGCGATTTTCGTAGGAGCGCCTTCGTCGTGGGTTAAAATTTCCAGATTTTTGGGCGCATAACGAAATCGGTGGACGGAGATGCCGTCTATCGAATGGGAATGCAATCCTCGATAAGATGGAGCGAGAATTTCGACATTTACGCTAGAATCGCGGAGGGTATCGACGGATTTTCGAAGCCAGGGGACTTCGTTGTCTTCTTCAAATCGCGGATAAACAGAGCCTAGGACAAGGACGTTCACGTGTTCTCCGTAGCGATATAGGCAGGATAGACGAAGGCTTTGACGGAGTTCAGTGGTTTTGAAATGTCGGCGATGGAATCTTTGGAATATTCTCGGATGCGGCCTGCCAAGCGTTGCCAACCGTTCATTTCGGAGTCAATCAAAAGAATGCCGATTCCTTTGTCGTTTTCGAGAAACCCCATGACATCGGAACCGCGTCCCTGTGTTGCGAAACTTTTGAAAACGGCTTTCCAAAATTTTTTTTCATCATCGGCGGGGAGTGCCTTGTGGATGGATTCAAATAGAAATTCGGCGTAAACGAAAAAACTTTTGTATTCATCGGCGCGGATCATTTCTTCTTGGACGCGCAAGTCGAACAAGTCGTTGGGGTAAATGACGGTGTCGTATTTTTGCTTGTTGATGTAATCCAAAAAAGATTCTGAAATCATAACTCCGTGTCCAATGGAAAATCCGCGTTGAACCTTAAAATAGTATTTTTAACGCGTGCAACGATTGTTCAAATTGAAAAAAGTATTGAAGGCCAGTTCCATGAATCCCTATGCGGAATCCTTCCGTTCGGGTAGGGGATTTGGCAAAGGGCGTCCACTGACGCCGCAAGAAATTGAAATTCTCGAAAAGAACGGAAACCGCGCCGAAGACTGGTCTCGGATTACCGTTGATGTTCTCTTTACGCCGGATCGCATTTTCGGGTCTTCTTTTTTTGGAAAAGTTTTCTTGCCCGCTTTTTACGGGACGTTGTTGATGCCGGGAGATGTTTCTGCGCCGACGGGCATTTATTTCTGTTCCATTTACGATTCCGTTATCGAGAATTCCTTGCTTCACCATGTGAACCTGATGTCCAATGTTTGGATTTCGCAAGGGGCTGTTGTACAAAACGTGGGATCTTTGGTGGCAAATGGAAAGTCGCATTATCAAATCGCCGCTGAAATTTCTGTGGGAAACGAAATGGGTGGACGGCGGGTCCGTATTTTTCCGGATATTACGCCGGAACTCGTTCAAATGCAGCTGTTTTCAAAAGTGGATGCGGAAACGGACAAGGCGTTTGTTTCGCAAATGGAGGATTGGCGCGGAGAAGTTCTCGTTCCGTATGGCGTTGTAGGGAAAAGTGCCATTGTCGCCAATACGAACATCGTCCGTAATTCTTGGATTGGAGATTATGTTCGGATTGATGGGTCTGCCAAAATCCGCAATTCGGTCGTTTTGGGAAGTTTAGAAGAACCGACGTATATTTATGATGGGGTCATTCTTGAAAACAGTTGTGTGCAAGAAGGGGCAAAGCTCCATTCGGCTGCCCTAGTGAAAGATTCCGTGCTGATGCGCCGGACAAAAATCGGAAACAAGGCGATAGTCAATTCTTCTATTATCTGCCCTTGTGTAAATATCGATGAAGCGGAAGTGACCCATAGTTTTGTCGGTCCGCTGACACAAATGCACCATCATTCCCTGTTAATTGCGGCTCTTTGGCCTGCAGGTCATGGAAATTTGGGATATGGGGCGAATGTTGGTTCTAACCATACCAGCCGAATGCCCGATCAGGAAATCATGCCGGGACTGGGTATGTTTTTCGGGTTGGGGACAAATGTTAAATTTCCCGCCAATTTTTCGGAGTCCCCGTATTCCGTTCTTTCTACGGGGGTCACGACATCACCGCAACGGTTGAAGTTTCCGTTCAGTTTGATCCTTCCGCGCGACCCGAATTTGCACGGCATCGCTTCGGATTTGAACGAACTCCGTCCGGGATGGAATTATGGGAACAACGCTTATTTCATGGAGCGGAACGCTTACAAGTATGCGGCCCGTGGAAAAGGATTTGTCGCACCGGAATGTTCCCAAATTTTGAGCGAAAAAAATGCCATTCTGGTTCTAGATGCCTTGCGGCGCTTGCAGGTTTCCCGGATAAAGGAAGTTTATACAGATGAAGACATCGGCGGATTGGGCAGCAATTACCTCAAAGAATCTTCGCGGCATTTGGCGGATTCTTTTTACAGGAATTTCCTAGAGCGTTATGTTCTCATGCGGATATTCCTTGTTGCCGAAGAGGACCGTTCTGTTTGCCAAATGGAAGAACACGAAATCCGGAAAGCGTTCCCCGGGGATTTGTTCAAAGAGATTTCCAAAGAAGTAGCTGTCCCTGTTTCGTTTTCCGATTTAATCAAACGAATGCGAATATCCGAAAAAAATTGGACAGAATCCGTTTTGCACGGCACGGACAGGGATTTCGTCCGCGGACGGAAAATTTTTGATGATTACGATGCCGCTCATCCTGTTGACCAGGCGTTTCTCAATTGGGAAAAGAACCGGTTCGAAGAAATTGTCCGGCGCTCTGCGGCACTCCTCAAGGAACTCAAAGGCGACAACGGATGACTGTCGCGGAATGGCTGTTGTTTTCTGCGCTAGCCGTTGAAATTTTGCTTCGGACTGCGGTTGAAATTCGGGAAGTTCGGATGTCGGGTGGGAAACTTGATCGGTTCGCTTTTTTTCGGATCGTTCCCGTAGTCAATGACGTTTTCCCCGCCGAAGCGCATTCGCCAGAAATTCCTGCCGGAGCATTTGTCAAGGCGCATGAAAAGGTTCATGCGGAAATGCACCACGGAGCACTTCGCCGTGCGTTTCAGTTGGGATTCGCTTTGTTGTGCGCGTTGGCGTTGGGAGTCGCCGGAGTTTATCTAAACTTTAATTTGTTTGAACTGTTGCTGCTCTTCCATTTGATATTTTCCGTTTCTCGATTGTTTTTTCACGGAATTTGTTTTACAGAAGAATTTGAAGCAGACGCCCTTGCGGCAAAACGCGTGCAACGAGGGGTTGCCATCCGGGCGTTAGAATCGCTCCGGTTGCAGGAGTTTCCACGAACGAATTTGTTCGCATTTTTGTACAGAACCCATCCCACGGCACAAATGCGCTTAAATCGGATTACAAGAACAGGTAAGAAAATCCGGCGCTGAGCTGCATGGTAGAAAAGTTGCGTTTGTTGTTGAGCGTCTTGGACTTTTTGACAAAATCGGTGAACGCCCTGTAAAACCTCAAATCGACAGCCATTTCGCGGGCGATTCGGTATCCAACGCCCAAAGCGATTCCGGCTTCGAGGGTTGCAGGGGAAAGAATATCGCTTCCGCTGTATTTTCCAAATTCATAAGAATCGCTGGAAGACAGGTTTACGCCCAGTCGCAATCCCGCTTCGGCGTAAAGATTTTCGATAAATTCAGTTCCTTCGGGTAAGTCCATTCGGAAAAGCAGGGGAATGTCAATTTCCCAAACGGACAGTTCTCCGGATGTCGTCAACTGTTGGGATGTATATTCAAAGTCATTCGTGCGGTAGGCGATGGAAATTTCCGGGACGATGTGAAATCTCTGAGAAAGGTTGATGGACATAATGCCGCCAACGCCAAATGCGAAGCCTGTTTCCCAACCCCAGTCTTCGGAGTTATTGCCGGAAAGCCAGTTTAGTCCGACGTTTCCACGGATGCCGAATGTGATGGGCGCGCTCCAGTTTTCGAGCCGGGCTTCGGATTCGGCGCGCCGGCGCGCATCTTCTTCACGGGTGTCTTTTGAAAACTCTTCTTCTTGAATTTGTTCTGCGGAACGGAAATGCGTAATGCCTTCCTCGTCGACGTACGTCCGCGAAACATCGTCGTTTTCAAAGTCGTCTTCGTCCTCGTCGGATTCAACGTCGAATGTGTTGGAGGCCTGTGCGAAAACCATTGTCGGGGAAATGGTGCCCAAGCAAAGGAAAAGAATCCCTGATAAGAACTTTTTCATATCCGATAAGCTAGAAAAGATTTTGCAGGGCGGGGGTTTTTGTTAAATTGAAGTTCGTAAAAATGTGTAAAAAGCGATTAAAAAATCGGAGCTTATAATGCCCAAATACAATCCGCAAGAAATCGAAACCAAGTGGCAATCCTATTGGGATGCGCACAAAACATTCAAAACAGTCACGGACGCATCGAAGCCAAAGTACTACTGCCTGGATATGTTTCCCTATCCGTCTGGAGCGGGGCTCCATGTGGGTCATCCGGAAGGTTATACGGCAACGGATATCGTTTGCCGCTATAAACGCGCCCGGGGATTCAATGTGTTGCATCCGATGGGGTGGGACGCTTTTGGCCTCCCTGCAGAACAATATGCGATTCAAACGGGAACGCACCCGGCGGTCACCACTCAAAAAAATTGCGACAACTTCCGTCGTCAGATAAAAAGGCTTGGCCTTTCTTACGATTGGGATCGCGAAATTAACACGACAGATCCGAAGTATTACAAATGGACTCAGTGGATTTTTGTCCGGCTGTACAACACGTGGTTCGACGAAGTTCAGCAAAAGGGCCGTCCTATTTCGGAATTGCCGATTCCTGCCGAAGTCGAAGCGCGTGGCAAAGAGGCTGTCCGTGAATATAAAGATTCCAAACGCCTTGCGTATTACGCCGATGCCCAGGTTTGGTGGTGCAAGCACTGCAAGATTGTCTGTGCAAACGAAGAAGTTCTCGCCGACGGTTCGCATGAAAAATGTGGAAAAAAAGAAGTGGAGCGCCGCAATCTGAAACAGTGGCTGATGCGTATTCCGCTTTACGCCGAACGCCTTTTGAATGGCCTTGACAAGCTGGATTGGCCGCAGGGCGTCAAGGACATGCAAAAAAACTGGATAGGCAAGAGCCGTGGAGCCGAAGTGGACTTTGTCGTGGCAGACAAAGACGGGAATCCGACAGACAAAAAGCTTCGCGTTTACACGACGCGTTGTGATACGCTGTTCGGGGCAACGTACATGGTCATCGCTCCAGAGCACGAAATGGTTGAAGAACTCACGACTCCGGAAAATAAAGAAGCGGTCTCGGCGTATGTGCATGCGGCAGCGCTGAAAAGCGACATGGATCGTACGGAACTAGCCAAAGAAAAAACGGGCGTTTTCTCGGGCTCGTATGCGTTGAACCCGCTGACCGGGAAAAAAATTCCAATTTGGATTGCGGATTATGTTCTCACGGGATATGGCACGGGGGCCATTATGGCTGTCCCGGCGCATGATACGCGTGATTTTGAATTCGCCCAAAAATTTGGGCTGCCCATTGTGTGCATTATGGAACCCGATGCAACGTGCCCGGCAGACACAAAAGAACAGGTTCTTGCCGGTGAAGCCTGCTGGCCTGCAGATGGTAAATACATTCACAGTTCCAATGAAACGCTTTCTTTGAACGGCCTTTCCAAAAAGGAAGGCATCGCAAAAATGGTGGCGTGGATTGAATCGAATGGAATCGGTAAAGCGACTGTCAATTACAAAATTCGCGATTGGCTGTTCAGCCGTCAGCGTTACTGGGGAGAACCGTTCCCGATTATTCATTGGGAAGATGGGGAAATTTCCACGTTGGAAGACAAGGATTTGCCGGTTCTTTTGCCCGAAGTCAAGGATTTTAGACCGGGAGACGGTGGACAATCGCCGCTTGCCGGCGCTTCGGAATGGCTGAACGTAGTCGACAAAAATGGACGCAAGGGAACTCGTGAAACGAATACGATGCCGCAGTGGGCGGGATCTTGCTGGTATTACTTGCGTTACATTGATCCGCATAACGAAAGCGCTTTCGTTGACAGCGAACAGGAAAAATACTGGATGCCCGTGGACCTTTATGTCGGCGGCGCAGAACATGCTGTGCTGCACCTGCTTTACAGCCGTTTTTGGCATAAAGTCCTGTTTGACTTGGGATTGGTGTCGTCCGATGAACCGTTCCACCGTCTTTACAATCAGGGGATGATTCTCGCTTATGCGTATGAAGATGCGGCGGGTTCCAAGGTCCCTGTTGACCAGGTTGAACAGAAAGATGGCAAATTCTATGAAAAGGACACGGGCAAGGAATTGCGTCAAATTGTCGCCAAAATGAGCAAATCGCTAAAGAACGTGGTGAATCCAGACGATGTCGTACAAAAGTATGGCGCAGATTCTCTTCGTTTGTACGAAATGTTCATGGGACCTCTTGATGCGGTAAAACCGTGGCAAACTCAAGGCATTGAAGGGATGTTCCGATTCCTTTCGCGGGCGCACCGTGCAGTTATCGGCGAAGGGGAACTTCCGGAATATGTTGATGAAATGCCGGAATCCCTTTTGAAAGTGACGCATCAAAGCATTATCAAAGTGACAGATGCGATTGAAAAAATGAGTTTCAACACGGCGATAAGCCAATTGATGATTTTCTGCAACGAACTGACGAAATCGGAGACGCGTCCGCGGGAAGCGTGTGAAATCTTTGCACGGCTTCTTCAACCATTCGCTCCGCATTTGGCTGAAGAAATGTGGGAATCCCTTGGTCATGAAGGAGGGCTTTCTTATGTTGCATGGCCAGAAGCGGATGCCTCCAAGGCGGCAGAAAATACGGCAGAAGTCGTCTTCCAAGTCAACGGGAAGGTGCGTGCGAAAGCCGTTGTAGCCAAATCGTTGGACAAGACTGCGCTAGAAAAGCTAGCCATGGAAAACGACAGAATGAAGGAATTCATGAAGGGCAAAACCGTAGTGAAATCCATCGTGGTTCCCGGAAAACTGGTGAATGTCGTGGTGAAGTAAAATTGTTGCCGCTAGACTTTTGAATGGCGGAATGAATTCAGAAAAACGCCCCGGAACTTAACGTACCGGGGCGCTTTTTGTAGAACAGAAATATCTGAATTTTAAACATTGGAGGGAAAGCGGGAAAGGGACACGTCTCGCTTTTGCGGGTAAAAGTTTTGGAAGTTCAAAAAGTTGTTGTGGCAAATGAAAAATATCGCGAGATATTTCAAATCTTTCTATTTTAATCGGCATTGGGCGTGGTAAAAGATTTGAAAACCATCAAATAATTGGAAAACAGAACTTATGGCAGAAATTCCTTCGAAAAAAGACAACCTCGTGATTGAGAACATCCAGCCGTCTGTTGATGCGGGTCGTTTCGCCATCAAACGGGAGCCCGGCGATATCGTGAAAATCACGGCGGACATTTTCCGCCACAGTCACGAAAAGTATGATGCGGCGATTTTTTACAAAATGCGAAAAGAAAAGCGTTTCCGCAAAGCGCCCATGCATTTTGTCGATAACGACATGTGGGAAGGAGAATTTGTCGTCAACAGTATAGGTTATTACGATTATAAAATTGTCGCATGGACGTTAGAACCGAAAGATGTTCCTACAGAAAGTCCGTTGTTTGAGCTCCGCGTGGATCCTGTTTACGCTCGGACTGGAACGTGGTATGAAATGTGGCCCAAAAGCCAGGGGAAAGACGCAACGAAAAGTGCGACATTCAAGGATTGTGAAGCGCAACTGGATTATATCCGCGACATGGGATTCGATACGGTTTATTTGGTTCCGATTCATCCGATTGGCATCACGAACCGCAAAGGAGCGAACAATGCGCTCCATGCCAAAACGGATAAAAAGGGAAAACCGCTAGAACCGGGCTGCCCTTATGCGGTGGGGAATCAATTCGGAGGACATTTTGCCGTAGACCCTGAATTGGGCACCATGAAGGATTTCGAACGTTTTGCCAAGACGGCTCGTTCAAAAGGGTTGCGGCTTGCGCTAGACATTGCGCTCAACTGTTCGCCGGATCATCCCTATGCGAAAAAACACCCGGAATGGTTTTACCACGAACCGGATGGTACCATTAAATTTGCGGAAAATCCCCCCAAGAAGTACGAAGACATTTATCCGTTCGATTATTACAACAAAAACTACAAGGCTCTTTGGAAAGAAATCCGCGACATCATTTTGTTTTGGGCAGACAAGGGAATTGAAATTTTCCGCATCGACAATCCGCACACGAAACCGTTCCCGTTTTGGGAATGGCTCGTTCGGGAAATCAAGGAAGAACGTCCGGAACTGGTCTTTTTGGCCGAAGCGTTTACCCGCCCTAAAATGATGCACCGTTTGGCGAAAGAAGGCTTTGACATGAGCTACACGTATTTCGCCTGGCGTGAAGAACGGTGGGAATTTGAACAGTATTTCAAGGAACTCACACAAAGCGGTGCGAAGGAATACATGCGCGGCATTTTGTTCCCGACGACTCCGGATATTTTCCCGAAATATTTGGCGAATCAGGGACCTGCACAATTTAAACAGCGGTATTTTTTGGCGGGAACGCTTTCAAGTCTTACGGGAATGTACAACGGGTTTGAACTTTGCGAAAATATTCCGTCGCCAGTCAAAGAAGAACTTTTGGACAGTGAAAAGTATCAGTACAAAGTGCACGATTGGAATTCCCCGGTGAATATCCGGGATTTTGTCCGCCGTGTAAACGAAGCGAAACTGAATCATGCCGCGTTGCAGGAGTACGACAACTTGGAATTCCACGATGCGGACAATTCCAATTTGATGGTTTATTCCAAAAAGAAGGGCGAAGACGTTATCCTTTGCGTTGCCAACATGGACATGCATTCTGCGCAAGAAGGTACGATTTCGCTGAATATGGCGAAGCTCGGACTTTCTGACGATGCGTTCTTCTTTGTCAAAGATTTGATTACGGACGAATCTTACGTTTGGCGTGGTGCGCACAATTTTGTCCGTTTGGATCCGGATAAGGCTCCGGGACATTTGCTTGTCGTCAAAAAACTGTGATCTGAAAATGCAACCGGAATGATCGGACGTTCATCTAAATAGTGATTTTCATGAACGATCCGATTCTTTCGATTCAGCATCTTCGCCGCGATTTTAAAATGGGCGACGAAACGGTTCACGCATTGCGTGGCGTGAGTTTTTGTGTTCATTCTGGTGAATTTTTGACCATCATGGGAACCAGTGGTTCGGGCAAAAGTACGATGCTCAATATTTTGGGCTGTATGGACAAGCCGACTTCCGGGGAATATATTCTAGACGGCTTGCATGTAGAAACTCTCAAGCCCGACGCTCTGGCTAGCATCCGGAGTCACAAGCTGGGATTTGTATTTCAGAGTTATAACCTCTTGGCGCGGACTTCTGCCATAGAAAATGTGGAACTTCCGCTCCTTTACAATTCAAAAATCCCGGCAGCCGAGCGGCGCGACCGCGCCTTTGATGCGTTAAAACGCGTTGGTCTGGAACAGCGTATGAATCATTTGCCGAACCAACTTTCGGGAGGTCAGCAGCAACGCGTCGCCATTGCGCGGGCATTGGTGAACGATCCCGTTATTATTCTAGCCGATGAAGCGACAGGAAATCTGGATACGCGCACAAGCTATGAAATAATGGAAATTTTTCAGGATTTGAATTCGCGGGGGAAGACAATTGTCTTTGTGACGCATGAACCGGATATAGCGACTTTTAGCAGCCGCACAATTGTTTTGCGAGATGGTTTGGTGAAACGGGATTTCAAAAATGAATCCGTTCAAAGTGCGAAGGCAGCCTTTGAAGCGTTGCCGCCCTCAGAGACTTTTGATGGCGAGGACGCACCATGAATCCGCAGACCCTTGTCAAAATGGCGTTCCGGGCGTTGCTGCGAAATCGGATGCGCACTTTTCTTTCGGTGTTGGGAATTGTCATCGGTGTCGCCGCCGTCATCACGATGGTCGCCATGGGTGAGGGATCTAAACAATCCATTCGCGAAAAAATCACGGCGATGGGAACAAATGCCATTACGGTGATGCCGAATGTTTCTCGGCGAGGTGGAGTGCAATTAGACGCTAGCGCGTCGACGGTGACTTTGGAAGAAGCGGATGTTGTTGCCCTTCGTAAAAAAGCGCATTTCATCAATGGAGTTTCTCCGTTGGTTTCTGCGAATGGACAGGCGATTGTCGGCAATAGGAACGAAGCCGTTTCGCTGTCGGGAGTCAGCGCGGATTTTTTGAAAATCCGGAATTATGAAATTGACAAAGGCGTGATGTTTGACGATGTTTCCGACAGGATGGCGAAGGTTTGCGTCATCGGTCAAACTGTTGTTTCTACGCTTTTCCCCGATGCGGATCCCATCGGAAAAACTCTCCGGTATAAGAACATTCCACTCAAAGTTGTTGGAACGCTCAAGGCGAAAGGTTCTGGCGATTTTGGGCAAGATCAGGATGAAATTATATTGGCGCCTTATCAGACGGTGATGAAGCGATTCAATGCGACAACGGACATCCGGACGATTTACGCCAATTCCATCGGCGAAGGTTATGCATCTCAGGCGACGGAAGAAATTTTGTCCATTCTCAAGGAACGCCGTTCGTGGAGTGGCGAAAAGGAGCCTTTCCGTGTTTTCACTCAAGAAGAAATGATAGAAATGATTACAAGTACGTCGGAGCTGTTGACGGTTGTTCTCACCGCTATCGCCGGAATAAGCCTTTTTGTCGGCGGCATCGGAATCATGAACATTATGTATGTTTCTGTGACTGAGCGCACTCGGGAAATTGGGCTCCGCATGGCCATCGGCGCGCGGGGGCGCGATATTCTTCTCCAGTTCCTTTTTGAATCGGTTATGATAAGCTTGCTTGGCGGTCTTGTCGGCATCTTGCTCGGAGCGTTTGCGTCGATGCTTGTCAAATCGATTTTGAATTGGCCCATGAGCATTACTGTTTCCAGCGTTTTAGTGAGCTTTGGAGTTTGCTTTGTGACAGGAGTCTTTTTTGGTTGGTATCCGGCGAGAAAAGCCTCTAGATTAGATCCCATCGAAGCGTTGCGTTTTGAATGACATTTAAAATGTTATATTTATCGAATTAGGAGGTCTTTATGGCAAATGAACTAGATGAAATGACGGGGCCGGTGAACAGCGCAGGTCGTGATATCAACGTAATTGAAAAACAGTTGCCGGTTGAGGTGGGATTTGGTTCGCTGTTGTTCGAAATATTGCTGTGGGTGTGTTTCATTGTGCCCGGAGTGATATTCCTTTTTATGAAAATCGGGGCAAAAAATTATTTCCAACAATTGCAGCAAAAGCTCCAATCGGATGCATCGACGATTGATAATTATTTGGAACAGCGCGTACAAGTGCTGCAAAATGTGGCTCCGTTGGTGAACAAGGCGATTGATTTGGACAAAGATGTGATGAAATCGGTGGCGGCGTTCCGCAGCGGAAACGGGCATCTGACGGAAGAGTCCCGCAATGAGGTTTCCAGCGATTTGGACCGCAGCTTTGCCCGGCTTTTTCCTCAGGTGGAAGCTTATCCTGAACTGAAAGCCCATGCGGTGATTGCCGATGCCATGCAGCGTAATGATTATTTGCAGCGTGAAATCACGGCGGCGCGCAGTCTTTACAACGATACAGTCGAACAGTGGAACCGGGATATTTTTGCCTGGCCGACAAAAATGATTGTTGCCGCCCGGGCTGGTTATACGACCCGCATACCGTTTTCGGCTTCGGCGGAAACCAAAGCCCGTGCCCGGGATGTTTTCTTCTAATCGGACTGGTAAAGTTCTGTGACAGAAAATGTTTACGATCCGCTAGAGCGGTATCGAGACGACTACTTGGAAAGTTTTTTGAAAAATGCGGAAGCAGCTTTTGAAGAACTTGCCCAAAAAGCGGGGGTTGATCGGGAAGCGAATAAACAACTTTGCCAGGAAATCACTGCACTTTCTTTTTCCCACGAAGACCTCAAATCGTCGATCTCCAAATATTCAATCTTCCGGATTGTTTGTTGGGTAGTTGTTGCCGTTTTGTTTCTAGTTTGGGCGTGCCCTGAGGGAAATTCGGTGCCGGGCGTTATCGCTCTGATTTTATCCATCGCAATCGCCATTTGGATTTTCGCCAAGTTGAACGGCAAAATTGAAGAACTTCGAATGGACGACAGCATTTTGGAAATGCAAATCCAAAAGAAAAAGGATGCAGGGTGGGAACAGATGAAGCCGCTCAACGACCTTTTTGATTGGGACATTCCCGTAAAATTGATAGAAAAAACGGTTCCCAAATTGCAATTCGACTCGTTTTTTACGGAATCCCGGCTGTTGGAATTGCAAAATGAATTTGGTTATGATGGCTCGCTGAATAAAAAAGCATCGGTGATTTTTTCGCAAAGCGGCCAGATCAACGGAAATCCTTTTGTGATTGCCGATACGAAGACCTTCCAGATGGGCCAAAAAACGTATACGGGATATTTGACCATTCATTGGACTGAAACTGTCGAGGGATTCGATGGCAAAAGCCGTCGTGTTCTTCGCAGCCAGACCCTTTCTGCTTCGGTCAGCAAGCCTTGCCCTGTATATGGAAAATTGTCGTTCGTTCTTTATGGGAACGAGGCGGCTCCCCGATTGGAATTCACTCGAAAACCGTCCGGTCTTACAGAAGAAGGTTTTTGGCAGGAACGTCGTCGCAAGCGAAAACTCAAGGAACTCAAAAAGTTTTCCGGTAATTTGAAAGACGAATCCCAGTACACGCTGATGGGAAATCATGAATTTGAAACGCTTTTCGAAACGAAAGACAGAAATGATGAAGTCGAATACCGTCTACTTTTCACGCCTCTTGCCCAGAGGCAAATGCTCTCGCTGATCAAAGACAAAAGGTTTGGATATGGAGACGATTTCTCGTTTTTCAAAGAGAAAAAAATCAATGTGGTTGTGCCGGGCCATTTAAAAGATTTTAAACTGGACACGAATCCGGAACAGTTTTCCAGTTATGATTTTGAACGAACCAAAAATGAATTTGTACGGATTTCCCAGGAATATTTTCGCAGAGTCTACTTCGCCCTTGCGCCGTTGCTTGCCGTTCCGCTTTACCAGCAAATGCGGACGCAAAAGGAAATTTACAAAGATTCGAAGAAAAAATCGTCTTTTTGGGAGTGGGAGTCCATCGCTAATTTTTATGGCATCGACAGGTTCAAACATCCGAATTGCATAACGGATTGCATTTTGAAAACGGATTGTTTACAGGAATCTGAAAATGGCGAACGGAGAATCCAGGTGTCGGCTTATGGTTATGCGGGGCAATCTCGGGTTGATTTTGTTCCTGTTTTGGGCGGAGACGGTAGATTTCACCAAGTTCCCGTCCCTTGGACAGAATATTGTCCTGTATCAAGGCGCTCGGAAATGTCCGTCGAGGAGTGTCCAGAGCTGCCTCGATCCATTTGTCGTACGGAAGGATCCCTGAAAAATGCGGGGCGCATTTTCCGGCGCAGCATTTTTTCGCGGTAATGGGGGCGGTTTAGATAAAGGGTGCTCCGGTGCCGGAGAAAGATGGGGACGTTGCTCGAAAATTGTTATTTTCTATCGGCATTTTGTGGATTTATGGGCGTCATTTCCGTATTTTGATGGCGTTTTGTTCCGCAGGAGAACTATGTCCGGATTTTTTCTAGGATGAAAAGGCTTCTTGCCGCTTTCGCCATTTTGTTTGCGCTGACTTCCGCTCAGGAATCGGCGGATTCTGTCGTATCCGGAAATTCAAATGGGGCTGTGCAATATATTCCCCTGCCGCCCAACGTGACTCCGCTTTCGGACATTGCCCCTAAAAGTGGGGTCGGGCAAAGTGGGCGTTTGATGAAACCGCCCCGGAACGAACATTACGACCACAGTATCAATTTTGAAAACCGTGAAATGGAGGTGTCGAAAAAATACGTCAACGGGATCAGCCGCGATACCATGGAACTTTGGTCTGCGACTTATCCGGAATTGGCGTCTTATGTTTCCGACATGTATGACATTGGGTTCAACCGCCTGTGGTTGAACTCTTTTGCCGGGCAAAGCAATGGCGGTTATGCGGAACCGGACAATGCGACTCTTTACGATATCGATATTCCCATCAACATGCCATCTTGGATGAAGGACTTCGGATTTGATAAACCGAAGTTGATGCTTCAGGGAACGATGGACATCCGGCTTTCTGGCCGTGGCGAAAAGGATGACGCTCCCGGCAGCACCAAGGACAATCTGTTCCCCAGCCCAACGCTGACTTATGATCCGAGCTTTATGGTGAAGGGAAAAATCGGTCCTTATATCACCGTCGAAGTGAATAACGTGGAAAGTGGCTTGGGGGCAAAAAATCAAATTCGCGTGGTGTATGAAGAATCCTATAAAGGGGAATTCGAAGACTACATTTTGCAGCGGATTGAAGCGGGAACGACATCGCTTGCGCTCCCCGGAACCGAGCTTACGGGATATTCAGAAAATCACAAGGGACTGTTTGGCATTAAAGCGGAATGGAAACTGGGTGATTGGTGGCTGACAACGATAGCGTCTCAAGATGGTGGAAGTCAAGAAAAATACACCATCAATGCGAGTTCCAGTACAACGGAATTTCAGATTCAGGATAAACAATTTATCGCTTACCGGTATTATTTTGTGAACCATGCCGCCCGCAACAACTACATCAGCGCGGGGCTTGCCGGGAGAACAACGTCTCCTTATGCGGCGACCAATTTGAAACTTTACAAACGGGCTCCGACAAATACGACGACCAATGTCGTGGAAAATGTGAAAGCGGTTTACACAACGCCATCCGGAATGACTGTGGAAAAGACAATTGACCGACTTGTCCCCATGTCTGTGAACGATTACACCTACGACAGCAAAACGGGCATTGTGAAAGTCCTCGGAGCATCCAAATCGACGCTCATTGCCGCCAGCTGGTCGGACGATGGAACTGGCCGCAGAGGGACAACGGTGAATGACGGCTCTCGGGTTGTGCTCATTCAGTGGGATGCGACTCTTTCAGAACTGACGGATATCGACAAGTTGATGCTCCGCAATGTTTATTCTATAGGCATTTCGGACGAGAGTTCTTCGAGTTTTGTTTTGAGGGTGAAGAATAAAGCGGGAATCTCCGGTTCGTATTTGAATACTTTGGGACTTGTCGATACGATAACAAGTACGATTTTGACGGGTGATGCTTCGATTTTCAAAAAGGACGCTTCGGGATCTTACACGGGTGAAATGTGGCTGCCTTGCCGCCCGCTTTCGTGGTATTCGGGGGCGAATTCTTCGGCTCGGGCGCGGGAAAATTGCTTGGAACCGTTCCGCAACGTGGATTCTTCGGCGGCAATGGCAAAACTTTACACATTGCCTGTGGCAAATCTTGGAACCAAATACACGAACCGTTTTTATTTTGAAAGCGTAGGCAAACGGCGCAATTCCGTCATCAGCGTGCGCGATCCCAGTTCCAGTTATTCCGTGAGTTCCGGAACGTGCATGGACATTTCCGAAGGTTCCGAAAAGTTGAAGGCCGGTTCGACGGTGCTTACGCGCGGAGTCGATTACGATGTGAACTACGAGCTGGGACAAATTGAATTGTTGAGTGAAACCGCTCTGGATCCGAATAAAGAAATTTCTGTTGAATTTGAATGTGAACCTCTTTTTGAAATCGACAACAAGGTGCTTTTGGGAGCGCGGGCGGAACTTCCACTTTCCCGTTACGGATTCGGCGAAGGTTCCTTGTTTGGCATCACTGCTTTGTACAAAAGTCAAAGTACGACAGCCAGTACGCCGACTCTTGGAAACGAACCGTATTCGAGCTTCTTATGGGGAATGAACCTCCGTTTGCAGGATACAACGCGTTGGATGACCGATTTGGTCAATTGGATTCCCGGCATACACACAACGGCGGCTTCGAATTGGAGGTTTGAAGCGGAGTTTGCTAGCAGCTATCACAACGCGAATACGAGCAGCGGACAAACGGCTTTGCTCGAAGATTTTGAATCCAGCGAATCGGGGCTTGTGTACCCACTGACGCGCCTTTCTTGGTATCCGGCGTCTCCTCCGGGCGGTGTAGATTTAGATCCGAGTACATATATCGAAAGTCAGGATTACAAGCACAAGGGTGAATTTATTTGGCACAGCAACAATACGGTGCTTTACAAGCATATTTACCCAACGGTTGGAAACAGCGACGTGGACAATCAGAGATTGACGGTTCTCAAGTTGACCCTCCGGCCAAACGATAATTTGGTTGGCAACAGCTGGGGCGGCATCATGCGGCCAAATTCAAGCTATTATCAAGATTTGAGCAACATGAAGTATATCGAAGTGGTTGCCCGCGGAAACGTTGGAAGCTTGTATTTGGATTTGGGACTTGTGAGTGAAGATTTGTCCATCAACGGCTATGCGCCCAACGGAGAATACGACGGCGAAAATGATTTGGGGACAACGACCGCATTGCACGATAAGGGCCTTGACGGCGTTTCCGGTTCCGATGAATCGTATCAGATTTGGGACTGCCGAATGAACGGTTGTGTGAGTACGATTCGTACCAGTGCCAATTCAGATGCGACGAACACCGATATCGCACGTGATAATTTTGACGACGATTTGGACGATGAAAGTGATCCGCCCGTTGCCATCAACGGTACAGAGGGCAATTCGGGAGAACGGACGTATGACACAGAAGACATCAACCGGAACGGTTCTTTGGACACGGACATAGGATTTGTCCGCTACCGCATTGATCTTTCGGATAACGATGACGCCAATTTTGAAACGTTGAAAAATGGTTGGCGCAAATGGAAAATCCCGTTGGACCGCTACGATACGATTGTCACGTCTAGCGGAGAAAGTTATTTGACCATCCTTTCGCAGGCCCAATTCTCCAGACTTTGGATGGGGAAAATTTCAAATGGCGTTGCCGAAGCCAAAGTACAAATTGCAAACCTCGGCGTAATGGGAAATTCTTGGGAAGCTTCCGATGTGTCGAGTAAATTTGTCACCTCTTCGACGGGCAATTCGCAGACGGCAATTGTCGATGGAAGCGAAGTGGAAATTTCGTCGTCGGCGCAAACCTCGGCGGCGGATTCAAGCTTCTTGACGATTTCGACTCTCAACAACAGGGAAAATTCGGGGACGTATTACAAAAGTCCGAATACGGAAACAGAACGGGACGCGGAAACGAATGCCGCATTGAAAGAAACGGCTCTTGTCTTGAGTTACCGGAATTTGTCGCCGGGCCAATCCGTTGGCGCTACGCGCACCTTTGATGCGGATGAAAAAGATTTGACAAAGTACAAAACGCTGAAAATGGAAATCCATTATACGACCGAGGCTTCGAAGACGCCTGTGCGGTTCGCTTTGCAATTTGGCGAAGGTTCTTTGGAAGGCTCTACGGATTATTACGAATGGAGCTTTAGACCGGTAAAAATCAATTGCTCTGCGGCGGAACGGGCAGCGGATTGTCACGAACGGAACTGGCTTGCCAACGCATTTTCAGAAAAACTTTCGGCGTTTTCCGATTTGAAAAAAGGTCGGCGACCGCCGTTCCTAGAACCTGTCGTCGATTCCATTGGCGGAGAGCGTGAAGAAGTGCTGAAATTGGTTGGAAACCCTTCGACGACGACAGTCGACTGGATCCGTTTTGTCATCATTGCTGACGAAGATGCTTCTCCGGCGGATTTGGAAGGGGAATTTTGGATAGACGATTTGCGCCTTTCGGACATGGACAGCGATTGGGGCTATGCGTTCCGGACTTCCGGCCAGGCGAATTTTTCGGACTTTCTTTCTGTATCGGGATCGGCTAGGTATCAAGATGGAAACTTTGCGACTCTTTCTACAAACGGATCGTCTCCAAAGCCAACACTTTCCGAAGCGGAAACAAAACTCGATTTGGCGGCAGACGCCAGTGTGAACTTGAATAAATTCCTAGCGGACGAACAGGGCTTTCACATTCCGCTGAGTGTCGGCTACAGCAGCACAACGGAACGCCCGTATTTGAAACCGACAGATGATCTGGAACTTTCCCGTGATAATTTGGGGGATTTCGCCAAGGATATTTGGGACGGCAACTTGACTGTAGAAGATGCGGATGAAGAACAAAAACTCAGGGACAATGCGGATTCTCGAGGATATCAATCGTTTAGCCGCACAAAACGGTTCAGTTTGAGTTACAGCAAAGATTATAAAATGGAATCCAGTCCGGTGAAGGAAATCCTTTCGCAAATCTTCTTGGAAAGACCCGCTTGGAGTTACAGCTATACGGAAACAGAATCGCGTTCCACGACGGCGGCGGACTCCACATACTCTTACCATACGATTATTGAATATAGCTTGGGAACGTTCAATCGTTTCAATTACAAACCGTTTGATTTCTTAAAGAAATCGTCTTGGGGAAAGGGCTTTGCCGATGCGACGTTTGAACCGTGGCCGCAGACGGTAGACCTCACCCTGTTCGATTTGAGTTACATCCGCTACGTGAATCAGGAGCGCGATCCGGACTTTACGGAGCCGCAAACGGACCGCATGGTCACTTACACGGTGGATTTGTCCCACAAGGCCAACGTCCGCTGGAATATTTTCCCGTTCCTTTCGACAAGTTACAGCTTGAACATTTCCCGTGATATGTTTGGCGGTGGAGATCAAGAAGACTTTGCCAAGGAAAATTTCTTCTCGACTAAAAACGGCGGGCTTTTTGCTGCTGACGACATATTTGATTATGATCATACGGACCACAAGATATATGTGTCGCCGGACAGCGTTGTCGTTATTCCTTACGATACCGTGGCAGCGGTTTCCGCTTCGGGAGATACCGCTCTCATTGACATGGATGATCCGGACACTTACCGCATCCTTTACGACAGCACTGTTTATTACAAGGTGGACAGTGTGGGAAAAAGAGAATACGGGCGCGCTTACGGCATTCTCAAAAATGAACGTAGCCGCAGCCAGCAATTCAAAACGACGTTCAGCCCTCCGCTGATTCCGTTTTTGCCAATGACGTTTGCATTCACTTCTTCGTTCAAACAGCAAAAGACGATTCCTGACGAGTTTGAACTGTATGATCCGACGATGGTTGAAAAAAATTATTGGACGATATCCCAAACGAACCGGTTTGAATTTTCGCCCTCGTTCCGGTTGGTCAATTTTATGAGCCTCTTCGGTGATAAAAATGCGGCCAAGAGCTTTTTTGAAAAATTGAAATGGCGTGACATTAAAGCGGCTTGGACGGTGGATATTTCGACTGTTGGTGAAAACTTCACCCTTTCGCAGTTATACGAAGAACAAGGAGTCTCTCCGTTCCAGTATTATCTATATGGCTTGGGCATTGGAAACGGTTACAAGAATCGCGGAATTTGGAATATCGTTTCGGGCGACATGGCGCTTGATCACCGCGACGATTACAGGCGTTTTGCACAGTATCGCAACCGTCATGTGGACACTCTTGTTTATCAGGGAAATTTCACGCACAGCGTTAACCGCACGTTGAATCTTTCAACGGGATTCACCCTCCCGTTCTGGAGTATTGGCGTTGTCACCGACATGCAGTGGAAGCAGGACTTTAGCCAGTCGCGGGAATATCCGCTTTACACGGATTCGACAATAGTTTGGCCCAAATGGGGCGTTGGGGTGACTGTTCCGAATTTCTCGCAGCGAATCGGATTCTTGAACGGATTCCGCAGCGTGAGTACGACGCATCGGGTGGATTACACGCATACGCGCTCAGTCAAACCATTCCAGAGTGCAGAAGACTCGTGGACGACGACGTGGAATTTCAATCCGCTAATCCGGATCAATTTCTTGACGCAAAACAACATCCGCATTGAAAACAATACTTTCTTAAAGCTCGAATTCACGGACAGACGCCCCAAAGAAGAAGTGATTTCCCAAACGAATTGGCCTGCGGATGAGGAAAATTTGAGTGATACGTCAAAATATTTCTACACTCCCTGGATTTATACGTCGCTTTACAAGGATTACGGCTACAATGTCGGTAATGATTTGACGATTTCGTACCCGCTCAAGACAAAACGCGGTTTCCAATTCTGGAAGTGGTACTTCAAATTGAAAAACGATATCGATTTGCGGTTTACCGCAGGGTATGAATACACGAAAACGATTCGGGAAACTTATGATCCTGGTCCCGATTACGATATGACGAAAAAGGAAAGCGGCACGGACGGCGTTTATAAAAAATGGACGATTGAAGGAACCGATTACGTTTTCTATTACCCGGAATTGCACAAAACGGAGCGCACTGTTCCTTCGCGTGTCCATGAATGGTTTGTCCGTCCCAGTGCGGGTTATCAGTTCAACAAAATGGCCAGTATGAGCGCATACGTGGAATATCGTCAAATTCATGAAAAGCTAGATGATGAAACCGCCCATACCGAACAGATTCTTTCGTTTGAAATCGCATTGCTTTTAAGGTTTAATTAGGCTGCGGAATGAATCTTTACGTGGAATGTTTTAAAACGTTTTTTAAAATCGGACTTTTCACGTTTGGCGGTGGCTATGCGATGATTCCGCTTATTGAATCCGAAGTCATCGATAAAAAACGGTGGATTTCCAAAGAAGAATTTCTGGATTTGATTGCCATTGCACAAAGTTGTCCAGGCGTTTTCGCCATCAACATCAGTATTTTTATCGGTTACCGTTTGCAGGGTGTCAAAGGGGGTGTTCTTTGCGCATTGGGAACGGCGTTACCGTCTTTTTTCATCATTTTGTTGATAGCGATGTTTTTCCACCGGTTCAAGGATAATTCCGTTGTCGCGGCTCTTTTCCGGGGAATTCGCCCGGCGGTTGTCGCCTTGATCGCCGTGCCGACCTTCAACATGGCGAAAAAGGCGAAGCTTCATTTTTACTCGGTTTGGATTCCGGTCCTTGCTGCCCTTTTGATTTGGCTGTGGGGAGTTTCGCCCATTTTGATTATTTTGGCTGCCGGCGTTTGCGGATTCTTTGCCGGAAAGTTTGAAGACCGGCGAAAGGAAAAGTGATGCTCTATCTTTCTCTGTTCATCACGTTTTTTAAGATAGGCCTGTTCGGATTTGGCGGCGGCTACGGGATGCTTTCGCTTATCCAGCGCGAAGTCGTGTTTCATCATGGTTGGATGACCTCTGGAGAATTTACCGATATCGTCGCAATTAGCCAAATGACTCCCGGACCCGTGGGAATCAACACGGCAACGTACGCGGGGTATACGGCTTTGCAAAATACGGGAGCGGGAATTTCCCTTTGTATCTTGGGAAGTTGTCTTGCGACGTTTGCCTTGGTCTTACCTTCGCTGATTCTGATGCTTTTCATCAGCCGTTATTTTATGAAGTACAAAGACCATCCTTCGGTGCGTCATGTGTTTGACGGGCTTCGTCCGGCCGTTGTGGGACTGCTCGCCGCGGCGACATTAATGCTCATGACGCGGGAAAATTTCGGTTCGTTTGCAGAAGACAAAATCGGATTTCTTTTTTCTGTTTCCCTGTTCGCTTTGACATTTGTCTGTGTGAAATTTTTGAAAATCGGTCCCATTAAAATGATAGGTGTTTGCGCAGTGCTCGGATTGGGATTTGAATTTTTAACATAGACTGTGCTGCAGAACCGCTGTTTTGTTAATTTGGGGAAAACAAAGAAGGCCAAAATGTTTCGAATTCATGAAATGGTGACGACTAGCCGTTCGGATTGTCACGGTAAACTCAAACTTTTTTCAGCTTTTCAAATGTTGCAGGATTGTTCCGAACTCTGGTTGGATTCGGCAACTGTTTTCCGGGATTATTTAAAGCAAAACGGATTGGCACAACTTTTGGCATCGAGACAGGTTGAAATCATCCGCGTTCCGGAGTATAAAGAAGAACTCACCGTAGAAACGAGCGTGTTTGATTGCCAACCGCTTTTCGGTTTCCGCAACACGTTCATTTACGATGCAGCGGGAAATCCGTGTTATAAAACGTGGAGTTTGGGCGTTTTTGTTGAACTGGCGTCTGGAAAAATGAAAAAGCTCCCGGCAGAGGTGATGAATGCGACGGTGATGGATTCTAAATTGGAAATGAATTATGGCGAACGGAAAATCGCATTGCCCGAGGGAAAATTTCAAACGTTTTCGCCGGTTGCGGTGGAACGCAACGACATCGACTATAACGGTCACATGAACAATGCGCATTATGTGCGTTTAGCGATGGAGTGCCTGCCGGAGGACTTTGCGACGAAAACGGTTCGCGTTGAATACAAAATTCCAGCCAAGCGGGGAGAAGTCTTGGTGCCGGAAATGCTCTTGTTGAAAAATCGGGCGTATATCAAATTGATGAAAGGGAACTCCGCTGCTGCGGTTCTTGAATTCGGATAAAATTAAAAGGAACTTGTCAATGACAAGTTCCTTTTAAGTACCCCCAACGGGATTCGAACCCATGTTCTGGGAATGAAAATCCCATGTCCTAGGCCTCTAGACGATAGGGGCATCGCTTAGATGTGCCAAATATAGGAAACTATTTCACTTCGTCAAGGGGTAAAATTTAAAATTCTATTTTTTATGGCGATGAATCTTTCCCGATGGTTGAAACGGAACGCAAAAATGGCTCTTTGGCGGGTTTTCCCGCTGGTTTTGCTTGCCAGTCTCGCCGATGCGGCTCTATTGTTTGCCGTTCGGCTGCTGATGAAAATTTTAGACGGCACAGCTCCGGTGACTTTGGGTGTGTGGCTTGGGGGAACGATTTTTTTGGTCGTTTTGCGTTGGGCTTTTTCTTTTTTTCGGGGAGTGGCGCTGGAAAAGGCGGAAAGAAGGGTGGAATGGGGGCTTTCTGTCTGGTTTTCTCGCCGGTTGAGAACCCTTTCTCCGAATTTTTATCACGAAAGAGAGGCGGACAAACGTCTGATGGTCGCTTATGATTCTATCCGCGCAATTGGTTTGGGCGTGGAAACGGCGATGCAGACGTTGCAGGCTGTTTTGCAGCTGGCCATTTTTTTGCCGGTGCTGTTTGTCATCTCCTTTCGGCTGACTTTGCTGGTTCTTGTCGTCGTCTTGCCGGTAATATCCTTTGTGCAAAAGAAAATGCATGCGATGAAACCCTCTATCGAAAAGGAAATGGCGGATAGGGGCGCTTTGCGCTCAGCGATGGAAGACTCGAAGCGCTTTTTCCGGTTGTGGAGCTCTCCGGAAGACCTTTCTCAAATTGTCCGCGCACTTTTTGGAAAATCGCAGGCGGTTTTTGAATCCGGAATGGCCGTGGGGAAGCGGAGCGTTGCCTTATCGCAGGGAATGGAAGCTCTTTCCGTCATCTCGGTTGTTGGCGTTTTGGCTTTTTGCGCATGGATGATTTTGCAGGGGAATTTAGACGGCGAAGGTTTGATTCTTTATTGTTCGGCGCTATTCCTCTGTTACAAACCGGTGAAAGAATGTTCGCGTCTTTTGCCGCAGATGCGCTTGTCTAAAAGTGCGCTAGGAGCAATGTTGGAACTTGAAAAAATTCCCCGTAAAGGGCGCTTGCCATTGCACGATAAAGAATCTCTTGAATTTTCGCAGGTCGATTTTTCTTATTCGACAAAGCAGACTGCGTTGAAAGTATTCGAAGGCTTGAATGTCTCGTTGGATTCCCATCGCCCTGTTTTGTTGAAGGGTCCCAACGGCTGTGGAAAATCTACGTTTTTCAAATTGGTTGCCGGACTTGAATTTCCTTTGTCAGGGAATATTCGATTGCCGCGGAAGTTCGCTTCGCACGGCGTATTTTCCGTGTCACAGGATTTGATGCTCCCTCCGCGTGAATTTGTACGAAATCGACTAAAGCGTTTGATGGAAAATGCGGCGTTTGATGATTTTTTTCAAACAGTCGATGGAAAACGGCTCTTTTCACAACAAGGACTTTCTGGGGGGGAGCGTGCGAAAGTGGCTCTTTTATGGGCCCTTTCCTCATCGTCGAAATTGATCATTCTCGATGAACCGTTTGCTTTTGTGGCGCAAAAAGAACGTTCGCGGATTCTTGAATCGTTTTTGCAGGCATCGGCCTCGTGTGAAAAATGGGTGCTGATGGCTAGTCATGATCCGCTGCCGGAATCTCTTGAATCCCGATTTGAAATTCTGGATTTTAAACGCCTCAAGGAGTGTGTGTGAAAACGCTTTACCGTTTCCGCGGAATTGTTTTGGGATTCTTGGCCGTTTTGCTATGGCTTTTTCCGCCTTCCGAGGGGCGAATTCCGGCCTCGGTTGGAGTTTTGGCGTTGGTGGGGCTTGTTGTTCGCATTGAAGCGCGCCGTGTGATTGGAGAACATACCCGTGGCGCAGAACAGGAAGCTCCGCGGTTGGTGACCGAAGGGATTTATTCCCGCGTCCGACATCCGCTATACCTTTCCAATTTGTGCTTTTGTTATGCGTTTGTCCTGTTTCATTTGGGTCTTTGTTTCGAATCGTTTGCCTTTGCTGTTTTGGTTACTTTGTTTGAATACGGACTTTCGCGTTCCGAAGATTCTTTTTTGAAAAAACATTTTGGGGATTCCTTCGATGAATGGAAAAAGGCTGTGCCCATGTTTATTCCCCAAATCCGCGAGGCGAAAACACAGCACCCTTTCAAAAGGCCCGTACTTGCGGCGTTCTTTGCGGACCGCTGGACGTGGTTTTGGCTTGCGTTTTATACATTGTCTTTGATTTTGCGGCGACAGTTGGATTTGCCGTTTGCTTATGGATAAGGTCGCCATGTTTGGAATCCGAACTTTTCAAAGAACGTTGGGTGTCGCAGCCCGAGTCGCCTGCGACATACCCTCTTTGAACAGGAAATTCAAAATTCGGGAAAGAGTTTCTGGCCCGTTTCCAGAAGGTCCTTGTGTTTGGATGCATGGAGCGAGTCTTGGCGAATGCAAAATGCTTTTATCCCTTTTTCCGTTTTTAAAAAAAGACGTTCCGGAAATGCCGCCCGTTGTTTTGACAACGCAAAAGGCGGAAGTCCTTGCGTTTTTGAAGCCTTTGGCGAAAAATTTGGGAATACAGATGTGCATGGCTCCGCTCGACACGCCGTGTTCCGTGAAAAATTTTGTGAAATGCGCAAAACCCGCGGTGTTGGTCCTTGCCGAAAATGAACTTTGGCCCGGCTATTTGGATGCCATGCGAAAATTATCCAAAGCGCCACGAATCGCACTTGTTTCCGGACGTTTTCGCCGTTGCGCGGATGTTCGGAATTTCGACGCCATCGGATTTGCCTGTATGCAAACGGATGCCGATTTGACGCGCTTTGTCGCCGCTGGGGATTATCTGATTTCTCACAAGGCGATTGTCGGAGGAAATTGGAAATTGCTTTCGTGGGCAAAGTCCGGGGAAAATTCCGCTTGCCCGAAAAATCCGAGGGTGGACGCAGCCTTTCTCTCTTTTCATTGGAAAGAGCGTAAGCCTCTTTTGAAAATGCTCGAATTGGCAGCGAAGCGGGGCGAAGTGATTGTTTTCGCTCCACGGCGTAGCGGCGACTTGGAAAAATTTAATCCGTTTTTTGGACAACAAAAAATCAAGACGGTGAAATGGCCCGAACTCAAACCGGGATGTGTTTCGGTTGTGGAAGGTTACGGAAAATTGTCCGAGGTATTGGCTGAGTCAAAAATATCCGTCATCGGTGGATCGTTTTCGCGGACGCTTGGCGTGCATGATTTTTGGGAGCCTTTGAAAATGGGCGTGACAACGTGTATCGGCCCATATTGCCGCGGGCAACGGGCTGCGGTGAGTGCGCTTCTCCGGGAAGGCGCTCTGATTCAGATAACGTCACCAGAAAAATTGGGAAAACGTCTTTCTGCAAATCCAGAAACGGTGGAACGTTTTCTTTGCCGGGAACGGGAAAAGGTTATTTCGTCATATGATGCGTTCGTAGAATACGTTCGCCGAACTTTGAACTTGGAGGCATTCCAATGAAAAAATTGTATTTGGCCAGTCCGCGTGGTTTTTGCGCCGGAGTGGATAGGGCGTTGCATATTGTAACGCGCGCCATTGAAAAATTTGGAGTTCCCATTTACGTTCGCCACGAGATTGTGCACAATGCGTTCGTGGTGAACCGTTTTCGCAAACAGGGAGCGATTTTTGTCGAAGATTTGCGCGAAGTCCCCGAAGGGGGAACTGTCGTGTTTTCTGCACATGGGGTGCCCGAGAAAGTTTATGCCGAAGCGCGGGAAAGGCGTTTGCATGTTTTGGACGCAACTTGTCCGCTGGTTCAACGCGTTCACATGAGTGCGAAACGGCACCATGCGGCGGGTTGTCACGTTGTGCTGATTGGGCATGCAGGCCATGCAGAAGTTGAAGGTCATTTGGGGCAGCTCCCGGAAGGTTCCATGACGCTTATCCGCAATGAAGATGATGTGAAAAAGCTTTCGTTTCCGCCGGGAACAAAACTCGCTTATATCACGCAGACAACGCTTTCCGTTTCGGAATCCAAGGGGATTATCGAAGCTTTGCGTGCCGCTTTCCCTGAAATAGAAGGGCCGCTGCGCGGGGATCTTTGCTATGCGACGGGAAATCGGCAGGGGGCAGTCTCTTCGCTGAGTGATAAAGTGCAATTCCTTCTGATTGTAGGCTCCAAGAATTCTTCCAATTCGAACCGCCTGGCCGAGTTGGGGCGGATGCATGGGATACCGTCCAAGCTGATAGATAGCGTCCAGGATATTGATGCGGGATGGTTTGACGGTGTTGATGTCGTGGGCCTTTCTAGCGGTGCCAGCGCCCCGGAAGATTTGGTGCAAGAAGTTGTCGCCTGGATGCGCGAGCGGTATCCGGAACTGGAAATTGAAAATTGGACGACGATGCAGGAAAAGATCAAGTTCCCGCTGCCAAATGAACTTGCACCTTGACGAAATCCGCCAAATTAACTAATGTTGTCTCCAAAAACACGGAGTTATACGATGAGCCGTATTTGTCAAGTTTCTGGAAAAGGTGCCCTCGTCGGCAACATGGTTTCTCATTCCAACCGCAAGAAGTTGGTCAAGCAGTTCCCGAACCTTCAAACGAAGCGTTTCTACGTTCCGGAAGAAGACCGTTGGGTTTCTCTCCGCGTAAGCGCTGCGGGTCTCCGCACAATTGCAAAGCGCGGCATTTTTGCCGTCGTGAAAGAACTCGGCATTTAATCTGTCCGATTTCAACAAAAGCAACCGCTTTGTCTTCAAAGCGGTGTTTTGTGTTTTTAAATGAAATTTTGAAAAGGATGTGCGTCGAAGATCGTGAACTGCGTTTTCCGCTAGAGTCGGGAAAATGATTTTTTAATCGTTTTATAACATGCCGTTGGAGTAGGACGGATATATTTTGCAAATATGCGAATTTCATACGGCGTACTCGTTGGACTTTTGGGATGGATTTGCTGCTGCAGCGATGACGTGGAATCCACGTCGGCGGTGGATGAGCCGTTGCCGGCAGAGCCTTTTGCTAGAACGGCTCCGGTTATCTTTACGGAAGTGACTCCGCAAAATTTGGATTATGAAGACGAGGACGGCGACCATTCGGACTGGGTGGAAATTTTCAACCCCGCGGATACGGCGGTCAATCTTGCCGGGTATTCTTTTTCCAATTCCGCAGCGGATCCGGGGAAATGGAAGTTTGGCAATGTCGTCGTGCCTCCGCAAAGCTTTTTAATCGTCTTCTTTTCGAAAAAGGATAAACCCGATTTCTCCGCCCCGTCGGATTCCACGCAAATGATTGGCGACGGCTCATGGAGCTGGAGCGATGCGCAAAGTTCTCCGATTGCCGGAACAAGTACGGCGGAACCGTGGCTTTATTCCCACTACGTCCATTCTGAAAATGGAGAACGTTCTGTTTCTGGACAAATGCAACTTGGGCCAAATGGCGAGTTGGGCTGGAGCAGTGCCTGTATTTTTGTCGGCGTGGGAGATGGTTCTCCGTCTGACGCGTATGATCTTGGCGATGCGAACCAATTGCTGCTCACGGGATATGTGACAAAGGGAGAACCTCTTGAAATTCGGCTGACCCAGCCCGATTTAGATGACTGGAAGGCCTGGCCAACGCGAATCACGGGAACGGGAGATTCTTCGACGACTTATGTGGTGAATTTGCCGACGGGAACGAATTTTCCGGATTTGAAGAACATTTACGGGACGCGCTTTGCCGCCGTCGATGGAAATTACAATTTTATCCAGTTTCATTTTTCTTCAATAGTCGCCAGGAATCAGGGGCACTTTCCCCATGCGAATTTCAAATTGCCCAAAGAAGGCGGAAATATTTTCCTTTTTGATTCGGCGGGTGTTTTGCGGGATTCGATTGCTTATCCACTAGTCCCCAAGGGAATGTCCTATTCTTTTGCGGCAAATGGCTGGGGCTTTTCAAAGCCGTCTCCGCTCGGTTTCGGAGACCTTGCTTATGCGACTCAAGCGAAAAATGTGTTTGAACTGCCTCCATCTGGATTTTATTCCGCACCGATAACGGTTTCGTTTGGCGACGCTTCTGCAGGAACGGTTCGGTGCGAAGTCGGCGGTAAAGTGCCAACGGAAAACAGTCCGAACCTCATTGGAGAAATGACGATTTCGAATACGACCGTTTTGCGCTGCGCCACGTTCCTTGACGGAGCGTTCCCCGGTGACGTTATTACGCGGACATATCTTTTTGAAACGCAGCCGACTGTCGCAGCGGCATTTATTACGGCGGATCCCGGACAATTATTTGATCCGGATTCCGGCATTTACGAAGAAGGACCGAACGCCAATGCGGAAGAGCCTCATTACGGAGCGAACTATTGGAAAGATAAAACCATCCCCGCAGAAATAACCTTTTTTGAACCGGGAGTGGGGACTCCGGCGTTCGAAGCGAATGTGGGGTACGAGATCTTTGGCAATTACAGCCGCGCCAATGACAAAAAATCGTTTGCGCTCAAATTCCGTAAACGGTTTGGGGAATCCAAACTTCAATATCGGATGTTTCCGGAATTTCCCCGGGTGACAGAATTCAAGGATATCGTATTCCGCAACAACGGTGGAAATTTTTATCAGGATTACATTCGCGATTATCTGAGTTCAAGCATTACCGAAGGTTTGGGCGTTGATTATCAAAAAAGCCGTTTCGCCATCGTTTTTTACAATGGAGAGTATTATGGAATTCATGAAGTCCGCGAACGTCTGAACGAAAATTACTTTGCAAGCAATTACGGATACGATGAAAATTCGATTGATTTGTTGAAAGCGGATAATTCAATCACGTCTGGCTCGGCTGGGGATTACATCGCGCTAGAAAATTACATGGAAAGCCATGAGCTTTCGGACAGCGCCGCGTTTGCTTATGTCGCTTCGCAGATGGATGTGGACAATTACACGAGTTATGTGCAAACGGAAATGTTTGTCGCCAATCAGGATTGGCCGGGGAACAATTTAAAGAAGTGGCGTTCCACTTCTCCGCAGACTAAGTGGAAATGGGCTCTTTACGATTTGGACTGGGGCTTTAATAATGGTCATTCACAATATTCCGATATCGATATGTTCCATTTCTTTGGCGATTCTACGGCAAGCAGTTATCCCAATGGCGTTGAATTTACGGTTCCTTATCGCAATTTGATGAAAAACGAAAATTTCCGGAACCGCTTCATCAACCGGTTTAGTGCGCTGACAGCCGCCAAATTCAGCGCGGATACGGTTCTTTCGCGGATTGACTTTTTGATGAAAGAAATCGCAGCAGAAACGCTCCGAGACCAAGAACGTTGGCGCCTCAACGACAGTTACATGGAAAGCCAGTTGGAAGTAATTCGGGATTTTGCAAAGAAACGCCCTGCCGAAGTCATTGCGGAAATGCGCGCCTTTTTTGGACTGGGTGAAATTCAGCAGGTTATTGTGGCGGCGGAAGGTTGTGGAACCGTTTCTGTCGATGGCATTTCGATCCGTGGCGCAGCGAATGTCCCCCTGTTTGCTGAAATTCCGGTGACGCTTACTGCGGAAAATGGTGCGGGTTGCGTTTTCCAAGGATGGAACGATGGGGATGTTTCTCCGCAGAAAGTCGTTTATCCGCAGAACGGAAGCTTGTATCAAGCTGTTTTCCGTTGACATCCGTTTTCCGAAAGCCCCTCCTATATGAACAGCCCGTCAAAAGTTGAACGCAACTTTCGGGGGCATCGGTATTGACAGCCATTTGGGAATGATTTCCTATTGAAAAACGGTTGCGCTGAACGAGAATTTTTCAAAGAGTCCGTTTCCCAGTGATAGTTTTTCTAACATTTGCAAAATGAACAAAGCGACTCTTATTATTGCTGCAAGTCTTTTGGCCAGCCGTGTCTTGGGCATCTTGCGAGAAATGCTTTTGGCCCGGGCGGCGGGCGTTTCAACAGAAAAGAATGCGTTGGATTTGGCATTTTTAATCCCGGATATTTTAAATCATGTCGTCAGTACGGGATTTCTTTCGATCATCTTTATTCCCATTTTTTTTGGGTATCGAGCTAGGAACGATGAAGAGGGCGCGTGGAAATTTTTCAGCAATATTCTGAATACGCTCGGCCTGTTGTTCTTGGTGTTGATTGTCCCCTCGTTTATTTGGATGCGGGAACTGATTACGCTTTTCACTTCGGCTGCGGATTTGCCAACGGAATTGTTGGACAGGGCAACGTATTTGGGGCGTATCATCTTGCCGGGGCAGCTGTTCATCTTTGCGGGTAGTTTTCTTGTCGCTGTTCAACATACGCGAAAACAGTTTGCAATACCATCGCTCACCGGGGTCATTTACAATTTGGCGATTATCGTTGGCGGTGTCCTCGGCAGTTCACGTGGCCTTGAAGGTTTTGCCTGGGGCGTTCCCGTGGGCGCGTTTATCGGTTTTTTTGTGCTGCAAATTATCGGAGCGCATCGTGGCGGAGTCCGTTATTTTCCGGGGCTGCACCCGCTGCATCCGGATGTCGTCCGGTATGTGAAAATGATGATTCCGATGTCTTTGGGCGTGGGAAGCATGTTTGCTTTTGAATTGGTCATTCGCAGTTTTGGGGGAATGTTCGAATCGAGTGGTATTTCCAGTTTGAATTACGCATACCGCGTCATGTACACTCTAGTCGCTGTCTTCGGCTTTTCAGTGGGAGTTTCCAGTTATCCCGATATGGCGCGCCTTGTCAAGGAAGGAAAGTTCAGCGATTTGAATAATCAAATTTGGTCAAGCCTTTCGCGGATGTTTTGCATTCTCGTACCGGCGGTGATTACTGTTTGGGCGTTGTCTTTTCCCATTGTGCGGATTTTGTTTGAACGAGGAGCGTTTGTTCGAGAAACGACAGAATACGTGGCGAAACTTTTGCACTGGTATTTGCCGGCTAGCCTTGGACTCTGTTTGCAAGCGGTCCTTGTGCGCGCTTTTTATGCAAAAGAAAAAATGTGGACTCCGACTCTCATCAACACGGGGATTTTTTTGCTGACGGTTCCTGCTTATTTGTTCTTGGCGGATGATTTTGGAATTTATGTGGTTCCTATTATTGGTGCGGTGGGGGCTTTTTGTCAGGTAGTGTCTATGGTGTTCCTGTGGGCGAAACAAACGGGAACAGAGGGCATGAAGCATGCGTTGCAGAATATTGGGCGAGCGTTGGCGAGTTTTGCCGCAATGGTCGTTGTCGCTATTGCGATTGAAAATATTTCGTATGATTTTGTGCGAAACGCTCCGCTTTTCGCTCTTCTTGTTTATTCGGGATTTATCGCCGTGATTCTTTTCCCGGCCAGCCTTGTTTTGCAGAAAACGATCGGTTCCGATGATGCGGGAAACATTTTGCGGGAACTAGTCGGAAAGGTTCTCCGCAAAGTGCATTTTCCCATCAGAAAATTGTAGTTTGAAAATAAAGCGGCTGATTTCGCTTTAAAGGAGACAATCAATATGGAACTGAAAGGTTCAAAAACAGAAAAAAATTTACTCGAGGCCTTCGCTGGAGAATCCCAGGCGCGGAATAAATATTCTTATTACGCGTCAAAAGCTCGCAAAGACGGCTTTGTACAAATAGCAAATATCTTTGAAGAAACGGCGAACAACGAAAAGGAACATGCCAAGCTTTGGTTCAAGTATTTGCATGGCGGAGAAGTTCCAGATACAAAAGTCAATTTAAAAGATGCTGCCGATGGGGAAAATTTCGAATGGACGGATATGTATGAACGGATGGCGCAAGAAGCCCGCGAAGAGGGCTTTAACGAAATCGCCGCCAAATTCGCCATGGTCGGAAAAATCGAAAAGGAGCACGAAGCCCGTTATCGGAAATTGTTGAAAAATGTCGAAGATGGCCTTGTATTTTCCCGTGACGGGGAAATGATTTGGCAATGTTCCAATTGCGGTCACATTGTCGTTGGCAAAAAAGCTCCCGGAATCTGCCCTGTCTGTGGGCACCCGCAGAGTTTCTTTGAAATCAAAAAAGAAAATTTCTGATTTTCGACAAATTCATCCTTGATAAAAGAAAAACTCGAAAGTTGGAATTCAACTTTCGAGTTTTTTGATTCGCTCGCATTTCGTACTTCAAAAAGATTTTTGACGGGGAGTTCTGCCGTTTTGCGCGCGAAAACGAACGTTCATTTTGAAAAAGAACTGCCTGGACTTTTCTTCAAAGGTTCGCCGCCTTTCGTTGATTGTTGACGGACTTTATTTTTGCGAAAACGGCTTCCTTCGCCATTGGCGTCGTGCGAAGTTTGCCCATTTGCAGAAAAGTGTTTTCGTTCGACACCCCAAGCAATTCTTCAATTTTTTCTTTGAGTACAAAAAAAATCCCCAAGGGGGATTTTTGCATTTGACGAAAAGATTCGATTATTTGTTCTTGAGCAAATCGCGAATTTCTGTTAAAAGGACTTCTTCTTTGGACGGAGCCGGCGGCGCAGGAGGTTCTGCAGGTTTTGCCGCTTCTTGCTTGCGCATGTTTTGCATAAATCCCAAGAATTTTTTCATCACGATAAAGACCACCAGGGCGACGATGATGAAGTCGAGGATTCCACCGATGAAGTTTCCATAAGGGATTTCGACACCAGCGGAAGTTGTGTAAGAAAGAGCTTTGAGCCCTTCGCCAGCATCTTTGTTGCCGAACAGGGCGACGATAGCGGTGACGGATGGCATCACGATGTCGTTGACGAAAGAGGTGACGATTTTTCCAAAAGCGCCGCCGATGATGACACCGATCGCCATATCAACGATGTTTCCTTTGAATGCAAACGCTTTGAATTCTGCGACCAAGCCGGAAGCTTTTCCTTTAATGTCCATGGCGGACTCCTTTATTTGAAATTTTTTCTAAAGATAATTTTTTTTGCCCCTTTGCACGATTTCTATTTTTTGCCTATGCTTTGGGTCACATTTGCGCTCGCATCTGCTTTTTTTCTGGGATTTTACGATATATCCAAGAAAAAAGCCTTGACGGGGAACGCCGTCTTACCGGTTTTATTTTTTGTCAGCTTGACTTGTGCTGTGCTCCTTTCGCCTGTGTTCTTGATGGGAAAAATTCCAGCACTTTCGTTGCGGGAACACGGAATGCTCGCTTTGAAGGCGGGGATAGTCACGCTGAGCTGGATTTTTACGTTTAACGCCGTATCCCGATTGCCGTTGAGCATAACATCTCCTATCCGCGCGAGTGCGCCTGTTTTCACCATTGCGATGGCGGTCGCTTTGATGGGGGAACGCCCCGGTGGGTTTGAATGGTTGGGAATCGGCATTTCTTTAGCCGCTTATTTCGCCATGAGTATCGCTTCGCGAAAAGAAACCGGGCATTTTTTTACAAACGTTTGGATTCTTTCCATGTTTTTCGGTACTTTTTTAGGGTCGGTCAGCGGTGTTTACGATAAATTCCTTTTGCAACGCGCGCATTTGGATCCTTTGGCCATTCAGTTTTATTTCAACATTTACATGGCTTGTTTGCAGGGCTTTGGAATATTGCTTTGCCGTTTTTGGCGAAAGGAACGTTCTTCGGAAATTCGGTTCCAATTTCGTCCGGTAATCGTGGCAGTGGGCATTTTGTTGGTCGTCGCAGACCGATTTTACTTTTTAGCGGTACACGAACAGGATGCGTTGATTTCAGTGGTTACGGTCATTCGGCGCTCCAATGTGCTTATCAGTTTTGCCGGGGGGCTGCTGTTTTTCCGTGAACGGAAATCCGGATTGAAGTTCCTTGCGATGGCGGGAATTCTTTTGGGATTGATCTGCTTTGCCTTGGGAAATTGAATTATTTCACAATTCCCACTTCGCCGATTTTTGCAAAACCGTTGATTTTTTCTCCAAGGCGAATGTGCGCCCAACCGTCTTTGACATCGAGGACTTCGACTTCGGTGCCTTCTGAAAGAGTGTTTAACGTTTGATCTTTGTCGCTTGGGCCGCTGGTGATGTCGGCGGATTCCGCAATGACTACGCCCAGAGAATGGGTGTTTTCTACGTAAATTTTATACGCCGCGCTGCACGCGATGATGCCCAAAATGAATGCGACTGGAAAAACGCTTGCGAATAGCGCCGTTTTCAGCTTGGGCTGGGACGACAGCACACGGAAAATGTTCAACAGCAAAATGAACCAAACGAGTCCCAAAAGAATCAGCATTTGCTGTTTCAGTGAAAAGAAGTGGTGCGCCCGGAAGAAAAAGGCCAATAGCGGATTTTCTTCTACATCGGACTCTTCGACTTTGTCTTTGGTCAGGCTTTTGGCGAGTTTTAAATTATACAGAACATCTTCATCTGTGGGCGAAAAACGGAGCGCTTTTTCGTAATTCAAAATGGCAAGCCCGATTCGCCCTTCGCGGTAATGGGCGTTTCCCAAATTGTAAAAGAGGTCGCCGCTTTGGTAGCCGTTGTCGATGCAATTTTGCCAACTTTCCACAGCCGAAGAAAAATCGCCGGCTTTGTAAGCGGCTGCTCCGCGGTAAAGCGTTTTGCAACTTTCTTTGGCAAAAAGGGAAACGGAAAACGCCAAAATTAAAAAGAGAAATTTTTTCACTTCAGTTCCTCCAAGGTATTGCAAAGGCTTTCAAATTCCCGCAACGCGTTGATTCTTTCTTCAACGGTTCCGCTGGAGGGGGCGAACCTTGCGAACGCGCAGCGTTCTTGCCAATCTAGAACTTTCTGGATGTTTTCGTCGGAAACACCCAAATTCTTCAGATTCCGCTGGACGGCTTCTTTGGTCATGCCGCGAAATTCCAAATTGGAAAGATCCGAAATGTATCCGATGAGTCCGTTTTCCAGTGCGGCGTAAAATTCCTTTGCGTCATTTTTTTGCAACGCATTTTTCGCTTTGATCAGAGATTGCTTCAGATTCTTTTTGGCTTTAGCCTTGCGAACGAGGGCGGCGTTCCCCGCGTGTTTGCGGTGAGAGCGTACGAAAACGCCGAAGGCGGCATAAAGGGGAATCGGCAGCAGGAAGAGAATCCAGAAAAGAGGCGTCTTGTAAAGAGGCTGTTGATCTGGACTCGCATTTTGAATGGAATGGATGTAGCGGATATCGCGTCCCAAGGATTCGATATCTTCTTTAACGGTGGGAACGTATGTGGGCGCGCCTGCAGCTAAAACGGTGGACTGGTTTTCGCCTTTTTCGACTTGAATTTTCCACGGTCCCTCGGTCTTGGATTCGTATTTTTTCTTGGACGGATTGAACCAGCTGTAAGTAATTGCCGGAATTTCGAACGAACCCTTCTTTTTGGGGTAAAGGAACACCCGGATGTTTTTAGAGGTGATGACTTTCCCTCCGCTGATTTTTTTCTGGATGTCAGTTTCGGGCGGGACCGTGCGGAAATCTGAAAAGTCGGGAAGGATCGGGTCGGTAACCGTTCCCGGTTTTCCGTCTCCGGAAATTTGAATAGAAAGGGTGAGTGCGTCTCCTAATTGCAGCGAATCTTTGTCGAAAGATGCGGAAAACGAATAATTTCCGACCATTCCAGAAAAATGTTGCGGCTTGTTTTGGGAGGGAAGCGGCAATACGGAAATTTTCACGGGAGCCGTTTTGGCTTCGACTTCTTCGGGTTCTTGCTGGTAACTCGAAAAGCTCATGGAGAATCCGCCGTTCGAAGATTTCTTTTCGACGATTTTGGGTTTTCCGACTTTTGTGTATTTGAACTGGAACGACGGAATCGATACCTGTCCCGACTTGAGTGGGGAAATCCAGGCGAATTTGGCGCTGCCTTTTGTTTCGCGGAGGGTGTTTGGAATCGGCGTCAGTTTTAGGTCGGATAAATCTGCGCGGTGAGCGATGAAATCGCTTCCCAAATCCATGCTGGTGGCGGTCAGGTTGCCTTGAAAATGTTCATACGTGTGAATAGAAAGCGTTACCGCGAGCTGTTCGCCTTCGTAAACGGTGCGTTTGCTCGGTGAAAGGGATACGGCCACTGCGTCGTCGTCATAGGATTTTTGGACTTGCAAATTGTTCAAATGGAATATATCGTATTCTTTGTCTCCGATTTTCCACGAAAGAACTCCGGCGGAAAGAATGCCCGTTTTGCGGGGAACAGCCAAATGGAATGTGTATTGCTTGGCAGTGATGCGCCCTCGGTTTCCGCGGATTTGGACATCGGAAGAATCTAGGCCCTTTAGGGAAAAACCGTTTTGGACAGAGAACCGGGGAATGCCGCGTTCGCCGAATTCTTCTAAACGTTTTGTGTCCACTGTAAATTGGAGAGAGACTTCTCCGCCCGCTTCGACAGAATTTTTATCGATGCGGATATCCCATGGTCCTTCTGTCACAAGTTGACCGATGCTTCCTTGCCCTCCCATCATGGAGGCCATTCGCCGGTCCATTTGCTGGGACATTTGTTCAAATAAATCCCAAGGACTTTGCGCCTGAACCACGAGGACAGAAAGGAAAATAAAAACGAACACTTGTTTCATAACATTCAAAAAGATACAAAAAAGCTATCTTTGGACTATGCCGTATAAAACGTTGGAATCTCTGTTCGACGACTATTCGAAAATCCAGTTGATAGGCCCTGTCGGCAGCGGCAAATCTAAATTGCTGCGCGAATTTGCCTCTGCTCACCCCAAAACTTCTTTGTCTTCGACGGAAACGCAGCGACGCATCCAGCGAGCCCTTTCTCCATTTTGGCAAGGGCGCTTTATCAGTCTTCGTGATGACGACGCTCCGCGGGTCCGCGACTTGCTTTTAAAACCGAAATTCTTTTTGAATTCCGCCCATTACGTAGAAGACAATCCGTTTCCGCCGACAAATCCGGAAAAGTTGAGTGAAGCGCTCAAAATGGCGGATTTCCCGGAATCTGTATTGAAAGTTAAATTGCTGAGTTTGTCAAATGGAGAATTGCGCCGGATACTGTTGACCAGGCTTTGGATGGAGTCGCCGGATTATGTGCTGTTGGACGATCCGTTTGGCGGTTTGGATCCGGAGTTCCGTCCGCATTTGGCCCGAGCCATTTTGAATCTTTCGAAAACGGATGTGAAAATGGCCATAGGTCTTCAACGCCGCGAAGAACTTTTGCCCGGAATCCCGGCGTTCGTTTGCGAAAATGGCGAATTGGTGGAATTTGAAGGTCCGCTTCCGTCCGAAATTCCTGTCGTTTCCGAAAAAAAAGTTGACCATTACGAAGTCCAAAAACTGAAAGAACCTGAATCTTGTGGAGAAACGTTGATTTCTCTGCAGCATGTCAACGTGCGCTACGGATCAACAGAAATTATCCGAGATCTTTCTTGGCAAGTGAAAAAGGGTGAACATTGGGTGGTCATGGGGCCGAATGGAGCGGGGAAAAGTACGCTTTTGGCTCTTTTGTCCGCCGATCATCCGCAAATGTATTCTAACGATATTTCTTTGTTTGGGAAAAGGCCGGGCAAAGGGCTGAACATTTGGGAACACAAAGCGCAAATAGGATTTTTTTCTCCGGAACTTTCGACGCAATACCGTGAAAATTTGAACGTCGGCGAAGTACTTTGTACGGGATTCACGACGGGACTTGGACTTTTCCGCCCGGCATCGTGGGAAGAAAAAGCCAAAGCGAAATCCTGGATTGAACAATTCGGATTGGGAAATTCGGAACGGCGCTTTGATGAACTCTCGGCAACGGAGCGGCGTTTGACGTTAATCGCCCGCGCAGCCATCCGGCCGCCGAAAGTTTTGATATTGGATGAACCGACTCAAGGGATGGACGTGGAATTCCGGACAGGCCTTTTCCGTTTGTTGGAGTTTCTTTCAAATGAAACGACCATTATTTTGGTGACGCATTACGAGGGAGAATGGCCCCGCTGTATGACTCATCTTTTGCGAATGCCGAAATTTTCTCTTTAAAACAATTTAGTCGTCCAGTTGCCGATGTAAACAGCGATAATTCCGATAAAGACGCTCGCCGAAGCGTAAAGCGCCAGAGGAATCAAGTTTCCCGATTTGAAAAGTTGCAGACTTTCGTTTGCAAACGTGGAAAAAGTGGTGAAACCTCCGCAAAATCCGATGGTCAGAAATAGTCGGGTGTTTTCTCCGAGGTCTTTTTCTGAAAAACCGTAAAAAAGGCCTATCAAAAAGCATCCGATGACATTCACGGCGAATGTTCCCCAGGGGAATGCGCCCGGAAATTGTCCCTGAATAAATTTTGAAAGCAGGAATCTGCCGATGCCGCCGAAGAAACTTCCCAGTCCAATCCAAAAAATCGAAACAATCATAATGGAAAATTAGAAAACAGGTTTGGCGAAATTTTGTATTTTTGGTGTTCCTCAACAAAAGGCGGCCTCGTGATGACAAAAGAACAGATTTTAAAAGCCTTGTCCGTTGTCCGGGATCCGGATTTAAAGAAGAACATTGTCGAATTGGGCTTTGTTCAAAACATCCAAATATCTCCTGATGGCGATGTGGCGTTGGACTTAGTGTTGACAACTCCTGCGTGCCCTATCCGCGATAGGTTTAAAACGCAATGTGAACAAATTCTTCGCGATTCTGGGGCGAAAAGCGCGGTGGTGACGTTGAAAGCGGCAGGGCGGGTTATCGAATCCAAAGCCGTTCCCGAAAGTTCCAATGAATTGTTGAAAGATGTCCGTCGCATTGTCGGCGTTGCCAGTGGAAAGGGTGGAGTCGGCAAATCGACTGTTACGGCAAACTTGGCGATGGCTTTGAGCCTTGCCGGGGCAAAAGTTGGAATTTTGGATGCCGATATTTATGGACCGTCGATGAACATTATGTTCGGAGTGGATTCCGCTCCCGAGATTTTTGACGACCGCACAATTGCGCCGGTGGAAGTCAAAGGAGGAATTTCTCTCGTTTCCATGGCGATGTTTGCTGAGTCTGACAAGGCGACGATTTGGCGCGGGCCGATGGCCAGTCAAATGATTCAGAACTTTGTGCACCGTGTCCGTTGGGGAGAATTGGATTATCTGCTCATCGATTTCCCTCCGGGAACAGGCGACATTCAGTTGACGCTGACGCAGCAATGTCCGTTGACCTGTGCCGTTGTCGTGACCACTCCTCAAGAAGTCGCTTTGGCCGATTGCCGCAAAGGACTTGCCATGTTTGACAGCGTCGGTGTGCCGATTGCGGGAATCGTTGAAAATATGAGTTACTTTATCTGTGATGGCTGCGGAAAACGCCATGACATTTTCCGGTCAGGTGGTGGCGAACGTATTTCGAAAGCGTTGGGAGTGCCGATGCTCGGAAAGGTTCCTTTGGAACCTTCTGTAGCGGATTGTGGCGACGCGGGAACACCTGCCGTTTTGCGGTATCCGAACAGCGAAAGCGGGCGTGCCTTTGCCGATATTGCAGAAAAGGCTATTCAGGCCATTGCAACGTTGGAACATTCGGAACGCGCGTTGCACAATTTCAACTACCGATGGGATGAAATTCCCCTGGAGGACGCATGATTCAGCCGGTCAAAATTTTTCGGACGAAGGAAAATAAAATTGGCTTTGATTTTGATGACGGAAGCCGTTCTGTATTCCGCCTGCGCGATTTGCGCCTTGCCTGTCCTTGTGCCCTTTGTGTCGATGAAAATACGGGAGAACGCCTGTTGAATCCCAAGACGGTTCCCGAAGATATTCGGATAGAAAGCGTCTTGTCGATAGGAAGGTATGCGGTGGGAATTTTCTGGAGCGACGGTCATCGCACAGGAATATATCCTTATGAACTGCTGAAGCATTTGACAGAAAAGAGTTAAAAAAACATATTTGTTACGAATAATTTGGCGTAGGTCTTTCTCATGAGTGATTTTAACGAAGCTTTATATTTTCGCGATTTGAATCGGTATCCAACGTTGAAACCGGACGAAGAAATTGCGCTCATTTCTCTCATCCGGAATGCCGAATCTGAGGAAATGCGCCAAAATGCGCTAAGGCATTTGATTTGCGGAAACCTTCGGTTTGTGGTGAGTGTCGCCCGCAAATACCAAGGAAGGGGACTTTCCCTGTTGGACCTTATCAATGAAGGGAATTTGGGCCTTTTCAAAGCGGCGATGCGTTTTGACAGTTCCAAAGATGTCAAATTCATCAGCTATGCGGTTTGGTGGATTCGTCAGTCCATTCAGAAAGCGCTTTTTGAACAGGTCGGCGCAGTTCGCATTCCGCCAAATAAACTGACCCTGGTCAATCGTTTTAAGCGCGCTTTGGTCTTGAATGGCGGGGATTATGACAAAACAATGGCGATGCCCGAATTTGCCGGATCCGAACAGGACATCGTGGAAGTGATGGAAAAAATCATCGACATTTCCCTAGACGCTCCGATTAGCGAAGACGGTTCTTCGGGCGATTCGGTCAGCTCCTTGATGGATGTTTTGGGCACAGAAGGAAATCAAGAAGATGAAATGGAGAAGCAGGAGCGCAAAGCCTTGATTGAAGAAACTCTCAAATCCCTGTCGCATCGAGAAGAAGAAATCTTGCGGATGTTCTACGGATTGGATACGGTCGAAGATACAACGCTCAAAGATATCGGAGAGGATTTGAAACTCAGCCGGGAACGGGTCCGCCAAATCAAAAACAAGACACTCCGCAAGCTCCAAAAGAACAAGGAAAAGCGTGAACGTCTGAGCGACTTTCTCAAGAACTGATGGATATTTCCAAAACCAAAGCCCGGCATGCGGCATTTTTCTTTCTGGCATTACTCGGAATAGCCTTTGCGGTTTTGGCTGTTTATTCCGCTTATTCAAAATTCGGTCCGCACAGTGTGATTGTCGGGCAAGTGCCCTTTGGACTTCCCGGTGGTGAAAAAATGGCCGCCGGCGATATGCCGGACACTTCGGCGGGGCTTTCTGTTGTGCCGTATTCGACTCAGCAGGAATTGCACCGGGCCGGGGAACTCGAAAAGAACGGTGAATTTGAAAGCGCTGCCGAAATTTTTGAAGCCGTTGCGCTCCAATACCCGGATGCATTTTTGGCCAAGTGGGGGGTTGTCAATTCGTTGCTTTCTCAAGATTCATTGCAACCGATTTGGCAATCGCAACTTCAGACGATGGTCGGTGCGTTGAAACGGGAGTTCGCCGAAACGTCTGTCGCTTTTTATGTGGATGCCCGTTTGGCGGAAAAGGCGAACAGTTTGGGGACTGCGCTGGAACTTTCAAAAATTGCGGCGGAAAAAGCTCCGGCATTCGCAGATGCCCGGATGTTGTATGCGGATTTGCTTTACAAGGCGGACCGCTTGACGGAAAGCAAAAAGGAAGTGCAAACGGCGATAAGCCTTTATGGCGGTAACGAACCCAAGGCTTATGTTCGGCTGTCTTGGATCTTTCACGATGAAGGCTTGTTGGACAGTTGTGAACTAGTGATTGAGCACGCTCTTTCCAAGTTTCCTGCGAATCCAGACTTATTGTGCCTAAATGGTTATTTGCAAGAATATAAAGGCCGCTTTGATGCGGCGGAAAATATCTATCGGCGAGTTTTGGCGATTCGCCCCGGTTATGCTCCGGCAAACGAGGCATTGCTTTCTTTGGGGGAGAAATCTCCGCCGGGAATCGCTGCTGGAGGAACTCGGCTTTCTCCACGAGACAGAATTCAAGTCGCTTATGACATTTTGCAACCGCTGGTGAAACAATATCCCGAAAATTTGCCTCTCCGCGAAGCCTTGGGAAGAGCTTATCTCAAAGGTCGGGATTTCGATAGGGCGAAAGCGCAATTTTTGGAAATTCAAAGTCATGATCCCGATTATCCGGATATCCGTCTCCGCATCCAGGAGGCTTTGTCTGCTCCGGTACGGGAAACGAAGAAAAATTTACTGGCGGAGGATTTGAACCGCGCCATTGACAGCATGAGAACGCTCCCGTTGACGGGACATGCGTTTGAATCGTTCTTGGGGCATTACCTGGTACGCTATGGAGCGACTCAAAAGGAATTTTTTTCCAAATATTCGGCTGCGAATTTCAAAAAAATAAACAGGAACGCTTGGCAGGAAATCTTCTTTGAAGCGCCTTATTTCCACCGGTATACTGCTTTGTTTGACAGCCTGGGACATTTTTACGGAGTCCACGTCGTTGTCTCGGATTCCAATTCCGTGTTGAACAAGGCCGCCGCGAACGCTCCGGAAATATACACGTCGATGTTGCAACTGAACTCGCGGATTTCGGGAGTTGGAACAGAAACGGGTGAAACGGATTGCGATGGAACAGTCATTGTCGGCGCCACGTGGGAAACTCGGGATAATTTTGAAATGCTGGCCCGGATTGTCGGCAAGCCGCAAGAAATCCGGATGATCCGTCTCGATCGTTCCAAAATTCCGGAAGGAGCCAGACTTTGTGATTACGCAAAGCATCTTTTGAACTTCTGATTTGTACTTTGTGATTATGCGCATCCGTTTTTTGACCGTTTTTTCTGTTTTTGCCATGGCACTAGCCTTGGAAGGTTGCACGTGTTGCGCCTATTTGAATCACATTTTCAATGCCGACAGAAATTACGAAGAAGCGGTAAAATTAGAAGAAGCGAAAGCGGATTCGCTGCCGGCGGATTCCGAATTTGTGGCAACGGGTGCCGCCGCGCAAAAATACGACAAGGTCATCGAAAAAGGTTCCCGTGTTCTGGAACGGTTCCCGGAAAACGACAGGCAGACTGCCCGCGCCGTTTTTCTCATTGGGGAAAGTTTCCGGCATAAGGGGGAATGGGGCAAGGCCATTGCCAAGTATGATGAATTCGAACGCTATTTCCCCGACCACGATTCCATGCCGAAAGTCGAATATGAACGCGCTTATTGCCTTTACAAAAACGGGGAATACGACATCAGCCGTTTTGCGCTCCAGTCCATACTCGATGTGGGCGACTCGCATCCGTTTTACTCCGAAGGATTGAACTTGCTTTCTTTGCTCGAAGAAAAGGGCGATTTTACAGATCAGGCGATTGCCGCTTTGGAAAAAATGTTGGCAGATACGAATGGAACGCCCTATATGCGCGGGCGGGCGCATTTAAGACTCGCATCGCTTTATTTCAAAAACGAAAATTACCCCAAAGCTAGGGAACATTATCTGGCGAAAGAAATTGGAGAACTTCCTGAACGGGACCGTTATTCTGCGGCGCTCCACGCGGCGGAATGCTTGGCTTTGACGAAAGCTTTTGCCGAAGCCGCTGAAGAATACAAAGTTCTTGCGGATACAAAAGAATACGAATCTCATTTGCCCGATTTGTTGGTTCGCCGTGGAGAACTCTTGCTGCTCGCGGGGAACTGGACGGAGGGCGAAAAACTTTTGCATAAAGTCACGGAAGATTATGAAAAAACGGAGTATTCTTCTCGTGGATTCTTTGATTTGGGAGATTTTTATCAAACGGAAAAACGGGATTACGAACCCGCGCTCGCTTATTACGATTCCAGTTTTCTAGCGCGTCCGGTTTGCAGCTGGGGAAAAAACGCACGGGAACGTCGGGATGCCTTGCGGCGTTTGATGGCGCTCCGGGCGAAAGATTCTCTGTCCGATACGACGGATGCCGCCAAAAAAGCATTCTTTGATACGGAATTTCAAATTGCGGAGCTCTTTCTGTTCAAACTGTCAGAAATGGATTCTTCTCTTTTGCGTTTGGACCGCATTATTGAAGAATCTCCGGATACGGCAGCTGTGATGCGCGCCTCTTACGCTCGGGCCTTCATTTATGACGAATTCAAACAGGACCCCGACAAAGCCGAAGAGCTTTACAAAGAAATTATTGCCAAATATCCTAAGACGGATTACGCCAAACAGGCGCAAATCAATTTAGGCGTGAAAGTCACCGTGAAAACGCCAGAAGACGATGCTCATGAACTTTTCTTGTTTGCAGAAAGTCTTTGGGTCGTAGCGCAAAACGTTCCGTTGGACAGCATGGATGCCGTGGATTCCGCTTATGCTCATGCGCTTGCCGCATACGATTCTGTTTACAGAAAGTATCCGGAAACAGAGGCGGGGATTCAATCTTTGTATATGAAGGGCGTTCTTTGGGAAATGTCTCCGGAAACTAGGGATTCGGCAGCATTTGCGTTTAAAACTTTGCGCAAAGAACACCGCAACACGCCATGGGGACTGGATGCCGAAAAACGCTTGCAAACGCGGATGGCCATTACGGACGAATCGTTGGAGCGTCTCCGCAAACGGGTGGAACAAAATAGCGCTTACGTTGAAAAACTGTCGAAACAATACTATGACGACCTTTCTGCGAAAGAGAATAAAAAAGCGGAACCGGATATCCGTGTAGAAGAAAACGAAGAATTGGAAAATTCGTACAACAGCATGTACGATTTTGAATAAATTTTCTGGAATTTGTCGTTGCTCACATATTCTTGCGTGAAAACGCTTTTTACACGGATTTGCTTTGGGAAAAATGACAATTTAATGGCGGAACGTGTAAATTTTAATAGATATTCGGGCTGAAAGGCAATTGTCGATTGGCTTATTCTTGCAACTCTTTGATTTTCGGTGTGTAAAAATTTATGTTTGAAATAGATATGTCGGCCATCGATAAACTTTATGATTACGACGACTACCGCCGTTTTCTTCAGGATTATTTTGACGAGCAAAAGAAAATGCGCGCCGTTTTTTCACATCGTTTTTTTGCGGCCAAGGCCGGATTCAGCTCTTCGTCTTATTGTTTGAACGTCATTCGGGGGAGATTCAACCTCACTCCGAAATCAACGGCAAAAATGATCAAGGCGATGGGTCTTGACAACCGGCAGTCAAAATATTTTTCGGCTTTGGTGGAATACAATCAAGCGAAGCGGACCGAAGAACGGGAAAACGCCTGGGACGAAATCATCCAAATCCGTTCGCAGAATGAATTTTCTCACATTTCCCACGATCAAAAGGAATATTTTTCTAAATGGTATTATCCGATACTTCGAGAACTTGCTGTTCACCCGGATTTCGACGGCGACATGATGCATTTGGCCCGTGCCGTGGATCCGGTGATAACGACGGAAGAAGCCCGCGACGCAATTGACAATATGTTGCGCTGGGGGGTTCTCGAAAAGGATTCTTCGGGAAAATACCGGAACACCGCTCTGATGCTTGATGCGAAATGCGTTTCTCCGATGGATTTGCGGCAAATTCGACGGGAATACGTGCAGCATGCCATTGGGGCTGTCGAAACGAAAAAGCCTTATGAACGATTTGCCGCATTTACGACGTTGGCCATGAGCGAGAAAACGTATGACTACGCCGTTAAAATTTTGGAAGAGGCTCGGCAAAAAATCATTGCGAAAGCATCGGACGACCCGGTGGTGGATAAAGTTTATGAAATGATGGTCGTGGCGTTCCCGATGAGCAAAAAATTTGAAAAGGAGGGGAAGGATGTGCTGTAAACGCTTGTGCTTGGAATTTTTTGCCGTTCTTTGTGTGTTTTTTTGGGGATGTGCAGAAGAAAAAACGGCTGGCGGCGTAACGGACATTGGGAATTCCATCGCGGGAAACGTTTTCTTTGCCGATGGGAAAACGCCTGCAGCAGGGGCGCGAGTCGTTGCCTATGAAGATTTTTGGAAGAATGCGGCCATTGTGGATTCGATGGAAACCGTTGCCGACAGCATGGGGCATTTTGAATTTAACGGAATGCCTTATGGCATGAACTTGATTTTTGCGGCGAGCGGCAGTGCAAATTTGTTGACGGAACTTGGCAAGGATTCGGTGCGGATTGTTCTTGGCGAATCCGGCTTTTTGAAAGGTTCCATTTCGGAAATGACCGAAGGAATCGTGCGCATTGTGGGGACGAATCTTTCGGCTACGCTGGATTCTTCGGGGGCGTTTGCCTTTGATTCGGTGCCTGCGGGGAATCTTTCGCTGGTTTATGTTCAAAATGGAATTTCCAAAGCCCACTTTGATTTTTACGCAGAAGGGGATTCGGCAAATATTGAATTGCCGGATTTGAAAATTCTCGGGGAAGCGGATTCCATCCTGGTCGTCTCTGACATTCAAAAGGATTCGGAAATTCAGGTTTCTTCGGCGGAATTGTTGACTGTAAAACTCACGCGCTCTCCGGAGGAAACTCTTTACGGCTTCGTTTTGCCTGTCAAGTTTAACGACAAAATTGACTTTGAACGTTTTTCTTCGCCGGATTCCTTTAAAGTAGTTTCGGAAGCGGGAAGCGAATTGCCTTTTGACGTGGATTATTGGAGTCCGCGTGTTTCTCAGGGCGTTCTCTGGGTTCGGCTGGATTCCCTTCTTAAGGGATCGTCAAAAGTGAACCTTTATTTGATTCCGCGGGAGTTTTCCCAAGAACCGGTCGGGGCGCAATTGAATTCGGATTCCGTTTTGGCTGCGTTGCATTTAAATGGAGACGCGGAAATTTTCAACCCATCGGATTCGGATCAGGCATTTGGAATTATCGGTTACGGGGCGACGATTTCTCGGGGGCAATCGGTTTCATTGGATTCCATAGACCCGTTCCATTCCGATTTTACCCTTTCGGCGTGGGTTTATTGGAATGGGGATAATGGGAATCATCAGATTTTGTTCGCCAAAAGGGCTTCGTGGGCGGATTCCACTTTTTTTGAATGGTATTACGAAACGAATTCCAAATCGTTCTCGGTTTATGATGGCGAATCGTTGGATTCTTTGCCCGGTGCCGTCGCCGCTCTCGACACCCTCAAATGGAATTTGCTTGCGCTTGTTTCAAAAAACGATTCCATTTCGATGTTCAAAAACGGAGAACGAATTGGGGAACCCATTTACTTTAAGCTGCGGGAAAGCGGGATGAAAATTCCGCTCCGCGCCGGGGGAAATGACATTGCCGAAGAATCGTGGAACGGCTCGTTGGATGAAATCCACGTGGTGGCTCGCGCCCTTTCGCCGGAATGGCTCCGGATGGAATACGAGACGCAAAATGCGGCTCGAAATTGAAAAAATGCGTTTGAATTAAGCGGTCTGCCGTTTTCGGAATAAAACGCCCGTTTTAACGGATGAGCCGTTGATTTAGGTGAAAAGAAAGTGAATTCCTACTAAAAGAATTTACTATTTTGTATAAGAAATGAACAAACGTTTAATAACAATACTCTGTTTCGGCTTTTGCATGGTGTATGCGGAGCCTTTGTCGCTAGATGAGGCGATGGCGAAAGCGAAACAAAAAAATCCCCAGTTGATGGCTGGTCGTACGCATCTTGAAAAAGCGGATGCGCAAAAAACATCTTCCCGTTCGCTGTTTATGCCGCAGCTTACGATTTCTGGCAAAGTCACCAAAATTGACGACGACATTTCGATTGGACTAGGCGATTTGCGTTCAGTGATTCTCGGATCGAATTACGCTTCGACTTATACCAGTGTTTACGCACTTGCCAGTCAACAATACGCATCTTATGGGGACGCAGGTTTGACGATGGCGCAAACGGCAGCTCAAACTGCCGCCGCGCAAGGGGAACAGGCGCTTGCAGAACAACTTCCCAAAGACAAATTCAATGTGAAAGTGCAAGATGACCTTTTTTTCAATGCGACAGCCACATTGGTCTGGCCCATTTTTACGGGAGGAAAAATTTATTCCGCTTACAAAGCTTCGAAAGAAAATGTGGAAGCGGAAAAAGCGGCATATCAATTAGTTGAAAATTCGGTGATGATGGAAGTTTGCTCCCGGTATTTTGGTGTCCGGTTGGCAGAAGAGATGCTCCGTTTGCGAAACGAAGCTTACAACACGGTCTTGGCCCATGTGGATCAGGCGAAAAAATTGGAAAAAGGCGGGCAAATATCCCGTGCGGAACGCTTGCGCGCCGAAGTTGCCTCGGTGGAGGCGGAAACGGAAAAAGACAATGCGGAACGGGACTTGTCTTTGGCAAGGCTTGCTTTGGCCAATACTCTTGGGGAATCCGATACGGCGCTTACGACGACGACTTCCCTTGAACCAAAAGAACTTTCGCAAAGTTTAGAAGATTATAAAAAACAGGCGGTGGAAAATTATCCGGGGATGAAACAGCTGGAACAGGCGAAGAAACGCAGTGCGCGGGCGGTCACGGCGGCGCGGGGCGATTATTTTCCAACAGTCGCTTTGTTTGGCAAAAAGGAACTTTATACAAAAGATTTGACCGTATTGGAGCCGGAGTGGGCTGTTGGCGTGGCTGTGGAATGGAACCTTTTCCATGGCGGGGAAACGGCAGGGAAAGTCGCCGAAGCCAAGGCCACAGAACGCGAAATCGCTAGTTTGCAGAATCAGGCAACGCAAAATATTTCTCTGTTGGTTGAAAAACGTTACCGTGAATATGAACATGCAAAATCGAAATTGGAATCCCTGCGAAAAACAGAAGAATTAGCAAAAGAATCTTTAGAAGACCAGCAAAAAGCGTTTAATGCGGGAATGGGAACTAGTTTGGATGTGGTTGACGCTCAGCTTTCATTAGAACGGCTGCGCATCGCGATGCTCAAAGCCAATTACGATGCGACAATGGCGTTAGCGGGATTGCTCGAAACCTGTGGGCAAGTAGAAAAAATTCAAGATTATCTGGAGAGTGGAAAATGAAAAAACTTCCGGCAATTTTAAGTCTTTTAATCATCGCTGCGTTGCTTGTGGCTGGATTTTTCTCGATCAGTACTTTCGCTTTGGCGCCTCAACAGGAATTTTTGCAAGGGCAAATCGAGGCTCGGCGCGTGATGGTGGCGGGGAAATTGGCGGGGCGAATCAGCTCGTTCTCGGTGCGGGAAGGGGATAAAGTGTCTCAAGGCGATGTTATTGCAGAAATTTCAAGTCCAGAAGTAGAAGCGAAGAAAATGCAGGCAGAAGGCGCTTATCAAGCGGCCAAGGCTCAAGCGAATAAAGCGAAGAATGGAGCTAGAAAAGAACAACTCAATGCGGCGAAAGCGTTGGTTAACCGTGCAGAACAGGCTGCAAATTTGGCAAAAACAACATTTGGACGTGTTCAAAAACTTTATGAAGAAGGTGTTGTTCCTGTGCAAAAACGCGATGAAGCGGAAACGCAGATGAATGCGGCGAATGCTCAATTGGATGCGGCCAAAGCGCAATATACGGAAGCGGTAAATGGCGCCCGTGAAGAAGACAAGGCTGCGGCAAATGCACTTGTCATCCAGGCGACAGGGGCAAAAGCAGAAGTGAAAGCGTATCTCGATGAAACAAAAATTGTGGCGCCGATTTCTGGTGAAGTTACGTTAAAAATTTCTGAAGAAGGGGAAGTCGTTGGGGCGGGAATGCCCGTCGTTGCGATTACGGATTTGAGAGACGCTTGGGCTGTATTCAACATCCGCGAAGACGATCTCAAGGATGTCCGCGAGGGCAAAGAGTTTCTTTTGAAAGTCCCTGCTTTGGATACGGCGGTTTTCATGACAGTTTATTACATCGCCAGTGCGGGAAATTATGCTGTGTGGAAAAGTAGTCGTGAAAGCGGAGGATTTGACCTCAAAACTTTTGAAGTTCGTTTGCGGCCCAAAGCCCCAGTGCCTGGACTTCGCCCTGGAATGACTGTCCTTTGGAACAGGAATTCGGAGAAGTAATTTGCTTCAAAATTTTTGGGCAGTCATCAAAGACGCTTATTTTCGACGGAATCTCCCGTTGGCCTTTTTGCTGTTCCTTTTTCCGATAGGACTTTGCCTAGGAATGCTTTCCCTGTTTTCGGACGAATCTCCGCATGATTTGCCCATTGGAGTGGTTGCAGAAGGTGGTGGAGCATTGCAAGGAAAGCTGTTGCGGGCGATAGAAGTCACAAAAACTTCGAAAGTTGCAATGCGCTGCAAGGATGTTGACGAATGCGCCTCGGCGATGCGCGGCGGAATCATTTTGGCCTTTGTCCAAATTCCTGCGGATTTAGAGAAAAAAGCGCTCCGGTTGGAAACTCCGGCGGTGACCGTTTATACAAATGGACAATCGCTTTTGACCAGTAAATTGATTACAAATGAACTTCGCGTCGCTATAGCGACGCAGGGAGCGCTCTTGGTCAAAAATGTGATTGGACCTCCGATTTCTGCGGAACTCCACATCATCGGAAACCCGGCGGGAAATTTTGAATATTTTTTGGGAATCGGACTTGTCGTTGCCTTGTTCCATGTGATAGCAATGCTTTTGGGCGCTTACCTGTTTACGTATCCGATTCGAGAAAAACAGGCCCGAGCATGGTTTGTCTCTTCGGGGAGTTCAACCGTTGTTGCTTTTTTTGGCAGGTATTTGCCCGCTGTGTTTGTTTTGGGAACAGAGCTTTCTATCATGCTTTCTCTGGCTCGTCGAGGAATGCCAGCGTTGCAAGGAATTGATTTGATGGTCTTGTTTGGTGGTGCGTATTTGATGGTGGCGATTTGCCTTTCGCTAGGGGCGACTTTTGCCGGCGTTACTGGTGAAATGCGGATTGCGCTGAGTTCGGCGGCAGTCGTCGGCGGCCCCGCTTTTGCTTTTTGCGGTCAAACGTTTCCCATTTTTGCAATGCCTGTTCCAATTCGATTTTGGACATTCTTGCTTCCGATTACCCACATGATGCAGCTTCAATCGGCGTTTTTTTTGGGTCATGATGGAATTTCCCGTGCTCTTCATTCGTTTGAAATCCTTTGCGCATTTTTTGTTTTTTGGACTTTGCTCGCGATGCTTTTTACGAATTTCCAATTGCGTAGAACGCTTAAAAAAGAAGAGGCGAAATCGTGCTGCGAATGATGAATCTTTTCTTTCGGGTCGCCCTTACCGAGTGGAAAACGCTGATTCGGGATCCGGCGGCCATGCTGGTTGTCGTTGTCGGAGTCTTGCTTTACTCTTTTTATTATCCCTATCCTTACATCAATGAAGTGGCGAATAAAGCTCCTGCCGCCATTGTTGATTTGGATAATTCGGCGATGTCAAGGGAAATTATCCGGGTGGCTTCCGCGATGCAGGAAGATACCGTCATTGCAGTTTATACAAATGAACTCGATGCGCAAAAAGCTCTCGCAGAAGAAAAAATTTACGGCTACATGAAAATTCCGAAAGGCTTGGAGTCGTCTATTCGCAAAGGAGAGAACGCATCGGTGGGCATTTATTGCCACGGCGGATTCATTCTTTTGTATGGAAACGTGGCAACGGCATTTTCAACGGCGGCAATGACTGTAGGGGCGACGACTCAAGTCAAACGGATTGTGATGAACGGGAAATCCCTATCGGAAGCGAAAGCGATTCGGGATCCTATTCCGTCCCGATTTTTCCGGATGTTCAACCAATCCGGCGGTTATGGCGTTTATGCGGTTTGCGCAGTGCTTGTCATTATTTTGCAGCAAACGCTTTTGGTGGGCATCGGAGTCATGGGAGGCCCGCGGAAAAATCGCCATTTCAAATCTTTGAAAAACGCCTCGGAAACGGAGAATGCGCCATTGCTTGTACGCTATTTTGGACGTTCTTTGGCTTTTGTGTTGCATTATTTGACCGCACTTTTCTTTTTCAAATTTGTCATTTATCGCGTGTTTGAATTTCCGGACCGCGGAAATGTTGGACTCGTTCTTTTGTTTGGTGTGATTTTCTTTGGGGCCGTTGTGAACATGGGAATGTGGATTGCGCAATTCTTCTCTCATCGGGAAACGGCGATTTTAATTTTTGCCAGCGTACCAATCTTCTTTGTATTCGCATCGGGGTTCAGTTGGCCTTCGGGCAATATGCCTGTTTGGATACGAGTTTTGGCTTCGTTCATCCCTTCGACTTATGCCATTCCCGCATGGCTCAGCATTCAAAATATTGGCGCAGATGCAAAAGAAGTCGCCCCGGAGCTGGGCAAACTTTTTGGACTCTCTGCCTTCTATCTCATTCTTGGGCTGCTACACGCCAAACGGCATGATTTACGGGAGTTTGTACAGAAGAAATTCTCGAAATCTGCATAGATAAGTTTTTCCTTTTATTATTTTTATGAAAATTTTATTGGAGACTTTATGCCTGATTTGAATACCCAAATCAAAGAAGTACTCATCAAAGCCTTGGAATTGGAAGATATCACCCCCCAAGACATTGATGATGCCGCCCCGCTTTTTGGAAAAGACAAAGATGGAAAAGGACTGGGGCTTGACAGTATCGATGCGTTGGAATTGGGCATTGCCATGAAGGATAATTTTGGCGTGTCTTTTTCAACGGTCAACGAAGAAACCAGAAAACATTTTGCATCGATCGATGCTTTGGCATCTTACATTTTAAAAAATCAAAAGGATTGACATGGACAAGGCTCAGATTTACGAAAAAATTCGCTCAGCCCTGGTTGAAGACTTTGAAATGGATCCGTCAAAGGTAGTTCCGGAAGCCCGTTTATACGAAGATTTGAACCTAGACAGCATCGATGCGGTGGATTTGATTGTCAAACTCAAATCGTTCATTCCGACGAATGTCGACCCGGAAGTTTTTAAGAAAATGCGTACGTTGCAAGACGTTGTCGACGGTATTTTTGATTTGGCTCAGGGCGCAAACGGGAAAAAATGACTTCAGTGGTGGGAAAGGCTTTTTTTTGTGTCTTGTCCGCCCTTTACCCCATTCTGATTTTTTGCGGACTCCTGATTTGGGATTTTTCTCCGCGGAAAATGAGCCTGCTGCCGCTATTTTTGGCGGCGCTTTATGGAATTTCTTTTGGGAAAAAAGGGCGAAAAAGTTCGCGTGAGCTTTTTATCGTCGCCCTGTTGCTGCTTTGCGGTGGATTGGCGTTCGTTTTGGACAATGCAACCGTATTCAAATTTTATCCGGTATTTGTCAACGTCGGTTTTCTTTGCCTGTTCGCTGCCTCTCTTTTCGGCGGATCGAGTTTCGCTTTTCGGCTGGCAACGCTTTCGGATAAACGCATTCTTCTCTTTTCGGACAGATTTTATGTAGAGCGCTACTGCCGCAGAGTTACCCTTGTCTGGTGTGCGTTTTTTGTTTTGAATGCGTCTATCTCCCTGTGTACCATTCTTTGGGGGTCGACCAAAACTTGGTCTTTGTATAATGGAGCTGTTGCCTACGTTCTAATGGGAATTCTCTTTGCTGTGGAATTTATCGTTCGCAAGTGGAAACTGGGAATGTGGCATGTTTATGTTCCTTTTTCTCAACTGAAAGAGGATTCCCGCCCAGAAGATTCTGTGGTTTGTTTTGAAGGAGACGGCCTTTCCGGAAATTTCAAAACGTGGGCGAATTTCAAGGAAGATGTGTCTAAACTCCGTATGGCGATAGAAAGCCGACGATATACCGCTTGGATTGTTTCGGTTGAAGACATCTACTATTTTTTGGTCGCCGTTTTCGCTTTATTTCAGAGTGGAAAGAAAATTTTGTTCACAGCCAATCGCGCCCCGGAATATATACGGGAAATTCGTCGGGAAAATGTTGGTTTTTTAAATGATACCGGATCTGAAAATGCGGAACAAATTCCGGAAATTTTGAAAAACGCCTTGCCAGAAAAGCCGTGGCAACCGTTTGATATTTCAAAAACGGAAACCGCTTTTTATACTTCGGGAACAACGGGAGTGCCCAAAGAAATTTCCAAAAAAGGCACTTTCTTGGAAAACGAGTCCAATGCGCTTGCCGCTAGATTCGAAAAAGAGCTTGTCTATCGGAATGTATATACAACGGTGAATCATCATCACATTTTTGGCATGGCGTTCGGAATTTTTCTTCCGATTTCAGCGGGACTTCCCATTCGCCGTCGCCGGTTTGAATTTCCAGAAGAATTGGATCGGATTGTAAAAGAGCCGGCTTTCATCATTTCTAGCCCCGCCTTTTTAAAACGTTTGGTCGCTTCGGGAAAACAGAAATTGCCTTTCCGGAAAAAACCGTTTTGGCTTTCGGCTGGAGGCGTTTTGCCTGGTGAAGTGGCAAGCCGCGTTGCGGCGATTTCTGGTGCAGAAGTTCAAGAAATTTATGGATGTACGGAAGCAGGAGCCATTGCCACACGGCGCTTTGGGGAATCGAAATTTTGGAAACCTATTTTCCCCAATGAAGTCTCCCTTGCGGAAAACGGCTGTTTGAAAATTCGCTCCAATTATACAGATGCGAATGGGTTTGTGACAGGAGATTTGGGAAAAATGGAAAAAAATGGATGCTTTTCTTTATTAGGCCGAGCCGATTCCATTGTAAAAATAGAAGAAAAACGGATATCCCTTCCGGAAGTGGAAAATCGATTACGGGAATCGGGGTTTGTCCGTGATGCGCGGGTTGTTCCCATGTCTGGGAAACGGCAATTTCTAGCGGCGGCGATCGTGTTAAACGAATCGGGCATGGACAAATTCCAAGGTGTTCCCAAAAAAGAGGTGAATGCATTTTTTGGCGAGCATCTTTCAAAATTTTTAGAGTCAACCGTTCTGCCCAAAAAATGGCGCTACTTGGAAGAGCTTCCACAGGATGCGATGGGAAAAGTCAAAACACGAGATGTGCAGTCCCTGTTTGAAATTCCCGAAAATCCAAATTTTAAAATTCTCCGTTATCAAAGAAATGGAAATGAGTTTTTTGTCAAATTCAAAATACCTGAATCAAGCGATTATTTTGATGGGCATTTCCCTGATTTTAAACTGTTGCCAGCAGTCGTTCAAATGGATTTGGTTCTTCGATTTTTTCGCGGATTTTTGAAAATGCAAACGGATCTGATTCGATTCCCCCGAATCAAATTTTCAAGTCCCATTTTCCCGAATATGCCGGTGACTGTGCACGAAGTTTATTCGCCGGAAACAGGAAAAGTTACATTCCGCATTGAAGCAGAAGACGGGAAACTTTGTGCCAGCGGTTCCATTTTACTCAAAAAGGACTTTTGATGGAATTTAATCCCTGTGCAATTGTTCCTGTATATCGCCATGAAAATACGGTTCTTTCTACGGTCGAAAAACTGTTGGATAGGAACTTGCCCGTGATTTTAATTGATGACGGAAATACGCCAGAAGCATTGGCTGTGCTGAAAAAGATTGCGGAACGGTTTTCCCGAGTAATTCTGTTTTCCCATGCAAAAAATTTGGGGAAAGGCGGAGCCGTTTGTACGGGACTCCGCGAAGCGTTTCGTGCAGGATTTTCCCATGCGTTGCAAGTTGATGCGGATGGACAGCATGATTTGAATTCCATTCCGTTTTTTATCAAGGCGGCTCAAAAACATCCGGAAGATTTGATTGGGGGTTTTCCTCAATATGACGATTCCGTTCCCGGAAGCCGAGCCGTTGGCCGAAAAATTACCAATTTTTGGATTGCCGTTGAAACATTGTCGCGGAGCATTCCCGATGGCATGTGCGGATTTCGCATGTATCCGCTTTCGGCTTGCAATGCCATTTTGAAAAACATTCGTACATTCCGAATGGGATTTGACATAGAAATTCTCGTGCGACTTTCTTGGGCGAATGTCAAAATGCGATTTTATCCGGTTTCTGTTTTTTATCCAGAAAACGGCGTTTCCAATTTTCGAATGTTTCACGACAATGTGGAAATTTCGCTGTTGCATGCGCGTCTGGTTTGCGGCATGATTTGCCGTCTACCTAAGATTCTTTTTCAACGGAAAAAACATGGCTGAAGAACATTGGTCCGAATTGGAAGAAACGACGAAGTCGGCTTGGAAATTCAAATTCATGTTGTGGACGGCGATACATTTGCCTCGGCGATGGGTTGAAGCGATTGCTGCAATTGTCGTCTTCTTTTTTTATTTGGGAGCAGGCCCTGTCCGAAAACGTTCTAAACGTTATTTGAACCGGGTTTTCGCCCTGCAAAAAAAAGAACTGCCTCGCTTTGCTGTATACCGGCATTTTTTGGCCTATGCACTTTCGATGATAGAAAAGATTCGCAGTTGGGCAGGGAAAATGTCCCTTTCTGAATTGGAAACGCAACAGGATGATTTAAACGAACTCGTTTCGCAGATCGATTCCGGGAAAGGCGCTTTTGTCATCTGTTCCCATTTGGGAAACATGGAAGCGCTTCGCGGTTTGACGGGGTTTCGAAAAAATCATTCGCAGAAAAATTTTCAGGTTTTCCCGGTGATCAATTTTTCAGTAACGAAAAATTTCAATGCGCTGCTTGAAAACTTGAATCCAGAGTGGAAAGGGAATTGCTTTGACGCAGATTCTATCGGAGTTGAAACTGCCGTTCAGATGCGGGAAAAAATAAATGAAGGAAATTTGATTGCCATTGCCGGAGATAGAACTTCTGCTCATGCGCGGAATCGTTTTGTTCCGCTATCGTTTCTTGGAGAATTGGCAGAGTTTCCCGAGGGGGCTTTTGCGCTTGCCCGGATTTTAAAAGCTCCCGTTTATTTCATATTTGCATTTCGCAAAAAAGATTTGGACATTACTTCGCCTTATGAATTTCACGTCATTCGTTCCCGAACACTTTTGACAAAAAAAACGGGCGTAGCGGAACTAGTGTCGGAGTTTTCTTCTTATCTAGAACGCTTCTGTTTGAAACATCCATACCAATGGTACAATTTTTACGATTTTTGGAAAAAGGAGAATTGAATTGAGCAGCAATCCAATAACGGCCAATGCCGAAATACAGGTTCAGTTTTACGATTTGGATCCGATGAATGTTGCGTGGCACGGAAATTACGTTAAATATATGGAAACGGCTCGTTGTGCCCTTCTAGCGAAAATTCATTACGATTACGTAAAAATGGAAGAAGAAGGCTTTGTATGGCCTGTTGTCCAACTGAACATTAAATATATTCGCCCGTTGCGTTTTTTGCAAAAGGTGAGAATAGAAACCACTTTGGTCGAATATGAAATTTGTATGAAAATTCAGTACAAATTCATTGACGTGGAAACGGGAAAAGTGATTACGAAAGCAGAAACAACGCAAATGGCTGTTGATTTGAAAACAAATGAATCCCAAATAGGTTCTCCCAAAAGTTTTGTGGAAAGAATTCAAAAATATCTTGCCGGAGAAGAAAATGCTTGAAAAATGGCTTACCGTGATTCTGATGTGCGCTTCGATGGTTTTGGCTTCAGAAAAAGAGGTTTGGGAATTTCCCATTGGGGACGATACAGAAGATTTGAAACGTGCTGTGCAGGCACTCTCTTCTGCCGAAAGGCAAAATGGTCGTTTTAAACAAACTCGGACTGTTGTCAAAATAGGACGTTCCTTTGAATCGACGGGAGTCTTTTCCATTTCATCCAAAGAAGGAATCACCCTGGAAATTCAAAAACCGTTTCCGTCAAAATTGATTCTGTCTGATTCCGGAATGGTCCAAATTGACTCTGACGGTTCTCGGATGGAGTTTTCTGCTGGAGAAAATGCTGTATTCGATGAAGTTTCCCAAACGATGCGGTCTGTCATTGGCGGAAATCTTTCGCTTCTCCAAAAAAGGTTCCGTCTGTATTTTATACAAGAAAATAAAATTTGGAAATTGGGACTAGAACCTAAGGAAAAAGCGATTCAAAATGCCATGCGGACAATTTATCTCGAGGGCAAAACTTCTTTGCAAAAAATGCAAATAGTTGACGGTGAAGGAAATATTTTGACTTATGAATTTAGACAGACCGGAAAATAAAAAGCGCGGAATAGGAATTGCCATTTGGGCTTTGTTGCATATAGCACTTATCGTTGCTGTTATTTTTGCATATCCATGGCGCATAGATCAAAGTTTGTATTCCATTGTTCCCGCATCAGAAACGACTCCGGAAATTCAAGCGGCAGACGCTCTTCTTTCTTCGAAAACGGCTTCTCGCATTATGCTGTTTGCCGGAGATTCCGATTTGTCCGTTGCGGCAAAGGCTGCGGAAGAAATTGGCGTTTTGCTTCGGGAAAATCCTCAAGTGAAATCGGTTTCGTGGACGATTCCGAATGAGTCGGTAAAGGAAATTTCGGAATTTCTTTTTCAGGAACGTTATTCTTTGCAAAATCCCGATTTCTTGGGAATGCGCGATTCCGCATTGTCGAATTTTCTTTTTGACAAAGCGGTTTCTAGAGTTTATGGGGCGTTTCCGATCAGTTCGCTTTCTCGCTTGGAAGAAGATCCGTATTTGCTGACGGCAAATGCTCAAGACAGGCTGCTTTCGCAAATGATGAATCTATCGGGTAATTTGTCTCTGCAAGACAGTTTTTTGACGGTTCAGGATTCCGGATTGACATACATCTTCATGGAAGCGGAATTGGCGGATTCGGTATCGGCTTTTGCGGAAGATGGCCACGTTCTAGCCGCACTGAATGCGAAAATTCAAGATTTGCAAAAGAAATATCCCGGGTTCCGCGTGCAAAAATCTGGAGTGCCGTTTCACAGTTATTCCAGCTCTAAAGAGGCGAAGTTTGAAGTGGCGTGGATTTCGGGCGTGTCGATGTTAGTCATTGTGTTCCTGCTGCTAGGCGTTTTCCGATCGCCGGTTCCCATTTTGGCGACATCCGCATCGATTTTGATGGCGATTCTTTCGGCAATTGGCGCAACATTAGCAGTGTTCCATGAAATCCATGTTTTCACATTTGTATTTGGTACAAGTGTTATCGGGGTAAGCATCGATTATGCGTTGCACCATTTTGCAGAAAAAGAATTTCCATTTAAATGTATATTGCTCGGTTTTGCGACAACGGAATTGAGCTATATCGCTCTGTCCATTGTTGATTTTCCCATTTTGCGGCAGATGGCTTTCTTTTCAATGGTGGGACTTTTAAGCGCTCTGCTTTCGGTCATACTCGTGTTTCCGAAAATTTCGGACCGGTGGAAAAATCGAGTTGTGTTTCCTCTGGGATTTTTCAAAGCTATCATCGCTGGGTATTCTAGGGTGGAACGCTTGCCGCGTCTGTTTCGTTATGCCGCTTGCGCCCTTGCATTGATAGCCCTAATTCCCGGATTTGTCCAATTACAATTTCAAACGGATTTGCGAACCCTTTATAAACCGTCAAAGGAGTTGGCGGATTCCGAAATGAAAGTGATGCGTTGGATGAATTCCGGAATTTCGACTTCTTATTTTGTTGTGAGTGGAAATTCAGAAGAAGAAGTTCTCCAAAAAGAAGAAGCGCTGACACAAAAACTCCGGGCTGCAGAAAAAGATTCTTTGCTGAAATCGCATTTGGCCGTTTCCGATTTTTGGCATTCTCAACAATACAGAAAAAAAATGGATTCCGCTCTGTCAAAGGCGTTGCCAATTCGCGAGGCGGAACTTTGCCGGCTATTGAATATAAAGCCTTTAACAAAATCGAATGAAAAGAAAGATTCCGTTTTAAACGGCGAGGTTTCTTTTGCGCAACTTGAACGCATGAAAAAAATGCTGTGGGTGGGCCGTTTGGGAGACCGTTATTACAGCGCCGTTTTTCCGTTGCATGTGTCAAAAAATTTTGATATCCGGCAATACGTGAATCCCGCCGAAGGAATTTATGCCGTGAATAAAATGCAAGAGGTCAACGCGGCGTTGACGGAGCTTTCCATGACAGAACTTTCGCTTGTCGCGTTCGCTTATTTTGCCATGTTCTTTATTCTTTCGTTCGTTTATACGTGGCGAAATTCCCTGCGCATTGTCCGGGCGCCGGTTCTTGCGTGCCTCTTTACGCTTTCTGTCTTTGGCTATGCGGGAATCCCGGTCAATTTCTTTGCTATTACGGGACTTATCCTTGTTTTAGGCATAGGAATTGACTATGCATTGTTTTTCAAAGATTGTCAAGACCATGCAGATTCTACGGCTTTCGTCGTGATGCTTTCTGCGCTGACCACCCTTGTCTCGTTTGGAACATTGGCGTTAAGCCATTTTGCTCCCGTTTCTGTTTTTGGCTTGGCTGTTTTGTTGGGAATCTCCGCTTGCTTTTTGCTTTCCCCATTCACGCGGGATTCGTGAATTTTATATTTGGAAAATGCAAAAATTCTTTCGCCATTTTGGGTTCAAGCTCTTAACCGTATGCGGAGTTTTTGCCTTTTTATCCTGTGCCTCGCGGACAGCTGTCGGTCTTGACACATTTCAAGTATACTATTCCGATTCCAAATCGGTTCCCTTGGTGAATCCCCAAAAAAATACGGAAACCATCGAAGAAAATCAGCACATATCTGCAGTGTACGGCGATAAAAAGTTTTCGTCTGACGCGTGGATGCGCTTGGATGATTCAACTGTTCACATGATGGTTTTCAGCTCTATGGGGAACGTGATTGCTGAAATCGTGTGCACGGAAGATTCCCTTTCGATGCACAGCAAATGGATGGACGTAAAAAAAGTCAAACCGGAATATGTTGTCGCCGACATTCAGTTTTGCTATTATCCGGCTGGAGTTTTAAAAGAAAATTTCCTTTCCAGAGGATTCTCTTTTGAAGAATCTCGCGATGGTGAAAAACTGACGCGAACTCTTTCGGAAAACGGAAACCTCATTTTGAAAATGGAAAAAAACGGGAAGCAACTTGTGCTTGAAAATTTTCTTCGCCGATACAGCTACCGAATCATTGCAGAAGGAGACTTGTGAACGGGCCGTTATACATTCAGGATTTTGCCTGTTGTTCTGCGTTGGGAACAGAAAAATCTACGGTTTGGAATGCTTTGAAAAATGGTTTTCGCCCGGCATTTTCGCAAAAGTCTTTTTACGGGCAAGAACGCCTTGTCGTAGAAGTCTCCGCAGAATCACTTTCCCCGGTAGATCCTCAGTTTGACAATCACGTCAATCGGCTTTCTGAAAAAGTTCTCTGCCAAATGGAACATTCTGTTCGGAATGCGGTGAATGAATTTGGAAAAAATCGCATCGGAGTGTTCGTTGGTTCCAGTGATAATGGAGCGGAAGCGTCGCTTGCCGCTTTGGATGCTTACCGAAAAACAGGGCACTATCCGGATGGATATTCTTTGCGAAAGCAGCAAGCGGATTTTGCAGCCGAGTATGTGGCTCACCGCTTTGGCCTTACGGGACCTATTTTTACGCATTCGTCTGCATGTGCTTCGAGTGCAAGCGCGTTCGCTTCGGCAAGGAATTGGATTGAAGCGGGATTTTGCGATGCGGCAATTGTTGGCGGTGTAGATGTGGAAACGCCGACGGTTGTTCTCGGTTTTGATTCGTTGGAGGCAGTTTCTTTAAAACCGACGATTCCGTTTAGTAAAAACCGTTCGGGGTTGAATATCGGCGATGGGGCGGCTTATTTCCTTGTATCGAAAAATCCGATGAATGCCGAATTGATGGTGGCGGGAATCGGGGAAAGTGCGGATGCGGATCATGTGACTGCACCTCGCTCCGATGGGAAAGGTGCCATTCTTTCGATGGAACGCGCCTTGTTGGATGCTGGAATTTCTCCATCGGACGTCGATTACATCAATTTGCATGGGACGGGAACTCGTTTGAACGACGCCATGGAAGGTCTTGCTGTTCATCATGTTTTTGGAAATGAAACGTTTTCGAGTTCTACCAAAGGTTTGACTGGGCACACTCTCGGAGCTTCGGGAGCTTTGGAAGCTGCGTTTTGTTGTCTTGCGCTTTCTCGTGAAAATGAAGATTTGGCGATGCCTGTGCATTTTTACGATGGAGAACGCGACGATTCCATTCCACCGATACGGCTTGTCGCCAAAGGAAATCGGGCGAAGCGTTTGCAAGTTTGCATGAGCAATTCTTTTGGCTTCGGTGGCTGCAATGTTTCTTTGATTTTGAAAAGGAACTCTTTATGACAGAATTTGATAGCCGTGAAAAACTGTCGGTATTGCTTCCGCATAAAGGGAAAATGCTTCTGCTAGATAAAATCCTTTCGTTCGATTTTCCGAAAATGGAAATTGAAACAGAAGTCCGTGTCGCCAAAGACAGTATGTTCTTTGAAGAAAGTTTAAACGGTATTCCCGTATGGATTGGATTTGAATACATGGCGCAAAGTGTCTCCTGTTTATCTGGGTTGTCTGACAGGGAACGCGGAATACCGCCTAGAATGGGATTTATTTTGAGCGTGACAAATTTTTGTGTTGACGGGAATGTCTTTCCTCTGGGAAGTGCCTTGCGAATTAAAGTGCGGCAATCCATGCGTTTAGAATCGACCGTAACCCTCGAAGGGGAAATTTTTATTGGTGACAAATGGATGGCGAAGGCGACAATTCATGCGCTAGAAGTCGATAATCCTCAAAAAATTTTAGGAGTTTCATAATGGAAAATGCAAAACGGGTTTTGGTAACGGGGGCTAGCGGTGGAATAGGCCTTGCCATTTCGGAAGCGTTGCTTTCTGCCGGGTATACTGTTGTCGCCCATTACAATCGCCATGCGGACGCGCTTAAACCTTTATTAGAAAAGGAAAAAGAAAAAATTCAGCTGCTCCAGTTCAATGTGGCGGACCGTGAAAATTGCAAAGCGATACTCGAAAAGGATATTCAGGAAAACGGTGCTTATTACGGAGCAGTTCTTTCTTCTGGGATATGCCGCGACACGGCGTTCCCCGCAATGTCCGATGAAGATTGGGACAGTGTCATTGGTGTAAATTTGAACGGATTTTACAATGTCCTTCGCCCCATTGTAATGCCGATGTGCCGCAAACGAGTCGGTCGAATTGTAACGATAGCCTCTGTTTCGGGAGTCATCGGAAACCGCGGACAGGTCAATTACAGTGCAAGCAAGGGCGGTATTATTGCCGCCAGTAAGGCTTTGGCTGTTGAATTGGCTAGCAGGAACATTACCGTGAACAGCGTTGCGCCCGGAGTCATTGAAACGGAGATGATAAAAGAAGCCCCTTTGGATATGATTTTGCCGGCAATTCCCATGCGCCGCGTCGGAAAACCAGAAGAAGTCGCTGCGACGGTTGTCTTTTTACTTTCGGAAGGGGCAGCTTACATTACCCGCCAAGTTATTTCTGTCAATGGAGGTCTGGCATGAAACGCCGTGTCGTGGTTACGGGAGGCGCATGCGTCTCGGCTCTTGGTATGGATGAAGAAACGATTTTCGCCAATCTTCATGCCCTTAAAAACAAAGTTGTCCGGATGCAGGAATGGGAAAAATACAAACAGATAAACACGCGCTTAGCGGCTCCCATTCTTTATGACCTTCCGGAATATCCGCGAAAAAAAATGCGGGGCATGGGTCGTGTGGCGCATTCCGCATACGCATCGGCAGAAAAAGCTCTGTTGTGTTCGGGCTATGAACTTTCGGATCCGGAACTCAAAGCGGGCCGAATCGGTGTCGCTTATGGTTCGTCGATGGGAAACTTTGATGCCATTAAAGAGTTCCTCTCCATGATTATGGATAATGACTCTTCGAAGATTACGGCGACTTCTTACATTCGATGCATGCCGCAAACGTGCGCAGTCAACATCAGCGTCTTGTTAGGGCTTACGGGCCGCTTGATTACGACAAATACGGCTTGTACAGCGGGAAGCCTTTCGATTGGCTATGCGTATGAATCCATTCTCCACGGAGAACAAGACGTGATGATTGCCGGTGGCGCCGAAGAGCTCAATCCGACGGGTTCTGCTGTTTTTGACATTCTCTTTGCGACAAGTGTCAAAAATGATACGCCAACTCTTACGCCTGCCCCTTATGACAGCAGTCGGGATGGGCTTGTCATTGGAGAAGGCGCGGGAACGCTTGTTTTGGAAGATTACGAACATGCGAAAGCGCGTGGTGCGCACATTTACGCCGAAGTCGTAGGCTTTGCCACCAATACGGATGGTGATCATTTGACGCAGCCGAAAAAAGAAACGATGCAAATCGCATTGGAACAGGCGATGAAGAGCGCAGGAATCGGTCCGGAGCAAATCGGTTATGTCAGTGGACATGGGACGGCGACTAGGCAAGGTGACGTTGCGGAAACTCAGGCGACTTTTGGCGCGTTTCGCCACCGAGCGGTTCCCATCAGCAGTCTTAAAAGTTATGTAGGGCACACTCTTGGTGCTTGTGGTGGCATCGAAGCCTGGCTGGGCATTTTGATGATGAATCGGCAGTGGTTCCATCCGAATTTGAATTTGAAAACCGTAGATCCGGAATGCGCTCCGTTGGATTACATTACGGGAAACGGTCGGGAAATGGACATTGAATATTTGATGTCCAACAATTTCGCGTTTGGCGGCATCAATACGTCGCTGATTTTCAAAAGGGTTGAATGATAAGGGCGGAGCCGATTGCGAAAAGGTGTGTTTTTGGGAAATTCGGGAGTTCTTTTAGCAAAAAATATCCCGAAAATACAGGTGGCGGCATACGCAGAAAGAATTTTAAGCTATTTTAAGAGCATGCAGAACAGAATTTTTCTTTTCGTAGCAAGTCTTTGCGCCATAATGACTTCCGCATTCGCAGAACCCGAAGAGGGATTTTACGAAAAGCACGATATTCGCGGCTTTATTTCTGTCGGTGCAGATTACCGCGGAATGCGCAGCGCATACGCCGATTATCTGAACGACCTTTTGTTCAGCAAGAATCAGGGGTATGTCGTTGAAGAAATTTCTGAGGCCGGCGATACGTCTGTCGTGGGGGTTGCCGATCCATCAATCGGACGTTATGAACATTTCAACGATTATTATCTGGGACTGCATGTGGAAATTGGTGCGCAATACCGCCAATTTTTAACGTGGTTTGACATCAACTTCATGCCGACGCAGGTTTCTGAAAAACCGGCAAAATTCAGCAGTGTGACCGGCGACCGCCTTTACGATGTCAAATGGTTCGCTTATGGAATTGACTGGATGTTTGGCTGGAAACTTTTTGGCGAAAATACGGTCATCAATTTGATTCCGTCTGCGGGTATCGGATTGAACCTTTTGAATATTCACTTGGCATCCAATTATGATTTTTTGAAGGAAGGGGCTAGCGCATCATCGGATTCCGCTTTTGTCCGGGCAAAGAACCGTTATTACAGTACGCTTTCACCCACGTTCAACGCTCAGTTGGAACTTCGCCTTTCCTTTGACCCGTTCTCCATTGGCGCTTATGCTGGATACCGTGTCATCCGTTTCGACTCTTTCGATGTAGAAGGCTTTGAACTGGGGGATCCGGATAACAACGGGGATACGTGGTTCTTCGGCGCTAAGCTGACCTGGACATTCCTTTCAGAAAATCAGAAAAAGATTCGCGATAAGCTGTAGTCCGTTTTTTCGGAGACAAGAATAATTCCCGGGAAAGAACATCGGATTGATTGCCCATGATGCGTTCCATGGGAATGTAATGTGTTGCACCCCGCCGCAAGTTCGGATCCGTGTGCCAGTGAACTTCGCGCTCCCGGTTTCGGTAAACAAAGTTCCAACCGAGGAGAAGGGTAGGAATGTTCATCTTGCGCAATTTCATCGGGAGTTCTGCATATTGACCTTGCGTGGAAACGAGAACCAAAGCGTCTAATTCTCCATATTCCGCATAAAGTAACGCATCGTTTTGCAATTCCAAATTGGGGCATAAATCGTTTGCGTAATTGATTGAAGCAAAGTGAACTTTGAAGCCCGCCTTGGAAAGTTCATAAGAAAAATGAATAACTCCCTGATGCCGATAATCGCCGTCTTCTTCGGGATGGCGGTACGGATGATAGTAATGAGCGGTCATTTGGGAGGCGCGTCCGGGCCAAAAGTAACGGGTTGCGTGGGTGACAACCCAATTTTTTAAACCGATAAAGTTGATTCCCGCACATTCCGGATTTTGAGAGCGGTAATATTCGTTGACTTTTCGAAGGGTAAAGCCGTCAATGAATAAGCCTAATTTGAAGGTGTTGGCCGGGGATAGTTTGTTTTGCATAGGGTTTCTCCTGTAAAAGTGAAACCCTCTATTCAGATGACGCTTGAAAATCCCAAGCGCGCCTGTAGAAACAAAATTTTACAAATTCAAATTAAAGCGAGCCGGGGGTCGGTGATGCGGCTTCCCAGTTGGAGGGCTCAAATCCTGAAACGGAAAAATCGAGGCGATTCAAGCTGAATCCTTCACCGTCGGCTTCTTTGGGCCAAAGGCCGTCATCCGAATAAAGGATGGCATCCGAAATGTGATAATAGGTTTTTGTTTCGCCCTTCAAATTTTTGGCGATTTCCATCGGCTCTTCGATAGAAATTTTTTCACCGCGGTTGGAGAGCTTTCCCGGGTATTGGAATATTTGAACGGATTCTGGGATTTGCCATTTTTCACGGAATTCGGCAGGCGTGATGGAAAGGGAAGTGTAGCCATCGGAGCCTGTGTATTGGGTGGGAATCAGCAGGGCGATTTCTCCGGCAGCCAGCTTTGCCCCTTCGAATTCAAAGCCTATGCCCGAAATTTTCCAACCGTAGGGACTTTTATTCAGGTTTTTATTCAAAGCGACTTCTTCGCTGCTTTTATTGACGATTTCCAAAAATTCGACATCGCCGTCTTTGGGATTGTAGTGGACTTCGCTAATGTAAATTGGGCCAAGTTCAATTTCTGAATTCTTTGCGTTTGCCGTCGGATTTTGCAGAATGCCCTGTTGCGTGGAACCATCGGAAAGAGCGATGACTCCGGCAGAAAATCCCGTTGGGACGGCAGCGTATTCAAGTCCAGATTCAAGGCCTGTTGCTGTTCCGTTTTGAAGTTCCCGTAAATAAACGGCTTCTCCGCGGGCGACAAATGACACGCTGTCCTCTGTGCCATCCGCTTTAGAAAGTGTGTAAAGGACTTGGTAACCTTTTGCGGGAACTGTGATTCCAGAAGGAATAAAGCGAAGGCTGTCTTCGGCATCGGTTCGGACAATTTGCCAGCCGCCGATGTTGACTTCGTCATCGCCGTCATTGTAAAATTCAATCCAAGAAATGGAACCGGCTCCATGATAGGGCAAAATTTCGTTGATTCGGACAGAAGATGCCGCGTAATAAGGGTCTTCTGTGCTGCCGGGATTTCCATTCTGCGTTTTGCTCGCCGCCCAAGATTCCGCATAAGCGGGATTTTCGCCCACATAGACAAGGGAACTGCCTTTGCCGTCTGCAAGGCTCGGCCAGGGGGGATTGTTATCGAAACGGGCGTCGCAGTCGCCCTTGCCGTCTAATTTGACTTCCAAGACATCGCCCGAATTAGAAAGGTTGAATCCGGCATCCCATTGGAATAAACGACCGGAAAATTGGGGATATTTTTTGTGGAAAAGAGATGAGTCGTTTGTAACGACCAGAATTTCGTTCACATCGAGAGGTTCATCGGGGAACGTGAATTCCACGGCCCCGTCCAAGCGCAAATTGACAGCAGACATGCTCGAAAGGGATTTTCCCAAAAGCTTAATTTCCACGAATTCGGGAAAGCCTTCTTGGGGATGGTACATGAGTTCTGTCACCATCATCGTGGGAATGGAGACAGACCGAGTTTTCCCACTAGAACTGTCTGAACAAGCGGAAAGACAAAGTGCGGCAATCGCGGTGGAAGAAACCGCCGATATCCAAAATTTTTTCATGCGAAAACCTCCTTCGTGGTTTCAAAGTTTCCCGCCAAATAAGGAAATCGCGAATCTCTGAAATCACGGGGTTTTTCATAAACGCGTTTCCATTCGGCAGCGGCATTTCCGAACTTAGAAAAAGCGCCGTGCTTTAAGTTGAAATGACGAATCAAATCAAGCATCCAATAGGGAACTTGCAATGCGGGGCATTTGAGCTCCAAAACGGCGTTGCAATCCCGTTGAAAAAAACGCGGAATCCCCGTAGACCACATTTCTTGCGGATTTACGGTGTAGTCGAAACCGTTTTCTTCCCGGAAGCGCATTCCGATGTCAATTGTCACTCGGGAATATTCTTCGTTGATTCCAAACCAGGCGCGCCTTTTATATTGCGTCAAAAGACGTGGACTGGCGTTGTAGAGCCATGTTTTCCCTACAAATTCCTGAATGTATTTTCGGTCTTTTGCCGTTTTACAAGGCCATTCTTCGACGGGATGATTCCATACAAATGAAGGGTTGACTCCTTTGACTGTGCCGCGACTCTTATAGCATACTCGGCCGATTTTACGCTTAACTTCAAAATGGAACGATCCGTCGTCTTGGGGATGTTCGCCGTAAGTGCGAACGCGCATATTGAATCTGTCCAAATGGCGCGCTTTTTTCCAACTCAAGAAAGTCCAACGCGGAGAATCCAGGTAAAGGTTTGTAATCCAGTAAAATTTTCCCGGCGTGATTTTGGAATAGTAGTCTTCTTCACAATAGGGGCGGATAAATTCGCCGATGGCATCGGCCATGGAAACTGGAATGTGGTATTTCAGTTCAAAGCGTTCTAGCAGGCTGAATCCGCGCGCTTCACTCATGGGAGAGGTCCCGATTTTAAATGGTTTGTCACGTCTGTTCTGGAAAGAGCGCCCATTTCGTTCAACATGTCCAAGTAAACGGTGAAAATGGTGAAATCCAGTTGGACAATTTTCAGTTGACTTTGCAATGCGCTTTCCTTTGCGCGGAGAAGCAGCAGCGGATCCCCGCCGGCTTTTGTTGCAAAGTCTTCAAAAAGGGAACCTTGGTCTACTTGTTCAACAAACTTTTGCTGGACTTCGCGCTCGGCGATAAGTCCCAAAATTTCTTCTTTGCGACGTTCCACTTTTTGCGCCAGGTCCCGCTTGACTTCTTGGTAATCGCGTTCGCTTTCTAAAACGTCAATTTGGCGTTTTAAATTCGAGGAATGGTTGCTAGAAAAAAAAGGAAGCCGGACAGCGACTGAGGCGTAAAACTTATCTTGTGTCCGGCGATCGTCGTCGGAACGCTCAAGCGTCCATTCTTCTGTACAAGCGGCTCCGCTGCAGCTGGTCGTTTTCCATTTGTATTTGTATTTGCCGTAAATGTATTTGTAACCGATTCCGATTTTGGAAATGAAGTTTCTGTCGCTGGCGGTTTCTTGCGCGGCCCGTTTTTCGTTGACCTGCCATTTGGCTTTGGCTGCACTGACTTCGGCGTATTTTTCGGCATCCATCGGCATTTCCGACAGAATCTTTTTCATTTCGGAAATGGACGGGAGAAAGTTTGTGTCCAAGGCGATGGAATCGAATCCGCTGACCCAAGACAATAATTTGAGTCTGGAATCGTTTAGGGCGTTGGAGTCGGAAATGAGCTTTGCCGATAAGGTTGCAGCGTCTTCCATTGCGGTCACCAGGTCTTGTAACCGGAACGATTCGGAGCCGGTCATCGCCTGGAGAACTTCGATGCGGTCGGCGGCAACTTGTGCCAATTGTTCGTGCAAGGCGCGAATTTTTTGACGGTTGACATAGCGCAACGCATGCTCATAACGCTCGTACAGAACAACGGAACGATCTAAATCCTGATTTGCTTTTTGATAAGCGGCTTGGCTTTTCCAATAGGCGTCGTCTGCAGAACCTTCGCCAAAAGCTTTGGGCTTCAGTTTTAGTTCGAAATCGTGCTCCATGAATCCGAATCCGTCCAAAGTGTATTCAAATTCCAAATCGTCCCAAAGTTTAACTCCGGAACGGGATCCGATGGCTGTTTGCTTTTTTTTCGACGCTTCCAAAACGGGATCGTTTTCTACAGAAGCGATTAGAGTTTCCCACGTGAGAGGGGTGGCCAAAGCTCCGGTAGCGGCAATTCCGCAAAAGAGAAGAGCTTTCATTGTTCTCCCCCATGGAATGCGGACTCTTTCAGCAGGTTCGGCATTTTGGTCTTTTCTGCAATGGAGACTTTTTCACCCAAAAGGAGGCGGTTCTTTTCGGGGATGCGAATCATGACTTCTCGTCCGTAAAGCGGCATGTCGACCATTTTCAACAGTCGAACAGGATAGGGGACGATTCGGCTAGACATTCCGATGACCGTGCCGTTCATGTGTTCTCCAGAACCGCTGACGACCTCGACTTCGTCGCCCACTTGAATTTCGGAATAAACTTTTTCGTTGATGTAGCCGCGGACCAGGGAAACCTTTTTGTGCGTCAAGGTGACAATGGGCGTGAAACTTGAAATTTTTTCGCCATCGCGAACGTCAACAGAGGCGACGACCCAGCTTTCTTTGGCAACGATCGTCAGTTCTTGTTGCTGTTGCTTGAGCAAATCCATTTCCCGATGAAGCGCTTCGGCTTCGGTTTTGTTGCTGCTTTTGGCAAGGCCTTTGCTGCCCCGGAGGATTTTGATTTGTGATGCGGCATTCGCTTCGGCGACTTTCAGCTCTTTTTTCAAATTGCGGATAGAAAGCAAAATGCCGTTCGAACTGTCCGTTTTGACCGAAGCGGCGATACTTTTGAGTTTAGAGGACAAAGCTTTATTTTGTTCGTATTGGGTCGAAAGTTTGTCGATTTCTAATAAAATCGTATTTCGTTTGATGTTTAAATCGGATTGTATTTCTGCCACTTTTTGATCAATGTCCGCCGAGTTTAAGTTGCTGCGGCCTTCGATGGCATCTAATTGACGGGTCAGCTCGTTCATTCTCACGGCCAAATCCGGACGGCTGAGCTCTACCAAAGTGTCTCCCGCATGAATTTCTTCGCCGGGGATAACGTGGATTTTCACCACTTCTACCGCTTCGGGCATACTGATTGTCGTTTCAGTCGCCTCGGCGATACCCGAAAAAACGATATTTTGCCCGTGGAAAAAATATCCCAGAGCAATGATGGCGGCTACGGCTAGGAAAAAGGCGATGGACATTTTGTGGGATTCAATCGCATGGAAACGCGAAGAATTCAAATCGGCCAGTTCATCTAATTTTTTTGAAAATCCCATGTTTTCCTACACTTCCGTTGTTGCGTCTTGCATCATGAAATGAATATCCGAAATTCCGGGGACAGAAGTCAGTTCTTTGAGAACTTCGTTTGCGGGGCGGTTTCTGCGCAGCCGAACTTGATAGGCGACATCAATGCGTTCCCCACCATCAACTTCGCGCATGGTGATGAGGACGAATGTTTTGATATTCGCCCGCATGACCTTTTCCAATTTTTCCCGGGCGGCGGAATCATTTGGCATGGCGAAGCGCAGCATTCCATCGAAAAAGTTTTTGGTTCCCAGTCCAGAGCGGGAAAGGATAAATGCGATTAGGCAAAAGGCGAAAGTGCCTCCTGCGGCAATTCCCCAGGCGAATACGCCACAGCCGATGCCCGCTCCGAGTGCAGCGAACAGGAACATGATGTCCCGTGGATCTTTGAAGCTTGTCCGGAAACGGACAATGGACAATGCACCGAGCATTCCGAGTCCGCGTCCGACATTGTCTCCGATGGCCTGCATGACGGTTGCTGCGACAACGGAACTCAGCACCAGAGCTTGCACGAAGTTCCTAGAATACGAAAGTCCGAGAAAGGTGTGTTCGTAGGTAAATCCGATGGCTGTGGAACAGACAAATGCGAGCAGCAGCGTGTAAGCCATTGTAATGAGAGTGGGATATGCCGTGCTGGACTGGACTGTGAGAAGATCTAGCATGAAGACTCCAAATATTTCTGCCTTGAAATTAGATTCAAGATTGGATTTTTGCACTAAAATTAAAGTTAAAAGATGGGAACAAAACGCTGAATAAGGGCAAAATCGTTGTCACTGGGAACTTTTGACCCTTTTTGTAAAAAAAGAGGATTTCTTTTGAAAATCCTCTTTTGCTTTAGAATGTTTTGGGTGAAAATTTTGTTTTCACTCGTTCCTTTCACTGAAGGTCCGAAGGTTGTTCTGGCTTTGAAACAATGCGCATATAGAGAATGCCGAGAATCGCCGAGGCGAAACTTCCCGACAAGATGCCAACCTTGGCTCCGGCGAGGAATGTTGCGTGGGCTGGGTCAGCAAAGGCCAGTCCTGCCACGAAAAGGGACATGGTGAATCCGATGCCTGCCAACATGCCGCCGCCGAGAAGAATCTTCCAGTTTACGCCAGAAGGCAATTTACAAAGGCCAAACTTGATGGAGAAGAACGAAACGAGGAAAATGCCGAGCGGCTTTCCGATAATCAGACCCAGGGCGACAGAGAGCGTGACAAGGCTTACTGCCGAAGGTTCGATGATGACGCCTGCGTTGGCTAAAGCGAAGAGCGGCATAATGACAAAATTGACCCAAGGTTGCAAATGTGTAATCAAGCGTTCTTGCAGGGAGCCGCTTTCGCGGGAAGCATGGCGCAAGGCATCCAAAACATCTTTGCGCTGGTCGTTTGTCATGGGACGGTTGTCCTTGACTGCTTCGCCTACGGTAACAATCAATTTGTCCATATATTTTGGGGCGACAATCGGGGTCACGGGGGCGAGAAGGCCGATGATGACACCGCAAATGGTCGGATGGACTCCACTTTGCACAAAGCAGAACCAAGAGATGAGGGCTAAGAAGCCGTGGACGAAAAGGTTGCGGATTCCCAAGCGGAACGAAAGCCATGTGAGGAAAAGGAAAATGGCGGCAACACCCAAGGAAGCCCATTCGACACCACTCGAATAGCCGACGGCGACAACGATAATAGAGCCGATATCGTCAGCAATGGCGAGAGTTAAAATCATGACGCGAAGACCGTGGGGAATCCGGGAACCTAAAAGCGCCATACAGCCAACGGTAAAAGCGATGTCCGTCGCCATGGGAATGCCCCATCCGTGATGCGCTTCAGCCGGGCAAAAACCCAAGTAAATCAAAGCGGGGAAAATCATGCCGCCAACGGCAGCGAGAATCGGGAGCAGCGCTTTCCTGAAATCGCGAAGCTCGCCATGGACCATTTCTCCTTTGACCTCGAGTCCAACCGAAAAGAAGAACAATGTCATCAGTGCATCGTTTACGAACCATGCCAGAGTAGGCGTATGTCCGGTGGCGTGTTCCAAAGCCTTGGAAATGCTATACGGGCCAATGGTGAAATCAAACGGGAGATGCCAAAAAGTGTTGTAGGTGCTCGGCGAAAGATTCGCCCAAATGAGAGCTATTGCCGTAATGGCGATGAGGCTTATGCCCGCCGTAGTTTCTATTTTCAAAAAACGTTGAACGGGTGCGACGAATTTGTCAATTTTTGCGCCAGGAACTCTTGCGCCAAGAACTTCTTTTGCTGCCATTGCGATTCCTTTGGTCGAAGTGTGTGCCAAATTTAAAAAAGTTCCACGATTTCGTGGAACTTTTGAACCGTAGAATAAACGGTTTTGTCGGAAATCAATACATGTGCGGAGGCGGCCAACGCGGATTTTTGGAGCTCATGTCCACTTTGTAAAAGTTCTTGTCGAAGCGACCATCGTCTTCTCCGTAAAGTCGCATCACGTAGCGAGACATCCATTTGGCCAATTTCAACACGGTGAGCTTGTGACGCAAACGGCCTTGGCAGTCGCGGTTCATAATGTCCGGCAGCGTGCTTGTGGTGAGAATCTCATCAATAGAGGGGCTGTTCAGTTTCTCGCGGGCTTCCGGACTGGAGTTGAAATGTGTCACACAGAAACAAACTCGGTTGGGATTTCCTGTTTTCAAATAGTCGCAGCAACGTACGATGGTGGAGCCTGTGCGGACCATATCGTCGAAAACAATGACATCCTTGCCCTTCAAGTAATCCAAGGTAACTTCGCTTTCCGGGCTGAGCGACATGCTGACTTCCCGTTCGCCCGTGCGGACCTTGCTCATGATGACGCGCTTGCATCTGGGGAGTTGGAGCGCATCGAACATGGCGTTGACGAACGGCGTTGCGCCTTTATCCGGGGCGACGATGACCAAATTGTCTCCGTCTTTGCCTGTTTGAACAAAATTGGAAGTTTTTATGTAATGCGCGTATACTTCCGTGGGAATCATGTTGTGGAAATGTCCATCGAAAATATCGCAGTAAAGATTTTGGACTTTGACCGAATGGTTGTGGACCGTAATGACGGAATCTACGCCGGCGGCTTTCAACAACTGGGCGTAGAGCATTGCCGTAAACGGTTGGCCGTCGAATTTTTTCAAATCCGAAGTCGGACGGTCTTTTTCTAGTTCGCCGATGCGGTGCGCTCCGCGGTCTTGGGCGCTGTAAAAAAGATCCGGTTCCATAAGAACGACGCTTTCTGCTCCGTTTTCTTTGGCGGCTCGGGCCAAAATGCAGGCGCGCATTGCCAAGTCATTGCGGCTCAATCCGTGAGAAGTCGAAGAGCAAATGAGGACAATCTTGCCTTTGAGACGCTTGCCGATATTTTCGTCATCGAAAACGTCTAGCATGTAGCGGGGGCAAAATTCGGTGTTCGCGTAAGTTTTCAGCGAAACCGTGTCAGAGATATCTTCCCGAAGCCCGATGTATTGAGCAATGTCAATGGCGAACGGGTCATCCGTGAAAGTTCCAGTCACTATGAATCGGTCTTGCATCCGGGGATTCCTTTTTGAGTATCCGCAAAGATAAAAAAGAGAAGTGTTCTTGGCTAAGGAAATTTAGGGGAAGATGGGAAAACGGATTCTCTTTGAATGCGGATAGATAGGAATCCATCCGCACAACAAAGATTTGCCATCGATTATTTCTGCAAATTCATGCTGGCATTTGCTGCACCATAAAGGCTGATGCTGTAGTCCTTGATGATGTAAACGGGAACTTTTTTGAGCAGCGGCAAAATATTCGGATTGTAATTCTGTTCAAAGAATTGCATGAACAGATTGTCCCCAACGAGCCAACGCAAATCTTTTTGCATGGCGCCGCCGGCAAGGTAGAATCCGCCAAACGGCAAGAACAGGGCGCACATGTCGCTTGCGTAACGGGCTAGCATTTTAACCCAAAGCCGCATCATTTCGGCGGCAACTGGGTCAGTATCGCTGGCGCGGCTGATGTATTTGGGACGGTCGCCGGCTTCCGTTTCTTCAATTTTTTTGAACGCTTCATTTTGTGGAACGCCGCGGGAATCGCGCCACCATTCGTACATATTGGCAAGGCCTTGTCCAGCGCAAAGAGGTTCGACGCCGGGAACGCATCCGATTTTTGCCTGCATATAATCGCGAAATTCCTGCGAGTCTTTGTCGAATGGGGCAAAGGTGATGTGTCCGCCTTCAGAACTGGCCGGAATGTATTTTTCTCCATCAAATGCCAAAAAAGAGATTCCCATTCCGGTTCCCGGTCCGATGACGGCTTTGGTCGCCGGTTTGGATTCCGGCAGGGAACCGTCGAGGTGGGGCATCTTGTAAATTTGCTGTGGATCGTCAACGTTTAGCGTTGGAATGCCGTAGCTGATGGCGATGAAGTCATTGATGACCAAAACGGGAATGCCAAGTTTTGTCGACAAATCGTTTCCGTCCACTTTCCAGTTGAGATTTGTCATGGTGCATTTGTTGTCAGAAACGGGACCTGCCGCGCTGATGCAACAATGGCTGGGCTTCAAATCCGGCCGTTTTTCCAAAGCGATGCGAATGGTTTCTGCGATAGGAGCTTCTAGACCGTCGATTTTTCCAGAGGCGTAATCGGCTTTCATAATTAAAGTGAAAACGCCTTTTTGGCAGGCGACAAGTCCTAAATTCGTATTTGTCCCCCCGATGTCGATAGCTAAGACCAGTCTGTCGAATTTCGCTTCGGGGTTGCACCATTTCAGTTCCATAAAAACTCCGTTTTTGCTCAAATATATCCATTTTTTTGAAATATGTACGCCCGAAATTCCGCATGGGCGGCAGATGCTCTGTTGGGAATGTCCAATGAGCGGGAAATGCGGCTAAAGCAAAAAAAATTCTTTAAAATCGTTCTTTTTTGAAAAAGAAAGATGTATATCCTTTGAAAAGGAGAGTTGAAAAATTCTCCATTGACAGTTCACCCTTAACCGGAAGGTTCGATATGGAAGTTCAAATTTCTGCCCGTCATTGCACAATTTCTGACACACTTCAGGCGTCTTTGAAAGACGAAGTGGATGCGCTCGGCAAATTCTATCCGAACATCACCGCCGCATCCATTGTTTTGGACCGGGAAAGCGATCTTGTCCGTCACTGTGAAATTACGTTGAATGTCAAAGGCTCTGTCGTCGTCGCTTCCGCGACAGAAGAAAACATGGGCAAGGCGATTGATTCGGCCCTTGAACGTGCCAAAGTGCAACTCAAGAAAACTAATGAGAAGCAAAAGGCGCATCAGGCAGAATCTATTGCGAATGTAACAGCCTCGCAAAACTAAACTTGACCTATCACGCATTTGACAATTTGGATATCAAGCGCCGAGCCTCGTGCCCGGTTCTTGATTTTTATAGGCACTTCCGGCAAAAACTGAAACTTTCGCTTCATACGCCGGAATCTTCGCTGCGAACGCATTTGACCCATATAGGCATTCTTCGACCCGGGCTTGCGATGTCCGGATTCCTATCGGTTTACAATCCGGATCAAATCCAGATGATAGGCTCTACGGAATGGAGTTTTTTGGAAGATGCGGGCGCGGAAGAACGCGCAAAGATTTTTGAACGCCTATCGGGATACACTTCTCCTCTTTGGGTTTTGACTCATAATTTGCCACCGCACAAAGAACTTTGTGAAATGTGTTCTCGGCAAAATGTTCCGCTGATGACGACGGAACTTTCGACTTTTGATTTTGCCAAAGAGACGCAGCGGTTCTTGGAACAATTCTTTGCTTCTTATACTTCTGTTCACGCGAGCCTTGTCGATGTTTACGGCGTGGGAATGCTTTATGTCGGCGACAGCAATGTGGGAAAATCAGAATGTGTTTTGGATTTGGTGGAACGCGGGCACCGTCTGGTTGCCGATGATTCGGTCCGCATTACTCGTTTGGGCGACTTGCTGGTGGGACGTTCGGAATCTTTGCTCAAACATCACATGGAAATCCGCGGAATCGGCATAATCGATGTGCGGTCCATGTTTGGAATTTCCTCCGTGCGCCGCAAAAAGAAGATTGAAGTTGTCATTGAACTAGAACCGTGGCGGCAGGGAGTCAGTTATGATCGCACGGGGCTTTCGCACTCGTATGAGCGGATTTTGGGAGTTAAAGTTCCCAAGGTTCTAATTCCGGTTGCTCCGGGTAAAAGTTTGACTGTGATCTCCGAAGTAATCGCGATGAATACTCTGATGAAAATTAATGGAGTTGATTCGGCGAAAGAATTTAACAAGGCGTTGATGAAAGCCATTCAAGACAAGGCTTCGGGAGTATCTGGCGATGATGGATTTGATGAAGTTTTAAACGGATCGGCGTATGAATAGTAAAATTTCCGGTTATGGAAACAAACGGATGTTTTTGGGCGTTTTGCTGCTCTTGTCCGGGATTTTTTTCCTTTGGTATTGGTTTCATCCCCTGAGTCCGCATAACGAGCGACTTGCTTATGTTGCCGTTTTTGACGAGGTGGGACCTCTAGCTAAGGGAAATAACGTTAAAGTGGGCGGAATTCCCAAGGGGCGCATTCTCCATGTGCAAAAAACGGATTCTTGTATTTACGTCAAATTTGAAATGACTTCGGATTTTCGTTTGCCCAAGGATTCCCGTTTGCATTTTGCTTCGGCTGGTTTTTTGGGAAATAGGGAACTTTGGGTGGACATGGGAACTTCGCCGGAATTTTTTGCAAGTGGCGACACCGTTTTGAATGCGGTTTTTGATAAGGGATTGAATACGGCGCGGGGAGATTTGGATGCGGCGATGCGGGACTTAGCGGAAATTTCGGGCGTAGTCTCCGGATTTTTGGACTCGTTGGAAAAAGGCTCTGTTGGAAAACAGGGTGGCCGGATTCTTCAAAAAGGAAAAAGGCTGCTTGCGGAAATGGGCGGAGATGCGGAATCTTGGAAAAGAGATGTTTCCCATTTGATGGAAGAGCTTTCCCAAACGGCAGACAAATTGGATCAATCGCTAGATGAAATTGTCAATCAAGTAGATTCTACCAGGGACAGTGGAGAAAAGCTCGTTTTGCAATTGGAACAGTTGCAGAAATCCGTTGAAACTCTTTGTGGAATGTGGAACGAAATTCTTGTGCAGTTGCGCGGAGATGATAATTCGGCAGGGTTGCTGCTGCAGAAAGGCGGAGAGGTTTCTCAAAAGCTGAAAACGGTGCAATCCGGTGCAACAGCCCTTTTGGAAAGTGTAAAAAAGAACGGCTTGCCGTTGAATGTCGATTTCTTTTAAAGGAAAATCTGTTTTTATGGAATTATTCGAAGCGATACTTTCTCGGCGCAGCACTCGCCGTTATCGGCAAATTCCCGTGGAGCGGGAAAAATTGGAAAAGGTGCTTGAAGCGGGCCGTTTTGCGCCCAGCGGCGGCAATAATCAAAGTTGTCATTTTTTAGTGGTTCAGAAACCAGAAGTCCTTCGGAATTTGATTTTTTTGGTTGAGAAAGCATTCGCCAAAATGGAACTTCATGAGGGTTTGTATAAAAGCTTGAAAAATTCCATTGAAAAGTCCCAGAAAGGCGGTTACGTTTTTTGTTACGATGCCCCGGTGCTCATCATTGTCGTCAATCAGAAAGATTATGGGAACGCTATGGCGGACTCTGCTTGTGCCATCGAAAATATGATGCTCGAAGCGAATGCGCTGGATTTGGGCAGCTGTTGGATAAATCAGCTCCGCTGGCTTTCTGAAGAACCGTCTTTGGTGGATTATTTGCAGAGTTTGGGAATGCGTCCCGAAGAACGCGTTTACGGTTCAGTCGTTGTCGGGTATCCGGATTCCGAAAGCGGAATGCCTGTGCGAAAACCGTTGGAGCGCAAGGGAAACGAAGTGTTGTGGATTTGACGCGGTTTTTGCCGAATCCTTTTAAAACAACTAACCCCGATGAAACATCGGGGTTGAGCTTTTGAATTTTCCTTGGAATTATTTTTCGTCCATCCACCAAGAACCGGCATCTTCGTCGTCTTGGGCAAATTTGGTTGAAAAATCTTGATTCCAAGAATCTTCTTCCGTTTCGAGCGCACGCTCTGCTCGGAAGTCTGTGTTTTTTTCTTTCATTGTATCTCCTTGCCGAGGTTGTCTTCCCGGCGGTTTTGTCTTCTTTTTTAAGCAGACGCTAACATTATACATAAAAATTGGGAAAAGGCAAGCAGGTTTGGATAAAAATAGGGAAAATTCGATGTAAAATTCTATTTTTAAAGCTATGGATTCAAATGTTGAAAAAGTTGTGATGATTGGGGATAGAGTCTTGTTGAAACCCCTGGATGCCGCCACAAAAACGGGAAGCGGTCTTTATTTGCCGCCCGGAGTTCGCGAAAAAGACGCTGTCCACGCAGGAATTGTTGTCAAGGTGGGTCCGGGGTATCCGATCCCTTCAACGGAGCCGGATGCCTTTTTGAAAGAAACCTCGGAACCGTTGAATTATGTACCGCTTCAAGTGGAAGAAGGCGATCAGGCGTTGTATTTGCACGGCAATGCTTTTCAAATTGAAATCAATGAAGAACGCTATGAAGTCGTGGGGCAAGGAGCGATTCTCTTGGTTATCCGCGATGATGGCCTTTCTGAATTGGGCGTCTGATGGAACCTGCGCCGGTTAAGTTGTCGCTAGGATTGGCGGCATTCTCTGTGGTCGTTTTGCCGTTGGTTGTTTTCGTTTATACAGGCCTCTACTTCATTGATTTGTCGGGGCTTCTTTCCATTTTTGCACCGCTGGCAACGGGAATAGACGTTTTCCTCGCTATTTCGTTTTTACTTCTTGCCTGGGGAAACGTTTATTTGTTGCGGGCCATTTTAAAGAGATTGCCCAAACGAGCTGATGGAATGAAAACAATGCAGAATTTGTGGAAAGCCTTGGCTATTTTCGCTAGTGCATTGACCGTCTTTTCGCCTTTGTATTCCGTATTTCCCGGCAGTGTGGGGATTTGTACGGCTTGGAGTGCTGCGTTTTTCGCAGAATGGATTGTTGGACTTATTCTGTATGTTTCCCTGGCTCGTTTCGGCTTCCGCGGAAAGAACTGGCTGCTGCTTGGAATAGGACTTTCTTTGGCGGTGGGATTGCTGGCAGATTTCAATGGACTGCGGGGCGTTCAAACGGCTGTGGACAATTCCTTGGAGGAAATGGCGGACGTTTCTGGAGAAGGTGGCAGTCCGGAAAATTCGATAGCAGAAATGCTCGGAATTTCTCAGTCGGAATTCGATACGTTAGACGATGAATCTTTGGCTGATTTGCAAGAAGTTTCTGCAGGATTCGTTTTGGTGGTCGCTTCTGGCTTTTTGGGACTGGTCGTTTTGCATTTTGCAGCTTGGGGTTGTGCTTATGTCTTGATCGCTCTGTATTTTTCAAAGAGAAACGGCAGTCGTCCTGGCAAAAGGCGTTGGGAAAAAATGAAGGACATGAAAATATGCTGAAAGTTGCCGTGATTACGGCGGGGCTTCTCGTCTGTTCGAATCTGTTTATGACATTTGCCTGGTATGGGCATTTAAAATTTTTAAACGCCAAACCCTGGATTATCGCCGCTTTGGCCAGTTGGGGAATCGCACTTTTTGAATATATGATACAAGTGCCGGCGAATCGTTACGGTTACACGGCGTTGAATGTTGTGCAGCTCAAAGTCATTCAAGAAGCGGTCGCATTGACCGTGTTTGCCCCGTTTGCCGTTTTGATGATGAACCAACCGCTGAAGTTGGATTATCTTTGGTCGGCACTTTGCCTTATCGGGGCGGTGTATTTCGCGTTTCGCTAATCAGTTGACTCCGGTCGATGCCTGGGAAAGAACGGCTTCGATTTGTTGCAGTTCTTTGGTGAGTTTTCCCAAGGATTTGTAGCGATTGAGGATGCGGTTCATGAAATCCTTGTAGACATCTTTAGACAAGAACGGGTCGTTTTGAAATTCGGAATTCCGGTTGTATACGGCTTTGAGTTTTTTTAGGCTTTGCAGGGAATTTGTGATGACGTCGAACAGTTTTTCGTGTGCCGTTTGGAGTCCGATTTTATTCTGCTCCATAATTTCAGGATCGTTTGTACGCAAAATTTCAGTGGGCAATTTGGCGTAATCTTCGTAAGTGGCGTTTGTGTTGCTCGCTGTTGAAGAAGACAGGACGCTAGAAGATGCTCTCATTCCGTTGCGCTTGGCTTTGGAATCAATGGAAATTTTACAGACATCGCCTCCTTGAAAGTTGCATTTGGCGCGGGTTTCTGTGCGGTGCAAAGCATTCAATGGGAAAAAGTCTTCACTTGTACCGACTCGGGAAAGCGGAACGTAAAGCGTGATGGATTCATTGAAAACGGTGATGGAATAAGAAATATGTTCTTGTCCTTCGATGGAAATCGTCTTGTAACGGTTGCCGCTAGAATTTTTGTAATGCTCCGCTGCGAGTAGAAGGTCTTTTGTGGAAATTCTCAATTCATCCGGATTGGGTGAAACGGAGTTGAGGAATGCGTCAATTCCGTTTTCGAAACCTTTTCGGATGGCTTCCGCCGTGGTGCGCTTTCCCCATAAATCTTCAGAAAGAAACAGGAAATCGGTGATGTTTGTTGTGGACCTTCCGGCAAAAAAGGCCTCTGCTCGGGCGATTTTGGCAAGGCCGCGCCAACGTTTTGCCGAAATGTAAACATTTCCTTTTTCACATTCATTGGCGATTTGCCGAAGGAGGATAACGCTGTCTTCGGAAAGATCTATTTTTTCAAATTCGTTCCCCCAGGCGTTCAATTCTTCGACAGAAATTTTCAGATTGTCAGAAACTGAATACTGTTCTGGGTCGCCGGCAGAAGAGAGGAGGGCGGGAAGAGCTTCTGGAGAAACGGAATCCGGCAGGCTTAACACCAGGTGGATGCTGTCAGAAAGTCCTGCTTCGGCGAGTGCTGCGTCGGGGCGGAACCTCCCGGCTAAAAGGATTTCTGTCGCCAAGTGCTCGTCGAGGATGGCTCCGATGGCGTTGGTCATTGATGTGTCGCTGCTGTAAAAACTGGTGAAAACGGCCAATTCAACAGGAGAGTCTTTCTCGGGGAGAGAAAAATTCCTGCGGCCATAAACTTGAATGGGAATATCTTTGAATCCGGAGATGACATGGCGAATCAAGGAACGTTTTCCGGAGCCCGCCCGTCCGTATAAATACGTTGGTTGCCCGGTTAGAATGGCTAAAAAAAGCAGCCGCAAAAAAGTTCCCCGTTCGACAAGTCCCATCTCCAGTTCGGATATCAATTTTTGAATTCTCTCAGCAAGGGTCATAAAAATTCCTTCTTCTCAGAAAATATAGCCGATTTTTCTAAAATAGAAGCATGCTCGATGCGATTCTTTTTGTGCAACTGGGTTCTCCAGAAAAGGCGACACCGGAAAGTGTCAAAAAATATCTTGTTGAATTTTTGGGAGACTGGCACACATTGGGAAATCCGCCCTTTTTTTGGAAAGCGCTGTTGAAGTTTGTCATTGCTCCGCGGCGTTCTGCAAAAAGTGCTGAAAAATACCGGGTGATGGTGGAAAATGCCGGGCTGGGAGAAATGCCGTTAATTTATTACACCAGGCGTTTTTCCGAAGAGACCGCTAAAATTGTCGGTCAAGAAATCCCGGTGCGCCATGCCTTTGAATTTGGCGCAAGACCGTCTATTGGGGATGTCTTGGAAGATTTCAATCGCCAGGGAAAAAGGGAAATTTGCGTTGTGCCGTTGTATCCACAACGCTCGTTGGTGACGACGGTTGCCGTTCGGGATTTGGCGCAAGAGGCGTTCCGGCGTTTTCCTTCACAGAAAATGCATTTTGTTGAAGGCTTTCCGATGAACCGCGTGTGGCTGGAAGAAACTCTAGACAACATCCTTTTGCGGTGGGATAAACGATGCCCGGTTGTTTTTTCGTTCCATGGAATCCCTGAAAAATGGGAACGTCTTGGGGATCCGTATCGGTCGGATTGCGACAGGGAGTTTGAATGGTTTCAGGAAAAATTGAAAGCCGTTTCTTCCGGGGCGCAAATTTACAAGGCTTATCAGAGTCGATTTGGAAAGGGAAAATGGCTCGGTCCCAGTGTCAAAGAGGTGTTGGAGGATTTAGGAAAGCGGCGCGAAGACGTTCTAGTCGTATGCCCTTCGTTCACGGCGGATAATTTGGAAACGCTTTATGAAGCCGATGTAGAATTGAACGCATTGTTCAAGGCGTCTGGTGGAGGCCGTTTTGTCCGCATTCCCTGTTTGAATTTGAACGAAAACTGGATACGCCGGTTTGCGGAAGAAATTCTCCGGATTGTCCGGGCGGAAACCTGATGAAGTTCCGGCTTTTGAAACTCCCTTTTTTGCTCGCTTTTTCATTGGCTTTTGCCGAAGATAGTTTTCAGCGTTTTGCCGCATTGCCAGTCCTTGGGTATTCAGAAGAAACGGGAATCAAATACGGGGCGATGCTCATCCTTTTTTCAAAGCCGGATTCATCGGAAACAGAAGCCAGTTCTTTGGATTTCGCCGTCATGGGAACCTCGGAAGGGCAGATGGAATTGAATATTTCTCCGGATCTTTATTTAGCTGGCGGAAAAATTCATTCGGACATTTCTTTTATTTATTGGAATTGGCGGGCGAAATATTATGGCATCGGAAACGACCCGGACAGGGATGAGTTTCTGCGTTATGATATGGATTTTTTCCGATTGACTCTCCCGGTGGAAATAGGCGTTTTGCCGTCTCCGTTTTCCCGCTACCTCGCATTTGGCCCGTACTTCCATTTTGAAACGAATACCGTCTCGTTTCACCAAGGAACGCTTTCGCGTCCGGAAATTTCTGGGGGATTTCGCAGTGGAGTAGGGTATCAGGTTGTTTTAGATTTGCGAGATAATGTAAACTGGCCAGTGCGGGGCGTTTACGGGCAATTTCGACAAGTTTATTTTAGAAAGGCCTTTGGCAGCGACTCGGACTTTTTCTCTCAGACATTTGATTTGCGCGCGTATGCGTATTTGTTCTGGGGAACCTCTGTCGCCGTTGGTGCGAACTACGATTTGCGGATGGGGAAAGTCCCATTTGATATACTGCCGACTCTTGATGGTTACAAACGCTTTCGCGGCGTGGAACGCGGAATGTTTTTGGACAGGCAAAGTTTTTCTGCCCAAGTGGAATTTCGCAAAACGCTTTTTTGGCGCTTGGCGGGAACAATCTTTTTTGAAGCGGGAAAGGTGGGGCCGTATTTTTCAAAGTTGATGGAGAACGACTGGCATTATGCGCCCGGGTTTGGGGGCAGGCTTCTGTTGAATAAATCAGAAAAAACGTACGCCCGTTGTGATTTTTCTCTCGTGGATGGAAAATATTTGGGGCTCACCATCTATCTGCGAGAAGCTTTTTAGTAAAAAAAACACCGCATTGACGCGGTGTTTCAACAGGTCCACTTTGAACTCAGTCAGAGATTTTGTTCCAATTGAGAACGCCTTTGCGATACAGGTAAAGGTAACCGCTTTCCAAAATGAGCAAAAAGGCGAGGAGAACAAAAAGCAAGCTCCAAGAGCTTTCTAAAAAGACAACGGCTAACGGATAAAGGAATGCGACTTCGATGTCAAAAACAAGGAAGAGCATGGCGACCATGTAATACTTGATGGGGTAACGTTCGTCAGCAGTACCTGCAACGTGTGCCAAACCGCATTCATAAGGCGTCCCTTTGATTTCGGTGTGCTTCTTGCGACCTGGATGCAAAATCCAGTTAGAAAACAACAGGATAAGGGGAATGGCGATGGCAATCAGAATCAAGATGGTCAGCGCAAAAGCGGTGTCAAAAATTTCAACGTTTCCTAAGTTCATAGTACCGATAAAATAGTTATTTTCCGAGTAATTTGCGAGCTTCACCCGTCAGAATGTCGTTAGAATCTCCCATGGCGACTTCTTCGAGCTCCTTTAGGCCCTTTTCCCTGTCGATATTGTTCTGCAAGCGCAATTCTCCTACATAAAAAAGCGCCCGGCGTTTTGTTTTGACATCGGTTTCCACTTCAATGCCTTTTTCATAAAGGTTAACGGCGACTTCTGTCAGGCCTTTTTTGGCGGCATCCGTCCCCCACGAAATCCATTGCAACCCGGGAATTGGGAAAAAGAATCGGGGGTAGAGCATGGATTCTGCGATTTTTTCCACGGTAGATTTGTCTAAAGGCTTTTCGGATAACAAGCGGCCAAAAGAATGGGTCAAAATTTGGGCTGCGTGGTCGTATTCCGCTTTGTTGGCGAGATCGATCGCCTCGTTTAAGGTCTCTCGAAGTTGAATTTTGGCATCAGTTTTTTGCTCGGATGTTCCTTCGGAAGATTTCTTGGTAAAAGCTTTTGAGCGCGGGAGGGGAAGCTTGAATCCCAAAAGAGCGCCGATGCCGAAAAGGGGAATTTCCAAAATGGCGACCCATCCGTATAAATTCGGGTTGAAGAACCAGTTCGTTAAAATGTCGGCAAAGAGCAACGCGAGGGAACCGCCTGCGATAAGCGAATTCGATCCGCTCTTGCGCTGTTTGTCCGAAAAGGAAAATCCGAGTAAAAGAGCAAGGGCGAGACTTGGACCCATATAAGGCGTGTCTGCGTAGCGATCAAAATAAGAAAGGGGGAGTGTCGCCATGAACAGGAACCCGGAAACGGGAAGCCCTGCAGCGAAGAGAATGCCTGGCTGAGAAAGGCCGCGGCGAGCTTCCAGCGATTTCATGGCAAAGGAAAATCCGATGGCGAAAATCAAAAAGGACAGCAGACTGGGGAATAGAATCCAGGCGACGAAAAGCTTTCCTGCGTTTGAATCTTCAGGAATGAAAAAAATCTTGTATTCGGGAAGAGTCGATGTGTAACCTTGGATGTAATGCTTCAATTTGGCGCGGAATAACTTTTCATCGGGAGCGATTTCGTTCACGGCGTAGGACTTCTTCCCCGAAGTTTCCCACCAAATCCGAAATTCCTCTTTCATTTGCGCAATGCGTTTTTCCGGTTCTAGCGGAGGATTCTGTTCGTGGAATCTTTTCAAAAAGGCGTCTAATTCTTCACGGTAAATTTTTTCTGTCGGTTCCACGCCAACATCCCTGAATTTTTTGGCACCTTCCGCATTCCAGTATAAGTTGAACTGGGAAACAGCTTCGTTTTCGCGGGATCTTTCACGGAATTCCGGAGCGCATTGGATGATGACGTTCACCGTTCCCAAAATCAAAGTGAACAGGATGCAAATGGTGTAAGGCTTTCGGCAAAAGGCGAGTATTTTCGACATGGTTTGTTGCCTGTCAATTTCTGCGGATTTCTCCGCGGTATTCCCGCAACTGGTTCCACAGAAAATCCGTGTTGACATCGTGGTAGCCCAAAGCGTTTACTCGTTCACGCAATTTATGTGCGATATTGAACAGGTTCTCGCTTTTTTGCATCCGTTCAATGCTGTCGAATGTGGTCAGCTGGTCTATCCAGTCGTGGATTTCTGGGAACCGGTCGTCTTCAAAAACATTTTCCCTTCCCGTTCGCAAATATTCCAGGTAGCGTTCGGTAATGTGGAAGTGGTCTTCGGTAAAAATTTGAATGGATTTGGGGAATGGATTCTTGCCGGTCAGAAACTCGTGCATGATGATGCCGAAGCTGAAATAGTCCACAGAACTGGACAGGTTTTCACCCATCACGGCTTGTTCTGGCGCACAATAGGCGGGGGTCATTAGACCACCGTATTCGGTAACGCTTTCCCGGAGTTTCGCCTGAGCATAGCCAAAGTCGCAAACGAGAATTTTGTGGTTGTTGATGTGGGCCGGATCTTGGCACAACATCAGATTTTTGGGTTTTAAATCCTTGTGGACGATTTGATAATAATGCAACTGGCTGATGGTGTTTGCCAAATAGGCGATTTGGGCAACGCGGGGGACAAGTTCTTCTTTTGAAATGTCCGTTTTGAACATTTTGTCCAAAGAACAGCCTTTGATAAGCTCCATCTTCAAATAGGGGAGTCTTCCGGCGATTCCGCCGCCGAGACTTTGTACAACGCCTTCAATGTTTGTCGCCCGAATGAGATTGTTGATTCGAATTTCATCTTCAAAAGAGCTGATGATCATGTTCAGACGGTGAATGCGGTTCTTTCCCGATGGAACGTAGTATTTGCAGAATTTGACCACGATGTTCCGCTCACCGTACCGTTCCCCGCTCCCCGGGCGTTCAATCCAATAGGTGGCTCGGAACAAATCGTTTGTGCCGTCTAAAGTCAAACGGTCGTTCAGCCGGATTCGTTCCACGGCCCCGCTGTGCAAATAAACGGGATTGTGGTCTAGCCACCATTGGTAATCGCCCAAGGAATAATGTTCGCGAATGGCCAAATTGCGCGACAGGCGGTCGAGAATTTCTGCAAAACGATTCTGGATCACGCTTGGAATTTAACTATTTGCTGCTGTTGAATGAGTGGACTCCTGTCGCCGAAGGCACGTTTTCATGCTTTTCGAGAATTTCGGTCACATAAGAATAGGCTTCTTCGACATTGCTTGTCATTTTGAAAAGTTTCAAATCTTTGGCGTCGATCATTCCCGTTTCCACGAGGAAATCCCAATTGATGAGTTTATTCCAGTATTCTTCGCCGAAGAGGACGACGGGAATTTTTTCGTTGAGCTTGTTCGTTTGAATGAGAGTCAGCGTTTCAAAAAGTTCGTCCAAGGTGCCAAATCCGCCGGGAAAGGCTATTAGGGCGCGGGCTCGGAACAAAAACCAAAATTTCCGGATGAAGAAGTAGCGGAATTGCAAATTGAATTCCGGGTCGATATAAGGGTTTGGGTGCTGTTCATAAGGAAGTTTGATGTTGAATCCCAACGAAGGAACGCCTGAGTCGTGTGCGCCGCGGTTTCCCGCTTCCATAATGCCCGGACCGCCTCCGGTGCAGATTCCGTAATGGGCGTCTTTCCGTTTTTTTATCCAGTTTCCAAAAAGTTTGGCCATTTCTTTTGCTTCGTCATAGTATTTCGCAACAAGGGATAGACGTTTTAAACGCTGAATTTCTTTGGGATTTTTTGCCGATTTCAGTTGCTTTTTGAGATCTCCCGAACCGATAGTCCTTGCAGAGCCGAACATGACGATGGTGTGTTCAATATTTCTCTGTTGCAAGACGACTCCGGGAGCGCGGAATTCGGAGAGAATGCGAACTTGACGACCGGCGTCGCTTTCTAAAAAGGCTTGATTCTGATAGGCGAGTACGGGTTCTTGCTGTTTCTTGGCCATGAAAAATCTCCTTGTTGTTTTCTTCAAAATACACCAAAAATTTTTTAAGGGAACTTTCTTTTTGCTAGAGAAAGTTTTTTAATTTGAACGAGCGGTTTAACATTTTGCCCTGTTCAGGTTTCTATGATTTTTTTATTCGTTCTTGTTTTTGTCGTCCTCTATCTGTTTTTTCATTGCCGGGGCATTCTTCCGGGAATGCGCGGAACCATTTTGGCGGCACTTCTCATCGGGCTTTATTTTTGTGGGTTCAGTTTGCGAGAAACTCTTGCCGGTGCGGTGTTGAGCGCTTTTTTGACTGTCTTTTTTTGCGAATCCGTATTGCTGTTTGTCGCGTGGGACGTGATCTATGGGGCTGTATGTCTTTTTCGGCGCCGGATGAGCCCCCGTTTGCGCCTTTGTGGCAACCGCGTCGCCATGCTCCTTGGACTTTTGATGGCGATTGCGTTTTTTGCGCTTGGCATCCCACAAAATCAAAATTATCGGATTCGAGAACAGGTTGTGCGGATTCCTTCGTCCGCAAAGCCGTTTTCTGCGGTGTTTTTCAGCGATTTGCACATGGATCCGTTGTTTCAAAGAGAAAAATTGCTCCGTTTTGCAGCGGATTTGGACAGCATTTCGCCGGATTTCGTCTTGTTTGGCGGGGATTTGGCGGATGTGGACGACAAAACTTTGCGCGCGAAAGGGTATGATTCGCTGTTCCGAAAAATTTCTGGCGCAGCAAAAGTGGGAGCGTTCGGCGTTGTGGGGAACCACGAAGCCATTATGGAAAAATCAGGTTCTCAACCGGGGGCATGGATGCGTGAAAACGGAATGACCGTATTGGAAGATTCCACAGTATGTACGGAACAGGTCTGTATCACGGGACGCGTTGATTTTCAAGTTGCCCGTATGCGCGGAAAGGAGCGCCTGCCGCTATCGAAAATACTTCCGCCAGATTCATTGCCTTGGATCCTTTTGGATCATCAACCGAAGGGGGTAGAAGCCGGATATGAGGGCCGTCTGCCGACTCTTGGACTTTCCGGTCACACTCATAACGGACAGTTTTTCCCGGCAACGGAATTCATCGGGTTCTTTTGGCGACTGGCTGCTGGATATGGAATCTTAGACGGCGTTCCCTGGCTTGTTTCTGCAGGAATCGATTCATGGGGACCGCCCGTTCGGGTTGGCAGCGAACCGGACTTTTGGGTTGTTCGCTTCGAACCGTCGAAATGAATGGCGAATAGACGCTAGGAGCGCCTAGCCCTTGTCGAAAAACGTTCTAGGATATTATATTTGAATTATGCTTGTGAAAATTTGGACAGATTCGTTTATCATTACGGGGGAAATCGATACGATGCGCGATGAGCGCCTTACCGATTATGTCCGTGAAAACAAAGAATTTATTGCGGTGACACAGGTGAATGTGTCGGATCGCGAGGGAAACGACCTTTTCCGCACGCATTTTCTGAACGTGAGCACAAGTCACATCGAAATCATCTTGCCGGCGGAATAAACCGCATTTATTCGGGGAAAAACGCCTTTAAGAATGCTTCGGGAGCTTTGCGGCAAGGCTTGTCATGGAAGGTGAATATGTGAGAGGTCTTGCCGGTTGTCCGGAGTTCTCCGTTGACTGTCACGTTATAAGAGAAGGAGAACCGCAGGCGGTCCGTTTGGCTGAGCTTCAGGTGGATGTCGACAGTTTCGCCGTAACGGCAGGGTTTGATAAATTGCGTTTCGATGGAAAGGAGGGGGCTGTGATAGCCTTCGTCTTCGAAACGGGCGAAAGGGACTCCGTTGACTCTGAAAATTTCTGTCCGCGCCTGCTCGAACCAGATGGCGTAAACGGAATGGTGAACGATGGCCATCGCGTCTGTTTCGGCGTAACGGACTTCGACGTGGGCGGTGTATTCAACGGGGCTTGTTTTGGGGTAAGAATTCATGCGGAGAATATACAACAATTTATCCACATTGAATTTCGTTTTGTTCGTGATTTATCCCCGAAAAATTGCTGTTTTAGAGCGTAAAAAAAGATTTTTTTCGCTTTTTTCGGAATTTTAAGGCGTTTGTCCTTGACAAAATCGCAAAAAGCATTTAGATTTGCCGTCACTCATTGCCTGGATTTTCATGAGTCTGGCACAGGGTGCTTGCCAAAGTAGCTCAGCTGGTAGAGCAGCTGATTTGTAATCAGCCGGTCGTAGGTTCGATTCCTATCTTTGGCTCGATATAAGGGTCGTTGCCCGAGTGGTTAAAGGGGACGGACTGTAAATCCGTTGACTTACGTCTACCGTGGTTCGAAACCACGACGGCCCACGTTTCACAAACTTCCCCGCAGCGAATGTTGCGGGGAAGTTATGCCCAGGTAGCTCAGTGGTAGAGCACTTCCTTGGTAAGGAAGAGGTCTCGAGTTCAAATCCCGATCTGGGCTCTCAACAATTCGGAGATTCCATTATGGCAAAAGAACATTTTGAAAGAAGTAAGCCGCACTGCAACATTGGCACGATTG
>CAZPKF010000002.1:0-46013 GCA_964587155.1 uncultured Fibrobacter sp.
ACAACGCCCCGGCCCGCGGAATGCGGAACCCTTAAAGAAAATTTTACGTGGGAATGGGTGGATTTTGCCCTGACGTTCCATTGAATGGTGGGCATGATTCCTGTTGATTGTCTTTTGTGAGAAAATACCGTTTTGACGAAAAATCAAGAAATTTGATAAAGCTGTTTTTGAGGCGTTATTTACGCAAAGGCTGTTCATGACGAACATCGAAAACATTTGGCTATCAATTCACAATGTCTTTGCAAAAAAATGAGACTTGTATATTTGGCTCTATTTTAAAATGTTTTTTTTGGATGTATTCCTGGTTCGGGTGTTTCTGGACTGGGCAAAAGAGAATACTCGCTAGCGTTTGCTTGAAGAGTCTTCCGCAATTTCTTAAGGTAAAAAAGGTGGGGCTGATTCTTTTGCGTTGGACGTACTCAAAACACCTGCGAAAGTTTATTTGGCATTGGCCGTGGTCGGCGAGCCTTTCTTGTGAAGAGTGGCCAGTTCTTTTTCACAATAAAGTTCAGGAAACTTTGAAAACGTGGAGTTCCGATTCCCGCAAAAATTCAATGGCGGATGGGGCGGTTCCCAAAAGTTTCAAAGATATTTGAGTGGACGGCCATCGTTTAATTGATAAAAAATGATGGATTCGGTTGACAACATAATTTCCATATCTAATTTTTTTATATTTTTGGCCCCTTAAACAAGGAATTTTTGTGGAAACTATCAACCAAATTCTCAACACAGCCGACAGTCTGGTTTGGGGAATACCCCTGATTGTCATTATCCTTTTTGTAGGTCTTTTGTTGACTATCCGCTTGGGATGTCTTCAAGTTTTGAATTTGCACAATGCACTGTTTTACGTGCTCCACAGCGAAAAGGAAGGCGAAGGGGAAGTCTCTAGTTTCGGTGCTCTTTGCACGGCGCTTGCCGCAACGATTGGGACGGGGAACATTGTGGGTGTGGCGACGGCGATAGGAACGGGCGGCCCCGGCGCACTTTTTTGGATGGAAGTTGCCGCGTTTTTAGGAATGGCGACAAAATACGCGGAAGGCGTTTTGGCGGTCAAATACAGGGTGGTCGGAAACGATGGAAAAGTGTTGGGTGGTCCGTTTTATTATATCCAAAACGGTATTCGTGAACGTTTTGGTTGGAACATGAAGTGGTTGGCTGTCCTTTTTGCTGTATTTGGCGTGTGCGCGGGGCTGTTTGGCATCGGTACGATTACACAAGTAAACGGAATTACGTCGGCGGTGAATATGTTGGTTCCTTCGGCGGAATTTGCAAAAGTTGGCGGGGTTTCCGTTTCCTTAACAACAGCTATTACGGGGCTTGTCGTTACGCTTTGTGTTGCTTTTGTCATTATCGGAGGTCTCCGTCGCATCGCCAAAGTGGCGTCGATTGTGGTCCCGTTCATGGCGATTTTTTATGTCCTCATTTGCATGTTCTTTTTGCTTTTGAATTTTTCGCATATTTCCGAGGCGATTGAAACGGTTGTCCGGGCTGCGTTCAATCCGTCTGCGGTCACAGGAGGGGCTGTCGGATCCATGTTCATCGCCATGCAAAAAGGAATCGCCCGAGGCATTTTCAGCAATGAGGCCGGTCTCGGCTCGGCTCCGATTGCCGCCGCTGCCGCCAAAACGAAAGAACCTGTGCGGCAGGGGCTTGTTTGCATGACAGGAACTTTCTTCGACACGATCATCATTTGCACCATGACGGGACTGACCATTGTCATTTCGGGAGCTTGGGATCCGAATTTACATTTAGAAGGGGTGGGCATCACCATGGAAGCTTTTAGCCGCGGATTCAGCTTCCTTCCGGTGGGCAGTCAAATTGCCCCGTATTTCTTGGCCATTTCTTTAGCCTTTTTCGCTTTCACAACAATTTTGGGATGGGCGTATTATTCTGAAAAGTGCCTGCAATTTTTAATTGGCAAGGGCCGAACCCAAAAGCTTGTCTTCCGTTGGCTTTATGTGGCAGCGGTCTTCATCGGGCCCTATCTTACGGTGAGTGCCGTTTGGACCAGTGCCGATATTTTCAATGGCCTAATGGCGTTTCCGAACCTTGTCGCGTTGATCCTTTTGAGTGGGATTGTCGCTAGGGAAACGCGGCTCTTTTTCGGAAAATTTTCAAATCGGGAACTTTAAAATTTTTCTTGAAGCAGAGACGATTCGAATTCAGACAAATAGCGCCGGCCTTCGGGCCACTCGCCAAGTCTTGTCTTCGCATTGATATGCCCTAAATTCCCAACGTCAACAAGGCTGCTCCCCCAAGCTTTGGAAAACTCTTCGGCTCTGTCAAAAGTCACGAAAGGATCGTTCCTGCTAGCGACAATTAGGGAGGGTATCGGCAATTTTTTCAAAGGGACCGGTGCGAAATCCCGGATGATTTCAACAGAATCCGCATCGGCGGGTGCAACGAGAAATGCTCCTTTTATATGGGGACTTTCAAACCGCAAAAGCCATTCGACGCAGGTGATGGCGCCTAAACTGTGGGCTACGAAAACGGTGTCGGTTTGCAATTTTTCCACGTAGCGGGAAAGTCGTGAAATCCAATCATCCTTTTCGGGATGAACCCAGTTCTCTTGTTCGACTCGGGCTGTATCGGGCAGGCTTTTTTCCCAAAAGCTTTGCCAATGTTCCGGCCCGGAATTGTTTAATCCGGGGACAATCAAGTGATGCATATGTCAAATATAGTTAGGAGATATTCAAATTTCCCATTTTCAAATTGCTTTTTTCTAAATTAAGCACACTATGAGCAATCAGAATAACGATCTGTGGGTCGGTGTCGACGTCGGCTCAACCACTGTCAAAATCGCCGTTGTTGAACCGGCGACAGAGAAACTTCTCCACTTCACTTACGAGCGTCACAATGCGATGCAGGCGCAAAAAGTGTACGAAGTCCTTTCCACAGCCCATGGTTTGTTTCCCGACAGGAACTTCCGGGTCGCATTTTGCGGTTCGGGTGGGCAACCGTTTGCCGATGCCACGCGGGCGTTTTTCGTACAGGAAGTTGTCGCCAACGCCTTGGCGGTCCGGCAGACTCATCCGGAAGCCCGGGTCGCTATCGAACTGGGCGGTCAAGATGCCAAAGTCGTCTTTTTTGAAAAAGACCGGGGAACGGGAAAACTGATTGCTAGCGACATGCGCATGAACGGCGTGTGCGCAGGTGGAACCGGCGCATTTATCGATCAGGTCGCCGGGCTCCTTCGCATCAAGACGGAACAATTCGAATCTTACGCTTCCCGCGGAAAAAAGGTTTATGAAATTTCTGGCCGCTGTGGTGTGTTTGCCAAAACGGACATTCAACCGCTTTTGAACGATGGCGTTTCCAAAGAAGACGTCGCCCTCTCCAGCTTCCATGCGATCGCCAAACAGACGATTGGCGGACTTGCCCAGGGCATGGAAATCAAACCGCCCGTGATATTTGAAGGCGGTCCGCTGACTTTCAATCCGACTCTGATTCGGGCGTTCAAAGAACGCTTGGGAATTTCTGACGAACAGGCCATTCTCCCGGAACATTCCGAAGTTTTGGTCGCATACGGCGCAGCTCTTTCTGTCGGCAGCATGTTTGGCGACAAGGATTGCGGGTATCGTCGCGAAGGTTCTTTGGACATGCTCTTGCATTTCAATGAAATGCGCCTTTCCGAACGAAAAGACCAATCGGAGCCTTTTTTCAAAAACGATACAGAATACGAAGTTTTCAAAAAGGAACATCCGCTCGCCGACAGCCATTATCCGCAGCCGCTTTCCGGTTCAGAGATCAATGCGTATTTGGGAATTGATGCCGGGTCCACAACGACGAAATTTGTCCTCATGGATGAAAACGAAAAAGTCATAGACGGCTTTTACGCTAGTAACGAAGGGGAACCTCTCGCCGTTTTGAAAAAGGCCTTGACCGAACTTTCTGATCGGTATGAAGAATACGGATGTAAACTTCATATTTTGGGAGTGGGAACGACAGGATATGGCGAACAGCTTTTTGCCAAGGCGGTTCACGCAGATTTCCATACGGTTGAAACCGTAGCCCATGCGACAGCGGCACAAAAACTTCGCCCCGATGTTTCTTTCATTTTGGACATTGGCGGGCAAGACATGAAGGCGATTTCCGTACACGATGGCGTTGTGACGGGAATTATTTTGAATGAAGCGTGCTCTTCGGGATGCGGATCGTTTATCGAAACGTATGCGAAATCCCTGGGCGTTCCCATGGAAATGATTGCAAAGCTTGCATTCAACGCCAAGAATCCGTCTCAGCTGGGTTCCCGTTGCACCGTTTTCATGAACAGTTCCATTATCACGGAACAACGCGATGGCAAGCAGCCCGAAGATATCATCGCAGGCATTTGCCGTTCCATCATCCAGAACGTTTTCACCAAGGTCATCCGAATCCGTAATTTGGAAACTCTAGGCAAAGTTGTGGTTGTTCAGGGTGGGACATTTAAAAACGATGCGGTACTCCGCGCCTTTGAACAGTTCACAGGTATCACGCCGATTCGGCCAGAACGCCCCGGGGAAATGGGTGCTATCGGAGTCGCGCTTCTCACCAAGAAATTTGTCGAAGGAAAGAAGAAAGAAAATCCGGATTATCAGTCGACATTCATTGGACTTGAGTCCGCCAAGAATTTAAGTTGGGACAATAAGCCTGGCATGATTTGCGGCTATTGCACAAACCACTGTTCCCGTACCATCGTGACCTTCAGCGATGGAGGAAGCTTTGTCACCGGCAACCGCTGCGAACGCGGCGAAGTCACGGCAGACCCCAATGATCCGGAAACCAAAAAGCTCATTGCGGAAATCAACCGGAAAATGTTGGCCGTGCCGGACATGGTCAAACGTACGAATCAGCTGTTGGTCAAGGATTATTCCCCGAAAAAACTTTTGCCGCAAACGGGAAAAACCATTGGTATTCCCCGAGTTTTGGAATTTTGGTCCAGCTTACCTTACTGGAAAGCCTTTTTCACTTCTTTGGGATACACCGTTGTCGTCAGCCGGCAAAGCGATTACAAACTATTTGAACGTGGGCTGCAAAGCGTTGCCAGTGATACGATTTGCTTCCCCGCCAAGTTGGTCCACGGACACGTTCTCGATCTGGTAGACAAAAAAGTCGATGCGATATTTTTCCCGATGATGGTCGCCATGCCCAGCGATCACTCCAAATTCCAAAAGGCGACGGCTGTCTGTCCCGTTGTACAGGGATATCCCGATGTTTGTCGCAACACGGATGATCCGGAACACCGCTTCGGAATTCCGATGATTCAGCCAGTATTCCACTGGACAGATGCGGAACAGCGCCGCAAGCAAACGGTCAACTATTTCCGGGATCTTTGGAAATTGGATAAAAAAGTGTTGAACAAGGCGGTCAAAGAAGGCGAAGCTGCTCAGCAGATGTTCCGCGAGACGCTTGCGGAAGAAGGCGGAAAAATTCTTGAAGAAGTCCGTCAAAAGGGTGAATTCGCTATTTGCCTAGCGGGTCGCCCTTACCATGCCGATACGCTGATCAACCACAATATCGCTCAACATTTCACGCGCATGGGAATACCCGTCCTCACCACAGAATCCCTCCCCGGTGTTTTTGATCAGGACATTGACAAACACACCCGCATGGAAGTCAAGAATACTTTCCATATGCGGATGCTCGGCGCGGCAATGCTTGCCGGCAAGGATCCTGCCCTCGAACTCGTACAAATTGTCAGTTTCGGATGTGGACACGATTCTGTCTTGACAGATGAAATGAACCGGATGCTGCACGAAGTTTCCATGAAGGAACTTCTCATGTTGAAACTCGACGAAGGCGATGCCCGGGGACCTGTGGGAATCCGCGTCAAAAGCTTTATCGAAACCGTTCGTGCTAGGCGCAAGGTCAAGTTTCCACCCAAAGAGGAAGGTCCGCTGTTCCCGGTCAAGTTCGAAGTCGGCGACAGGGAAAAACGTACAGTTCTTGTTCCGAACCTTTCGTATGCGTTCAGCATCTTGGCAACAGCTTATTTCCGCTCTTTGGGTTACAATGCCGTCCAATTGCCGCTTGGCGGGCCAGAAGCATTCGCTTTGGGCAAAAAATACGTGCACAACGACATTTGTTTCCCGGCTCAGGTGAATATTGGCGAAAACCTTTTGTGGTTGACGCAGCATCCCGAAGTTCCTCACGACAAAGTGGGGGTTGGCCTGTCGAAGAACTGCGAAAATTGCCGTGCAGTTCAGTACGCGACTCTCGCCCGCAAAGCTTTGGACGAATCTGGCTTTGCCGATGTTCCCATCATCACGACCGGTTCCGATACGAAGAACATGCATCCGGGATTCCAGTTGAATCTGTCGTTCCAATTGCACATGCTCTGGGGGCTGACCACAATGGATTGCATCGAGACGATTTACCGTCGAAGCCGTCCATATGAACTTCACGCTGGCGACACGCAAAAGGTCTACGACAAGTGGATGCCGAAGCTCATGGAAGAAATCGCTTATACATCAACAAAGGCGATTGCCTATCCGAAATCGGCTCTCAATATGCTTGACGAAGCGATTGATGAATTCAACCAAATCGAAGTGGATTCCAGTTACCGGAAACCGCGCGTTGCGCTCCTTGGCGAAATTCTGATGAATTATCATCCGGGGGCCAATGGACACATCGAAGATTATTTGATGAACAACGGCATGGAGGTTTACCTCCCCGGAATGACCGATTTCTTCCGCGTCGACGAAGTTGTCCGCCGAGAAAAAATCAAACGTGGACTCATCGCGAAGCCTATTGAAAATTGGCTCATCGGTGGAATTACCGCTAAGATTTACACGCATGCGGTCAAAACGGTTCAAAAACATTTCAAACGCTACAAGCTTTATGAACATCATGCGGATTGTTATGAACTGGTCAAACTTGTCGGCGATATCATCGATCCAACGTACAACACGGGCGAAGGCTGGTTGATTCCGGGCGAAATCCTTTACAATGCGCCCCGAGGCATCAACAGCTTCATCATCGTGCAACCGTTTGCCTGTCTCGCAAACCATATTTCTGGGCGTGGGCTCACCAAGGCGGTCAAAGCGCGGTACCCGCACATTCAAGTGCTTTCCTTGGATTACGATCCGGATACGAGCTTTGCCAACATCGAAAACCGTTTGCAGATGCTCATCATCAACGCCCGGGATTTGGAAAAGGATCATCACCAAGAAGGTTGACCGGAATTTCTGGGAAACTTTTGAAAGTGAACATTTTCGCCGGTCGGCTTTGCCGCCGGCGATTTGTGTAAAATCAGAGATTGCTGTAACAGTCGAATGCGCTTAGGGAATGATTTTCCAGGTAAGCGGATTCGGCGCTCTTTTCAAATTCAAAAAGGGACGTTTTGATTTCTTTCCGTTTTCCTTTTTCATAAACGTAAGTGAAGTCTTTGTCTTCTGAATTGGTGAAGGTGAGCGTTGCGAGTGAATCGAATGTCGATGATACGTAACGCGCCAAATCTTCGGCGTCGTTTTCCTTGAAACGTTTCAACGGCTTTCCGTCTTTGGTCCGAATCACCAACGCACCCATATCGGCGGCCGTTTTAAAGGGGCGCATGACCAGTTCAAAGTCGATTTGCATCCGTTTGAAAGTGAAAAAATATTGCGTGTAACCGTTGATTGTGTATTTTTTCGCTTCGATTCTTTGTGAGCGGAGCTGTGATTCGAGCCGCCCAAAATTCGAAAGGTATAGCATGCCGATGACTTCCATCAAAACCTCGATGATGTGGGAAATTCAAAAATAAAGACCGTTCCCAAAGGAACGGTCCTGTTGTCAAAAAAGAAAATATTAAAGGACGAACCAAGAGAGGTAAACGCGGGTGCAGAGGCCCACATCCCAACGGCTCGCTTCGGTTGTTCCATTGTCTGCGCCAATATATTGAATGGAAAGGCCCGCGTTACCCGTGAGATAGAGGTTTTCTACGAGTTTCGCATGAGCGCCTGCCAAAATGTTGATCTGGAATTGGGAATAATCGTTGGCGTTGTCTCCCGAACCGTCGCTATCCATGGAGTAAATGAGTTCGCCGCCCACAGAAAGCGGAATGAGGTTTTGCATCAGGTAATAATCGAAAGCGGCACCGATGTTGAGCAAAGTGTGGTTGTCTTTGGCGTCCGCTTCAACTCCACCGGTTTTGGCAGTCGTTTCGCCGTGGTGCCAAAGGCCCAAAATTGCGGAAAGTTCCATGCTTTCGTTCAAGCGGAATGAGGCGCGGATGTTGTAATTGCTGTTGAGGAGGCCTTCCAAATCGAGACCGATGCCAAAGAAGGGTGTGGAACTGCCCGTCGCCAGTTGCGGAACCGGTTGTGCGTAATCATAGGTTTGTTGCGGCTGCGGGTAAGTTTCTTGATAAGCGGGCTGCGGCTGTCCTTGATAAGGTGCTGTTTGAGGGGCTTGTTGCTGATAGGGATCTTGATAATTCTGCTGCTGCGGATACTGTTCTTGGTATGGTGCGCCGTAATCTTGCGCAAAGCTGTAAGAGCTCAAAGCTGCTGCTGCCATTACCGCGACAAACATTTTCTTCATAGGGGAAAACTCCTTAAAAAGTGATTTGCATTCAATTTAAATAAAAATTGGAAAAGAGAACTTAATCGGTCAAGTTTTTATAGATGTGCAGTGCACAAAATGATGCGGTCGGGAAAATTTCTAGGAAAAATCTGTTGGAAATCACGTCTCTGAAAATTTTTCTTGAAACTGGTGGGGAAAAGTGGCTATATTTGGTAATGTTGTGGATTAAAGTGGTGAACTTTTAATGGAATTGAACGAATTTATAGGACAAGCCCAAACGGCGATAGACGAAAAGGGAAGGACGCCTTTCCCTAGGGAATTTCGTCGTCTGCTCTCCGAAGAGGAAGGGCGTTCGCTGGTGGTGTCCTTTGGTGCTCGCGATTCGCTGATTCTCTTCACGCTTGCGGAATACCAGAAGTTCGTCTCTCACATTGATGCGCGCCCAGCGACTCCGAAAAATGTTACGTTCCGTCGACAATTCAAGGCCAATTCTCATTTGGTCGCCTTGGATGGTCAAAATCGAATTTTGCTTTCGAAAAAAGACATGGCTTACGCCAAACTAGAGGGCGAGGTCCTTTATGTGGCCCGCTCCGGCAAATCTGCGGAACTTTGGAATCCCTCGATCTACAACTCGAAGTATGGCTTCAATACCGAAGAGGATTTGGCCGAGTTCGATGCGGGTTTCTTTGACGACATTTCGGAGATGGCGGATGAAAATCGTTGAATACCACCATCCTGTTTTATTTGAAGAAAGTTTGTCTGCGCTGGTTTGGAATCCGGCGGGCGTTTATGCGGATTGTACGCTTGGGGGCGGAGGGCATTCGGAAGGAATTTTGAAACGGCTCTCTCCAATGGGTCGTTTGCACGCTTTTGACCGGGATCCGGAGGCTATCGTCTATGCGCAAAAGCGCCTGTTGCCGTTTGCGTCTCAAGTGATTTTTCATCCTGTTCCCTTTGGCGATCTCGGAAATGAAATGCAGGGTGAAACCTTGGACGGTGTCCTTTTTGATTTGGGAATCAGCAGTCATCAAGTCGACGATGATGTTCGGGGATTCACCTTCAACGGGGAATATCCTGTCGATTTGCGGATGAATTTTCACGCCGGAATCAGCGCTCAAGACTGGTTGCGCGTTGCATCGGTAGAAGAAATGGCCAAGGCCTTTAGGGACAATGCCGATTTGGACCGGGCGTATAAATTAAGCATGCAGATGAAAGCGGTTGTCGCCGATTTGAAAACACCGATTTTCCCATCGCATTTGCGCCTTGCCGCCGAAAAGACTTATCCGGACAAGCTTCATGACATGAAAAGTCTTTTGGCTAGAATTTTCCAGGCAATTCGCATGGAAGTGAATGGAGAATTGGAGCAGATTCGGCAAGGAATCCGTTCGGCTGTGGAATCGTTGCGTTCTGGCGGCCGGCTGGTGGTGATTTCCTATCATTCTGTGGAAGACCGCATGGTGAAATTGACTGCGGCGGAATTTGAAGTGGATTGCATTTGCCCGCCGCAATCGCCTGTTTGCACCTGTGGCGGGCATCGTCAAAAATTGAAAAAAGTTTTCCGCAAGCCGCTCCTTCCGTCAAAGGATGAAATTGCGAAAAATCCGCGGGCGCGTTCTGCCAAGTTGAGGGTGTACGAAAAAATATGACGCGGCTCTTGTTGACACATCGGGTGTTGAGTTTGACTCTCGGTTTCATTTTGGCGGGAGTCCTTCTTTGCGGTCATCTTTGGATGCAAAACCGCTACGATATTTTGGCGACGCAAAAGGCGTCTTTTGTCCGCGAAATTTCCACGTTGCGCGGAGAAGTGGTCAAAATGGAACTGGAAAACAGGGAACTTGCTTCGTTGGAGCAAATTCAGAAAGCTGCCGTCCAAATGGGGTTGAAATACTTGAACGTGCCTCAAAAAGTAAAAGAAGTTGAGGTGAAGTGATGCGTATAGATCGCCTTTCTTGGATTATCGTCATCTTTTCGGCAGTTTGGCTTGTGCTGCTTTGCCGCACGTTTCAAATCCAAATTTTGCAACGGGAAAAGTATAACGAAATCGCCAATTTGCAGGCCCGTGACAGGATTATTAAAAAGGCTCCGCGCGGTCGCATTTTAGATCGCAATGGAAAAGTGCTTGCGCAAAGCATCCAAGAAAAAAACGGGGATGGCAAACTTGAAACGCGGAGGATTTATCCGCAAGGCGTTTTGGCTTCGCAATTGATCGGGCAGGTCGGTCGCGATGGACAGGGGCTGTTTGGCCTTGAATACTTGTACGAAAACAGGTTCCGGGGAACAGATGGCTGGCAGTCCCGTATTTTGAATCGCGACAGGCAAATTCAAGCGGGGCGAAAAATGGAAGGTCGGGAGCCGATTCCCGGAGAAGATTTGTATTTGACCATTGACCGCGATATCCAAGAAATTGTGGAAAAAGCCTTGAAAGAGGGTGTGGAAGAATTCCGGGCGAAAAGCGGTAGTGCCGTGATCGTCGATCCTCAAACGGGAGAAGTCCTGGCCATGGCCAGTTACCCGACTTTTGACCCGAACGCTCCGGTGAGTGCGGCAACTCGCGCCAAACGCAACGACATCATTTCGCTTGTATTCGAACCGGGCTCCACATTTAAATTGGTGACGGCGGCAACGGCGATAGAAACGAAATCCGTTCACCCGGGCACGGTTTTCAGCGGAGAAAAAGGAAAATGGAATGCGGGTAATGGAATCATTATCCATGATGATGGCGGAAGGGATCATGGTGACCATGATATGACGGGCGCCATGGCTGTTTCTTCGAACATCATTTTTGCAAAAATCGCAGACAGCATCGGCGACAAAAAATTTTACAGATATATGCGATCTTTTGGTTTTGGAACGAAAACGCAAATAGAACTCCCCGGGGAAGAAAGCGGCTACTTGAAACCGGTGAATAAATGGAGCGGTCGTTCGGGAAAAACAATGGGCTATGGCCATGAGATTTCGGTGACAGCGATGCAGATGGTGATGGCTTTTTGCACAATCGCCAATGGCGGCGATTTGATGCAGCCGACTCTTGTCAAAAAGTGGAGAAATTTTGATGGCAAAATTTTAGAAGAGAATCGTCCGGTCAAAGTCCGCAATGTCGTTTCAAAAGAAACGGCGGCCCAGGTGCGCAGAATGTTGCGCGAAGTCGTTGAAAAGGGAACAGGAAAATTGGTGAATTCCGAAAAGTTGCCGGGCATTGCATTTGGCGGAAAAACGGGGACGGCGGAGAAATACAATCCGGCTCTTGGAAAATATGATAAAACAAAACAGGTCGCCTCTTTCATCGGTCTTGCGCCGGCTGAAAATCCACGCTATGTCTGTATGGTTTTTGTCGATGAACCCGAAACGAAAACGGTTGGAGGCGCCACTTCGGGACCGATCTTCCGCAAGATTATGGAAGGCATTTACTTTTTGCCGTCGGTTTCCCCGCGCCCTTATAATTTGAATTCTATCACGATGGATGACCGCTGCAATACGGAGTTTGTCGGATTATCGAGGAACGCGGCGAAAGTACTCGCCGACAGTTTGAATTGCGAAGTTGCGTTTGCCGGAGAGGGGATTACCGTTGTCGCTTCGGAACGCAACTTTGAAACGATGGGAAGAACGCTTCGCCTTGGCACTCTAGATCGTCAAAAAATGCCCGACCTCACGGGGCTTTCTTTGCGCGATGCTTTGGTTCAACTGGGAAAGCTGTCTGGCTCGGTGGAATACGAAGGCGTGGGCCGCGTAAAAAAACAAACACCCAAGGCGAATGCAGACATCAAACATGGTGAGAAATTCAACCTAGTTCTTTCGGAGAATGGCTAAAAATGTTGTCTGAAACCGTTTTGAAAAATTTGAAGGTTCAAGGCCTGTGCGACGATTCCCGGAAGACCGTTCCCGGAGATTTGTTCTTTGCGTTGCCCGGTGAACGTTCCGAAGAATTTGCACGGACGGCTTTGAGCAAGGGTGCCGTGGCTGTTGTCGGAGAATCAGAAGCTCCAGAAGATTTGACGGGAAAGTGGATTTTAGTTCCTAACGTCAAAGAAGAACGCGCAGCTATTGCCAAAATATTTTATGGAAATCCGTTTTCCCGGTTGGCCGTACACGCTGTAACAGGGACAAACGGGAAAACGACGACTGCGTTTTTGATGGAAGCGATGCTTTCTGGTGAGGGGCGAAAAACAGCTCTTGTGGGAACGATTTGCAAAAAAATCGGAGAAAAAGTTGTCTCTTCCAATTTGACGACTCCGGGAATTTTGGAGTTTTACGCTTTCGCTGCCGAAGCAGTGAAGGCGGGATGCTCTGATTTGGTGACAGAAGCCTCGTCGCATTCGTTAGAACAAGGACGCATTCAAGGCGTGCTGTGCCAAAGTGCTCTTTTTTCGAATTTGACAGAAGATCATTTGGATTATCACAAGACGATGGAAAATTATTTCCAGGCGAAAAAACTTCTGTTTACCCGCTATCTGTCGCAGGACGGTGTTGCTGTCATCAATGTTGACGACTCTTATGGCAAACGCCTTTGGAATGAAATTCCGTTTGAAAGGAAAATTGCGGTTTCGCGTCTTGGAAATCCGTGTGCCACGGTGACTCCGAAAAGGGTTGATTGCTCGGAAAACGGCCTTGTTTTGGATGTTCCCGCAATTTCGCAAGACGTGATAGAAACTGGACTCGTTGGAGAATTCAACGCGGACAATGTCTTGCTTTCGATGGCTTGGGCAAAAGCTGTTGGAATTTCGGAAAAGTCGATTCGGAATGCCTTGGCGACAGTTCGGGTACCCGGACGTTTTGAAATGACTTTTAACGATGGACGGCGACGCGTCATTGTCGATTACGCCCACACGCCCGATGCTTTGGAACGCGTCTTGCGCACGGCTAGAGCTCTTTGCAAGGGAAAACTTTCCGTTGTATTTGGCTGTGGCGGTGACAGGGACAAAAATAAACGTCACATCATGGGGCACATTGCAGAACAAGAATCGGATTTCGTTTGGGTGACATCGGACAATCCGCGGACGGAATCCCCGGAAGATATCATCGCCGACATTGTGAGCGGAATGAAAACCGATAGATACAAGGTTATCGTCTCTCGGGAAGAAGCGATTTGCGAAGCGTGTCGCGCCATGCAAACGGGAGATTTTTTGGTTGTTGCCGGTAAAGGGCATGAAAACTATCAAATCATCGGAAAGACGAAACGCCATTTCGATGATCACGAAGTCATTCTCCGGGAGATGAAGTGATGCAAAAAATGGATATCACCGTGGCGCAACTTTGCGACATTTTGGAGACTTCACCTGTGGGCGTTTCTGCCCGGATGGCAAAACGCAAGGTCAAACTTTGCCTGGACAGCCGTGAAGCGGGTCCCGGAATGGTCTTTTGGCCTTTGAAAGGAGCGCGCTTTGATGCGCACAAATTTATTCCCGAAGTAATGGGGAAAGGAGCTTTGATGAGTGTGATGGATGCGGAACGTGCCGGGGATTCTTTGACCGATATCTATGTGCCTGTCGAGGATACGAATAAGGCTCTGTTGAAATTGGCGAAAGGGTATCAGCGTCTTTTTAAGGTCAAGAAAATTGCCGTGACCGGTTCGAATGGAAAAACGACAACGAAAGAGATGCTTAAAGCGGTTCTTTCTGCGGGTTTTAAAACGATGGCGACCGAAGGCAATTTGAACAATCAAATCGGCGTTCCGAAAACGCTGTTCCGCTTAAAACATTCCGATGAAGTAGCCATCGTGGAAATGGGAACAAACGCACCGGGAGAAATTCATCCGTTGTCCATGACGGTGGAGCCCGATATCGCTGTTATTACAAATATTGGAGCGAGTCACTTGGAGTTGCTGGGTGATTTGGACAATGTCTTCCGCGAGAAACTTTCCATTGTCGATGGTCTGCGCAAAGGCGGTCTTCTGGTCATTAATGCCGATGATCCGCGCCTTTCAAAGCTGCGTACAAATAAAAGTTATCGAGTGCTCACTTTCGGCATTCGGCGTGGAGTTATCAAACCGGAAAATTTGAAGTGGGATTCCAATGCTTGTGCCCGGTTCAAATTGGGACGTACGGAATTTCGGTTGAATGTTCCCGGAATTCATAACGTTTACAATGCGTTGGCTGCCATCGCTGTAGCCACATCCCTTCGAATGTCGAAGTCGACGATTGCTGCGGCATTGGAAAAATTCCATGCAGCCAATATGCGGATGGAAATCCGTCAGGCTGCTGGTTTTAAAATTGTCTCGGACTGTTACAATGCGAACCCATCTTCGACGCGGATGGCGTTGCAAACAATCGGTTCGCTCGAAGCGCCTTCGCGGAAAATTGCCGTGTTGGGAGATATGCTCGAACTTGGAGAAAAAAGTGGGGAATTGCATCGCGAAATCGGATCCCTTGTACCGCAAATGCATTTTGATATGCTTTTGACGGTGGGCAAGTGGAGCGAAAATACGCATCAGGGAGCAATTCAAGCAGGAATGGACAGAAACGCTGCGCGGCATTTCGGATCGGTTGAAGAAATCGAAACATTCCTTTCGGAAAACGTCCGCTTTGGCGATGTGATATTGGTAAAGGGCTCGCGTGGAATGAAAATGGAAGACATTGTGGAAAAACTTTTGCGTTTGGAACCGTTGATGGTAAAAGGATAAGGGCTTCTAAATGTTAAAATTCCTCTCTTCTGTAAAAACGATAGACAAAGCCTTGTTGCTGGCAGTGATAGCGCTGCTGGTTTTGGGCGTTTATGTTATTTACAGCGGGAGCGATTTCCACGCAACGGAACTCGGAAGGCCTTCGTATTATTACGCTTTGAAGCATCTCTCCCTGATAGCCGTTGGACTTGTGGGAATGTCTTTTGCTATCGTAGTGGATCACAAGATTTACTTTAAATTGGCGCGCCCGGCGTTTCTCGTTTGCTTGGGAGCTTTGGTTCTTGTCGTGTTGTTGGGTGCGGTGACAAAGGGTGCTGCCCGCTGGCTTTCGATTGGCGGATTTTCAATACAGCCGGCAGAATTGTTGAAAATAGCCATGTTTGCCCAGATGTCGAAGCGACTTTCGGCTTTGGGTGACGATATTACGGATTTTAAAAAAGGATTTGTGCAACCTTTGGTGACTTTGATCATAGTTTCCGTTTTACTTTTGCTGCAACCAAATTTTTCTATGACGTTGATGATTTGTGCGACGACCTTCATCCTGTTTTATGCGGCGGGAGTGAAAATGCGTTATCTGTTGGGAACGTTTGTCGTAGGATGCTTTGCCGCTCTGATTGTCGGCCTTGCGGAACCGTATCGGCTCAAACGCTTGGATGCTTGGTTGAATCCCGAAGAACACGTACAAGGTGGCGGTTATCAGCTTTACAATGCCTTGGTGAGTTTGGGACATGGAGGATGGACCGGAACGGGAATTGGGCAAGGAACACAAAAATTGGGATTTTTGCCGGAATCGTATAAAGACGTGGCGTTCAGTCTTTTGGGTGAAGAAATGGGCTTTTTGGGAACGACTTTTGTGCTTTTCCTATTTGGTATGATTGTGTATCGTGGTTTTTTGATTGCTCGAAATGCGAAAACCCGTTTCGCCCGGTATTTTGCAGTTTGCCTTACGGCGTCGATTGCGCTCAATGTCGTATTTCATGTGTTTGTTTGTACAGGATTGATGCCTACGACGGGACAGCCGATGCCGTTTATCAGTTATGGTGGAACAAATTTGATTGTTTCGCTGTATTCCGTGGGAATTTTATTAAACATTTCGCGCAAAGGGACGGGCTTGGACATTGTTGAGCCTAGAAGTTTGGCACAGGATATGAGGGTGACAGGATGAAACAGAAAAAGTTTTTGTTTGCGTGCGGTGGTACTGGCGGACACGTGTTCCCGGCGGTAGCGATAGCAGAAAGCCTAAAAAAATTTGGCGTGGAACAGATTTCTTTTGCCGGGCGTAAAGATTCGATGGAATCCCGCTTGGTGAAGCCGTATTTTGAATTTGATGAAATTTCGGCGGTTCCGTTTCACCGAGGCTCTTTTTCTCAGAATCTGGCGCTTCCGTATAAGTTAATCAAAGCTTTTAACAGTGCAAAGAAGGTCTTGAAAAAGCGAAAGCCGGATGTGGTTGTAGCGACAGGCGGATATGTTTCTTTGCCGATTGTCTTGGCGGCAGGACGTGCTAAAATTCCTGTTTACATTCAAGAACAAAATGCCGTCGCTGGCGTGGCGAACAAGTTGGGAGCTCGATATGCCAAAAAAATCTTTGTGACATCCGAAGACGCTCAAAAATTTTTCCCGAACGTTCCCACTCAGGTGTTTGGAAATCCTGTCCGCGGACTTCCCGACATGCAAACGCTTTCCCGTCCAAAGGAGTTCCGTGAAGGCAGCAAAGCACTTCTTGTTGTTGGAGGTTCTCAGGGGGCCCGTGGAATCAACGAAAAAATGGAAGCGTCCCTTTCGGCAATAGGCGAAAGAAAAGATATTTCTGTTGTTTGGCAGGTCGGCGCAAAAAATATTGACGTAATCCGTGAACGCGTTCATACATTTCCGGAAAACGTTTCTGTCAAGGCGTTCCTAGATGATATTTATGCTTATATGGGATATGCGGATTTAATCGTCAGCCGGGCAGGCGCATCGACTCTTGCCGAAATTTTGGCTTTTGGAAAACCGTCCATTTTGTTTCCGTTTCCGTTTGCGACGGCGAATCATCAGGAATTCAATGCGCGGGTTGTTGAAAAGGCTGGCGCCGCTTTGGTGGAACTTGATTCCGAACCGAATCATCTTTGGGAAAAAGTGCAAATGCTCTTGTCAGATGAAACAAAGCTGGGCGAAATGGCGAATTCGGCAAAGTCCATTGGAATGCCCGATGCTGCGGACCGGATAGCAGAGTGCATTTTGAAGGGGGAATGTTGATATGATGAACTTGATTCCCAGCAATCGCGTAAAACGCCTGCATTTTGTGGGCATCGGTGGAGCCGGAATGTCTGGCATTGCCGAAGTTTTGCACGAAAACGGTTTTGTCGTTACGGGCAGCGATACCGGAGACGGTCCGGCAATTCAGTATTTAAAAGATTTGGGCTTGACTATTTATTCGTCCCATGCGGCAAGCAATGTGGAAAATGCGGATTTGTTGGTCTATTCGTCGGCGGTTAAAATGGACAATCCCGAAATCGTCGAAGCGAAATCCCGTCGAATTCCCGTTGTTCGCAGAGCGGAAATGCTCGGTGAACTGATGCGGCTCAAATACACACTAGCCGTTAGCGGTACACACGGAAAGACGACGACAACATCTATGTTGGGGTCTATTTGGGAAGCGGCTGGAGAAGATCCCACCGTGATAGTCGGCGGCGTAGTGAAGGGAAAAGGCAGCGGCGCAAAAGTCGGCCGCGGTCGTTACCTCATTGCGGAAAGCGATGAGTTTGACCGAAGTTTTCTTTCGATGATGCCTTCGTCGGCGATTATTACGAATATCGACAGAGAACATCTCGATACTTATGGGAATTTGGAAGCGATCAAAGATGCGTTTGTCGATTTTGCAAATAAAGTTCCTTTCTACGGTCAAGTTGTTGTTTGCATAGACAATCCGAACGTTCAATCTGTTTTGTCCCGTTTCACAAAGCCGGTTGTTACATATGGGTTCAGCAGACAGGCAATCTACCGCGCGGACTCGTTTACTGCGGAAAATGGAATTTCACATTTTGAAGTGTTCAAAAACAACGAACTTTTGGGAAAGTTCACGTTGAAAGTTCCCGGAAGGCATAATGTTTTGAATGCAACGGCGGCAATCGCACTTTCGCACGAAGAAAACATTCCTGTGGAAGTAGCACAACGGGCTCTTGCTGAATTTACGGGGGTGAAACGCCGCTTTGAATTTGTCGGTGAAAGTTGTGGAATTTCTGTTTACGATGATTATGCGCACCACCCGACAGAAGCTGCGGCAACGCTTCAAGGCGCCCGCGATGCATTTCCGGACAAACGGATAGTCGTCGTGTTCCAACCGCACCTTTATACGCGTACACGAGATCAATACGAAGCTTTCGCCGAAGTTTTCGCCGATTGTGATGAGTTGATTGTTTGTGAAATTTACAAAGCGCGTGAACAGCCGATTCCGGGAATTTCCGGCAAGTTGATTTCAGATACTGCAATAGCGCGTGGGCATCAGAATGCGCACTTTGCCGGCAGTCAAGAAAATGCTGTCGAAGTTTTGAAGCGCGATGTGAAATCGGGTGACTTGGTGTTGTTTATGGGTGCTGGCGATATCTGGAAATCGGAACGTCCTTTCTTGGAGAGTCTGAAGAAATAATGTCTCGCTTGGGTTACAACGCCATCAAAAACAAGAAAGCGCGCAGCGAAAAACGCAAGCGTGTTTTTGGGACATTGGTCCAGTGGTTTGGACGAAAAGGTTGGAAAATCACCCTTGTCCTTGCTGTTTTAGGTGTTGTCGTTTGGCAAGGTTGGTTTTGGGTCAGCAAATTGAATCCGGCGGAATTGCGCACGTTGCGAAGCGTTGATATCACAGGGAACCGGATGCTTACTTGGGAAGAAATATTGCAAGCTGCGGGCCTTGAAACGGGAATGCCGATGTCAGAAATCAATGCGGATTCCGTTCGGACGCGTCTGCTTTCTCTTCCGCTATTGCAAGAAGCGGATGTGGACGTGGGCGTATTCTGGAATGTTTCAATAAACGTCACAGAGACCGAACCCGTTATGGAAATTCTAGAGAATGATCGCTGGAAAACTTATTCTTCGCGGGGACTAGCTCTTCCTCTAGCTGCTTCTGCTGTGTTGGATTTGCCCGTTGCGACGATACACAAAAATAGGGACATTAAAATAATTGCTTCCTTTTTGCAGGCGATGCGCGAATCGGATGAAGCTCTGTATAAAAATGTGTCTCAAGTGAAAGTGGATGAAAAAAAACATGCCGTAATGGTTTATTTCCGCGATGTGAACTTTGAAGTTCTTTTTCCGATGCATGGTGATGTGGAAAAAAGCTTTCACCACTATCGTCAACTGCTCGAAGGATTACCGAAAGAAATGAAAAATGTCAAATCTCTGGATTTGCGGTTCGAGGGCTTTGCCTACGCGAATTCGTCTGCAAAAGAGGTCAAATGATGGCGAAAGAAGAAAATATCATCGATATCGATCAAAAAAAGATTCTTGTCGGGCTGGATCTCGGCAGTTCAAAAATCGAAGTTTTTATTGGACAAGTAGAAGATGATGGTGAAATCCGCATTTTGGGATTTGGCAACCCTCCGCTGAATAAAGGCGAAGACAACGAGCTCGAAGCGACAATCAAAACGTTGAAAGTTGCGGTAGAAGCAGCGGAACGTACAAGCGGCATCGATGTCAAAGAAGTTTACGTCGGAATCGCGGGAAACAATATTCGTTCGTTAGAAAGTCGGGCAACGATAGCGCTCCGCGATTTTGGAGGTGTTGTTTCTAGAGAATCGATGGATCGCGTTGTGGAGCAAGCGAGCGCGCTTGTGCAAAAGCCGGCAGACATGGAGATTATCCACGTTTTGCAAGACGATTATTCGCTAGATGACAGAAACGGACTTAAAAATCCATTGGGAATGGAAGGCGTCAGTTTGAGCGTTAAAGTGCAGCTGGTGCTTGCGCAGCGAGGGATTGTCCGAAATATCCACAAGGCGATTGAAGGCGCAGGGCTTTCGGTCAAAGGACTTGTGCTCGAACCTCTTGCAGATGCTGCTTGCGTTTTGGAAAAAGAAGAAAAGGAACTGGGCGTTGCGATTGTGGACATCGGGGCGACTTCTACTGATGTTGCCGTATTCAAAGAAGACAAAGTTGTTTATACGCGGTCTTTCGATTTGGCGGGCAATGCAATTACGAAAGATATCGCTGTCGGATTGGTGACCCCGATGGCGCGGGCAGAAGAAATCAAGAAAATGTATGGAACTTGCCGCCGTTCGAATATGATTGACGACATTTCGTTTACGGTTCCCGGTATTGGCGGCCGTCCGGGAAAGGAATGCAGCCGCAAACGTTTGGCCTATATCATTTATTGTCGGATGGAAGAAATCCTCAAAAAAGTGCGGGATGATTTGCAACAGAAAAATTTCGATTCTTCGCTGGGAGCGGGAATCGTCATTACGGGCGGAACATCTCTCCTTGAAGGCACGGAAGAATTGGCTGAAGAAGTCTTCAAGGACAGAGCCGTTCGATTGGGAGGTCCCAACAAATCGGGAAAAGGTTTGAACGAAGTCACCCGGATGCCTACGCATTCAACGGGAGTTGGGCTTTTGTATTATGCGGCTATGGAAAACATCTCGCAAGAACGCCGGGAAACGAGAACGACAAAAATTGTCGGCTCGGTGGAAAACGGTTGGAAGCGTGTTTGGAATTTCCTCAAGAATTACATTTAAAAAGTGGAATAAAAACAACAAACAGGGAGAAAAACAATGATCGAATCACAAAACAACATGGCCTCGGAAAATTCCGGAAAAAGGCACATTATTGAAATCGATAACAACGAACACACGGCGAAAATCAAAATCGTCGGTGTCGGCGGCGCCGGCGGAAACGCGGTGAATCGCATGGTCAACATGAATATCAAAAATGTTGAATTTATCGCTATCAATACAGACGCTTTGGCCTTGGATAAAAACTTGGCCGATGAAAAAATTGCCATTGGTCAAAAAACGACGAAAACTCTTGGCGCAGGTGCCAAGCCGGAAGTTGGCCGTCAAGCGTTGATGGAAGACAAGGAAATTGTCGAAAAGAAGCTTGAAGGGGCTGACATGGTGTTCATTTCTGCGGGAATGGGCGGAGGAACGGGAACTGGTGCCGCTCCTGTCGTTGCGGAAATTGCGCGCAAACTGGGCATTTTGACGGTTGCCGTTGTCACGATGCCTTTCAAATGGGAAGGTCCCATTCGCCGTCGAAATGCGGAAAAGGGCCTTGCTGATTTGCGCAAAATGGTGGATTCGATTATCGTCATCAACAATCAGCGGATTTTGGAAGTCATTGAAAAGAACACGCAAATGAAAGATGCGTTCCTCAAAGTGGATGAAGTCTTGGGAAATGCGGTCCGCAGCATTTGCGACATTATGTTCATCCATGGAACAATCAATGCCGACTTCAACGATGCGAAAACGATTATGGCGAACGGCGGTTCCGCATTGATGGGAACGGGATGCGCTTCTGGAGAAGGCAGAACGTTGAAAGCGGCTGCAGATGCGATTTCTTGCCCGCTGCTCGACAATGTTCAAATTGGCGGATCTTCTGGCGTGCTTATCAATGTGGCCCACGGAGAAAACTTCTCCATGTTCGAATACAATGAAGCCATGGAATATCTTTACGAACAGATCGGCGAAGAGAACATGCCCAATATTATTGCAGGCGATGTGACTATTCCTGATTTGGGCGACCGCGTAAGCATTACTGTGATTGCGACTGGATTTGACAAAGTGAACGAAGAAGAGGAAAGTTCGCCTGTTGAAATGTCTCCGGCGAAACCGCATGTGGAACAGTCTATTCCGCGCGCGACGACGGATTTCGTGGCTCTTTCTCAACCAGAGAAACCCATTGCGCGTCCGAATATGCCGTCTCCGACAATGCGCACTCATGTCATAGAAGCGGTTCGTGAAACACCGACAGTTTCACCGGCGACTTCTTTTGGAGACAAGGACTTTGACGTGCGTCAACACGCTTCGAATCACGAAGAAGAATTGACCCTTGCGGATGCTCCGACGATGGCGATGCCAAAATCCCAAATCGCAGCTACGGTTGCGGCTGAGGACAATGGCGCTTTTGCTGAAGAACCTTCTTCGAATTGGGTGCCCGCTTATTTTAATCACAAAACGTTGTCCGAAGACGACTTTTAAAATCGACATTTCCACAACAACAAAGGCTTGCGTGGTATCCCTGCTGCGCAGGTCTTTTTTTTTGAATGCAATTTCTGAAAAAGATTAATGTATATTCCTTTTGATGCCGAATGTCGAAGCCATAATCCGTGAACGTTCTCCGTTTCTTCAAGAAGATTCTGTCGTTTTTCAGGAATTGGTTCATTTCTTTGATGAAAAATCCCAAGTCATTTCCAGTTTGCAGGACTTGCGGGAATTTTTACTTCCGCGGCGGCTTTATAAAGTGATTAAAGTTCAAGGCGAAAATTTAATGCGGTGCGCTTATGCGTTAATTGACAATCATCCCGAATGTTTGAACGCGCTTGGGATGCTCCGCTATTACCGCTCTCCCGGGAAAATTCCTTGGCAAGAATTGGAAAAAGCGGAAAATGTCATATCCAATTCTCTAACGATGGATCTTTACGGCTGGGCTCCGGATGCTTTCACCGCGTTTGAAAATACGGGTGATGAACGCTATGAATTGACAGCGATTCTCGCCATTTCGTTCTGAACACTTTATTTGCTTTTTCTATTTTTCACTTTATGAAAAGTATCCGTGGAGTTCTGTTTTTTTGTTTCGCGTCGTTGGCTTTTGCGGCGGAAGATCCCCGTTTTGAACAAGGAGCCCGGTTTGAATCCTTGGGCCAATATGAAAAGGCTCTAGGCGAATACCGCTCCATTTTGGCTTCGGATCCGCATAATGCCAAAGCTTTTTGTGCAGCGGGAACGGCCCGTTTTAAAATGAACGATTACAAGGGAGCGATTGCCAATTACCGTTTGGCGTTGAAACATTCTCCCCAGATGCAGGCTGCTTCCGAGGGTATCGCGAAATCGTGCGAAAAATTGGGAAAGGCCCGCTCGACGGTTGCCGAATGCAAAACGGAAACCCCGAAAAAGCAAGATGCCGCGCCAAAATCGGAAAACGTGGCTAAGAGCGCAGCGGATTCCAAATACTCCTATTCTTCGGAGGCGTTCATCAAAGCGAAACAGGCTTTTAATGCGAAAGAATATAAGACGGCTTGTTCTGCGGCGCGGGAAGTTCTGTTGAAAGAACCGGGAAATCCGGGAGCTTATTATTATGCTGGTGCAGGCCGCTACGAATTGGGAGAATTAGACAAAGCGGAATACAATTTGAAACGCTCGTTCGATTATCCGGAGCTGGGATACAATGCGCATTATTACCTTTCTCTCATTTACCGGAAGCAGGGAAAGAAAATGGCGGAAAAAGAAGAGCTGGAAAAATACGTGTCGCTTTCGAAAAATGAATCCGCATTGGCACAAGCGAAGTCGCGTATTGCGGAACTTTCGAATCAAGAGCAAAAAACTCTTTCGGAAACGCCTGCAATTTCCGAATCCCAACCGGATAAATCCAAGACACCGGAGAAGGTGGAAGAAAAACAGAGCGAAGTCGCAGCCGCTCCCGAAGCGAAGCCCGTTTCAAATCCTGCGCCAAAACCGGTGGCTAACACGCTTGAATCGGCGAACGAAGCGTTTCGCACGGGGGATTTCTCTGCGGCCCTGTCGCAATACCAGGCGTTGTTGAAAAAGTCCCGGGATGAAAATGTCAAGGCTTTTGTACTTCTGCAAATAGGAAACGTTTACCGCAATCGGCGTGACTTCCGTTCGGCAGTAGCCAAATTCCGCGAATCGGTGGAGCTTTATCCAAATTCCGACTGGGCGAACGAAGCTAGCCGCGCCTGGGAAGACGCTGTGTGGCAGCAAAAGAATGCGGATAAATTACCGCGATAAGGAATGTCGGAATTTATTCCACTTCTAACAGCAGCCCTTTCAGGTATTGCCCTTCGGGGAAAGATGTCTTGACAGGATGATCTGCGGGCTGCCCAAAACGCCCGATGATTTGAACGTCTCTGCGGGCGTCGACGGCGGCATCGGCAACAATTTTTTGGAACAAATCCATTCCCATTAAACCGGAACAGCTGAATGTGGCCAAAATTCCTTTTGGCGCAAGGAGCTTTAAGGCTAGCAAATTGATGTCTTTGTACCCGCGGGCGCCTTTTTCTAAATGGGATTTGCTTTCGATGAATTTGGGCGGATCCAAGACAATTAAATCAAATGTTTGACGGCTGTCCCTGCACTTTCGCAAATAAGCGAAGACATCGGCTTCCAAAAGTTCTACCCGGTTGACGTCAAAACCGTTTTTTTGAACAAGGCGTTTGGCGATGGAAAGAGCGTCTTTGGAAACGTCGACTTCGGTGACGGAAACTGCCCCGTTTTGCAAGGCAAATAGTCCAAAACCGCCGGTATAGGAAAAACAATTCAACACGTGTTTTCCACGGGCAAATTTTCCAACGGCGTACCGGGCGTCGCGTTGATCTAGATAATAACCGGTCTTGTGGCCGTTCCAAACATCAATTTCAAAGGCAATGCCGTTTTCTCGCATTTCAACAGGTGTCGTTGGAACGGAACCGAAAACGACTTCTTTTCGCAGGGGCAATCCTTCTTTTTTTCGGACATCGGAATCGGAACGTTCCAGTATGCCCTTGGGATGAATCTTTTCCGCCAAAATATCGTATAACGTTGTGCGGAATTTTTCGGCTCCCGCCGAAAGAATTTCTACGGACAGTGTATCGCCGTATTTGTCGACGATGCAGCCAGGAATTCCATCGTTTTCCGCATTGATCAAACGGAACGCCGATTGGGAATCGGCTACGTCAAAACCTCGGCTCCGACGGTTTTCAATTGCGCTGTCGATGACTTTCGAAAAAAAATCCTTGTTGATGGAAACGTTTTTTTCAAAAGTCCAAAATCGGGCGCGGATTTGAGATTCTGGCGAATAGGCGGCCAATCCTAAAAATTCGCCGTCTGCAGAACGTACTTCAACGGTTTCGCCGCTTGAAAGGTTTCCTGAAACGTGGGAAATTGCCCCGCTGAAAATCCACGGATGCCGGAGCTTTGCGGATTTGTCCCGGCCTTTGGAAAGGATGAGCGTCGGGAGGTGTGACATTAAAGCGAGTCCTGGAACTGGTGGAAACTGTCAAGGAGTTCCTTGTATGAAGTGGCTGCGGAAAGTTGTGGGAATTTCTCGGTGACATTTTTCGGCGCAAAAAGGAATGAGCCTTTGTTTGCCGCAAGAAGCATTCCGGTGTCGTTGAAAGAGTCCCCGGCGGAAAAAACTTTGAAATTCAACGCTCGGAGGGATTCGACGGTCTTTCTTTTCTGATCTTGCAAACGCAAACGGTAACCGGTAATGGAATCGTTTTCCACAATCAGGTTGTGGCAAAAAATCGTCGGGAATCCCATTTTACGGATAAGCGGGTAGGCGAATTCTTGGAAGGTATCCGAAAGAATGATCACTTGGGCTTCATCGCGCAAGGTGTTTAAAAAATCAATTGCGCCGTCGAGTAGCGGCAAGTTGCCGATGATTTCTTGGATGTCGGAGAGTTTCAGGTGCTCTCGGTCGAGGATGTTCAAACGCCCGCGCATCAGTTCATCGTAATCCTGAACATCCCGGGTAGTCAGCCGCAGTTCGGGAATTCCCGTTTTTTCGGCGACAGCAATCCAAATTTCTGGGGTCAGAACCCCTTCCATGTCTAAAGTGACAACGCATTGTTTGGTGAACATAATTTTTCTTATTGAAGAAGACGATCGTTGAGAATGTCTTGAATTTCGTCTGGGGTGACAATGTATTTGTTGCGGCAGAAATCGCAAACGAGTTCAATGTTTTTGCCGTCTTGAACAAGTTCCTGCAAATCTTCGCTGGGAATGCTGGCCAAGGTTGAAAGGGAGCGCACCTTGCTGCACGGACAGTAAGGCTGCGGCGTGATTTCGCGGACAACTGTCACTGGGTAATCGCCGGAGATGGCTTTCATTAAGGCGTTTAAGTTGTATCGGTTGCCATCAAAAAATTCAGAAAATGCGGGGAGTATGGCGATTTGACCTTCCAATGCGGAAAGTTCTTCGTCGGAAATATCTGCAAAGGGTTCCAAGTAAAATCCAATGGCGTAGTCGAGTTTCGTCGGGTCGGCAGCGTTCAGGCGAGCTTCGATTCCCACGGCAGAACGCGTCTGGGCGGATTGGTACATGAATACGGAAAGATTGCGACCCATGCTTTCTGAAACGGCTTCAATGATGCTTTCACTAGCGCGTTTGCCTTTTTCATTCAATGTGACAACTTCGAATCGCTGGGGGGAAAGCGCCGGTTCGTATTTTTTGTTTTGTTGAATTTCACTCTGCGGAATCATGGCGCGGACAAGTCCCATGGGTGTGGAGTCCGCTTCGGCGAACGTGATGTCTCCGTCGAATGTCACTCTGACACAGACAGTCCCGGCGAATTTCAATCCCGAAGAGAGAATGAGCGAAGCGATGGAAGTCTCGGCAAGGAGTTTCAGCGCTTCTGACGACGCACCGTGCTTTTGCCCGATTTCTTCGGCACCGCGGGTGAAATCGACAAGGACAAGTCGAAAGGGAACACGCTTTCCTGTAGCGCGGATCAGACGGTCTTGTTGCATATTTTCCATATTGCAAATATAGGAAATTGACAAATGGCGGTTCCCCGGAGTTTTGAATTTCTACTTTGCGTCTATGCAGAAAATTTCCTTAGCCCTGTTGATTTTTGTTCCTGCGCTCGCTTTTGCCGGTGCGCAATCCCTGTTTCTCAACCCGGACATTTCTACAGCTTATTCGGCGTTGTTGCAAGAAAAGAATGCCCGGAACGACTCGCTTCTGCCTGCTTTGGATGGCGACAAGGCCTTTGCGGAACTTCTCCGGAAAAATCCGGATTTTTGGAGTTTGGAGCGCTTGGATAAAGAAGGGGAAATGTTGACGCGCTTAAAAGCGAAAATCATTTATATCGATGGAATTCGCGAAGAAGCTTATTGCCGTCTGGACAAAGAAACATCAAAGGCGGGGGAATGGAATCTGGAAATCGGCGTTGATTTTGTCAGTGCGGCATCGAATACGGTGGGAATTCACGTGCAACAGTGCTTGAACATGGTCCGCGACGAATTGGGATATCTGGTGAAAAAGGGCGACAAAATCGTGGAAATTCCCCCGCGGAAGGTGATTGAAAAAATCAAGGAGGTGGAAATTCCTGTATCGATCGATATCGATTTGCAGCAAAAACTTTTAGCGGCCCACGAAGAGGTGAATCGGACGGGAAATTGTCCCAAAGGCATTGAAAGTTATTTGATATTGCGCGATGTTTGGAATCAAGTTCAAAATGAAAAAATGGACATAGTGACAATCAACGACAAGTTGAATTATCAAATGAACGGCGGACACAGCATCAAGGCGTGCGCATTCAGTGCGGAATGGAATAAACGGTATCAGGGAAACGCATCTTTCGCCTGTGACATCGATGCGGAAATTTGCGATTACGAAGATTCCGAAGACGGCAAAACCAGTTGGGTCTGGAATTTTGAATCGAATCGTTTTGAATTCAAACGCAAAAAGTTTTTATTCATTCCTTACGGAGCAAAGAGCATTCATGACGGTGGAACGATGATGGATTTGCGATTCATCCGGCTTTCGACGACACTTTATCTAGAAGGCTTTTTAAACGAAAAAGGGGAGCCGGTGACGTTGGGCCTTGTCATTTTGCCGAATGAAGAAAATGAATACGAAGAATACGACGATTCTGACGAAGACGAATATGAATACGAAGAATAAATGATTCGTGAAAGAATCGGAATGTGTGCTGCGGAATGGGAATTGCGCAAGGTGACTTCTTTTGTCTGGCGGCGGTGAAATTTTGGAATGGGTTGGGGTTTCAAAAGGAAAACCTTTTCTGTAAAGGCGGAAAATTTTGCACGGTTTTAACCGCAACGGCGATCCGTTTTTGTGAAGAGTAGCGTCAATTCTGCGAGAGGAAAGGTTTCTTGTAGAATAGAATCATTCAAAAGAATTTTTTTACTTATATTAAAGGGTGAATTCCATCTCTTTGGAGGTTTAGAATGAAACATTGGATATTGGCTTCATTGGCATTGACAGCATCTGTTGCGCTTGCCGGGGAAAATTTTGGCGGCATCGGAGTTACCATTTATGCGGAACAGAGCGGCGTTTATGTTGTTGACGTCATTCCGGGTTCTCCTGCTGAAGCAGCGGGAATTGAAAAAGACGACCATATTTTGTCCGTGGATGGAAATTCCCTTGCAGGCAATTCGTTGGACCAGTCTAAAGACCTGCTCCGCGGCACGATTGGCAAGCCGGTAGAACTTTCCATTCTCCGCGAAAAGGAAGAATTTACGGTGACGCTTCGCCGGGCTCATATTTCAGTAAATGAAATTGAATCCGCCGACGTGAAAGAATGGTATGGCGAAAAACAGACTTCTTATTCTTCGCAGGAAATCGCAGAAGTTGCCCGAAAATCCCTGGGAAATGATTACAACTTGCTTTCGGTGATGCAAAATGGACGGGTGATTCCCGACGAGGTGAACGTTTCTTCGGACAATCTATCTTCGGTTTCGGTGGAGAAAGATTTTGCAGATTCGGATGTTCCGCAGATGAAGGCCCGCGTTCGTGCCGCCGGAAAATTAAAAGGCTTTTCAAAGGAATTTGTCCGCATTCGCCTTTATGCGGAAGGTTCTACTGTGGTGCGCGTTGTAGATCCGAATGGAGAAATTGTCGCCCGGTTGTTAAAGGAAAATGCCAAAGCCGGTTCCCTTTCGCTTTCTTGGAATGGAAAAAATGCGGCTCCCGGACGTTATGTTGTCCACATTGAACAGAATGGAGCTTCTTCTGCTTTTGCCGCAGAACTCCGCTGAGATGCCCACGCGCTGTTTTGAATAGGCTCCTTTAAGTAGGAGCCTTTGCTTTTCTATTATTGGCGGGTAATGTACACGTTCCAGCGAAGAATTTTTTGTTGCATTCTAGGGCTTTCGCTTTTGATGGCGTTGCCTGCTTTTTCGCAGGAACTGACCCGTTTTGAATTACCGGAAAGGCCCGAGGCTGCAGATTCTACAGAATCGGATTCGGCATCGGGGGACTGGTTTGGAAGTTCGGATTCCACGGCAACAGACACGGTGGAATACCATGCGGTCGATTTGCAATACGATGTAGAATCTTCGACATTCAATTTGAACGATAAGGCGCAGCTGAAGTATAGAACGGTGACTTTGGATGCCGACACGGTTCTCTTCAACCAAAAAGATCAGGTGCTGCAGGCGAGCGGAAATCCGGTTCTGCGGGAAACGAAAAATTCATCCTTGGCCGGTTACCGCATGAAGTACAATATGAAATCCCGGGTCGGAGAAGTTTATTATGCGACGACTTTTCAAGACAACAATCAGCTGAATGGCATGGAAGTACGCCGTCTGCCGGATACACGGCTTTTGATTGCTCGCGGAGACTTCAGCACTTGTGACGATACGACTCATCAGCATTATTACTTTTACGGAAGGCGCATGGTGGTGAAGCCAAAAGAAAGTGTGACCGCTCGCCCGGTCGTGCTGAATATTGCGGATGTTCCTGTGGCGGTATTGCCGATGATTGTGGCGCCGCTAAAAAGCGGCAGACGCTCGGGAATTTTGACACCTAAATTCGGCGGAGACCAGGTTCAGGGATTTTACATCAAGAATGTGGGCTTTTATTACGCACCGAATGATTATTGGGATGCAACGACGTCGGCGGATATCATTGAAGGCTCTTCGGCGAGTTTTGAAAAAACGACACTTTCTGAAACCATTCGGTACAAGTGGCGTTACCGCTTAGATGGAAACGTGACATACACCAGTTATCTGGAAGAGTTCGATTTCGCAAACAGCGGTTACGATATTTCTTTCAATCACAACCAGAATTTGACTCCTGATGGGAAACATACTCTTTCGGGGTCGGGCTCATTTGTTTCTAGCCAAAAGGTTCGGCAAGACAATGGCCTGGATGCGGAAACTATTTTGAATCAGCAGGCTAACGCCCAAATGACTTATTCTGGAAAATTCGGGAAAAATAAAAGCCTCACGGTCAAGGCTTTGCAGAATTACAATTTGTCAACAGGTTACAAGGAACGCCAGATTCCGGATGTCCAGTTTCGCATGAGCGGGCAGCTATTCGATTTTGAAGACGACGATGATGAAACCGCATCAGAAGAATCCTTTTTGGACAAGTTCAACTATTCATTCACCAATCGCTTTAACCTTTATGAAACGATTGCGCCGGATACTGTGCGCGATATCGATACGGCGGCTTGGTATTCGGGCTACGTGGGAACGTATTCTTTAGATTATTCCGCATCTTTGTTTGATGTCATCAATTTGACGCCGAAGGCAACGTTTACGGGAATGTGGAGCGGCAACCGTTGGATAAACCCCGATGATTCAGCCAAGTATCGCAGACAACGCGGCGCGTTCAATCCAGAAAAGGATGAATACGGAGAATTCTTTTACAACCACAATTACAGTTTAACTGCGGATACGAAACTTTATGGCATCTGGATGCCGGATATCGGTCGTTTTACGGGAGTGCGTCACGTCCTTTCTCCGAGCATCTCGTATACGTATGCGCCCAAAATGGATACAAACAAGTATTTTGTAAGGCATCCTTTGCTGGGACAGACTCCTTACCAGACAAAACAAAAATCGGTGGGATTTTCCCTTTCGAATGATTTCGACATTAAGTATTTGAAATCTCTTGGGCGCACGACAAAATCCGAAGATGGAACCGATTCGACACAAATGGAAGATGTTCACGGAACGCGTCGCTTGGTGACGACTTCGCATTCAACATCGTATAACTTTGCCGCCGATTCTTTGCATTGGTCGGATATCTCTTCAAGTTTCGGATTTCAGGTTTTGCCAAATTACTTGTTCACCATCCGGACACGTCACAGTTTTTACCACAAATACGAAGAAGATCCGAATAAAGTCCGTATTCCAGAATTGACGTATTGGGGGTATGATCTTTCCAAAACGTTCAATTGGTCCGGGGATTTTAATTCCGGTTTGCCGTCTCAAATGGGAAAATACAAAAAGGACGCCTGGTCTGCCAGCTTGGATTACCGTTACAGTTTTTCGAGTACCCGCGTCGGCAAAAAAGTTTTCAAAGATGATGTTTCTCATTCGACAGGAATTTCCGCTTCTTTGCATCCGACATCAAACTGGAGCATGTCTTACACGACGCGTTACAGTTATACCGAAGGCCGCTTTGCTTCTCACGAATTTACGTTTGACCGTTCTCTGCATTGTTGGAAACTGGATTTTACCTGGACGCCGACAGGACCTGCCGCCGGTTGGAGCTTTACCGTTTATGTCAAGGATTTGCCGGATATCAAATTGAATGCGGCCAGTACGGATGACAATTGATTGGAGCGTTGCTGCTCGCGGACCATTTCACCTTTTCTACATTTTGATTATGATTCGACAGAAGATTTTGAAAACGGAATTGAAAAATGGAATTACGGTGTATTCGGATTCCATGCCCGGAGCTTATTCTGCGAATGTGGGCGTCTGGATTCCGAGGGGATCGCGGCACGAATCGGCAGAAACAAATGGACTAGCCCATTTTTATGAACATCTGGTTTTCAAAGGGACTGCGAAACGTTCCGCCTTTGAAATTGCGCACACGATAGAAGACAGGGGTGGAAGTCTAGAAGCTTATACGACAAGGCAAGAAACTGGATTTTACGCTCAGGTTGTTCGGGAAGATGTCCCGTTGGCCGTTGAAGTTATTTCCGACATGCTGTTGCATCCGCGTTTTGATCCTGTGGAAATGGAAAAGGAACGCAAAGTCATTATCGAAGAAGTGCACAGTTACGACGATATTGCCGAAGAATGTGCCGGGGATCTTTTTAACGCCATTCACTACAAAGGCTGTGGGCTTGAACTTCCCATTGCGGGAACGGTCAAGACTGTAAAGCGTCTTTCGCGGGAAAGCCTTGTCGAATGTGAACGACAGGTGTTGGAAGATTTGCCGCTCACTGTTTGTGCAACGGGAAACGTGGATCATGAACGCCTGGTGGACTTGGTTGAAAAAGCGTTTGAAGAAAAAAAATCGGCTAAAAAACCGTTTGTCAACGCTTACAAATCGAATGCGGCGGAAAAAACGCGAACCCGCCGGGAACTCAGCCAAACCAATCTTTTTTGGGGAACGAGCTTTGATTTTTCGGACAGGAATATTGAATTTTTGCGGTCGTTGACCCTTTTCAATGTGGCGTTTGGAGCGGATATGGGGTCGCGTCTGTTTCAGCGGGTACGCGAAGAGCGCGGCCTAGCTTATTCCGTATACTCCATGATTGACATTTATAGCGATGTCCTTGGATGGGGAATTTCCTTGGCGACGGCTCCGGGAAAAATGGATTTGGCTCTTTCCATTGCGCAAGGCGAACTCTGGAATTTTTTGAAAGACGGATTTGCAAAAGAAGAATTGGAACGTACCAAAATGAACGTGCTGGGCGGGCTTCGCATCGGAGCGGATAATGCAGAAAAACGCCTAATGCGCCTTGCAGACCAGGCTCTTCATTTGGGGAAAGTCTTTACGATGACGGAATCCGAAACTCAGATTCGTAAATTTTCAAAAGAACGGATGATGGAATGCTTGCGCGGGGCTTTTGACAAAGCGTCGTTTGCGACGGCCGTCGTGAAACCGGTAAAAAAATAAGAGGGTTCAATGCAGGAAACATTAACGGAACCAGTTGGCATTTTGGGATTTGGAATTGAAGGCAAGAGTACGTTCAATTATCTTGTACGAAACGGCGTAAAGGATATTGTCGTAATGGACAAGAATGCGGTGGAACTCCCCGCTGTACCCGAAAATGTTCGAGTGAAAGTTTTTTCCGGTGATAAATACATGGAAGGGCTAAAAGATGCGGTAACGGTTGTGCGTTCTGCAGGCGTTTATCCTTTGCAGCGGGAAATTTTTGAATTTCAAATGAACGGAGGCCTTCTCACTAGCCAGATCGAACTATTTCTGAAGGAAACAAAATGTAAATCTGTCGTTGGTGTGACGGGAACTCTTGGCAAAGGCAGTACGGTCAGCATGATTCGCCATGCGTTGGAAGCTTGCCGGATTCCCTGTGTCATTGGAGGCAACTTCGGCGTTCCCGCATTGGACCTTTTGAATGATGACAGTGCAAATCGCATCGTCATTTTGGAGCTTTCTTCATTTCAGTTGATGACGCTTCCGATTTCTCCGCATGTAGGCGTTGTGTTGCGTGTTTCAACGGAACATTTGGACTGGCACAAATCCGTGGAAGAATACCGCGACGCCAAAGCGAATCTTGTCCGTTGGCAAAAACGGAATGATTTTTGCATTTACATGAAGGATGCCGCACCCTCTGTGGCTATCGCCAGGGAAAGTGGTGCGCAAAAGCTCTGCTTTGGATCCAAAGATGCGGATGCGGTTTTTGATGCGGACACCCTGTCTGTTGATGGGTACACGCTTCGACTTTCGGAATGCAAAGTCCGTGGAGCTTACCAATTGGAAAATATGGCTGCCGCACTTTTGGTAGTCAAAGCTCTCGGTGCCGATGTTTCTTGCGCGCTGCAATCGTTGAAAAATTATGAACCGCTCCCGTTCCGCATGGAATTTAAGGGTGAAAAAAACGGGATCGAATTTTACAATGATTCTTACGCAACGCGACCGGATGCGACGATAGCCGCTGTCAAAAGCATGAATCGGCCTTTCGCTTTAATTCTCGGCGGTTCAGAAAAGAATGCGGATTTTTCGGAACTGTCAAAGGTCCTCGCTTGTACGTTGAATTTGAAACGGATTGCGCTCATTGGAGCGACTGCGAAACGGATGCGGGAATCTCTGCAACGAGAAGGCGTTTCTGTGCCCATGCAAATTTTTCCGGATCTTGATTCTGCTTTTGCGGATGCGTGTTCCCTGGGAAAGGGTAGTGCCTTGCTGCTTTCGCCCGCCTGCGCAAGTTTCGGTCTTTTCAAAAATTACAAAGTTCGCGGTCAATGCTTTGACGCGTTGGTTGAACAATTCTAGGAGGACATATGCTCAATATTCAAAAACGTTGGTGTTTGATTACGGGAGCGTCTCGTGGCGTGGGACGCGAAATGGCGAAGCTGTTGGCTTCACTCGGTGCGAATCTCGTGTTGCAAAGTCGATCGCGGGAGCATTGCAAAGAGGTGGAAAATTTTGCACGGAATTTGGGCGTTCAGACCCTATCGGTGGAATGCGATTTGGAAAAATCGGATTCTGTTGCCGCAATGCTTTCTGAAATTGATGCAACGGGCTTGAACATTGAATTCGTGTTGAACAACGCCGGTCGAATGAGTCACTACTTTGTGGATTATACGGCAAATACGCTTGACGATTTCCATTCGGCGATGGCGGTGAATTTCTTTTCGCCCATTCAAATCGCCTATCATTTTTTGCCTAAAATGATTCAAAACGGTTTTGGGCGAATGCAATTGACAACCAGTGGAATTGCGAATGAACCGGAACTCGCCGCTTATGCTTGCGCCAAGGCGGCCTTGACGAAGTTCGTAAAGGACTTTGCTTGTAAATTAAATGGTTCGGATGTGATGATGCAATTGATGGATCCGGGGTGGTTGCGGACAGATCTCGGAGGTCCCAAGGCGCCGAATGCCGTGGAGTCTGTGATTCCCGGCGGCGTTGTGGGAATCCTTCTCGAAAAAGGGGACAGCGGTCGCTTTTTTGCCGCTCAGGATTTTGTAGGCATGTCGTTGGAAGATGCGGTGAAGAAGGCAGAAACAATTCGTTGATGCGGGTCTTTTTCGCAGAGTGAACGTTCATTCGGGAATTCGGATTGAGAAATAAGAATTCCCGGTAACGGCGATCGCCTTTTTGCAGAATAAACTTCGACTGAAGTCAACCGGAAACGGTGAGGCTGTTTTTGACGTATGGACTGATTTTTGAAAATGGAGAAGTTCTCCGGCAAAGGCCATTTTGGAATTCGGAATGTTGAATTAGGAGTTGATAGTTAAAAATTACAACTGATAACCGAGAAACGATGGGAGCTTGCTCAATTTCAACGATAAAAGGTGACCACAGTTTTCGCAAAGAGTGAATTTTAGGCTTGTTTCGCTTATTTTAAACCTCTTTTTTCTCCACGAAAAACCTTGAATCAAATTCCTTTGAGGGGAGATTCCTTTTTTAGAAAGGGATTTTTTTATCTTTGGGGCGTATGTTTACAGGAATCATTCAAGCGACAGGCGAAATTGTCGCCAAGGAACTCCGCGGTGACGGTTTGACAATGCGTCTCCGGGCTCCGAATTTTTTCAAAGAATCGAAGCCGGGTGACAGCGTGGCAAATGATGGCGTCTGCCTTTCGATAGAATCTTGCACCCCGGATGAAGCGGTTTTTTGCGTGATGCATCAGACGGTGGAAAACACTTCGTTCAAATGGGCGACTCCCGGAAGTTTGGTGAACCTCGAACTTCCTTGTCGGGCGGATTCCCTGATGGGCGGGCATTTTGTGATGGGACACGTGGACACGGTTGTTCGTGTCTTGACGGTGAATCCCCGTGAAACAGGACTCGAAGTAGATTTAGAATTGCCCAAAGATTTGCGCCGTTATGTCATTCGCCGCGGCTCTATTACTTTGAACGGAATCAGCTTGACTGTCGCTGAAAAACGTGAAGATTCTTTGCGCGTGGCCATTATTCCCGAAACGCTAGCCCGCACCAACCTGCGGAACTGGAAACCGGGAACTGTCGTAAACGTAGAAGTCGATTTGCTTGGCAAATACATTGAAAATTATCTGGAGGAACGGGACCGTGCTTAATACCGTCGAAGAGGCCATTGAAGATTTTCGACAGGGAAAGTTCCTGATCGTCGTAGACGATGAAGAACGTGAAAATGAAGGCGATTTCATTGTTGCGGCTGAAAAAATAACTCCGGAAAAAGTGAACTTCATGCTGCATGAAGGACGCGGCGTTCTCTGCTGTCCATTGCCTAAAGCGCGTTGCCGAGAACTTGGACTATCCCGTCAGACGGTAGAAAATACATCGATGCTGGGAACTCCGTTTACAATCATGGTCGATAAGATTGAAGGCTGCACAACGGGAGTTTCCGCACACGATCGCGCCGCGACGATTTTAGCCCTATCGGATCCCGAATCCAAGCCTTCTGATTTTGGAAGACCCGGACATATTTCGCCTTTATATGCGCAAGATGAAGGTGTTTTGCGACGTGCGGGGCATACGGAAGCTGCCGTTGATTTGGCGCGGCTCGCTGGTTTGCGTCCGGCGGCGGCTCTTATTGAAATCATGAATGAAGACGGATCCATGGCGCGGATGCCTCAATTGCAGGAGGTCGCCAAAAAATTCGGACTCAAGATGATTTCTATCCGGGATTTAATTGCTTATCGGCTCCGCATGGAATCTTTTGTGGAACGCGTAGCGGCACCGCATGTGCCCACCCGGTTCGGAAAATTCCGCGCTTACGGTTATCGCAGCAAAACGGACGGTTCGGAACACGTCGCCTGGGTATCGGGTGATTTGGATTTTTCAAAGCCTGTCTTTGTCCGCGTTCACAGCGAATGCTTGACCGGAGACGTATTCGGATCAAGACGCTGCGACTGTGGAGCGCAACTCGAAAGCGCCATGCGCTTTATCGGCGAAAACGGTGGCATATTCCTTTACATGAGAAATCAAGAAGGACGTGGCATCGGTCTTTGCAACAAGCTCCGTGCTTATGAATTGCAGGAACAGGGTTTTGATACTGTTGAAGCGAATCGGCGTTTGGGATTCAAACCCGATCTGCGGGAATACGGAATTGGAGCGCAAATTCTCAAGGATTTAGGTGTTCGGGAAATGCGACTTTTGACGAATAATCCCGCCAAAGTGACGGGCATCGAAGGTTACGGCTTGAAAATCGTGGAACGGGTTCCCATTGAAATTCCTCCCACGCCCGAAGATCGCTTTTATCTGCAGACTAAAAAAGAAAAAATGGGACATATTTTGAACAATTTGGACAAGGATACAAATCGATGATGGAAGTCAACACTTATAAGACGAACCTTGACGGCAAGGGAATGCGAATGGCAATTGCAGTTGCCGATTTCAATACAACGGTGACTTCCGGGTTGCTTTCCGGTGCCATTGCGAAATTTTGCGCATTGGGCGTGAATCCGCAGGATATTTCTGTCGCCCATGTGCCGGGAGCCTTCGAACTTCCCGGTGTCGCAAAAAAGTTTGTGGATAAGGGACGCTTTGACGCCGTTGTGGTGTTGGGTGCGGTTATCCGCGGAGAAACGCCGCATTTTGATTGCGTTGTGAATGCTGTGACGTCTGGCATTGCGAGCCTTGCTGCAAATGGAAAAATTCCCGTCCTGTTCGGAGTCTTGACAACGGACAATGTGGATCAGGCGATGGCTAGGTCCGGTCTAAAAGCCGGCAATAAAGGTGCCGATGTTGCGGAAAGCGCTGTGGAAATGGCCAATCTTTACAAGGAACTTGTATGAAAACGGAACATCGACAATCGGTGAGCAGGCGTCAGGCGCGGGTTTTTGCCCTGAAGCTTCTTTATGCGATGGAAATCACGAAACAGCCCGTTGGAGAATGTGTGGGCGGCATTTTGGATAGCCTCCGCGAAGTCGCGGACAAAGAACTTCCCGTTCAAATGAAGCGTTACGGAATGTCTCTTGTCGATTTAATTCAAGAACATCGGTCAGAACTGGATGCCATCATTTCGGAACGGGCTGAAGGATGGGACTTGGACCGTATGGCGATTGTGGACAAAATCGTACTATATATCGCTTTGACGGAACTCCAATACGAGTCGGATATTCCGGTGAAAGTGGCGATTGAAGAAGCTGTCCAAATTTCCAAAAAGTACAGCACCAAAGATTCTCCACGGTTTGTTAACGGAATTTTGAATCGATTTTCAAGAAACAAAGGAATTCTTTCTTCAGACGAGAATGCGGAGGAAAAATAGTGAAAAATATTTCTGAAAAGACCTTGAAATTTTTGACGGCGGGCTTTGCCGCTCTTGTGGCGTTGATCGTTTACGTTTCGACGATGGCTCCCACAGTCAGTTTCTGGGATTGTGGTGAATTTGTCGCTTGTGCAAATACGCTAGGCATACCTCATCCTCCTGGAACGCCTTTCTTTGTATTGCTCTCGCGGGTGATGATCGTTTTCCTTCCCTTTGTCGAGGAAATCGCCAAACGGTTGAATTACATTTCGGTTGTCAGTTCTGCGTTGACTGTCTTTGTCACATCTTTGTTCGCTTGGGATTTTCTTTCGAAGATTCTTTCGGCAGACAAGCTAGCCGGAAAAGTCTCTGAAGGCCTTCGTCGACTTTCTCTTGTCGCTGCGGCTCTTTGTGCGGGATTTCTCCTTACGTTCAGTGACACATTCTGGTTCAGTGCGGTAGAGGCGGAAGTTTACGGCTTTGCAATGCTCATCGTGATGCTCGTGTCTTATCTTGCATTGAAATGGTTTGACCACCGGGAAGATGCCTGGGGAAATCGCATCCTGATTTTTATTTGTTACATCGCTTTTTTGGGAGTTGGCGCGCATCTTTATACGCTCCTTACCATCCCTGCCGTATTTATTCTTTTGCTCATCGCCGAACCGAAGAAAATTATTTCCAGAATTCCGGTGTGGATTACGGGAGTTCTCCTTTGTTCTGTGATTTATGCGGTTTCCAGATTCATTCTGATTTCTCTTATTTTGCTTGTTGTGCTGGGCGTTTTGTCTGTCATGGTTGCTTCAAAAACGGAACTGGCGAAGAACATCCGGCTTTCCCTAGCGTTTGTCGTTGTCGCCATGTTGGGTTACAGCTCCCATCTTTACATTCCTATTCGTTCGGAACTGAATCCCGTTATCGATGAAAACGATCCGGAAATTGACTTTAGGGACGAAGCGGGCAATTTGCAATTGGGCAAACTGTTGGATTTGGACAATTGGAGTGCGTTCAACGATTTCCTTGAACGGAAACAGTATGGTTCCGAAGGAATGCTCAGCCGCGCCTTTTTCCGCCGCGCCCAGATTTCTCACCAATTCCTGTCGTTCCCGAATATGGGATTTGGCGGCTATCAGATTGCTCAATATTTGCCGTTCAAAGTGGGAGGCGTTACATACGGCAACGGAGTCTATGCCTTTGACCCTTCAGAAAATGTTCCGCTGAAGCGTTTTGGCATATCTTTCCCGACGCAGATGCGTTTCATGGGCGACAATGTCCCGGCGCAATTAATTTGGTTCTTGCTATTCAATGGGGCGATTGTCGCCGTGTGCGTATTCTCGTATCGCCGTCATCGGAAGTTTGGCGTCTACATTTCTGTCCTTTACGCCATTTGCTCGATAGGTTTGCTCTTCTACATCAACTTTGCCGATGGAATGCGCATGGATTCCCGCCGTGATTTTGATTATTGGAAGGCCTCTGTCGGGGAAAGTGTCAAAAATTTGAATCAGATGGGATATAAATATTCGCTCCCTAACCCAAATACGCTGTTGGATTTGCGGCAAGAAATTGAACACGAAAAGATGGTGTTGAATTCTTTGCGGAATCGCGGAGCCTCTGCCACAGAAATTGAAAAATCGGCAATGCGGCTTTCCCAGTTGGAAAATTCGCCGGCATGGACGAATTGGAAAAATATTGACATGGCTTTCGCCAAGATGGGTCGCCGGGCGCCCTTCCCGGAGGCAATGCACATCGAAGTGCGCGAACGGGATTACTTCTATACGCCTGCATATATTTTCATGAGTCTGATTTTTGGCATCGGCGTGGGCATTTTGGTGTACATGCTTTCGGTGGGAATGTCTGTTCTTGCGCTCCCTGTCGCAGTGGCTTTTATACTCATTTGTTCCGTAATTCCGTGCATTTCGAATTATCACGAACACGACCGTTCTGGCTTGTGGGTGCCGTGGGACTACGCTTATAACTTGTTGAACAGTTGCCGTCCGAATGCAATTCTCTTTACGAATGGAGACAACGATACATTCCCGCTGTGGTTTGCTCAAGAGGTTGCTGGAATCCGCAAGGATGTTCGCGTGGTGAACCTCTCCTTGGGAAATACCGATTGGTATATCAAGCAAATGCTTGTCCAAGAACCGATTTTAAAACTCAGTTACGATGCGGAAGGCATTGAAAAGAGCATGGCGATAAATGATAACAACCAAAGGGATCCGAATCATTTTACGGGAACCTGGGTTGATAGGGCAAATGCAATCATTCCGATATTGGAAGATAGGATTGCTTCCATGACGGATTCTTTGGGCAACGCAAAGCCCGAAACAGATACGCTGAAATTGAAGCAATACCGCGTTATGTGGCAAGTTTATTCCGCTTTCAAGGAATGGCAGTCTCAACGCCGCAGCGTCTTGATGCTCACTCAAAACAAATTGGTGATGGACTTGGCCATGAACAATGTTGATCGCCCATTACATTTTTCAACGACGGTTGGAATGTCCAATTTCATGGGACTTGAAAAGTATATGGTGCAGGAAGGCATGGTTTACAACTTCATGCAGGGTGATACTACAGACCGCCGCAAGACGAACCGCGATTTCGATTTGGAACGTACCGCTTATTTGGTGGACAGCGTTTACAAGTATCGCGGATTGGGCGATGGAACGGCTTACATCAACGGTGAAACAGCTCGTCTGCTCTCCAGTTACACATCTCTCTATTTGCAAATCGCATTCCAAATTCGCGAAGAAATGGAGGACGTTTTCCGCGACGGTTCTCCGATGACTGTTTCCAAAAAGAACAAACTCGAAGAAATGGCGAATTTCGCCCTGCGTTATTTGGATTTGGGCATTTATCAATTCCCCGAGGAATGGCGCTGTTATTGGGCTGCCGCTCATGTCCTCGAAATTTTGCGGGATAAGGACCGCATCCAGAAATACATGGAAAAGGGACTTGAAAATGTTCCCGAATACGAAGAACAGGGACGCGCCCGTTTGATGATGAGCTTGAATGCTGTTGGTGCGATGCCCGCCCTTACAGTGGTTCCCGATGCTCCGCAAGGGGATTCGTCGGCAGCATCCGCTTCGGATTCAACACGTTGATTTAGGAATAGCGTATGGATATAAGCCTTGTCATACCGGTAAAGGAAGAAGAAGAAAATCTTCCTGAGCTGATGAAAGAAATCGTCGATGCGATGTCTCCGACGGGAAAATCATACGAAGTCATCGTCATTGATGATGGAAGCCGCGACCGTTCTTGGAGTGTTTTGCAGGAGCTGTCGAAACAGTATGACTTTCTCCGGTTGTTCCGTTTTCAGTTCAACTGCGGCAAGGCCGACGCGCTGTCCCTTGGATTTTCTGTTGCCCGTGGCGATTTGATTGCGACATTGGATGGCGATTTGCAAGATGATCCGCGTGAAATCCCTAAAATGATGAAAATTTTGGACAATGGCTACGACTTGGTTTCTGGTTGGAAAGTGCGCCGTCACGATCCTTGGCACAAAACTTGGCCGTCGAAATTGTTCAACTTGACCGTGTCCTTGATTTGCGGCAAGCGTTTGCACGATTTCAATTGCGGTATTAAACTTTACCGCGCATCTGTTGTCCGTTTTATCAATCTTTACGGGGATTTTCACCGGTTTATTCCCGTCATGGCGAAGTGGCAAGGGGCGCGCATCACGGAAATGCCCGTAGAACATCGCGCCCGAATTCACGGGTCTTCGAAATACGGCGTTTCCCGTTTGGTTTCCGGATTTCTCGATTTGTTGACCTTGCTCTTCCTCAACCGTTTTTCCACAAAGCCGCTTCACTTTTTCGGTGCGTTTGGACTTCTGTTTTTGCTTTTCGGCGCAGGCGTTTTCGGCTATTTTGGTGTGGAATGGCTCCGATTTGGCGCGCTTCATTTGCGTCCGTTGATTGTCGTTGGCGGATTCTCGTTGCTTTTGGGTATCCAGTTGTTTTCGCTCGGATTTTTGGCGGAACTTTTCAACCGGAATAAAAAACAGAGATATCCGGTTGCAGAAACGGTCCGCGGGGGCGAACCATTTGAATCCAAGGAGCGTTGATATGGGTTATCCGAAGAGTTTGGTCATTATTCCGACGTATAACGAAAAGGACAACATCCCGCTGATTGTGCCCGAAGTCCTGAAACAGGATCCGTGCATAGAAGTTTTGGTCGTCGATGATGGTTCTCCTGATGGTACGGGGGATTTGGTCGAAACAATGGCGTTGGAAAATCCCAAAATCCATCTAATGCGCCGTTCTGGTAAAATGGGGTTGGGATCGGCTTATGTGGCTGGGTTCAAATGGGCTTTGGAACGCGATTATGAACGCGTCTTTGAAATGGACGCTGATTTCAGTCACCGTCCTTCGGATTTGCCGCGCTTTTTGGAAGCGGCAGAATCGGCGGATTTGGTCCTTGGCAGCCGGTACAACGAAAAGAAAATCGGAGTTGTCAATTGGGACTGGAAACGGCTCTTGCTCAGTTATTTCGCCAATCTTTACACGCACCTGGTGACAGGGCTTCCCGTCAAAGATGCAACAGGTGGATTCAAGTGTTTTCGCCGGGAGGCGTTAGAAGCGCTTGATTTTTCCAAAATGAAAAGCGATGGCTATTGTTTTCAAATTGAGACGACGTTCAAAATTTGGAAAAAAGGTCTCCGCATCCGTGAAATTCCCATTATCTTCACGGATCGTGTCCGCGGCGTATCCAAAATGAGCGGAGGAATTATTTCCGAAGCGTTCTTCCTTGTCTTGAAATTGCGGTTTGGGCGTACTTGAATGTCGAAAGTTCCGCTGTCGTGTTCTGTCATCATTGTCGCTTACAATTCGCGGGATTACATCCCTGCATGCGTTTCATCTGTCGAAGATGCACTGCAAGGAATTGATTCCGAAATTTTTGTCGTTGACAATGGTTCTCCGATTCCGATTCTCGAACGCCAGAAACAGGCGTTTCCGCAGGTTAATTGGATAGATAGCTCAGAAAATTTAGGTTTTGGAAAAGGCTGTAATTTGGCAGCCCGGAATGCGACGAAAGACGTTCTTTTTTTCATCAATCCGGATACAGTCGTCTCGCGGGAAACTTTTTGCAAAACGCTTTCTTATATGGCGACGAAGCCGAACGCCGGAGCTGTCGGTTGTAAAATATTGAACGGGGACGGTTCTCTCCAGTGGGCTTGTAGGCGTTCGTTCCCTTCTCCTTTTGCCGCAATTTGCAAAACGGTCGGGCTTTCTGCCCTTTTTCCCAAAAGTAAAGTCTTCGCCGCATACAACATGACTTATCTGGAGCCGGATTTAGAAACGGAAGTCGATGCTGTCAGCGGTTCGTTTTTGGGAGTCCGCCGGGATATTTTCAAACAGCTCGGGGGATTCGATGAAGACTATTTTATGTATGGCGAAGATTTGGACATTTGTCTTCGCATTCAAAAACTGGGATTCCGCAATTACTATTACCCGGGAACGAGCATTTTACATTTTAAAGGACAAAGCAGCAAAACGCGGCGTTTTCGTACGTACATTGAATTTTACCAAGCGATGCTCATCTTTGCGAAGAAACATCGCAATTATCACCTTCCCACGTTTATCGTGGCCTTAGGCATAGCCTTTGCAGCATTGGTCGGCGTTTTTTCAAGGTTGATTCCCCAATGGTGGAAAATGTTGGTGGACTTGTTCCTTGTGGGGATAGTCCTTCTTTTGTCGTCTCATTGGATACCGCTGTCTTCTGCGGTCTGTGGCGTTTTTGCCCTGTTCACCTGGTTGCCGCTTGCACTTTCGGGAGATTACGCCTCGTCCAAACTCGAAGGACTCCGGCTTTTCAAATTTTTGATTCCGGCTGCGGTTGTGGAAGTCGCCATCTTGGTTTTGGCGTTGAAAGCCCCTCTCTGTGCGGCCTGCTTTTCGACAGCCACTCTTCTCGGATGTGTTTTTTGGCGCCGCCTCGCATTTTGGTTCAAATATTTTTCCCGGATTTTTTCCGGCAAAGCGAAACGCTCTATTTTGTTGGGCGGAACAACGGATCCGGTCGGTTGTTGGTTTGACCGTTACCATCCCAAGCCCGGATTGAATTTGCTGGGTTGCGTTTCTAGCTGTTCAGAAAAGGTTTCTGAAGAGAACCGAGAACATTTATTGGGAAGTTTAGACGATTTGCCGGCGATTTGTAAAAGGACTGGTTGCACGGAATTGCTGATTTTGTCGGATTCGACCGGATTTCGAGAATCTTTTGATGCGGAAAAGGTCAAAATTCAAGGAATTTGCCCCAAACTTCTGATAGGCACGGAAAACAACTCCAATTATGCCGTTGTTGATTTAAATTACTTTTATTGAATGCAAAAGAAATTATTTTTAGTTGGAAAAGGGAATTGTTGATTATGGACCCAGAAATGCTTTCCATGTTATGTACTCCGGATACACATGAACCGCTTCAAGAAGCGTCTCCGGAACTGATTGCCAAAGTGAACGCTGAAATAGCTTCCGGTTCTGTAAAGAATGCGGGGGGAATTGTCGTATCCGAGGCTTTGGAAGAGGCGTTGGTAGCAGGCAATGGCAAAACCCTTTATCCGGTCAAGAACGGAATTCCTGTTCTGTTGCAAAGCGAATCCATCGCTTTGAATGGTTAAGTCTGAGGTGAATATATGGCGACAACGGTAGAATCCCTTCGCAAATCCATTGGGAAAAAGAAGCCTTCTCGGGCATTCGCTTGGCTTGCCGATTTACTTTGTCAAAATGGCGATCTCGATGGAGCGTTGCAATGCGCCCAAGAAGGAATTCTTCATTTTCCGGACAGCGAAGAAGGTTTGCTTGTCCTCTCCAAAATTTGGATGCTAAAGGAAGATTTTGACCAAGTTATTGAAGCGTGTGAATCGGTCCTTTTGAAAAATCCATATTGCCTTTCGGCACTCCGCCGTTTGGGTGACGCTTACGATAAGAAGGGCGATGAGGAACACCGGAATCATTATTACCAGTTGTTGCATGATTTGGATCCGCTTGATGCGTTTTGGAGCGAAGAATATGCTCCGAAAATCACAGAATCGTTGATGGACACACCAGTGGCGGCCGCTGCAGCAGAACCGTCGTTGGATGCCATATTAAAAGATGCGCCGCCGCTGAATTTGCCAGAAGACGTTCCGCTTAAGGAAGAATCGTTGAATTTGCCTGTGGAACCGCAGGAGTCTGACGCTCCGAAAGCGGGTGGCATTTTTGAAAAATCTTTGGAAAATGAACCGGCAACGGAGATTCGTCAGGAACCGGAAGTGGCTGCAGAAAATTCAAAACCGGCAGAAGAAGATCCGTTTTCTTCGCTGTCGAGTTTGCTCCCGGCGAATGATGAACACGATGATGAAGTCTCTTTCGGCGATTTGGAACACAGCTTGGACGATGCGCTTGCAGGATTTGCTCCGACGAATACAGACAAGGATCAATTCCCGACCGATGAAATTGACGGTAGCGACATTTCTTCTGCTCTTTCCGGAATTTTTGGCACTGCAGAAACGGAAGAATCCTCCCTTGCAGAAGCCACCAATGATCCGTTGAAAGAATCGCATCCTGTTGAAGAACCAGTGAAAGATGACAAACCGCAAAGCCTTTCGGATGCGTTTGACGATATCTTTGGGGAAGATGAATTGCCCGAAGAATTTGTTCCTTCGGCACAGTCTGAATCGCCATCTGCAGAGTCAGGGGATCCTTCTGCGGCATCGGATACCGCCGCCACGCCCAATCTAGAAAGCAGCGTAGAAAGTTCTTTCGACAGCTTGTTCGGCAACGAGTCCGACGCCCTCCCGACCGAAGATTTGACGTTACCGGCGGAGCCCGCTTCGACACCGTCCGAATCTTCCACGGCATCGGATACCGCCGCCACGCCCAGTCTAGAAAGCAGCGTAGAAAGTTCTTTCGACAGTTTGTTCGGCAACGAGTCCGACGCCCTCCCGACCGAAGATTTGACGTTACCGGCGG
>CAZPKF010000002.1:46113-224096 GCA_964587155.1 uncultured Fibrobacter sp.
CGGATACCGCCGCCACGCCCAGTCTAGAAAGCAGCGTAGAAAGTTCTTTCGACAGCTTGTTCGGCAACGAGTCCGACGCCCTCCCGACCGAAGATTTGACGTTACCGGCGGAGCCCGCTTCGACACCGTCCGAATCTTCCACGGCATCGGATACCGCCGCCACGCCCAGTCTAGAAAGCAGCGTAGAAAGTTCTTTCGACAGCTTGTTCGGCAACGAGTCCGACGCCCTCCCGACCGAAGATTTGACGTTACCGGCGGAGCCCGCTTCGACACCGTCCGAATCTTCCACGGCATCGGATACCGCCGCCACGCCCAGTCTAGAAAGCAGCGTAGAAAGTTCTTTCGACAGTTTGTTCGGCAACGAATCCGACGCTCTTGAAGAAGATCCGACAACCAGTACGCGGACTCTTGCTGAGATTTATTTTGAACAGGGCGTTTATGACGAATCCATCAAAATTTACAAGGATTTGATTCGCAAGTCACCGGACGATGCGTCTTTGCAGACTCGCCTTGAAGAAATTGAAAAAATTCGCCACGAAAAATTAAACGGCTGATGCGACAAACGGAGGACGGATGTCTGCTTTGAAAATTGAACAGCTTTTGCGTTTGATGGCGCAAAAAAAGGCTTCGGACTTGCACATTCGCGTCGGCGTTCCACCAATATATCGAATCAACGGAAAATTGACACGAGTCTTAGATACACCAATCGACGCTTCGACGATGGATGAATTTTTGGTGGACATGATGAACCGGGATCAAATGCACCGATTCGAAACCAATAAAGAATGTGATTTTGCTGTGGGCGCTAGGGACATGGGACGTTTCCGCGTAAACGTTTTTAGACAGCGCGGTTCTTCGGCCATGGTGATTCGCCATATCAAAGCGAGCATTCCCAAATTTCAGGAACTGAAACTCCCCGATGTGATTTTGGAACTTGCAGAACGCAAGCGAGGTCTTGTCCTTGTCACGGGAACAACGGGCTCTGGAAAATCGACTTGCTTGGCGTCGATGATAGATCATTTGAACGATACCGTTTCGGACAATATCATTACGGTGGAGGATCCGATTGAATACTTGCACAAGGATCGTACTTCGATTATTTCCCAGCGTGAAATCGGAGTGGATACGAATTCTTATGCAAATGCACTTCGGTCGGCATTGCGCCAGGATCCCGATGTTTTGCTGGTCGGTGAAATTCGAGATTTGGAAACGATGCAAATTGCGTTGACCGCTGCGGATACGGGTCACATGGTCTTTGCGACAATTCACACGACCAATGCGACAGAAACGATTGCTCGTGTACTTTCCATGTATCCACCGCACCAGCACGATGAAGTCCGCCTTCTCCTCGGCGAATGCTTGGCGGGAATCATCAGTTTGCGCTTGCTTCCCATGGCAGATGGTTCGGGGCGTGTTCCCGCTGCAGAAGTCATGGTCAACACGGCGGCCATTCGGGAATACATCATCGACAAAAATAAAACGGGCATGATTGAGCAGGCGATAGCAGAAGGTCATATGCAATATCACAGTCAGACATTTGACCAGGCGTTGCTAGATCTTTATGCCAAGCAGCTGATCACTTATGAAGTGGCTTTGGCTGCAGCGACAAATCCGGACGACTTTGACTTGAAGGTGCGCGGCATTTCGGGAACTTCCGACCGCGGATGGATGTAAGGATATGAAAATTTACATGGCTCAAATGGAAATCGTTCCTGGAAATCCGGAAACGAATTTTTCGACGATTCAGCGATTTATAGAAGAGGGCATTCGGGCTTCTGCGGATTTAATCGTCTTTCCAGAAATGTGCGTCCCCGGTTACTTGCTTTCGGACTTATGGGAAGAAAATTCTTTTGTGGAACGTTGTCTTCGCATCAACGAATCCATTTGTGCGCTATCCCGGAAAGTGGATATTTTGTTTGGGAGCGTTGCCAGAGAAAATGAAAATGGGGAAAACGGGCGCGCCTTGTTGTACAATGCGGCGTATTACGCGTCTCAGGGAGAATTTAAAACTCTTGTAGATTGCCGTGGTGTGCAAAAAAAGTTTTTGCCGAAGACGCTTTTGCCCAGTTACCGGGAATTTGATGAACCGCGATATTTTTCGGATTTGAGAAAATTGGCACAAACGCATGGACTTGCGATGGATGAAATCCTGGCGCCGGTCAATGTCGGCGAAATCCGCTTGGGAATCACAATTTGTGAAGATGGTTGGGATTCACTGTATCAGATTAAACCGTTTGACATTTTGCGGAAAAAAATGTCTACCGAGGATTTGTTCATCAACATTTCTTGTTCTCCTTATACGCAAGGAAAGGACCGTGCCCGCGATAGGGTTTTTGGAACTCATGCGCAGAATGCCGCAATTCCTCTTTTGTATGTAAATGCCGTTGGGACGCAGAACAACGGAAAAAACATTTATGCATTCGAAGGAGATTCCAGCGTATACGAAGCATCGGGGAAAAGCCTTTTTTCGCTTCCGATTTTTGAAGAACACGGAACGTTGGTATCGTGGGAAAATGGAAAATTAGAAGTCTTTGAAGAAGAATCCGAAAGAGAGTCGGGAATCGCGGAAGTGCACCGCGCCTTGGTTTATATGATCCGCAAGAATCTTTCGCGATTTGGCATTCGGAAAATTGCTATCGGAGCTTCGGGCGGAATCGACAGTGCGGTCAGCGCAGCCCTGTATGCAGAAGCGATTGGAAGTGAAAATGTGTTCCTTGTGAATATGCCCACGCGATTCAATTCAAAGACAACTCGGGATGCCGCGAAAGAATTGGCGGACAATCTCGGATGTCCTTACATGGTCGCTCCCATTGAAGACGTGGCGACAGTTCTTTGCAAAAACCTTGCGGAAAATTCGTTTGTACGAAATGACGTGAAGATGAATGTGGAAGGCATTCATTATGAAAATTTGCAGGCGCGTCTTCGCAGTGCTGCATTCTTAGCGACAATTGCGAGCGTCGTTGGAGCTGGATTTACTTGCAACGGCAATAAGAGTGAAATCACGGTCGGGTATTGTACGCTTTACGGCGATACTTCGGGTGTGATGTGCGCACTGGGTGATTTGTGGAAAACGGAAGTGTATGCGTTGGCCAAAGAAATTAATTCCCGAAAACCAGTTATTCCCCAAGCGTCGATTGATATTCCGGCTTCTGCGGAACTTTCCAGTGCTCAAAATGTTGATCAGGGAATGGGAGACCCGATTCTTTATCCCTATCACGACAAGCTTTTCGCTTTTTGGATGGAACGTTGGAACAGGAACGGCATCGCGGATTCCGAAGCGCTGTTGAACAGCGGTGTTTCGGCTTATTGTAAAAATCTGGGTGTCGATGAAGCTTATTTCCGCAAACATTTTCATTCAAATGAAGAAGTGATGGACGATATGCGCCGCTGGTGGCGGCGCTATCGCGGAATTGCGCTGGCCAAGCGGATTCAAATGCCTCCAGTTCTTTCTGTTTCACGTCGGGCCTATGGGTTTGATTTCCGTGAATCCCAGCTGGGCTGAAGGCTTTGTGCGATAAACGAAAATTAAAAAATGGACTTTTGAAAAATTTGGACGCCAATCCATTTTGAATTTCAAACAGTGAATTAGATTTAGAACATGAAGATTTTCATGTTGGTGGCTTTGACGTGCCCGCTTCTTTTGGCGGCGGGACTTGTGCGGCAAGATTTGGACTATGCCGATGGAATGCAGACTTTTTATAACCCAGACAGGGGATTTTACACGCCTCAGGTGTTGCATTTGAAACCCGAAGGAACGACTCCCATTCAAAAACCGTATGGGAAGTTTTTGCATTTGCGGGCGGAACTTTCTGAATTCAGCAGCCGCGCTCCAATCAAGATCGAAGGAACCGACACGACTTGGGGAAAAAGCATGCCGTTGACGGAAGATGCGTTGAATGTATTGCGCGAATCTTTTCAGGGAATACGGAACTTTGGAGGGACGGCAATCGTCCGTTTCTGTTACGATCCTTGGTATGATGGTAAATCGAATACAGGGCCGGACCAGGCGACAGTCCTAGAACATGTGAAGCAATTGGCGGCAGTCCTTTCGGAAAATACGGATGTCATTACGGCGGTGGAAATGGGAATGTATGGAGCTTATGGTGAAATGCATTCCGATACGACGATCACCTATGAACGCGTTTCAGAAGCGATCAACCTGATGCTTCGGAATACGCCGCCGGAATTGAAAATTTTAACGCGGACGGCAAAATACGCTGCGGCTGTTTTGGGCGTTTCTGATTGGGGAAAGAATTTCAATTTGGAAAATGAACAATTCAAAGCAGTGGCAGCGCAAAAGGGCGACACGATTTACCGCGTGGGAATGTTCAACGACGGCTACTTGGGAACGCAATACGATTACGGTAGTTGGGACGTTTCCTGCGAAACGGGAATCTGCCGTGAAGAAGGCGTTGCGTGGCTTGAAAAATACGGAGTGAACACGCCTTATGGGGGCGAAGCCCTGACAACTGCTCCTGGTTATAAAGTCATCAACACGCCAGAGTTTCTCGCTTATGAAGGATTCCGTACACATACAAGTTATTTGAACATTCAATGGAACGACAAGTTGATTGATAGCTGGAAAAAAGTCCAGTTTCAGAAAAAAGATTTCGAATACGATTCTTCGGTATCCGGTTTTAAGTACATCGAAGACCATTTGGGCTACCGTTTTGTCTTGCGAAATTCTCAAATGGTGGATTCTGTTGGTGCGGATAGAAATTTCCGCGCAGTTTTGACTTTGCAAAACGTCGGCTTTGGGAATGTGACGCGCCAAATGTCCGCTTCATTGGTTTTGCGTCACCGGGAAACGGGAAATCATTACGAATTTCCATTGCCGGAAATTGATTTTCAAAAAATTCACAGTCGTTTTGTTTCGGTAAAAGGGGAAGATACGCTGACCACTTTTGATGGAACGGATACGCTCCATTTGCGAACTACCCTCTCGGGTTCCTTGCCGTTGGGAGAGTATTCCGCTTTCTTGAAAGTTTCTTCGGAAAATGCGCTGCACCACATTCAATTCGCAAATGGATCTTCCCAATACGATTCAACACTCCACGGAAATAAAATTGGAAGTTTTGTGTTGACGGAAAAGGTCTTGTCTCTTTCTCCACATATGCGAAAAATGGGGAAATTCCACCCTCTCCCAAAATTTTTGTATAACGGTTTGGGACAGCGGTTTCCGTCAAACCGGGCGAATGAAGGTGCGAAGAAAAAATTATTTTGAAATCGAGGTATTGTATGACCAAAAATGAACTGATTGATTTGATTCAAAAAATGGAAAACGCCCCCTCTTGCTGCAAGGAATTGAAAGCGGCAGGGAAGGCTTATCTAGATGCGGTGGGTTCTGACAAAGAGCAGGAGGCAGCGCGGGCTTTTTGGGAGGAACTCCGGGAAGATGTTTGTTCCATAGATGCTTTCATTGAATTTACGGCTTCGGAAAAAGGAGCGAAAATTTTTGGCAAAGAGGCTTCCGAAAAGATGCATTCGGCAGCGCAAGAAGCCAAAGGAAAAGGAATCCGCTATTGTATTTGTGATGCTTGCACGGCAGGCGGAAAAATTCTAGACGATCCATCGGCTTTGGGCGTTTGCGTTTAACCGATATCTGTAATGCCGAAAATTCGGCTTTGACCGGATAGAATACAAAAATTTTCTTGTTTATTATTCTAAATTTACGCTCATTATGAAAGTCATTCTACCAGTCGCCGGAACCGGCTCTAGACTCCGTCCGTTCACTTTGTCTTTGCCAAAGTGTCTTCTCCCGATAGCGGGAAAGGCGCTTGTTGAACATATCGTGGAGTCTTATTCTTCGCTGCCCGTGACAGAACAGATTTTCATTACCGGTTATAAAGGGGAGCTTGTTGAAGATTTTCTCAAACGGGAACATGTTGAAAATTCCCGTACGGTCCGCCAGGAAAACCCGCAGGGACTGGGGGAAGCGATTTCTCTTTGCTTGCCTTTTTTGACTGATGATGAACCCGTTCTCATCATTTTGGGCGATACGCTTTTTGATGCCGATTTATCGTTTTTGAAAGAGGAAAAAGAAAACGTTTTGATGACGCGAACCGTGGAAGATCCCAGACGTTTTGGGGTCGCTGTCTCTGATGCGGATGGATATGTGACACGGCTCGTGGAGAAGCCGGAGACGTTCGTTTCGAATGAAGCGTTGGTCGGCATTTATTACATTCGGGATGTGGCTGCTTTGCGCAAGGCCCTTGAACGCCTGATTCGCGAAGACATCCGTACGCGGAATGAATACCAGCTTACCGATGCGCTTCAAATGATGATCGACTGTGGTTGCAAATTCCGCACGGCATCCATCCAGTCGTGGTTGGATTGTGGTACGGCGGATTCTTTTTTGGAAACCAATGCGAAAATTCTTTCGTCGCAAACAGTTCAAACGTATCAGTTTGAAGGCTCTCGGATTATTCCGCCGTGTTATATCGATGCATCGGCAAAAATTCGCGCCTCTGTTGTTGGGCCGAACGTTTCTGTCGGTCCTCACGTGGTGATTGAAAATTCGACAATTTCGGATTCCGTCATTTCGGAACAGACAAGTCTTGTGAATTCGGAAATAACGCATTCCATTTTTGGCGGCGATTCCGAAGTCAAAGGTTTCAAAGGCTCCCTTTATTTGGGAGAGAACTCCAAAGTTATTTCGGAGGATGTGTGAAAAAATTCATTTTGGCCAGTGCGTCTCCCCGGCGTTCGGCGATTCTTTCTCAACTGAACATTCCGTTCCGCGTGGAAGTTTCCCACTTTGAAGAAAAGGATCCCGGTTTAAAACCCAAGGATAGACCGAAGTATTTTGCCGAAGAAAAGGCGAAAGAGGTTTCATCGCGGTTCCCCGGAGAGTATGTTTTGGGATTTGACACGCTTGTTTACATGGACAGCGCTTCTTTAGGCAAACCGCAAAATGCAGAAGACGCACTTGCTATGTTGCAACGTTTGAACGGCAGTCGCCACAAGGTGATTACCGGAGTTGCCGTTGCGTTAAATGGAAAAATTGTCGAATCGGCCAAAGAAATTACCGATGTTATCTTTCGCCACGTGACAGAATCGTTCTTGCGGGAATATGTGGACTCCGGAGAACCGATGGACAAGGCAGGCGCTTATGCGATTCAGGGGCTGGGAGCTTCCCTTGTCAAATCCGTTAACGGTTGCTTTTACAACGTAGTGGGACTCCCTGTGGCGAAGACCCTTGAATTGATAGAACATTTAGGAGAAGGAAATGTCTAATCCTGTTGAAGAAATGGTCGCAGGCGAAGCGCTTGGCGCGTATTTGAAAAGAATCCGGGAATCCAAAGGGCTTTCTTTGGAAGAGCTTTCGCAAAAGACGCGAATCTCTTTTGATACGCTCCAAAGCATTGAAGCTGGCGAATGGAAAAAGTTTCCCATTGAAGCGTATATCCGCGGCTATTTGAATTCCGTTTCGAAAGCGCTCGGATTGGAATCGTCGCTGGTATTGGCTTTGTTTTCCAAGGAAGTCGGGTCTTCTTATTCTCGAGAATTTTTGGCGGATTCGGCAATTGCGATGGAAGATGGAAATTTTTCTGGTGGCAAATTGAAATCCGGAAAGAACAGCACCAAGGCGGTTGTGATTGTCTTGATCCTTTTGGCTGCGGCATTCTTTGCCGGAATGCATTTTTTGAAATCGGAAAAATTGCCGAAATCGCCTGTGCCGGAAAACGTCTCGTCTGCGGTAGCCGATGAAGATTCGGCAGCATTCGCCATGGAAATTCCAGAAGGAGCGGAGAACATTCCGCCCGAATCGCTTTCCGCTGCGCCGGACTCTCTTCCGATGAAGGCTGTGCTGGATTCCGCACGGAAAGAAACGGCGAAGGGAAATTCGGCGACAACGTTTATCACATCGTCAGCGTCGAAGTCGGATTCCGCAGCGCCTGTTGCCTCGGGCAAAGTCAATCTTTTGATTGAACGCTTGGATTCCGCGACTTCGTGGGTAGGATTTTATCGCAGCTTGAACGACAATCAGGTTTTAAAAGAAGGGAACCTTTCGTCTTCGCGCTCCAAAATTTCGTATGAATACGGCGATGTACTTTGCGTGGTCATCGGCAATCCGGACGCAGTCCGCCGCATGGTGGTCAACGGGAAAACGTTGGAAGTCCCGGTTGTCAAGGGCCGTTCTAGCCGCTTTTGTGTGACTCCGGATGGAAAATTCACAAGGAGATGAGCATGAGGTCGGCTGAAATCGTTCGCAATACAAGCGAAACTCAAATCGCTTTATCGTTGAATTTGGATGCTTCGACGCGGGGGACAATTCATTCTGGTTCTGGATTTTTGGACCACATGCTGGACTTGTTCCAAGTTCATGGAGGGTTCTCGCTGAATGTCGAATGTCATGGCGACACCCAGGTCGATATGCATCATTCGGTTGAAGATATCGCCATTTGCCTGGGTGAAGCTTTGGTGAAATGCCTTGGAGACAAGCGGGGTATCGAACGGTATGGCTTTTATTTTGTTCCCATGGACGAGGCTTTGGCGCGGGTCTGCATTGATTTTTCAAATCGGATCGGATTCGTGTTCCATGCGAAGTTCCCCGATGCGACTGTCGGTGCGGAAAATATGCCGGTCAGCTTGTTCGAACATTTTTTCAAGACGCTGGCGGAAAACGCCCGGATGAATCTTCATGTGGAACTGTTCTACGGTTCGGACAACCATCATTGCTTGGAAGCGATTTTCAAGGCGTTCGCACGGGCTGTAGCAATGGCTGTTTCGCCATCGCGCCGTGGCGGCGGGATTCCCAGTTCCAAGGGAACTCTTTGAATATAAAGGGCGGTCTTTCGGGGCCGCTTAAATTTTGGGAATGCGGACTTTGTCTCCGGCGGAAAGGTGTTCCAACCGGACTCCAGGGTTTACGGATTGCAGTGTGGATAATGTGTAAAAACGGGGAAGCTTGGAGGCATCCTGCCCATAGGCTCTGCTGAGCAAGCGCAGAATGTCTTCGCTTTCTTTTGCTTCGACTGTGTTGAAATTGCTTGCGTTGGACGGATCGGATTGGAGCTTTCCCAAAGCGGTCATGAAGCGGTCTGCAAAACGTTCTGCCGACTTTTCGGAAACAGCAGAAGTCGATTTGGCTGGAACGTTCTTTTCGCGGGGTTGCGGTTGAACGGATTTTTTTTGTCCGGGAAGAGAGAGGGTTGGAATGTTCCCCGAGTAGATGGTCAGTTCCGTTTGGGCTGTGTCTATGGACTGTTTCAAAGGCTCTGCGGCGAGGACGGAGTCCAAATGTTCTATGTAAACGCTATCCGGCCATGATTCGAGTGTGTACTTCTTGTCAATTTGAAGGCGGGCTTCGGCAACGGGTTCATTTTGAGAACAGGCTGTCCAAAGGGCAGATGTTGCTATCAAAAAAGTGAAAACGGGGCGATATGCGAGATTCATGGTGTAAAAATACTATTTGCGAATTGCCAAAATGAAAATTTTCATCTAAATTTGGCTCATCCAACGTTTAAAGCAGGATAAAAAATGAAAAAAGGTATTCATCCCGATTACAATCCGGTCGTGTTCGTTGATGCGAATACGGGTAAAGAATTCATCACCCGCTCCACGAAGCAGTCTGCCGAAAAGAAAGTGATCGATGGTGTCGAACACAGCGTGATTTCTTTGGAAATTACAAGCGACACTCATCCGTTCTGGACTGGCAAACAGCACCGCGTGGATACCGCTGGCCGTATTGACCAGTTCAACAAGCGCTTTGGTGGCGATGGCAAGTTGAACATTGCCGGCGCAAAGCGCAAGACACGCCGCGCTGTCAAGAAAAGCGAAGAAGGCGAAGAATAACGCCGCCGTTCAATGCTTTGCGTAAAGCTTCCCGTCTCAGGGGAGCTTTTTTATGATCTTCCGCATCTTTTGGCAAACAGGGAAAAGCCTATTGTCGCAGTCGGCGCAAGGGCGTTTTGGGGTTTGGTGGCGCGGAATCTTTGCCGTTTTGATTTTTGCCGCCATCTCTTTTGCCGGGGAAAATTCATGCGTCGAAGGGAAAACGGTTAGGAGCATTCGTTATACAGGATTGTCCGGAACCAAACCGCATGTGGTGGACCGGGAATTGTTGAATATTCCCGGTGGCGTGTTTTCCCAAGAGTCTTTTGCGATAGAAAAGCGCCGGCTGGAAAGTCTTGACCTCTTTTCGGAAATAGATTTAATTTGTACGGAATCCGGTGACGGGCTGAATTTGGAGTACCGCTTTACGGAACTTTTGCGCTGGATTCCTTCGCCTGCGGGAAAGAAAACCGATCAAGACGGCTGGATGTTGGGGTTGGCGCTTGCCAATCTGAATGTCGCCGGGGAAGATATCCGCATCGAAGCGCAATACCGAACCTCTGTCTCGCCTTTGTTTGACTCAAAAGAATTTGCCGTTTACGCCAGCTCCCCGTGGCTGTTTGGAAAACCGTTCTCGTGGAATTTTGAACTGTTGCGTACGGATTCCTGGGATGATCTGCGGAATTTTTATGACAGGTCCTGGTTTGTTCATTTGGAAGTCGATGCGCTGCTTTGGAATCAGCTTTATTTGATTTGGGCGCCTTCGTATCGGTATGTGGAACGCTTTGGCGCGGTTCCGGATTTTGGCATCGGGGCGTTTGTCGATTTGCGGGATTCTAGGATTGATCCTCGCCGGGGGGCGTATGAAGAATTTCGGGTGACGCGTTATGGCGTATTTTATGATGACGTGGAAAATTATGTAGAATATCTTTGGGATAATCGCCTTTATTTTTCGAGGGGGCGTTTTATATCCGCGTTCTCTTCTTTAGCTCGTTATCGTCCGGGAACGCAGATGTTTTTTGACAGGTTGCACCAAGGCGGCGCAAATACGTTGCGGGGCTTTGAACCGGATTCTGGGATCCACGGACGCCATGAGGCTATTTGGAATGCCGAGGAACGTTTTGTGCTTATGGAAAGGCGACCGTTTTCCATTTTGGGGGCGAATCTGTTTTGGGGCGTGCAACTTGTCGCAGGCGTGGAAGGTTCCTTTTTGTGGGATTCAAAATATCCGGGCTGGGACGATTACCGGCAAAGCGTTTACGGAGGAATCCATTTTCTAATACCGGCGTTAGACCGGTTGAGAATTGAAGCTGGATACAGTCCGGACGGCGGGTCCATTAAAATAACGGTTGGACTTTATGATAAAAATGTAGCCTTGAGATGGCGTTCCCGCTAAGTTGTAATTATATTTGGCATTATGGCAATCAATTATTTAGAACTACCCATTGGACCGAAATATCCCTACGAAGTGGATTGTGTTGTCGAAATTCCCAAAGACACGAATGTCAAATACGAATACGATGAACGATTCCATGTATTCCGCTTGGATCGTTGCCTGCTTTCTTCGATGAGTTATCCCTGCAGTTACGGCTTGATTCCGAGCACTCGTGCAGACGATGGAGATGCCTTGGATATGCTGGTTTACTGTTCTTCGCCATTAGCGACGGGAACGGTTGTTTCTTGTCGGGCGGTAGGCGTTCTCGATATGACGGACGGCGGCAAGAAGGATTACAAAGTTTTGGGAGTGCCCCTTTACATTCCGCATCCGATTCGGGATCTTCAGGATGTGGACCCGATGTTTCTTAAAATTACACGGAATTTTTTCCAGTATTATAAGGAATTGGAAGGAAAGAGCGTTCAAATCGGAGATTGGCTTTCGGCTGAAGTCGCACGGGAAATCATTGTCGAAGCGCACAAGAATTTCTTTGCAACGCAGGTTCAGCTGCCGGAAACGGGATATCAAGAACCGGAATCGCACTTGGATGTCAATCCGAACGCGGACTTGATGATGATTTAAATGGGGCGCTTTTCATTTCAACCACAGTGTTTCAAATGAACGCAGAAATCCCTTTTCATCAAAAGGGATTTTTTTTGTACGAGAAGAGAAGTCGCGGGAAATTTCTGATTCGAATAAGGGGCGGGGCATTATCTCGATAGAAAATAAAGGAAAAATGGTCCAAGGAAAATTTTGAATGGTATTTGAAATTGTTGAGAACCCTCTCCAAGAAAAGAAATGTTTTGTTGGAACCGGAATTAAACTGGGGTGATGTGGATAATTTCGCCGAGAGTTGAAAATAACCCTCTTGCCAAATACCCCGTAGGGGTATTATATTTGGAGTATGCAAAAGGAAAATTCATCTGTTAAATCGGCAAAATGCCCGGCGTGCCTCCAGTGCAAAGTCAAACACCGCGAAGAACGGGAACTTCGCCAATTGATGTCTCGCTTGAATCGAATTGAAGGTCAAATTAAAGGCATCAAAGGAATGCTGGAAAAAGACGCTTATTGTCCGGATATCCTGATTCAGGTTTCGGCGGTGAATGCCGCACTCAATGCGTTCAACAAGGTCCTTTTGGCAAATCACATTCGTACGTGCGTTGCAAAGCATGTTCGCGAAGGCGATGACGGTGTGATTGATGAATTGGTTTTGACGTTGCAAAAGTTGATGAAATAGGAGGTGTTATGGTAAACGTTCTTATCGTGATAGTCTTGCTGATGGCTGTCGTTGGCGCAATGTGGGGCTCTTATATCCACTTGAAAGGAGGTGGTGCCTGTTGTGGAGGCGGCACTTCTATTGCAAAACGAAAAAAGAAATTGGATGGTGAAATTATTTTTCGAAAATGGGTCCGAATCAATGGAATGGTTTGCGAAAATTGCAAAGTACACGTTCAAAATGCGCTGAATGAAATTGAAGGCCTTTCTGCAGACGTGAATTTGAAAAAAGCGGTGGCCAAAGTTGACGCCATTCGCAAAGTTTCCGACGAAGAAATTCAAAAAGCGGTTTTGCGTGCCGGGAATTACAGTATTGTTTCGATAAAAGAGCGGTGATGAACCATGGATGCTTCGCGGAAATTCTCTGTGACGGGGATGAGTTGTGCGGCTTGCGCCGCCCGGATTGAAAAGGCGGTAAAGGCGGTTCCCGGGGTCAAAAATTGTGCTGTCAGTTTGTTGACGAATTCAATGAATGTCGAGGGGAATGCTTCGGAAAACTCTGTTGTCGAGGCGGTGGAAAAGGCTGGCTACGGAGCATTTCCGTTGGAAAATGCTGCAGGGAAAGAACGCTCTTATTTGGCTGTAAATTCCCATTCATTCGCGGAGAAAGATGTGTCGTCGATGCGGAATCGCTTTTTGATCTCGGCAATATTCCTTTTGCCGCTTTTGTATTTCAGCATGGGACACATGATGTTTGGATGGCCTTTGCCGTCTTGGTTCTTGGAGCCGGAAAAAAATCATCCTGCGATGTGCCTTGTGCAAATGCTTTTGTCGGGAATCATTTTGGTTGTCAATCAGAAATTTTTTGTCAGCGGATTCCGGAGACTTTTCCGATTCTCTCCGAATATGGATTCTTTAGTGGCTTTGGGTGCGGGGACTTCTTTTGTTTATAGCGTTTTTATTTTGTTCGCCATGACGCGCGCTCAAGTCATTGGAGGGTCTGTTGCAGCGGAAAAATACATGGACCTTTATTACTTTGAAGGTGCTGCGACCATTGTGACGCTCATTACGCTTGGAAAATGGCTCGAAGCGATTTCGAAAGGGCGTACGACGGATGCGTTGCGGGGATTGATGAATCTGTCTCCAAAAACGGCGCGGCTCCTTGTAGAAGAAAATGGAAAAAAAGTGGAAAAGGTCGTGCCCATGGAACAGGTTAAAGTGGGAGACCGTTTCGCTGTTCGCCCCGGGGAAAGTGTTCCTGTGGATGGTGTTATTTTGGAAGGAAATTCCGCTGTGAATGAATCGGCTTTGACGGGGGAGAGCTTCCCGGTGGACAAAGCGGTTGGAGATAAAGTTTTTTCGGCGACGTTGAATCAGTCGGGTTACATTTTGTGCGAAGCCCTCCGCGTAGGGCAAGATACGACTCTTTCGCAAATCATCAGGATGGTTTCCGATGCGGCGGCGACAAAAGCGCCAATTTCAAAAATAGCCGATAGAGTGGCAGGAATTTTTGTGCCGGTGGTGATGGCGATTGCCGCAGTGACGGTTGTCGTTTGGCTTCTCTCCGGTGCCGATCTCGGTTTCGCCCTTTCCCGTGGAATTGCCGTTTTGGTCATTAGCTGCCCTTGTGCGCTGGGACTCGCTACCCCTGTAGCGATTATGGTGGGGAATGGAGTCGGAGCTAGGCGCGGGATTTTGTTTAAAACATCATCGGCGTTGGAAGTTGCGGGACGAGTGAATACTGTCGTTTTGGATAAAACGGGAACATTGACGTGTGGAACTCCAGAAGTGATTGAAATCATTCCTGCCGATGGAGAAACGTTGTCCGGCTTACTTTTGAAAGCCGCCAGTTTGGAATCGAAAAGTGCCCATCCTCTTTCCAAGGCAATCTTGAAGAAATATTCTGAAGCTTCGGAAGACAATCTCTTTGATGTGACTGATTTTTTGACGATTCCCGGACACGGACTTTCGGGGAAAATTTCCATTCAGGGCAAAGAAAAGATTTTGTGGGGAGGATCGGCGAAGTTCATCGGTGAAAAAATTTCACTTTCTCAAGAAATGCGTTCGCGGATAGACGCTTTGTCCGATGAAGGTGCTACACCGCTTTTGTTTGCTTTGGAAAATCGTTTTTTGGGAATAATCGCCGTGGCAGATAAAGTGCGCCCGGATGCGGCGAAAGCTCTTGCCAATTTGAAATCAATGGGAGTACAAGTGGTGATGCTGACGGGGGACAACTGGCGCACGGCAAATGCGGTTGCAAAAAATCTTGGAATTGAAAGGGTCATTGCGGAAGTATTTCCCGGAGAAAAAAGTGCAGCGATTCAAAAATTGCAAAAGGAAAATCAAGCAAAGGTCGCCATGGTCGGCGATGGTATTAACGATGCGCCCGCTTTGACGCAAGCCGATGTGGGCGTAGCCATTGGAGCCGGTGCCGATGTTGCGATTGACGCCGCAGATGTGGTGCTTGTGAAAAATCGTTTGCAAGATGTGGTGACCGCTATTCGTCTGAGTCGCAAGACGATTCGCAATATTCACGAGAATTTGTTTTGGGCTTTTGTCTACAATGTGACGGGAATTCCGCTTGCCGCAGGCTGTTATTATCACCTTTTCGGATGGACGCTGAATGCGACTTTTGCCGCTTTGGCGATGAGCCTTTCGAGTTTTTGCGTAGTAATGAACGCTTTGCGATTGAATTTTTTCAAAGTTCCGGAGATTGCCTCCGGAATAAAATTCAAATCCATTTCATCTGAGGAAAAAAAGATGGAATTAAAATTGAGAACGATCAAAGTTGAAGGAATGATGTGCGCACATTGCGAAGCGCATGTGAAAAAAGCGCTTGAATCGCTTTCCGGCATTGAAAAGGCGACAGCGAATCATCAAAGGAATTCGGTTGAAATCGAATATTCTTCGATGCCTTCGGAAGAAAAGCTCCGGAAAGTCATTGAAGAAGCCGGTTACGAATTCAAAGGTTGAATTGCTCTAGGAACTTTTCAACCTGCAGAAGGGCGCTATTGGCGGCATCCCGGATGCTTTCCAAATTTTCTCCGGAAAATGGCGGAGATTTTGCAGCGTCCAACGCTAGCGAGATTCCCACTTTGATGTTTTGGGCAACGATTTTCAAATGATTGATTTTTTCCGCATCGCCTGCGGCATTTTCAAGTTCATCTTGGAACCATTTTGCATAAAGGGAAATCTCCGTGGCGAACATGTGCGGTCTCGTTTTGGAAATTAGGGTATCGTTTCTTCCGTAAATGAAATCCACCATTTCGGTCAAGGAATAGTTGCGGTCAAAAAAGGCGATGTTCGGACCGGGGCAAATATCAGGGGGTGCTTCTGTTTCGTTTGCGATGCCCAATGCGATTAGTGCGGAATTTCCCAATTCATGGCAAATACAGGTCTTTTCCAAAACCAGATTTTTTTTTCGGGATTTTTCCTTCTCGGAAATATTTTGGGCGTCAATCAGGGACAATTTCTGCTTTTGGTATTCGCGGCTGGCTGTGCAAATCGGAGATTTTGAAAATTCTGTATTGTCTTGCAAAAATCCTTTGACGCAAATCGCACCGGGATTTCCCTGTTGAATTTTTTTCAGGCGGTCGAGTTCGGCTCCACAGGTTTTCAAATGGCTAAAGGGGACGCCTAAGGGTGACGCATGACTTTGACGGATGTCGTTTTCTGTTGCTACCGCCAACAAATTCCGCGTTTTTTCATCAACGAGAGTCGCTTCGGGAACAAGAAGAAAGGGCGAACCCCAACCGCAGCGGTCCATGCCGTAAACGCATTCTAGGCGTTTGGCTTCACCGTAATTGCCGATGCCGCCCTGTGCGCAAAAGCGGGGATGGTGTGGAACTTTCAAACGGTTCGAATCCCATCCGTGAGAGATATAATACTTTTCAACAGGCTTTTGAAAATCGGATAAGAGTTTTTCTTTTTTTTCAGTGAATTCTTTTAAAATTGAAGGGAAAAGCTCGCCCTCTGCCGGGAACAAATGTCCTCCGCAATTGAGGCCGGATTCGATGCGGTATTCGCTGACTTCGAGACCTTTTCGCGAAAGGAATTTCCCTTGGATGTATGCCGAACGGAAATCCGAAATTTTGAGCGTGATTTTTTTGTCCAAAGAACCATCGGAGTTTCGGTAAAAACAGGGGAATTTTTCCATTTCCGCAAATAGGGATTGGTTGATGCCCGCACTTAAAATAAGGCTCGTATTGCCGAAAAGGTCAGATTCCGCATAGCCGCGGAGAGCTTCTTTGGCATCGTCGAATCCAGCGCGGTCTAATTTCACCATGATGTTTACATCGATGGCGCCTGCCGTTATTTTAGACGAAAGGAATTGTTCTTCTTGGGATCGAGCGCTTCCTTGGGGCATCGAAAGCATTTGAAAATAACGCACCCGCAAAGAATCGTCGGAGGGAAGAAGTCGGAAATAAAGATCTTTTTCGGAATTGCCGTCAAAAGATGATTTTAAAACGCGTTGAAAGTTTTGTTTGGCAATGTGATTCACCAAGTTTAGGTAGTGTAAAACGCGCAAGGCGCGGGCGTGAGGCGTTTTCTGCGGGACTTTTTCGTACGGCAAGGAATATTTTTTTGCGTAGTGAAGTCCAATCTGTTCTAATAAGCGATCATCAACAAGGGATATCGCCGAATCAATTCCGAGGTGAGAAACTCGCATTGGTGTATCGGCGGTAAAACAAGTGCCCATGACGGGAATGTGAAAATGATGAGGCATGGAATTAAATTAGAAAATTCGCTGCCATAAACCTTTCCCGAATTTCCATTCGAATAAAATGTTGCTGAGGCGGTCAGTTCGCAAGATGAGCGAAGAGTCTCCAGTGACAAGATTTAACTTTTTCAGTGTTTCTTGGGCAGGATGCCCATAAGAGTTTTTATCGCCGACGGAAATAACGGCAAGCTTGGGAGAAACGCGTTCTAAAAAGCGTAGCGAGGAACTGTTTTTAGATCCGTGATGGCCGACTTGTAAAACTTCGGCGCGTAAATTGTGGGATAAATCCAAAAGGCATTCTTCGGCTTCGGATTCCAAATCTCCGGTGAGAAGGGTGTGAAATGTTCCATCTGATATTTGCAAAACGACGCTTGCATTATTTCCGCTAAATTTTGCAAATTCCGAAGGCCAGAGTATTTTGCAATTCCAATCACCGCAGGGCAAGGATTTTCCGCGTAGTACTTTGACTGCTTTGGCGCCGAATCGTTTCGATAGATTCAAAATGCTGTCCCGCAGCCAAATTCCCTCAGAATCCGGGCTGTAAAAAATCGTATCGATGGGGATTTTCCCATCCCATTCCAAAAGTCCGCCAGCGTGATCTCTGTGCCAGTGGCTGATGATGGCGAAATCCAGGCGGCGGATGTTGCGGCTTTGCAGAGAATCCCAAAATCCGATAGAATCGTTTCCGGTGTCGTAAATGGCGGCAATGCCGTCTTCTTTGATTTGAAACAGGGCCGATAGCCCTTGTCCCACGTTGATGAATTCCACCGATGCGACTTTGTGGACGGCGATTTCTGACGAGATGTTTTTTGCCGAATTGCAAGCGCAAAGGAATGCGGAAACCCATATTGTTTGCCATAAAAAGAATTTTTGCATGATTTCTCCTTGAAATATCCAGAGAAGAAAACGTTGAAATGGGAAAAATAAGGAACCGTAAAAAAACTTTTTCTCAAAAGGGATTCGCTTTCGCACTTGCTATCGGGGAAGAGGGGATGAATTTGAAAAAATGGGGGATTTTTAGTAAATTTTAAACGCTATGCAATTACCCAAGTACAAAAAGAAAAAACGTGTCAAGCTCAAGATTTGTCAAGAGCCCGGCTGTGGCGTAGAATTTTGGGGTCATCCCATTGCCAAGTATTGCGATAAACACCGTGATTTTAAAAACCGGCAAAAACAGAAAAAAGAAGTGGAAAACATCGAATCAAAAAACATTGTTTTTCGCCACAATTACACGGATGTCGTGGATCTCAAATTCCGTTGCTGCTTGGATGGATGCGAAAATCTCTTTGAAATCAAGGTTTTCCCGAAACAATTCATTTATCCGCGTTTTTGCAACGAACACCGCAATGATTTCAAACGGGAAAATTTCATCCGTTTGATGCGTCGTCGGGAAAGCGAGGAATAATTCAAAATTAACCCTTTGAATTTCTCCGCGGTTTTATTATATTTTGTCCGCTCCTTTCTGGTGGGTGTAGCTCAGATTGGTTAGAGTCCCAGATTGTGATTCTGGTTGTCGTCGGTTCGAGTCCGATTACCCACCCTTGAAATCCCCTGCGTATTTGCGCAGGGGATTCCTGTTTTAAATCTTTATTCAGAGGCTTTGCGGTCAAATCTTATTCGCCAAAGTGTATGTCCGCTGTCTTTGAATTTCTTTTCGAATGCGGAAATCGGCGAGTCGGGAATGAACTCTTCTTTTTGAATTCGGGCGTTCAAGTTCAAATGCTTGTTGACAATTTCCAAAGCGGACTGGAATTCGTCTGCGTAAATTTCCCAATTCGTGCGCATTTCAAGATGAGGAGACAGTTGCGTTAAAACGGGGAATATCGGGTGCGCATGAAACCGGTAACGGAGTTCCGATTGTTTAGGCCAGGGATTCGGATAGAATAGCGCATGAAAAAGAATGTCCCAATCGGACATGAAGACGAGCCGCCAAAAATCCAACAGTTCTGCCCGAACGTAAAAAAGGTTTTTGGGGAGTTCGTCAAACGTTTCGATGCGGGCATCCGCTTTGGAAAGTCGGACTTCGGATTTGTCAATGCCGATGACGGGATTTTGTGGAAACCGTTTGGCCAAAGCGATTGTCGAAAGTCCTGTTCCGCAGCCTGAGTCTAGGACAACGGGCGCATTGAATTGGGAACGGAATCTATCTGCAGAGGCAAAAGCTGCCTTCGTGTGCTCGGCGATAGGACGGTGAAATTCGGATTGCAAATATCGCAGAACTAGTTTTTGCAAATCCTTGTGGATACCGCTCTGATTGCTTTCGACTTTTTTGGAATTGTTCATCGGAATCTCTTTGAAAAGGGGCATCGTTGACAAAACGGTTCAACGAGTTTCCGGGAAAGGAACCCTTTGCGGATGCGCATTGCCCTTTCTCCGAATAAAACGGTTTCAAATGTTTCGTCGGGAAATTTTCCCAAGAGAATGTTGCCCCGATAATCCAGGCAACAGGGAACGACTCTTCCGTCGCTTAAAACGGCGCATTGGTCGATAATTCCGTGACATGTTCCGGATTCTCGAACGTCGCCGTTTCCTTCGGGCCATTCAAATCGGGAGTCCCTGTGCAAATAAATTTTCCCTGCAATGGGAAAACTTTTGTGGCGGACGGAAAAATCTGTCGGGGAGAGTTCTTTTTCGAATTCTTTAGAAAGAATTTTGAACACAGAAACATTCCAGTCGTCGGAAAGAACATCGGCGGAATCGTTCCACAGCCTGAAATTCAAATACACTTCGGGACGTTCTTCTTGCAGCCGTTTTGCAAATGCAATAGTTTGGGCTAAGTGAAATTCCGCTTTTTCTTTGGGCATGTATGCGTAGGCATGCGTTGAAAAGTTTATTTGGCGAAGCGAACGAGAATTGATAATCTCGTTTTCGTATTTTGAAATCAGAGTGCCGTTTGTCGTTAGATTCAATTGAAAATCCGTCGGCTGGATGGCGCGGAGAATTTCTGAAAAATGTGGGTGCAGCAGCGGTTCGCCAAGCACGTGCAGAAAAATTTCGGAGACGTTTCCCTTTAACCTGTTTAGAACGCTTTTGAAAAAATCGACAGGCATTTCGTTCCGTTGTTCGAGCGCCGCACTGGGACAAAACGGGCATTTCAAATTGCAGCGTTCCGTGATTTCAACGTAGGCGTATTTCACGCGGGGCCTTTAAATCAGCGCAATTTCTTCATGTCGATTTTGAGGAGACCGGCGGCGAGAATCGCGGCAACCGTATCGGAAATCGGAGCGGCCATGAAGACGCCGTGCAAATGGAAAAAGCAGGGCATGATGAGTAGGAACGGAATGAGAAGTATCATTTGACGGCTCATGTTCAAAAGCATGGAGCGCCCCGGTTTTCCAGTCCCCTGAAAATAGTTTCCGCAAATCATGCTGACGGCTATCATTGGCATGGCGAACAGGAATGTTCGCATTGCTTTACAGGAAAGTTCCAAAAGTTGATGATTGTCACCGCTGAAAAAATGGACAAACCATTCGGCGTTCGTCTGCACCAAAATCCAGCAAACGGTCATCCAGCTGACGCTGATGAGGAGCATCACTTTGAGTGTCTTTTTGACGCGGACAAAAAGTTTTGCCCCGTAATTGTATCCGATAATGGGTTGCCCGCCTTGGACAAAACCCATCACGGGCATGATGAGCATCATGGCGATGCTGTTTGCAATGCCGAATGCGGATACAGCCATGTCTCCGCCGTAAGGGGATTCGTTTCCGTAATGGACAAGGCTTTTGTTCAAGATGACGTTCATCAGACTGTTGCAAATTTGCATGATGCTCGGAGGCAGCCCCATGATAAAGATGCGCCGGACGTAGGGAAAACTCAGATGCATCAGTTTCCAAGAAATTTTGATAGGCGTCGATTTCTTGAAGAAGAATTGCATAACAAAAATAGTCGTTATCGCTTGAGAAAGGACGGTAGCCCAAGCCGCCCCCTGGATTCCCCAATGGAATTGAATGATGAACAGCCAATCAAAAAAGATGTTCAGTCCGGCACCGAGGAGGTTTCTGAACATTGCCGTTTTCGGATGCCCCAGGGAACGGATAAAGTGATTCATGCCCGGAGTCACGGTTTGAAAAATGGCTCCGAACAAAATGATTCGCATATAAGATGACGCGTAAGGGAGGGTTTCTTCGCTTGCGCCAAAGGCGATGAGCAGCGGGTCCATGAAAATTTCGCCCAAAGTCAGCGAAACAATGGCCATGAGGATGAGCAGCGTGAAGGCGTTATTTAAGATGAGCGACGCTTGACCGTATTTTTTTTCTCCGAGGCGGATGGCGAAAAGGGTGTTGCCGCCGACTCCGATGATAATGGAAAGCGCCATGATGAATAGGCTGATGGGAAAGCAAAGAGTGATGCCTGCAATTCCCAGGTAGCCGACCCCCGCCGCGACAAAATAACGGTCCGTGATGTTGTAAAGGGACTCTACAATCATGCTGATGATGGCGGGAACAGAAAATGCGAGCAGCAAACGGGGAATGCTCGCACTTCCGATGGTATTTAAACGGGAATTTTCAAATTTTGAATTCACGGCGTTCAATTTAGAAATATTCGTTTTACAGTCAACTTTTAAATGGACGCAAAAATTTTTACTCCATTAAGAATGCGTTCTCGCGGAATGGAGCGGCGATATTCAGCAAAATTTGAACTACAGTTTCCATGCCTTCTTTTGTCACGTGTTCGAAAGGACCGTGGAAAGCATAACCTCCCGTGCCCAAATTGGGACATGGGAGACCTGCAAAAGAGAGCTTTGCCCCATCGGTACCGCCGCGGATGGGCTTTTCTATCGGTTCGAGTCCTGCTTTGCGGATTGCCGCCACGGCGCGATTTAAAATAGAGGGGTGATTTTTCAAAACTTGCGCCATGTTGGCGTAAGACGGCGTGATTTCTACTGAAACGGTCTTTTGATCTGGAGTGCCGCCGAATTTGGAATTGAAAATTTCGGCAAGCTGTTTCAAATAGGATTGTCTTTTTTCAAATTGCTGTTGGTCGTGATCCCGAATCAAGTAAATGAGTTTTGCGCTAGAAACGCCACCTTCCAAATGGATCAAATGATAAAAACCGTCCCTGTTTTCTGTGGTTGCCGGTGTTTCGTTTTTGGGAAGATTCGAAACAATTTCCGCTGCGATGAGAGCTGCATTTTTGAGAATGCCTTTCGCTTCTCCTGGGTGAACGCTTTTTCCGTGGATTTCAAAAGTCGCCGTCGCCGCATTGAAATTTTCGTATGAGATTTCCCCCTCTTCGCCGCCGTCGACCGTGTAGGCGTATTTCGCCCGAAAATACGATAAATCAAAAAGGTCCGCGCCGCGACCGATTTCTTCGTCGGGAGTAAATCCCACCCAAATTTCTCCATGGGGGAGTGGCTGCGGCTGAGTCTTGTTCAAGCGTTCCATTGCGGTCACGATTTCTGCAATTCCCGCTTTGTCGTCGGCTCCCAACAGGGTTTTCCCATCTGTCGTGACAAGCGTTTTTCCTTTCATCTGGGAAAGTTCCGGAAATTCTGCGACTTTGAGCGTAGCCCCGGAACCTTTCAATAATACATCATTCCCATCGTAATTTTCGATGACTTGCGGATGGACGTTTTCCCCTGAAAAATCCGGAGCGGTGTCCATGTGCGAGATAAATCCGATGGGTGGCTCTTGTTCAAACCCCGGTGTCGCCGGGAGCATGCCGTAAACATAGCCGTTTGAATCCACTGTGACGCGGCTCATTCCGATGGATTTTAGTTCGTTCGCCAAGTAATTCGCAAAATCCAATTGGGAAGCTGTGCTGGGACAAGAAGTCGCATTTTCGTTGGATGAGGTTGCAAAAGTTGTGTATCGGAGGAATCGGGACAAAAGGTTCATGCTGAAAATTTAGAAACGGGGGCGTTTTCTTGCTAGGCTTTCTTAAAAACAAAAGACCTTCCCAAAGGAAGGTCTTGGCAAATTTCGCCGGGGATTATTATTTGGCAAGTTTGGAAAGCATCGCAGTGATAGAATCTTTTTGGCTTTCAAAATTCTTGAACGTGTTCAAAGAACCGTCTTTTTTGACAATATAGGCTTTGGGAACGTAACCGTCGCTGTAAAGTTCGCCAAATTCACGTCCTTCGTCAAAGAAAACATCGATGTTCGCTTCTTCGAGTTTGAAGTTTTCGATGAATCCGCGAATGTCGCGCTTGTTGTTGCCACCGCTGGCGACTGCGATGGTTTTGATGCCTTTGTCCTTGAAGCTTTCTGCAATTTTCTTGATTTCTGGCGTGGCGTGACGGCAATGTCCGCAGGTCGTGGAAAAGTAAAAGATGAAGAGAGGCTTGCCCGAATAGGCTTCGAGGTTTTTAGCGCTCAGATTGATGCCGGTGACTTCCACTTGGAAGTTCATCTTGGCCTGCGTACCATCGGAAAGGGTGTCGCCCCGCAAATTGGCGACTTTTTCTTTGATGGCTTCTTCTTCTTTCCGCGCCTTTTCAATGGCCAGTTTCCGTTGTTCTTGAAGCTGGTGATTGAAGCGTTCCCCAACGACGCGGAGCGTGTCTGGCGAAAATTGCAACTTTTTCGTTGAGTCGGAAACATTTGCCCGGGCATCCTTGATGGCTTGGCGGAAAGCGGGTAAGTTGAGTTCCAGTGCGGATTGGTTGGTGATGGCGGCGAATTGGGTTCCAAATTGTACGCCCAAAAGATACGACACTCTGCTTTGTTCTTCGCTTGTCATTGGAGCGGGCTTTTCTGGTGCTTTGACGGAGATTGTATCCGTAGAGTCTTTTTGCGGTTTGAAATTTTTGAATGCATAGAGTGCCCGGGAACGGTCATTCATCATGTTGGCGGTTGCTTGCATCACGGAATCCGGATGTTTCAGAGTAAACGCGGAATCGTTTGCCATTTTGAATCCATCGCCGATGGCATTGAAGAACGTGGGTTCTTCGATTGAAAATTCGAGCTGGTTCTGCGAAAGATTGTGCAGCTGCAGTCCGGCTTGGGAACCCAATAAATAGGCGATTTTGACTTCGTCTTTGGCATCGGGGGTAATGTTCACCTGGTCCTTGACTTGAGAATTGCAGGCAATCAAAGAGATGCTTGCTGCGGCGAATACGAATTTCTTTAAGTTCATTCAATGCCTCCTTGGCATTATGTTTTGGGCATAAATTAGAAAAATTCTATTCTGTTGCTTTGTGTTGGAATTAAATTCGGAGTTTTGAATTGGTCTTTAATGCGTTTTTCAAAAAACGGGCTCTCTTTGAAGCGTTCAGAATATTCCCGCTTTTACCGAAATACGGAAAGGCCTTGATATTTTTCTAGATTATGGGCATTATGAAACTTTCCCAGTTTTTTTTCACTACGCTCCGCGAAACGCCGAGCGACGCGACCATGCCCAGCCACATCTTTTTGATGCGCGGTGGTTACATCAAACCTCTCTCTACCGGAATTTTCAGCTACTTGCCCATGGGATTCCGCGTCCTCAAAAAAATTGAAAATCTGATTCGCGAAGAAATCAACGCCATTGGGGGAATCGAAGTCGATTTGCCCGTTGTGCAGACGGCAGAACTTTGGAGTGAGTCGGGCCGTTACACGGCGATTGGCGAAGAACTTCTTCGCTTTAAGGACCGGAACAATCACAACATGGTTTTGGCGATGACTCATGAAGAGGCGATGACAGACCTTGTCCGCTATGTCGTATCGAGTTACAAGCAATTGCCGTTTATGCTTTACCAGTTCAAAACGAAATACCGCGACGAAGCCCGTGCGCGGGGTGGACTTATCCGCGTTCGTGAATTTTTGATGAAAGACGGTTACAGTTTCCACACTTCGCAAGAAGATTTGGATAAGCATTACGAATTGGAATACAAAGCGTATCAGAGAATTTTCCGCAAAGTGGGCATTGAACCTGTCATCGTGCAATCCGACACGGGCATTATGGGCGGCAAGGTTGCGCATGAATTTATGCTCGACACGCCCAACGGAGAAGATTATTTGATTCTTTGCAAACATTGCGGATATCAGGCTAATCGAGAAATCGCTACGTTCGAACGCGAACCTTATCAGGGAAACGCAGAAGCGGCTTTGGAAAAAGTGGAAACTCCGCATGCTTCGACAATTGAAGAACTCTGCGAATTTTTGAAAGTGAAACCGCAAGCGACAGCCAAATGTGTCTTCTTTGACTTTGGCGGAAAGCTGGTCACCTGCCTTGTACCCGGAAATTTGGATGTCTCCGAAATCAAACTTCACAATCTCCTCAAAGCCAAGGAACTTTATCCCGCCGAAGATTCCCTGATCGAAAAGTGTGGCATGGTTCCGGGATTTGCAAGCCCCATCGGGGCGCACGATACAATGGTCATCGTGGACTCAGCCCTTGAAAATTCTTGGGATCTTGTCGTCGGAGCGAATGAAAAGGGCTTCCATTATCTTCATTGCAATCCGAAGCGCGATTTGAAAAATTATCAGGTGGCAGACATTGCCGAAGCGGAAGGTGGCTGCAAATGCCCCCAATGCGGCGAGCCGCTTTCAGAAACCCGAGGCATTGAACTGGGGAACATATTCAAATTGGGTACCAAGTTTTCAAACAGCATGGGTGCGACGTTCCTTACGCCCGAAGGCAAAAGTGAACCGATTGTCATGGGCTGCTATGGGATTGGAGTCGGGCGCCTTATGGCATCCGTCGTGGAAAACAGTCACGATGAATTTGGCCCGATTTGGCCCAAAAGCATTGCACCGTTCCATGTAGAAATTGTGAATATCACCAAAGACGAGGATGTCGCGAATAAATTGGAAAAAGAACTTTCCGACGCGGGATTTGAAGTCTTGGTCGATGACCGTGACGAACGGGCTGGCGTAAAATTCAAGGATGCGGACCTTTGGGGGATTCCCGTGCGCATTGCTCTTGGGAAAAAAGGCCTTGCCAATGGTCAGGTGGAATGGAAGTTACGCTCCGAAAAGGAAATGACGATGGTCAATCTTTCGGATGTTGTTTCTAAAGTTCGAGAATTTTACGCAGAATAAAATTCAATAAAAAATAGAAGCGTCCCTTTTCAAGGGACGCTTTTTGATTTCAACAGTTATCGAACGACCAATGCGGCGAGGGACAGTTCTAAGCCCATCCGGCTGTCGCAAATGCCGTTTTTGATGTCGCTGTCGAGTTCTCCCAAACGTTTGATGATGCGGCAAAGAAGTTTGATTGGCCAATTCATCGCTTTGCGCGGTTCTGCATTTTTTTCAAAGAGCCATGCGTTAGCGCCGAGGGCTTGGGCGATTTCTTTGACGGGCATTTTCTGTTCTAGCATGGTCCGGATGTGGAGAAGCCGCACGGCATAAGATTCGAGGGCAGAAATGATTTGAACGCCTTCAACCCCGGAATCCAAAAGTTCGCGTAATTTTTTCACATAGGCGACGGAATCGCGGTTCCCGAAAGAGTCGCGAATTTCAAAAGCGGCGATTTCGCGTTGGGGAGCTATCATCAGCTTCGCTTGGGCGTGAGAAATGATTTTTCCCTGAGGATCCAACAGCAGAATTTTCTTGAGTTCGGCATCGATTAGCGCTTGATTTGTTCCCAGTGCGTTTGCAACGTATTCGGCAGCAAGCGGTTCAATGCGCCGTCCCAAATCGGTTTCGCAATGCAATGTTACCCATTTTGCCATTTCGTAATCGCGGGGCGATTTGCATTCCTTGATTTTGGCGATTTCGTGTAGGGATTTGTAGAGCTTGCTTGTCTTGAGCAGTTTTTCAAAGTCCAACAACAAGTTTGCATTTGGCTTTGTCTTGAACCAGGCTTCCAAGGCTGCGGAATCATCCGATTTGAGAGCTTCCGCATTGCGGACGACTACGGCTTGCTCGGCGGCGAACAAAGAACAGGAATCGCAAGATTCTATCACGACATCTGCGACAGAGGGAATGTTCGAATCGTTTGCAAAAACGATTTTGCGCGCCAGGGAATCGTCTTTGCGGTCGCCAAGGGTCTTTTCCAAAAATTGACCAATCAGACGCTCTTTTTCGAATTCGCTGTCTCCGATCAGGACGACTATCATGGCGTTCGCCTTTTATTGGACATCCAAAATTTCGAAAAGATTTTTTCCTTTCGGCGTGATGACTTCGGCTACTTCACCCTTCTTTTTCCCAAGAAGCGCTTTGCCGATGGGGCTTGTGAAGCTGATTTTTCCATTGATGGCGTCAACGCCTTCTGGGGAAACAATCATATATGTGATTTCCCGGTTCGTCTTTTTATTCAGAAGTTTAACCGTTGCGCCGAATTTGATTTCTCCGCCTTTGCTTGCATCGTACTTGATAATGACTGCGCGGGCTACGCGGTCTTCGAGATAATTGATGCGGGATTCGATTTCGCCTTGGCGGTCTTTTGCTGCGTGATAGGCAAAATTTTCGCTCAAGTCGCCTTGGGCGCGGGCTTCGGCGATTTCGTCAATGATTTTTGGGCGTTCCACTTTTTTCAAATGGTCCAATTCTTGCTTGAGCTGATCGTAGGTTTCTTGAGTAACGGGTATATTGTCCATATTGGGATAATATAAAATTTTCGAATAACTTTGACGATTTGTCTTTTTCGGGGAGGTTGATTCGGAGGTTTGTTGGGGATTTTAAGGGAACCTGCGCAAGAGGCTTGGGCAAAAGCGGAAGAGGGCGAGAGTCTTTTGGGAATATGGGAAACGTACAAAAAAGAACGTAAAATTAGTTAGATTTGGACAACGACAATTCAAGTCAAAGGAAGACTCTCTATGCTGAATATTCGGAAAAATGGCGGTGTCTGCACCCCGAAAGGATTTACCGCATCTGCTTATACGGCGGGAATTAAAGCTAGCGGAAAGCCGGATATGGCTCTTCTCAAAAGTGAAAAATCGGCCCGGTGTTTTGCCGTGTTCACCACGAATAAGGTGAAGGCTGCTCCGGTACTTTACGACAAATCCATTTTGGAACATGCGCATTTTGCTTCGGCGGTGATTGTCAACAGCGGAAACGCCAATGCGTGCACAGGGCCTCAGGGCCTTGCCGACAGCGAACGGACAGCGGCTCTTGTCGAAGAGCAGCTGGGACTTGCCCCTAAAAGCGTTCTGGTGTGCAGTACGGGAGTTATCGGGCATCCGATGCCGATGGATAAAGTCGAAGCGGCCATTCCGCATTTGGTGAAAAATCTTCACAACAAGGAACAAGCCTCGACGGAATTTGGAACGGCCATTCTCACCACGGATCGCGTTCTTAAATCATTGGCGGTAGACGTGGAAACTTCGCAGGGAGTTGTTTCGGTTGGCGGTTGCTGCAAGGGCAGCGGCATGATTCATCCGAATATGGCGACGATGCTTGCTTTTATCACCACGGACTTGGGATTGCCCTTGGACTTTTTTGCCGAATTCCGCGCAGATGTTTCGGACTCCTTCAACGCAATTACAGTGGATGGGGACACGAGTACAAATGATACGTGCATTTTGCTTGCGAATGAGGCTTCAGGAATCCGGTACGAGAACCTTTCCTTGACGGAAAAAGCGGAATTCCGCAAAGCCCTCATGATGGTGATGAAGGAATTGGCAAAAGATATTGCCCGCGATGGGGAAGGTTCGACCAAATTTATTGAAATTCGCGTGGAAAGGGCGGAAAGTCATGCCGATGCGTTGAAAATGGCGCGGTACATTGGCACAAGCAATTTGGCAAAATGTGCTATGTTCGGAGAAGATCCCAACTGGGGACGTATTCTTTCTAGTGCAGGATCGAGCGGTGCGAATATGGTAGCCGACCAGACCGATCTTTATTTTGGTGACGTTCAGGTTCTTGCGGCGGGCCGTCCGGTGGATTGCGACCGTGAAAAATTGGAAGCCGTTGTAAAACAGAAAGAATATACGATTCGAGTCGTGCTGAATATCGGTGAGGCTGGCGCGTCTGCCTATACTTGCGATTTGAGTTACGAATACGTCAAAATCAACGCTGAGTACACGACGTAACGGATTCGGTTAGAGGTTCGCCCAGCAGGGCGAACGTTTCGGCGTTGAAAATACGCACGTCAAGGATCTGACCGATAGGAAAATTTCCTTGGAGAGCCACGGGCCTGTAAGCGTCGTCGCGGGCGATAGTCGTTCCCGGACGGGAACCGGGCTTTTCGATGGAAACACGTTCCTCTTTGCCTATGCACGAACGGTTGTTTTCCAGTGCGATTTGTTGAAAAAGGTATGACAGTTCCGCTGAGCGCGCATGGCGCTCTTCTTTCGGAATGCGATTCCGAAAGGCGAAGGCCTTGGTGCCTTCGCGCGGAACAAACCGTGTAATATTGCAAATGGAAGGGCGGACGGATTTCAGCAGTTCAAGACTTTCTTCGAAATCTTTCCGAGTTTCGCCGGGGAATGCAACGATGATGTCGGTTCCCAAAGTCAAGTCGGGGAATTTTCCGCGGAACGCTTCGGCGATTTTAAAAAAATCGGCGCAGGAATGCCGTCGGTTCATTTCGCGCAAAATACGGTCACTGCCGCTTTGTACGGGAATGTGTACAAATTTGTACAAATGTTCGTCTTCAAAAGTATCGAGCAAATCGTCCAGATAGCGCAGGGCGTGTCGCGGGTTTCCCATGCCCAGTCGAATCCGGTAATCCCCTGGAACGCGGGTAACGATGCGTTGCAGCAATTCTGCCAAGTTGGTGTGCAAATCAAATCCGTAACAGCTTGTATCTTGACCGGTCAGAAAAATTTCCTTTGCACCGTGCTCCACTTTTTGGGCGACCCGCCGGATGATGAATTCGGGGTTGGCACTTTTCAAAGTGCCCTTGACAAGTCTTGTGGAACAGTAACTGCAAGAGTCCAAGCAGCCTTCTTCGATGTTGACTATGCCTACACCCGCATGGCTGGAGAGCGTTTGTAGCGAGTCGTAGCGTTTTTCGGGCAAATTCAAATGATGTAAAAATTCGGCAAAGGCACTTTCGCTTTGATGTGCATCTTTTGGACCGAACAGAAAATCGGGATATAAAGTGGAAAGGGCCCGTTTTAAATCATCCGTAGCGCATCCCGTCACCCAGACAGGCACTTGAGAAAATTGCGCCCGAATTTTCTTGGCGAGTTTAGTCGCACTGGAAATCCCTTTTACAGTGCAGGCGTTCAATACGATGGCGTCTGGAGTTTCCGAAGGCATTTCAAAGGAAACTTGAAAACCTTCTTTGGCGAAGCGTTCTCCGATTTCTTCGCCATCGCCGAAATTGGCTGCGCATCCTTCGCTGAGAACGGCTACTTTTCGATGCATTGAAGAGCTGCTCCGGGGTAATAGGCTTCGAGAATTTCTTTGAAGCTTTGCCCCGCTTTGGCTCGGGCGCGGGCGCCCATTTGGCACATTCCGATTCCATGGCCAAATCCCGAACCGTCTAGCACCCAGACTTTTCCGTTCTTAGAAATGTCAAATTGGGCAGAGGGGAGAATCTTGGAACCCTCTTTGAAGAGCCAACGGACACGGTCGCCTTTTACGGTAAATAGTCCTTTGTCGGTCAAAACTTCAAGTTCATCTATACGTCCACCGGGAAATTTTGATTTGATTTCCAGTTGTTGAATTCCATTGAATTCTGCTTTTCCGCTGGCCCGGGCTTCTTTGAAATTTTTTTGGAACAGGGAAACCAATTCTTTTTCGTTGAAAACTTTTTTCCACGAAGAATAAGAACTTGCCGCACACCATGCCGTGTCGTCGTTTTTCATGTCGCTCTGGCTTTTCAGGTAGGTCACGGGAGCAAGTCCCCAAACTTCGACGCCTTCTGTATGGCCGCCGCAGGTGGAATGGTAATATGCTTCGATGAAGTTGCCATCATGCGAAAGAACGATTCCCCTTGTGGAATCAATCGCTGCGCTGGGGAGGGGGGATTCGCCTTCGCTGCCATTGTAAACTTGATCCTGGACGGTTGCGTAAACGTCAAAACCCAAGGAAGCGCGGGAATTGTAATGCCTGTATGCGTAAGTTCTGGCGGCGACCGCTTGAACTTTGAGCGCTTCGAACATGGACTCGTCCAATTTCCCAATTTCATGGGGAACGACACCTTTCAGATAATCTTCAACCGGGAGAACGTTGATGACGTTCAGTTTTCCAGATACGTTTACGGCAAGCATCTTTCCGCGATATTCCTTGCCACTGACAGACAAGCGGTTTTCGTCGGCGGGAAAAATCCAGATAGAGTCTGATTTGTCGTCTAAAAATTGAACGCGGACACCTTTGGCGGAAAGCTTGATGGTTCCTGATTGAATTTTTCCTTGGGAAGAATCCGCCGTGGGGGCGACTATGTAATTTTTCCCGGAAATCTCCGCAGAGGATTTTCCAACGAGAATGCCCACGCGAAAATCTCTTTTGAGGTTTTCGGGCAAAGCCATTGAGGGAATATCCTTGTCGTTCGACGTCGTAAGAATCGCTTCGGCTGCATTTTCTTCGACAGGGGCTGGAGCAATTGGAACAAACGCAACCGAATCCGCTGAGGAAGAGCTTTCGACCCAAACGGCGGATGAGGAGCTGGAAACGGCTACCGAAGAAGATAGGGTGTCTTCGGGCGGGTCCGTCACCAGCGGCGGGAGCGGTGCACAGCTGACTAGTCCCATTGAAAAAAACAGCAGCGGAAGACGCTTCATTTTTTGTTGCCGGCCTTTTTCTTTTCTTTTTTGACCATGTCGCGGAGTCGGGAACGATTGATTTCACGGTCTGCGGTAGAAATCACGTCGACGAAAAGTTTGCCGTCCAGGTGGTCCGCTTCGTGTTGGAAGCAGCGGCACAAGAGGCCTTCAACGTTGTGTTCTTCAACGGTCTGTCCGTTTTCGTCCATGTAGCGGAACCAGATTTTCCCGGGGCGGTTGACGTTGCAGAAAACATCGGGAACGGAAAGGCATCCTTCGTCGTAAGGAACGTCTTCTGAATCGGGTTCGGCCCCCCACTCTGGGTTGAAGATAATGCGCGGAGCGGGAGTTTCATCTTCATCGGGACGTGCCGGGTCAATGACGACCAAACGCACATTTTCTCCGACTTGTGGTGCCGCCAAACCGACTCCACCGGCATCGTACATGGTTTCCAACATGTTGCGGGCCAGTTCGACTAATTCGGGAGTCACCTGTTCAACGCGCTTGCATTGCGTGCGCAAAACAGGATTTCCGTAAATTTTGATATCTAAAATGGCCATTTACTTTGCCGCTTTCTTTTCGTCGGCCTTGGGGGCTTCCGGGTTGATGACGCGGAGGATGGCGGCCTGTTCGAAGTCCAACTTGGTGTCGTTTCCGGTTTTGACCGTAACGATGGTTCCTTCGATGGCGAAAACCGTGCCGATGATTCCTGCCGAAGTCAAAACCTGATCGCCCTTTTTAAGAGCCTTGCGCATTTCGTCAAGTTTCTTCATTTCTTTCTGCTTGGGACGGATAAAGAAAAGCCACATAACGACGAACATCAGAATGAACGGAAGGAACATGCTGATGGCAGATCCTTGCTGGGGAGTTTGTTGTGCTCCGTCAGCAAAAGCGGATGCGGCAAGGGCGAGAGTCATGAGGAGGGAATACTTCATAAAAATCCTTTGGTAGAAATGATGCGAGGTAATTTAGAAATTTCTGCGGGAAGTCAGCGGCTTTTCATCGCTTCGGGCAGCCGTTTGTCGAGCAACGGATAAACGCGGTTCAATTCTGTCAGGTCTTTGACCGATTCCAGGTCAGCATAAAAGCTTTCCACGGCTTGAATGTCCGAAACGGAAGCGAAATCTGGAACGGTCCGCAAATAACCGCAACGGATGAGGTTTTCAAATTGGCGGCGGCTTAAGTGAAGTCCGGGGAACAGTTTTTGGTACGTAGAAAAGAAATCCTTGGCGAAGATGGATGTAGATCCGTTGTCTTCGCGACCTTTTGTCTTTGCCGCCGAAATAAAAGCGGTCAATAGAGTTTGATCGTTTGCCGAAAGGAGCGTGTTGGGCAAGTTTTTCCCCGCCATGCGGGTCAGTAGCGTTCGGTATAAAAGTTCCGGCAGGTGGCTGCGGTAATAGCGGATTTGGGGCTGCTCTCCGGGGATGAGTTCCGCCATTCCCAATTTGCAAATGGCCCGCAAAAGTCCAAAGGCATCATCGAAACCTATCCCGTTGATTGTTTTCAAATCTTCTAACAAGGGAAAAAGTTCCAGTGTGCCGTTTTCCGCATGTTTCAAACGTTTCGCCGACAGAAAGAGGAGTGTTGGGAGAGCGTGGATTTTGTCCAATTGGGACTTGTTGGCTTCTAAGTTGCGAACTCTGTCTGCCAAAAAATGCAAAAAGGGGTTGAACCAATCGGGCATGGACTTCAATGCGAAAGAAAGTTCGGCGTTTGAAAATTCTTCGGCTTCGACGGGTTCCATGGCGCGAAGCGTAAAAGGGTGGGGCTCGCCGAATAACAGGGACGCTTCTCCAACGGCAGTTCCCTGCCCAAGGATTCCTTCGCTCCGGATTTTTGAACCTTCTTTTTTTTGGACGATTAAATTGCCTTTGCGGATAAAGTAAAGCTTGCCATCCGCTTCGCCTTCCCGGAACAAAATGTCGCGCGGAGCCAATTTCTTCATAAAATCCCCTTGATATTACGTTCGCCGTGAATGGCGCTCAAGTATTTATCGAGGACTTCCGTTTCCAAAAAGAGCTTGTCCGAGTTTTCAATTTCCGAAAAAATTCCCAATTCCACGAATCGGATGCATGCAATGATATCGGCGTTGGGATCGGCTATTTTCAAATGCTTCAGCCATTCTTCCCGTGGACGGGTGAACAGCGAATCTTCCATTCCCAAAAATTCAAGACAGGCGCGTTCCCGCTTGGAAAGTCCAAAAGGCGGGTATGTTTCGTTTTTGCGGTCGTAAGAGAGGTACTCGACCAGGATGTTCAGCAATTTCGGCTTGACCGTGAGCATTTGCGCATTCGGCTTGCCGTCTTTGGAGGGTTCTAGTTTGACGAATTTTCGGCGGCAAAGTTCTTCAAGGGCTTCGATAGTTTCTTTTTTCCCGGAACGGGTTTGCCACATGAATTCTTTGAGAACAAGTGCCGTGTCTAGAGGCTTTCGATGGGTTCGCAGAGCTAAAAACTTGGCGAAACTTTCCAGTGGACTTGTGTAAATGGGGTGGGACGCGGCTTGTTTCAGTTCGCGAGAACGGTTTGAAAGTGAATTGATGACGGATAGAAGCCAATGGGGTGCCGTTTTCAGCACTTGCGCCATTTCCGATTTGCCGATTTTGACAACGGTAGCCGGTCTGCCGGCGCGGACATGGCTAGGGTAAGGCGCGCCATCCATGACGGAGGTGACTCCGAGCAGAGAGCCTTGGGGAATGTTGTAAAGAATCTTTTCGTCGTCGAACGCTTCTAATTCGCCTTCTTCGACAAACAGCATTGCGGACGGAATTTCACCTTTTTTTAAAACAGAAAAACCCGCTTGCACGACAGTTCGTTCAAGCGGAACTTTCTGAAAGTCTTCTTCGGGATTGCCCGGATTCAACGGGAAACCGCCGTCAGAAATTAATCTTCGCGTTTCTCGATACGGGCGGCCTTGCCGGAGAGCTTGCGCATGTAATAGATGCGAGCCTTGCGGACTTTGCCGGGACGGTTGATTTCGAGAGAGGCGATACGCGGGCTGTGAACCGGGAAAATGCGTTCGATGGCCACGCCGTCTGTCATTTTGCGGACTGTGACTGTCGCACCGACACCCGAATTCTTTTGCTGGATAACAACGCCCTTGAACGGCTGGATGCGTTCCTTGGAGCCTTCGATGACCTTCACGTTGACCGTGATGGTATCGCCCGTGCGGATGGCCGGGATATCCGTTTTCGTGTTTTCTTGTTGAATCGCTTCGATATTAAGGGACATGTTCTGTGACCTCTGTTATGGTTTGCCAAATTTAGTATCTATTTGGAGTTTTTCGTAGATGTCCGGGCGTCTTTCTTGCGTTCTTTCGTAAGATTTTGCCCGTCTCCACTCGGAAATGCGTTGGTGATGCCCGGAAAGGAGCGTTTCGGGAACTTTTTTCCCTTCGAAAACTTCTGGCCGGGTATAGACTGGCCAACCGAGAGCGCCTTGGGCGAAGGAATCTGTTTCTCCAGATTCTTTATGGCCGAGGGCCCCCGGTAAAAGTCTCACAATGGCGTCGGTCAAAAGCATGGCGGGAAGTTCTCCGCCGCTGACGACAAAATCGCCAATGGAAATTTCCAAGTCTATGTAATTTTCGCGGATGCGTTCGTCGATGCCCTTGTAATGCCCACAGACAAGCACCAAATGTCTTTCGGAAGAAAGGGTTTGGGCTATCTGGTGCGAAAGGGGGATGCCGTCTGCGGTCAGGTAAACGACTTTGCCGCCGTTTTCCTTGACGCGAGTGCTCTTGATGGCATTTGCAAGCGGTTCTGGGCGAAGCACCATGCCCGGTTCGCCGCCGTAAGGGGAATCGTCGACTTGACCGTAGTCGTTGATGGCGAAATCGCGCAACTGGATTGTCTTGAACGAAAAGAGTCCATTCTTTTGGGCTCTGCCGACAATGGAATGTTCCATCGGAGAGAACATTTCGGGGAAAAGGGTGATGCATTCGATATTCAACATCCGACCCGCCTTCCAAAAAGTTCGTCGAGGAACTTTTCCGAAATGTTTACCGTGCGGTTTCCGCTGTCGATTTCTCCGACGCATTCCTTAATCCACGGGGCGAGGACTTCGCTTCCTTTGTATGTAAAACGGAATGCGTTGACGCTCGGCAACCGTTCGACGGAAAGAACTTTTCCGATGACCGTTCCGTTGTCGCCAATGACGGAGAAGCCTTCCAAGTCCGAAAAATAATACATGCCTTCTGGGGCGGGGAGCCGCTCTTCGAAAGGAATGCAAATGTCGGCGTTGACAAGGCTTCGGACCGCTTCGAGAGAATCGTATCCTTTGAACTTGAGCAGCCAGATGTCGCCTGCGACGCGGGCTGATTCGACTTCGAGGGGCAGCGTTTCGGACGCAATGTTTGCATAGACCGTTGAAAATTTTTTGCAACGATCTTTGTCATGCGTTTCCGGCGCACACTTGATTTCCCCCCGGAATCCGTGAGGGCGCATCAAGTGACCGACGACAACCAAATCTTTTTCTGCTGCGATTTCCATGTTTCAAAGAAAAACCCCGTGCAAAAAAACGGCACAGGGCTTTGCGCGTATAAATGACGATTAAGCCTGAGGTGCTTCTTCAGCCGGAGCTTCCTTGGCGGCCTTTTCTGCTTCGAGACGAGCCTTGGCCTTGGGACCGAGCTTCACTTTTTTCGCCTTGTCGGGACGCGGAGTGGCGGTCTTGCCATCGATAGAACGGCCAGCCTTGATTTCGTGGAACAAGTCCATGATGCCGACTTTCTTGAGGAGGGAACGAACGGTGTCGGACGGCTGCGCACCGGTCTTCAACCACTTGAGAACCTTTTCTTGGTCAAAAGTGATGACGGGCTGCTTGTGGTTCGGATCGTAGAATCCGACCTGTTCGATGAAACTGTCGTTACGGGCCCTGCGGTTGTCGATGACGACTGCGCGATAAACGGAGTTGTGACGTTTGCCGAAACGGGCGAGACGGATAACTGTTGACATTGAAAATACCTCTTGTTGATTTTCGAGGACAAATATAGAAAGATTTTTCAAAAATCCGTCCTTTTAGTACAAATTAATTGAAAATGGGCGAATTTTTTTATTTTGGATCGCTAAAATGCGAAATTTGGCGTATTTTCAAAGCTTGGAAAATAAAACGACCATTTCCTTTTTGGAAATGGCCGCAGGTGTGTGTGATAGTGAATATTGTGATGGGTGTCCCCAGCTCAAAATCTAGAAGTGATTGGGAAAATTGAGTAGGGGCTTTGATGAAAAAGTGTTGTAATGTTTTACAACATCGAATCAAAGAACAAAAAGAAGGAGCACTAATGTGGGAATTCCGATAACTGCTGTCGCCGGGAGAATCCTTTTGCGCAAATTAGAATCGCCCAAAAAACTTGCCAACAAACATTTCCCAAGCGTATTCGCAAGTCCGGCAATGGCTATCGCTTTGACTGCTGCATTGGCCGAAATAGACGTTTGTTTTGCCATTTCTAAAATGGAAAGCGTTATCGCATCCATTTCGGCTAAACCGGTGATAAAACTCGAAGCGAATAATGCGTCGCTGCCAAAGTATTTTTGGGCGGCATTGGCGATAAACAGGACGATGGCAAAAACGAGTCCGAATTTGATGGACGGCAACAGTTCGAAAGGATTTGTAAAATGGGTGACTTGGACTGCGTGCTTGCGCTTGTTTTTTAAGTGCAGGAATCCTGCGTAACAGAGACCGGGAAGGGGCGGAATGAGAAGCGCAATGGAAAGCTTTGCCGCAGCATGAGGGAAAAGTGCGACGCAAATCAGGTAAAGGCGCAAGTACATCACCGACCAGGCAATAACGACTCCCATGGCCAGGGAGTCCGAATATTCCGGATTTTCCCGGCTCCGCCGTGAAAGGCTCAACGTGAGCGCCGTACTGGAAGCGAGTCCGCCGAAAAGTCCGGTTAGTCCAATGCCTTTTCCGGGTCCAATCCATTTAATCAGGATGTAGCCGACGAATGAAATTCCCGAAATAAAACAGACGAAAATCCAAACTTTATAGGGAGAAACGACTTCTAGCCCCGGAGGTCCATAAGATTTTTCGGGGAGAATGGGGAGGATGATGGCGGAAATCAGGGCGAATTTGAGTGTCGCAACAATGTCTTCTTTAGAAACCTTGTGGGCGAAGGCGTGCAGAGAATCTTTTAGGGCGAGAAGTCCCAAAATGCATACCGCGACGGCGATGCTTTCTGCCACTTTTCCGTATTGGCAAAGCCCACCTAGCATGAAAACGGCTAGCATGGATACGCTTGTCGTGATGCCTGTTCGGAATTTTGTCCCAGACGAAAGATGGGTTGCCGACAAGACAATTCCGAGGACTAGGGAAAGGCCGACGAAGGGGGCTGCGGATTCCATCTGAATCGACATCAGCGCAGCTAGTGCGCCAAGGATTCCTGTCACGGCAAACGTACGGATTCCCGCCGGGTGTTCTTCGTCGTTCTGAAACGTATTTTCCCGTTGCAGGCCAATAATCAAGCCGATGGCCAGCGCACAAGCTAACCTGTAGAAAAAGCTGAATTCCATAAGCTCAATCTACATTCATCTGAGGGAAAACGTTTGCTGTAATCAGCTCCGCGAAATGGTGAATTGCAAAAGAAACACGTTGGTGTGCCAATCGATGGAAGAATAATCTTCGTCTTGAGCGTAGTTGAAACGGTATGTGCCGACTATTCCAAGCGACCAGTTTTTGCTGACCCACCATTCTTTTCCCACTTCGAGTTGGACGGCAAATCCGTAACCGGTAAAAGAATCATCTTCCCAAAGACCTTCGTAATAAAATGATTCGGATGAGGTAATTCCTTCAATGGTGGGCCCAGCCGCAAGTCCAATAAAGAAATTGTTCAGGGGTCCACTGGTGCATGGGATAAAAAGAATGCCGGGTCCTATAAAAAGTTGCAGGGCGTTCAATTCGTCGACATCGTCATCGTAATCGTCGTCGATTGAAAAGCCTGCTGTGAAGGCGAATGTTCCGTACAATACGAGATGGGGAGTCAAAGCTCCGCCGAATTTCATGGAGTAGTTTGTGGCCAGGGAATTATAAGAATCCAAATTTGAAGAATTGTTTTGGACGGTTGTTCCGTAAAGACCGTAGCCTAATTGCATGTTCAGAAAAAATCCATCGTGAACGGGCGTTTCTGCAAAAACGGCTACAACCCAAAGAAAACAAATTGCAACAAGCTTTTTCATGCGACCTCCACTGATTCTGCTTTAAATGTTCTGTACAGATAGCTTTAATTGGAACCATTGTCAAGAATTTTCCGGAAAATCTCTTTGGAAAGTTTAGTTGGATTAGAACGACATCGGAAAATCTGTTTTCAGAGCTGGAGGTCGATGACGAAAATGCTGCGGACTGTTGCATTTTCGCTAGTCGAATTTAAAAACTAGTGGATGGAAATTTTTTTTGCATAGCGGAAGCCGTTCCCTTGGGCCGTCACGATGTAGATTCCCCGTTGGGCGTTTTTCCATAGGAATTCGGCACCGGAGGAGAAGGCTATCTCGTGCCCAGTGATGGTGTAAATGCGCCATCGGGAATGCTTTTTTGTCGAGAAAAGCACGTCTGATCCGAACCGGGACAGCTGTATATCATTTTTTGAATGCGAAGAGGTTGGTGCCACTCTAGAATTTGCGGTGAGCGAAGAATGGTCGCCGGGGGTCGCCTGTTTGGGGTTGTCGATGGCGTCAATGACGTTTACGAATGTCCCGCTCATCATCGCTGTGCCGAACCAAGCGAGGAACTGGTCAAAGTACATTTCGTTGTGCAAAGTGTCTTCTAAGGCGCCAGAGGAGTCTACTGCAAGGCCAAAGTAGTCTCCGCCTTCGTAGAATTTTCCCATTTCTTCGCTGAATGCGATTCGGTCAGCGGATTCGCCTACGGCCAAAGCCGCTGTGGCCCACATGCCGATTGTCAAATGGCTGTGTTCGCGGCGGTAACGCCATGTGTCGGGATTTTTTTTGTCGTTGAAGTCGGTCCAAATGTCCTTTTCGGGCAAAAGTTCGCCAGGATTTTCTAGTTGATAGTAGTTGGCTGCCGGCGCGCCGCCTTTTCCATTGATGAATTTCAGCGAATTTTTCAAAAATTCCTTGGCGCGGGGTTCGTCAAACCATACGGCGTCGATGGCGATGCGCCATAGAATTCGGATGGCGTCTTTAAAAAAGGCGCGGCTGTCGAAGTAAGCGTTGTATCCTAAGCCGCCCGTCACCCATCCGCCACTAGGCTGCATCCAGTCGGGAATCATTCCCAGATCATATGCGGGACTATTTTTCAGAATCTCGTAACTTTTGTCAACGACCTTTGTCCAACGATCTTTGTTGCTGTCGAATTGGGAGAAAATTTTATACCACGCCGGGGAAAAGTAGCCGGGGTTTACAAAATCGTATCCGCCCCAACCTGCCCCTGGAGCGAGGATTCCGTTGTCTGTGATTTGATGTGTGTCCCACATGCAATTGAGGATTTTTTGGGCGTGATCGGCGTAGCGATAGGAGAACTTTGTAGAAACGTAATCTTTCCATTTTCCAGCAGAAACAAGCTTGTCTGCAAAAATCAGCGCCAATGCCACATCTTCTTCGGCATCGGATGCCGCACCTGTTCCAGCAATATTGCCGTTGGGAGCCATTTGCCAGTTGTAATAGCAACCTCCCCACATTTTTTGGTTTGCAGCCTCCCAAATGCTGTTGAAGTGTTCTTGGTCATCGGCGAATAAAGCGACAAGCATTCCGTAGCCGACGCCTTCGCTGACGGCATCTCCCGGCGTTTCGCTTTTGGGACGGTGAATGAGTCCTTTGCCGTTTTCATAAGGGTCGATGTTGCGGCGGATCATTCCTTGCCAAGTTTTATCCAAAGCGTTCTTCCAATAATCCGCATCCACTTTGGGTTGAGCGTTGGGCAAGTCAAGGACTGCCGAAGAAAGGGAAAATGCCGTGATGATGCAAAGAGGAATGAGTTTCTTGTATTTCATACACACTCAAAGTTTTGTTGGCAACTTGGTTGCGTGGCGTTTTAAAATGGAAAGAGACTTTCCAAAGATAAAAATTGGGGAAGGCTGTTTTGGTGCTGTTTTAAAAATTGCCTATAAAATGAGTTGACAAAGCCGTGGAAAAGGGAAATTTTTTGAATGGTGGTGATTTCTTTTCCTCAAATTGAAAATTTTCGCTTGCTGAATTGGGAAGACTATTCCTAGATTTAAACTAGTGAACGCATTCATGAAAAAAATTGCAGTGATCCTTTTGGTGATTTGTCCGTCTATTTGGTCGGGTGAAAATTCGGATGCGTTTTTTTATACGGGGAAGGTTCACGACGGGGGAATTCCGTTGCCGAGGGAAACCAGTTACCAACAACAGGGATTTGGTGTGGGACTTGGGGCCGGAGCGCTTTTTCCGAGTGGAAAAAAATGCAATACCTTGGCACAGTGGCAGGGAACGCTTGAATATTATTACGCGCCGTTTTTGAGTGCGGGCGGCTCTGTTCGCATGTATGGCGGAAACATTGACAAACAGTACATGATGATTTACCAGCGTTACCACACCCATTTGCGGTTGCACGGGTTGCTGTCACCGGATTGGTCTGTGTTTATCAGTCCGATGTTCGGATTTGAAACGACAAGCCTTTCGGAAATTCGCGAAGAGAAAGAAGAAAATTCAGGCAACCAGTTTGGAGTTTCTGACGAAAAGAAAGCGGAAATTTTGGGCTGTAACAATGAATACGATTTGGATGGATTTTCCGGAGGATTCTCCGTTGGTTCGGGGTATCGGTTAAGTGAAGACTGGGCGGTGACGGGGAGCGCGGGAGTGGAATACAGCACGGCGGGCGTTGGACAGCTCTCTTTGGCGCTTGGAGTGGGATTCAACATCCGAAACTATTGGAAATTTTTGAATGAAAATCTGTTGGGCAGTTGGATGGTTTTGGAGGTACTTTCCCATCGATATTTTACGGAAAAAACGGGTGCGTGGGGCGTTGCCGTTTTGCTTGCATTGGTCTTGAATATTTAGCCGTTCTTTGAAAAGTCGCTTTTGTATTGAACGTATCGCTGAAAACGCCCTTGAAAAAATGATTGTTCATCTGATGGACACTGCTTTAGGAACCCCGTCTTCTATGCGTCAGCAGAACATCAAAGCCGATTTTCCCCACAAAAAAATTGGCGACAAAGTCGTATTTCAAAGACTGACAAAAAATCGGGAGGTGAAATTCCCCATTTTGCCGGATTATCGAAGTGACAAACATCCATTGCAAAGAATAGGCTTTTTGCTGCTTCTTGTAACATTTGAACGCACCCTTTCCAACAATCGTGCGGATAGAGTGAAATTTGAAAACTGGATTCTTTTAACGCCGTTCGGAATCCGGGACGGTTATTTTTCTGGATAGGCGCAGCAGCGGAATGAAATGGATGGATCTGTGTAGAATGCAGCGGCACCCCGGTAAGAAACTTCTTTTCCGGTGAAGAAAACCGCTTCTGTGCGGATAGGCTCGTATGTCAGATTGCCGGCTAGCGCCTTGAGCCATTTTTCACCTCCGCGTCTGTATTCGGAAATTGGAGCGTAATCTTCACCAAGAGAATCTCCATCGGCGTTAGAAACTTTGAAGAACTGGATTGTGTCGGTAAAATCTTTTTGCGTCAAGATTTTGTACAGCGTCCGCAAGGTGTCTTGGACATAGCTGGTGTCGACTTTTGCCCCTTCGCGGTAAAGATAGACGGAATCTTGTGTGTAACCGGCACGGGAACGGTTCGGAATGAAATACGAAGTACACTTGGAAAGGGATTCTCTGGAGTCTCCTGTGTAATAAACGTAGCTGGAGCCGCGGAGAATATAAGGCAGCGTGTCGGATGTGCCAATGACCCATTCCTGGAAGCCGCCAGACAGATTGCGGATTCCATCTGGACTGACACAAAGTTTGTCCCGGTTAGAAAAAGTCATGGCCGAAAGGGAATCGTCTGTACCAACGCCGCAATTGCGGTAGAGAAATTCCGCTGCCGAAAAATCGCTTTCTTCGATGAGCCCGTAAGAAGATTTTCCCTGGGCCATGCAGGCGCCCTTCCAATCGTTGGATTTGCAAAGGGAAATGGAAAATCCGTCTGCGGACATAGACTCGCATGCCTTGACCGCTTCTGTGTAAAGAACGTTGTGGGCGAACGTGGAATCGGAATCCATGTGCTCGAATTTTTCCATGCAGAAACGGGTAGAATCGTTTGTGCGCACGGGGACAAATCCTTTTGGACATTCCAAATCGGCTTCTGGGCCTTTGGAAACGAAAACGGTATCGACAAGAGCTTTGGAATAATATCCCGAAGAGTCCATGGAGCGGACCCGGAGAATTAGAGTGTCACCGGGGATTACCCAGCGGATGGTGTCGGCAACGTAGGCACCGTTTGCTGTCACGTTCATCGAGTCGCCGTCGATGGAATAAGAGTCTGTGTATTTTTCGGAAGATATTCCGCCGGCGCCTTTTGCCGTTTGCCACGCAGAGCCGTTCCAAAGTTCTACAGTGTAACTTTTGACATGACGGAAGCAAAGAGATTCAAAGCATCCGTTGGGAATGCGGATGGTGGAGTCGGCAGAAATTCCGCTTGTATCAGAGAGGGGATCCACGCTGCGCGGCCAATAAATAAGAATGCGGTTGGAATCAAGATGGGTACGGGAAGGGTCGGCTGTATCGGGCCGTGTCCAAAGACGGTTTGCCATGAGAGGAGCCACTTTATCAGTAGTCATGAACAGCTGGTTCGTTTTGACAGAGCCGGAACCGGATGCGTTTCCCGCCGAATCCCAGGCGATGACGCCTATTGTGTAATTGCTTTCGGGACTAAGACCTTCGACGATCATGCGAAAACGGTTTGCGCTGTCGGATGAAAAATTAAACCCCTTTCCGTCGATGACGGCGATGCGCAAATAATTTTTAGAAGAAGACGAAGTCGTGTCTATCCAAATGGAATCGTTTGTGTAGCGGAAACGGTGATGCCTTAGCCAAAAATCTTTTCCGGTGGAATCCGTTTTCCCATCGTGTAAAATTTTCACTTTTGCATTGCGGATGTCTTGGGTTTCATTTTCGGCCCAAAGGAGCACATTGTAGCCGGCGATGGGGCCGGAAAGGCTTTCTGGCATATAATAATCGCGCTGGTCGGTTGGCCTAGACCAGTCTATCGCCACTCCGGTTGTCCAGACGGAATCGGAAATCGTCACGAGGGATGGGGCGAGATCGTCGCCGAAGTGGACGTAAATGTGCTGAATGTCGCCGGATTCGCCGCCGTCGTTGTATTCGCTCCAGATAGCGATGGCTAAACTGTCTTGTGAAAGAAAATCTTTGACATGTTGCGTTAAATCCAGCGTGTCGTAAAGTTTTTCTGCGTTTTCAAAGGGAATTTGAATCGAATGTTCTTTTGCGCCGCTAGGAACGTCTGTTGCCGAATCGCCAACGTAAGTCGTGTCTATCCAAACGTGAAAACGGACAAGGGCTTCGGTTTCAATGGGAATCCGCCAGCGCAGGCGGTAACAGAAAGAAGTCGTGTCACTTTTGGAGGCGCACCCTCTTAAAATGGACAGGTCTTGAACGGCGCGTTCAAAGCGGAAGTCGTCGCTGTTGGAACTGTCGGAACAAGATGTTGCGGCAAAAATAGCGAAAAAGATAAAAACGGCAAGAAGGGGCTTTTTAAATTTCATTGCTCCTAAGATACAAAAAGCGGAAAATGGGTGGGGAAGGAGAATTTGGAATTTTGGCGGTAATTCATAATTCATGAAGAATGTGAAATGAGGAATCTTTCGTTGATGGGTTTCGCACGGAAAGCCTTTTCTGCGGTTGTGTTGATTTTTACACGGTTTAGGCGGCAAAGGCGAGCTGTTTTCGCAAAAAGAGGCTTCGCTCGACACCGCTTTGCAGACGGCGTGCCTTTTCTGCGAAAGGAAGCTGTTTACAAAATGGGAATGTCAGAAAGTTCAACGTTAAGAATTTCGAAGGATCTCTTGAATAAAAATTTTCCCATATTTTTTCAGTTTATAGGAACCGACTCCCGGAATGTCTGCAAATTCTTCTAGTGTTATCGGCCTTTGCAAGGCAATTTCAGAAAGAGTCTTGTCGTTAAAAATCGCATAGGCGGGAAGATTTTCCTTTTTGGCCAAATCCAAACGGAGTACGCGAAGTGCTTCGAACAATTCGTTTTGCAAAGTGGGCTTTTCTTCTTGCACTTTGGCAGCGGAGTCCGTGTCGCGGATTAGCGCCAGTTCCAATGTTTTTTGTCCGCGGATGATTTCCCATCCATAGGGCGTGATGGAAAGATGCTGGTCGGTGGCGTAACTTTTGGAAATGGCTCCCAAATGCAAAAGTTGCATCAGATAAGCGTTCCATTTTGCCGCCGGAGTCTTTTTCCCGGCTCCGAATGTTTTGAGAGTGTCGTAATGTTTTGCGAGTAATTCGGCAGGGCGATTCCCCCGGAGAATGTCGACAATCATTTGGGCGTTTTCGGATTCTTTTGTCCGAGCAATGGCTGAGAGCGCCTTTTGCGCCAGGATGGTGCCGTTGAACCGTTGCGGAGGATTTTGACAAATATCGCAATTTCCACAGTCGTGGTCAAAGGTTTCGCCAAAATAACTCAGCAGAATGCGTCTTCTGCAAATAGGGCTTGTCGCATAATGTTCTATGCGGTGGAGCTTTTCAATTTGAACATTCCGTTCGCCACTCTCTTCCGCAAATTTGGCCAATTGCACCATGTCTTTGTCCGAGTAAAACAGGAGAGTTTCTGATGGCATTCCGTCACGCCCGGCGCGTCCGATTTCCTGATAATAACCCTCCATGTTTTTGGGCGTGTTGTAATGGATGACGTAGCGGATATCGGGTTTGTCGATTCCCATGCCGAAAGCGGTCGTCGCACAGACGATTTGAATCCGGTCGCTTATAAAATCTTCTTGAATGCGGATTCTTTCTTGAGTTTCAAGCCCAGCATGGTAAGCTTCAGCTCGGAAAGAAAGTTCCCGCAATTCTTTTGCCAATGATTCGCATCCTTTGCGAGAAAGACAATAAATGATGCCGCTGTCCCTTTTGTGGCGCTTGAGAAATCCTTCGATTTCCCGGAGCTTTTCCCGTTTTCTGTAATTGATCTTAACAGAAAGGCTTAAGTTGGGCCTGTCGAAACTCGACAAGACGATGTTTTCTTTGGGAATGGAAAGCTGTTGTAAAATGTCTTTTCGGGTGACTTCGTCGGCTGTGGCGGTGAGTGCAATCAGCGGAATCTGCGGAAATCGTCTTCGCAGGGTGTAAAGTTCGGTGTATTCGGGCCGGAAATCGTGTCCCCATTGCGAAATGCAATGCGCTTCGTCAATGGCGAACAAGGAAATTTTTATTTTCGAAAGAAGATTTTCTAATTCGAACTGGATGCGCTCCGGTGAAAGGTAGAGCAATTTCAATTCGCCCCGGACCGCTTTTCTCCAAATCTCCTGAGCTTCTTCTTTTGTCGTGTGGCTGTTGAGCGCGGCGGCAGAAACTCCGTTTTCGGAGAGGTTGTCGACTTGGTCTTTCATCAAGGCTAACAGAGGTGAAACGACGATGCATATCCCGGGAAGAGCGAGAGCGGGAATCTGGTAGCAGATGGATTTTCCCCCACCAGTCGGTAACAAGGCTAGTGTGTCTTTGCCGGCGAACAGCTGTTTTAAAACCGCTTCTTGGGCGGGGCGAAACGCTTTGTATCCAAACGTTTCCTTTAAAAGTTTTTGAGCTTTTTGAAAAAGGGATTCTGCGGAGTACATCATTTTTAAAATAATAAAAGCCGTCTTGGAATATAAGACGGCTTCGATGAGGAATGTGAACGTTTAACGGATTTGTGCCGAAAGCAATTTGTTGATAGCTTGAACGTATTCGCCCGGATTTTCAAGTTGGGAACCTTCGGCGAGGACCGCTTCGCCGTAAAGGGCTTTCGGCCAATCTTCGAGAGGTTCTTTCTTTGAAACTTTTTCTTTCAACATTTTGCAAATCGGATGCTCCGGGTTGATTTCAAGAATACGCTTGGATTTGGTCACGGTCTGCCCCATGGCGGACATCATGCGCTCCATGTGATGGCTCATGGCAGCTTCATCCGTGACGAGGCAGCACGGGCTGTCTTTCAAGCGGGACGATACGCGAACTTCCTTGATGTTTTTATCAAGAGTCTTTTGAAGTTCTTCACAAAGAGCCTTGAACTCGGTTTTGGAAGCTTCTTCCGCTTTCTTTTCGTCTTCGGTCTTTTCAAAATCGACGTCTCCGCGGCTGATGTCGTGGAATTTCTTCCCGTCGAATTCCGTCAGAGCGTTCATCATGAATTCATCGATAGGATCAGAAAGCAAGAGGACTTCGTAGCCTTTATTCTTGTACGCTTCGAGAATCGGACTAGCTGCGATGGCGTCTTTGTTCTCGCCGATAAGGAAGTAAATTTCCTTTTGTTCTTTCGGCATGTTTTTCACGTATTCTTCAAGGCTTGTGAATTTATCTCCGGATTTTGTCGTGCGGAACAGCGTGAGCTTTTTCAGTTCATCGAGATGTTCCCAGTTCATGTAGAAGCCCTCTTTCAGAACCATGCCGAGTTCTTTCCACCAGGCTTCGTATTTTTCGCGGTCCTTTTCTTTGATTTCAGAAAGTTTGTCGAGGACATCCTTGATAACGCGTTTGCGAATCGTCGTGATGATCTTGTTGGACTGGAGAATTTCACGGGAAACGTTCAGCGGCAAATCTTCGCTGTCGACGACACCGCGGACAAAGCGGAGCCATGGCGGCAGCAAATCCTTGCAATCATCCATGATGAAAATTTTTTTGACGTAAAGTTTCAGTCCGTTGATGCGGTCGTTTTGCCAAATGTTGAACGGCGCTTTCGCCGGAATGTAAGTCAAAGTCCAAAATTCTTGAGAACCTTCGGCGTGGGAATGTTTCCATGCCAGCGGCTCGCCGCCTTCGTGAGAGACCGTCGCATAGAATTCCTTGTATTGTTCTTCTTTGATTTCGTTTGCGCTTTGACGCCAAAGAGCCGGCTTGTCGTTCAGACGGGTAGGCTCTTTCGTTTCCATTTCGCCTTTGTCGTTCTTTGTCGGCTCATGGTGCAAATAGATGCCGTAAGAAACGAATTCGCTGTATTTGCGGACGATGGATTCCACGCCCCATTCTGTCGAAAATTCCGAGAAGTCTTCACCATCTTTCAAGTAAAGGGTGATCTTAGTTCCTACATCTTGTTTGGGCATGTCGGAAATTTCATAAGAGCCCGAACCGTCAGAACTCCAAAGGTATCCCGATTCTTCGCCCGCTTTCCGGGAAAGGACTTCGACTTTGTTCGCCACCATGAAAGCGGAATAGAAGCCCACGCCGAATTGCCCAATGAGATCGACATTCGTCTTGTCTGCCTCTTTGAGGTTTTGTACAAAATGCTTTGTTCCAGAACGGGCGATGGTTCCCAGGCAATTGACCAAATCTTCTTTGTTCATTCCCACGCCATTGTCTTCGACAGTCAGAGTCTTGTTCGTCGAATTGATGGAAAGGTCTATTTTCAGCTGGGTGCCTTCGGGCAAAAGTTTGGAATCGGAAAGGGAAAGGAAGCGGCGCTTGTCCAAGGCATCTGCCGCGTTCGAAATCAGTTCGCGGAGGAAAATTTCCTTGTTGCTGTAAAGGGAGTGGATCATCAAGTGGAGAAGATCCTGCACTTCGGTTTGGAATTCTTTCTTTTCAGTAGCCATTTTATCTCCATTTATTCAATAGATGTTTCAAAATAAAACAGTTCAGTGTTTCAAAAAGAAAAACTCAAAATCCGAGAAAGTCTTTTGCAGGGGATTTCCTCGAATTTTGCGGAGGACTGTTCTAAATCCACGCCTAGAAATGCAAGAATCGTGCCAAAGAAAATGGAAAATCCGCAATTGCGGAAGAGAATGAAATGAAGCTTTGAAATTTGGAATAGATTAGAGTAAATTTCATCCGCTATCCAAAATAGGCATAGACAAGGTGAGAACGATGGATAAATTCAGCGCAAAAACTAGGGAACTTTACGGTGATGTCTTAAGGTGGATTGCCGCGTTTTCTGTCGTATTTCAGCATACGGTCACATCGGTCTGGTACTTTACACCGGTAAAGACGGATGAATGGCTGGTTCTCAATTTTTTCAACAGCATTGCCCGTTTTGGCGTGGGCGTTTTTTTCATGCTCAGCGGCGCGTTCATGTTGTCGCCGGATTATGCACATCCGCCGAAAAAAATTTTCACAAAAAATCTTCCCCGCATTTTGCTGCTGCTCCTATTTTGGGTCGTCTTTTATGGCGTTGTCAATGTGGCTGCCGAAGGGGGAAGTCTTGGGGAGCTTTTCGCCACGCCGCTGCTGTTGTTTACTCAGCCACAAACGCATCTGTGGTTCCTTTACGTACTCGCAGGACTTTATGTTTTAACTCCTCCGTTGCGGGTGTTTACAAAATACGCATCGCCGCAAATGGTGCTGTATGTCATCGGTATTTTCTTTTGCTTTGGCCTGTTGCTTCCCATGGTGAACCATCTCTTAGAACGGCTCGCGGATTTTACTCTTTACAAGAATATCCGGATACAGGGATGCTCCACATTTGCCGGTTTTTATCTGGCGGGATTTTATTTGGCCCATTATGGGTTGAAACCGCGGTGGCGAAAAATTCTCTACGCATCGGCGATTTTTTCGTGGGCTGTCGCATTCCTTTCTTCGACTTACTTTTCTTTGGAACACGCAAGGCCCAATGAATATTTTTTGGGGAATTTCCGACCGATGACTTTTTTGATGGCGGCGGGGATTTTTTGCTTCGTCCGGGAACATTACAGGGGAATGAAGAATCACAGCCGTTTGCGTATTTCGGAGTGTATGCTGGGCGTGTATCTGGTTCACCCGCTGTTCATCAAACTTTTTTACAGTACGGATTTGTCCTTGTTGAATCCGCATCCGGTTTTTACGGTTCCCCTTGCCGCTGTTGTCTTTTTTTCGCTTTCCTTGGGGGTGACTTTGTTGTTGCGGTGTTTGCCCGGGCTGCGCAACATGATGTAAAAAGGATGCTTGCGCATCCTTCGTTTTACCTTGAGGTTGGGAAAATTTTAAAATCGTTAAGCTTTGATGAATAAAAGGCCCAAAATTCCGGCGGTCCACAGATAATAGGAGAAGTAGTGAAACTTTCCATTTTGTACAAAGTTCATCAGCCATTTGAGGGCGAAAATTCCCGCAGTGAAAGCAACGAACATTCCAACGAGAAGGGCTGCAGAAAACGTGTCGTTATTTGCGCAATGAAGAATCATTTCCTTATTTTCTATTGGATTATACGTCTGGCATTTGAACCATTTGATGAAGTCAATCAACGCAGCTCCGCCCACGGCGGGAATGCTCATTAAAAATGAAAATTCACCGGCGTATTTGCGGTTAACTCCAAGGAAAAGCATCGAAGATATGGTGGAGCCGCTGCGGCTGATGCCGGGAATGCAGGCTACGCCTTGGGTGATTCCCGTGAGAATGGCGCGCCACCAGTTCATTTGAACTCCGGGTTCTTCGGGGTGGTTCGCTCCGGTCTTTGCCCATTTGGAAAGGAAAAGAATCGTTCCTGTGAAGAGCAGGGCTATGCAAACGGCGCGGGGATTGGTGAAAAAGGATTCAATTTGATCCTTAAATCCAAGTCCGATGATTGCTGTCGGAATGGAAGCTAGTACAATGTAGCCAGCTTCTTTTAATTGAACCGGATCGCGTTTGATGCATCCGACGAGAATGTTCCAAATTTTTTTTCGAAAAATGACAAAAATGGAAAACAGTGTTCCTGCATGCAGCATGATGTCGAAGAACATTCCGACTTCTTTCATGCCGAGCAAATTCTTGCCAAGGACCAAATGTCCGGAACTGGATATGGGGAGAAATTCGGCGAGGCCTTGGAGCAGGCCTAAAAGGATGGATTCAAACATGATGAAATAATAAAAAAATTCAGGTGGCTGCCTGAACTTTTTTTACAGAAAGACTTCTTTTCCTGCACGGGAAGAGAAGTCTGCTTTTGACGAACTGGAAAACGGAGAATAAGAAAGTGCTTTCCGCCAATTGAATATCAGTTGTCTTGTTTTTGGCGTTCCCGCGATTCTTTGCGCATGTCCACCAAATTTTGAAAATATTGAATGAAACTCAATGCGCCAACCGCTAAAAAGCCGATGGCATAAAGAGCCAAGAAAGGACCGATGATGAATTTTCTGGCTCCGATATAGGCGATGAGTCCCAAAACGCAATAGATGCCCACGGCGACTTCCAAAAAAGCGAGGAAGGGGAATTTCTGACGGAAATGGGTCTTTTTTCCACCTGTTTTCGGGGTTCGGACAAAGGAACCCTTTGATCCCAATACGGCAGAAAACCATGCGTGGGTATTGCTGATGGCGATGCCTACGCCCATGGCCATCAACACGGGGAGTGTGAGCATCCGCATTTTCCATCCGGTATAGCCGGAACAACGCTGGGCAACGAAGTAAAGGGTTGATGGTGCGATTGCCGCTAAAAAGATGAGGGCAAAACCAATGGAGAATACCCATGTGGGCAAATCGGAAACAGGTTCATACCAAGCGAGGAGCGGATAGGCGCACAAAGCGGTAAAGAGCATGCAGGGGTGAATGGAATAATGCGTCGTGTGGAGGAAGGCGCCCAGTTTGATGCGGAAAGGAACTTTTGCCTTGAAGACTTTCGGCAAAACTTTCATGGCTGTTTGAATCGAGCCTTTGGCCCAGCGGAATTGCTGCGCTTTGAAGGCGTTGATGTCGTCGGGGAGTTCTGCGGGGACAATCACATCGAAGACAAATTTCATTTTCCAACCGGCCAGCTGGCTGCGGTAAGAAAGGTCCATGTCTTCTGTCAGCGTATCGCCTTCCCAGCCACCGGCGTCGATAATTGCCTGTTTACGCCAAACGCCTGCTGTTCCGTTGAAGTTCATGAACAGGTTTCCCCAGCTGCGGGCGGATTGCTCTACGACAAAGTGACCGTCGATACCGATGGATTGCGCTAACGTCAAACCAGATGCGGTACGGTTCAAATGGCCCCAGCGGCCCTGTACAAGGCCAATTCGGGAGTCCATCACCATGTAGGGAATCGTTTTCAAGAGGAAGTCTTTTTGAGGAACAAAATCTGCATCGAAAATGGCCAAAAATTCGCCTTTTGCCTGTTCAACGCCGGCTTTCAACGCGCCCGCTTTAAAATCTTGGCGGTTTGTGCGGTGGATAAGTTTGATGTCGTAACCTTCCGCGCGTTTTTCTTCAACCTTGCGTTTGGTGACTTCGTAACAATTGTCCGTGGAATCGTCGAGAACTTGGATTTCGTGCTTGTCTTTCGGATAGTCGATGGCGCAAACGGCATCGATCAAACGTTCAACGCAATTGGCTTCGTTGTAAACCGGCAATTGAGTCGTGACCATCGGCAGTTCGTCCATTTTGTGGTCGCGGTAAAATTGCAGCAGATTTTTACGGTCGGCCAGTCGCACTCGGCGGCTGTTTTTTAAAAAGAGGTAGATGCTCCAGTAGCAGTTGAACCCATAGGTGATGAGTCCTATGCCGGCAATGACGTAAAGGACAAAGAGAATATCGAGAATATACTGAGCCATTTTTAAACCTTTTGCATTTTTATGCTTGCGGCCAAATATAGAAATGCAAATGGAATATTGCTATATTCTTTTCGGAGATTTTACGGCAAAATGGCAAATGTAAATCAGCAGGAACGCTCTCCATTGGAACGGTGGCTGGATGCGAACCGGAATTCGCCGGATTTGGGCGCTTCGCTGAGACTCTTGCTCGGACATCTTTTTTGGGGAATTTTTTGCCGTTCTAATTCCGAATTTGCCGTTTTTTCACCAGAAAAAGCCCTGTCGCTCGTTCAAAGGCTCCCCAAGGAGCTTTTCCCAGAAAATTTGGGGGAGTGGCTTGCGCATCCAGAACGCTTTGCTCTTGACATTGTGCGTTTTTGCGAAAAATACAGAGATTTTGAACTTCCGGAATCGGTGGAACTTTCTCCTTTTTTGACTGGGGCTGTCGATTTGCGGGGTGTGCGTTGTCCAACGGCATCCATTCGGGCGCGTCTTGTTCTCGCGGGAATGTCTCCGGATGACGAAGTTACACTCCTTGTGGACGACGGGGAACCTGTGGAAAATGTGCCCCGGGCGATGCTTGAAGACGGAAATCAGGTGATTTCCCGCAAAAAAAAAGAAAATTATTGGATCTTACAGGTACGCAAACGGGAATTGACAGTGTAGTTTATTCCATGTGACGCATCGAATTCAGGTTATCGGCGATGAATTGATGGGTGTCGAAGGTGAAGCGGCGACACTCTTTTCCGAAATTGTCCTTTGCGAAAACGCCTCGCGGCCAGTCCAGTTTGCCATTTCTGCGCAAGTCCGTTATCCGCTGGTGACAGTCCTTTCTCGCGCCCCTTATGAAATTTTTGGGAAACTGGCGGAACGGATTATCTTGGGGGTGGGATTGCACGAATTAAAAATGACTCCGGAAGCGGCCAAGGCCTTTGATTCTTACAAATTGCTCGTGGACGAAATCCTTTCCAAAACGTCTTCGGTCCTTTACTTGTTGACGATTCCCCGGCAGGCGTTCCCCGATTGCGCAACGGAAATCCTCTCGTTCAACGGGATGATTCGCCGTTTGGACAACGGGGACCGCATCCATGTGATGGATTTCGCAGAACATGTAGAGCGTTTTGAAAAAGATCAGATTTTGCGCGGAAAGTTCGCCCGCAGCCTTTACGATTCTAACAGCATACCGACTTCCCTTTGTCATGTATTGCTTGGGCTGTTTTTATCCCACCGAATATTCAATTTAAACAAGGAGCCCGAAAATGGATTTTAGCGATAAGTTCTACGCCAAAAATGCGGCTGCGGCAAAAGCTTGGGCTGAAACGGACAACAAGAAAAAACGAACCCGCCCGCTCCATCGCCCGGCAGAGCCGAAGGAGGGAGTTTGCGACAAGTGCAAACGGGAGGGGTTGGTCCGACCGCATCGCTCCCGGGAAACCGAATTGGAAGACGGCGCAGCCAGTTTTGGCTTGGTCGTCCATTATTATTGTGAAAATTGTTTTCCGAAAAATCGCCGCAACATGCCAACGGAACCGCCTCCATCCGCAAGGCAAGTGAAGAACTTGCTGCGCGGTGCCAAAAAAAATTTGCGCTAAACGCGTTCTGTTGTCGGGAAAACGTTCCCGTTGATGTGGAGGCTGTCAAGAAGCTTGTCGAATCGGCGCACAGTCGCTTCGTTCGGGTGTTCCGCGAGGAGTTCCTTGGCAAAAGCCCTGAGAAGAAGTTCTGTTGCACGCTCTTGGGCGATGCCCCGGCTCTGCAGATAAAAGATGGATTCCGCATCGAGGGCGCCCACGGTATTGCCGTGAGAACAGGCGACGTCGTCGTGGTAAATTTTGAGTGTCGGTTTGACTTGAATTTTAGCTTCGTCAGAAAGGAGCATCGTGTTGATGAGTTCCGAAGAATCCGTGCCCGGGCAAAGCGGAGCTGCCGTTACACCGCCATCGTAGTTGAGCGTGGCGTTATCGGAAAGCAGGTTGCGGACAAATTGCCTGCTTTTGCATTGCGGCGCAAGATGGGCTACGCGGACAAAATCGTTTCCGTTGGCTGAGCCATTTAAAATATTCAGGGCACGGAAGCCGAATTCCGCTGTTTCTCCGAGGAGTGACGTCTGGATGTCGAAACGCCAAAGGGCTTTTGACCGGTTAAAGTCCAAAATGTGGACTTTGGAACCTTTTTCCTGGTGAATGCGGATGTTTCTGAATTTCAGTTCTTCGCTGTGTCCTTCTTCGGAAAAGAACAGTTCCAGTTCGGCATCTTCGCCGACAAAAAAGTCTAGACGCTCGGCGGAGAGCGAACGGGAAAGTTTGTTTTCTAAAATTTCGAGGGAAACTTTTGCTTTTGTGCCGATGCGGAATGCCGAGTGGGAAAATTCATCGTGAGCCTTGAGAATGCCGCTTTCGTTGGCACAGGGGGCGATCTCTTTGAAAAAACATTTCGCCCCCATGGCGATGGGCAGCAGGGCGGAAAAGTCCGTTTCGCAGTCAATGCCGAAATCCGTTTCGCAGAAAGCTCCGGAGGGAGGATTGTTGGATTCTTCCGCATTGTCGATGAGGGAAAAATCGGATGCGTTTCCGATGAAGTTAAGACTTTTGCAGGTGGAGAGTTTTGCAACGGGGAAGTAGTGCCAGTCTTCCGACTTGCGCGTAGGGAGTCCTAAATTCCGGATTTTTTCCAAAGCTTTTTGTTGCATCGCTAAGCCTCAATCCAGTCGTAACCGTCTTTTTCCAATTTGGCAGCAAGGGAGGCGTCGCCGGTGAGTAAAATTTTTCCGTGAATCAAAACGTGTATGTAATCGGGCTTTACATAATCGAGAATGCGTTCGTAATGAGTCACTAAAATAACAGCCCTATCCTTGTTCCGCAGATGGTTTATTCCGTTAGAAACAATGCGCAAAGCATCGATATCAAGTCCGGAATCCGTTTCGTCGAGGAATGAATATTTGGGCAGCAGCATCGCCATTTGCAAAATTTCGTTGCGTTTTTTTTCACCACCCGAGAATCCGTCGTTCAAACCCCGGGTGCGGTAGCGGTCGTCCATTTCCAAAAGCGTCATTGCGTCATCGAGGCGTTTGTTGAATTCGGCATCGGAGATAGGCGGCTCTTTGAGGTAAGCGCGCTTGGAGTCAACAGCCATGCGCAAAAAATCCACGTTTGGAACTCCCGGAATTTCAATCGGATATTGCGTGCTTGCGAAGAATCCTTCGTTCGCCCGTTCGTCTGCAGACAGTTCAAGAAGATTTTTGCCGTCTAATTCAATAGAACCCGAGTCAACCCGGTAAGCGGGATGACCGCTGATGACTTTAGCCAACGTACTTTTTCCCGATCCGTTGAGTCCCATAATGGCGTGAATTTCGCCGGGTTTGACTTCGAGTTGAATCCCTTTCAGGATCTGGGTGCCGTCGAGCAGGCTCGCTTTGAGGTTCTTGATAGAAAGCATAGTGTTCCCAATTTAAATTTTTCCGCCGAATTCTACGAGTTTTTCGCGATAATCGAGCAAATCTTTGAAAAAATTGGGGTCTTTTGTCGCGTCGACTTCGGAATGGAGTCTAGACCCAATCGTTTTGGAGATGAATTGATGAATTTCTAGGCGCAACTTGACAGTTTCGCCGGTGCAAGGTCTGGCTTTGAGTGCGTCGCGAAACCGTTCTGCGGTCCGGATTTCTAACTCGGCAAGGGATTCTAAAAATTCTTTCTGAGCAGCTTCCACTTCCCAAACTTCATCGTTAAAACTTTCTAGAACTTGTGTGGGGAGTGGAGAAAGGGAATCGTGTAGGCGCATTAAGTTGATTTGACCGTTTTCCATGTAATCGGAAATGGCAGCGCTGAGAAGTTCATCGAGAATTTCCGAAGAGAACAGGCTTACTCCGGAACTTGCAAAATCAATATCGAAAAATACGCTGGCTGCTTCCCAAAGGGTCGGGGATTGGATTATTAAATGCACGAAGCGGCTTTCTAATGAGGGAATCGCCTGCCAGGGAACCTGAACTTCCGGAGTTGTCTCTTGAGGCGCATCCTGCTTGTGAAAACGCTTTTCTTTTTCGGGCTGGATGCCGATGAAGTTCGCTTCGGTATTGTAACGTTCCGCAACAAGGTGCAGGTATTGATTTTGCAATTCGCGGTTGTGGATGTTGACCAAAATGGATTTTAAATGGGTGACGAATGCGGCTTTGTCTTCAACCGTTTGCGTCGGCGTAATGCGCGAAAGGTAGTCTAACCAATCTTCTGCTTTGGAAAGTTCTGCGCGGAAATCTTCTGCAGCGTTTTCTCCATGCTCGTTCACGAAATTGTCTGGGTCTATTTTTTCGCCATTTGCCCGCGAAAGGGAAACAATCTTGGGAATGACGCCTTGAGGCAAAACGATTTCTATCGTGCGAAGTGCCGCTTTGCGCCCGGCTTCGTCTCCGTCAAAAACCAGATAAGCCGTTTTCGTGTAGCGCGAAAGAATTTCGGCGTGCTTTTCCGTTAGGGCTGTTCCCGAAACGGCGACGACGTTTTTCACTCCAGCTTGGTAAAGGCTAATCAAGTCGAAGTAACCCTCGACAAGGATGACGGAACCCGCCTTCGGAATTTCCGATTTGGATTTGGATAGGCCGTAAAGAATTTCGCCTTTTTTGTAAAGGGCCGTATCAGGACTATTTAAATATTTGGGCGCTTTTTTGTCTTTGTCCAGAATTCTTCCGCCGAAAGCGACGACTTTTCCCGAAAGATTTTCAATGGCGAACATCAACCTATCGCGGAATTTGTCTGCAATTCCACCGTTTTCCCGTTCAACGGCAAGTCCTGATTCGACCAATTGCCGTGGAGAAAATCCATTTTTGGCGGCCAATGTCAACAGGCCTTCGCGCCCATCGGGCGCATAGCCGATTTTGAAAAATTTTCGAGTCTCTTCCGTCAGATGGCGAGAGCTTAAATAGTTTGCCGCCTTTTCGCTTTTTGGCAATTGCTCCACGAAAAAGTCGGCGGCCAAATCGTTCAGTTCTCGGACCAGAGTGCGTTTTTCTGTGACTTCCGGGTTTGATGTTTTTCCTAATTCGGGAAGGTTGAACCCGGTTGCGTTTGCAACCCATTCCACGGCATCTTTGAAGTCCATCTTCTCGTGTTCCATGACGAACTTGAAAACGTCGCCACCCGCACCGCAGGCAAAGCATTTGTAAATGCCCATTTGCGGATTCACGTTCATCGATGGGGAGTGGTCATTGTGGAATGGGCAACGGCAAACGAAGCGCCCGGAACCGGAACGTTTTAAAGGAATGAATTGCGCAATGATATCCGCAATGTTCGCTTGCTGTTTGAGCTCTTGGATGATTTCATCGGAATAAAATGCCATGGCCGTTATCCGCCGAGATGTTCAAAAAGGATTTTGATTCCGATTGCGATAAGGACACCGCCGCCAATGCCTTCGGCAATGCCCGCCGGAAACTTTTCACCGATTTTTTTCCCAAAATACACGCCGATTTCCGCAAAGAGGAAGGCGACGATGCCAATGAAAATGGATGTCTTGAAAATTTCATGGTCCAACAAACCAAACGAAAGTCCCACGGCGAGGGCGTCAAGACTTGTCGCCACAGATAATGCGATTAAGGTTCTGTAGCCTAGTTTTTGATGGAACCCTTTTTTTTCACCCCCGCGAAAAGCTTCGAAAATCATCCTGCCGCCGATGAAGCCCAAAAGGCCAAAGGCCAGCCAGTGGTCGATAGCGCTTGTAAATTCCGCAAGGAATTTGCCCCCGAAGAATCCGGCGAGGGTCATGCCCGTTTGGAATGCGCCAAAAAAAATCCCGACAGAAAAAATTTCCCGCTTGGGAATGTCCTTTCGGCAAAGCCCGATGGAGACAGATATAGCGAGACAGTCGATGGCCAAGGCGGCGGCGACAAGGAATACGCTGAGGATTTCCATAGGTTGCTAGTCCGTTGAAAAAAAGGTAATTTGAAAAACAACCGCAATATAGAAATATGAGACGCTACAAAGTGATTCTGATAACGGGTGCAAGCTCCGGAATAGGCAAGGAAATTGCCTATGCGATAGCTCCGCAGGGAGAACGCATTGTGCTTGTTTCCCGTCGAGAAGAAAAATTGCAAGCGATTGCAGACGATTTGACTCTTCGCTTTGGTTCTGATGTCAGTGTGATCGCTGCGGACCTGTCGTTACCGGGAAAAGCGCAGGAAGTTTTTGACAAGGTTCTTGAAATAGCGGGGCGCGCTCCCGATTTGCTGGTGAACAATGCCGGGATCGGTTTTTGCGGAGATGCTTCTGAAATTCAACTGGCGCCGGAATGCCGGATGTTGACGCTCAATATGGAAACTCCGCTGGTCCTTTGCAAGTTGACGCTCAAATCCATGTATGCCCGTCAAAAGGGAGTCATTTTGAATGTGGCAAGTCTCGGAGGATTCGTTCCCGGTCCGTTCATGGCGTCGTATTATGCGAGCAAGGCATTCCTCCTTTCTTATAGCGAAGCCATTTCCGCAGAGGCGCGGGCGCATGGCGTTCGTGTCTTGACGCTTTGTCCGGGAACTGTCGATACGGAATTTTTTGTGGCGGCGGGGTCTTCTAAAGGGTTTTGGCGGCGCTTTTTTTGCCATTCGCCGCAACAGGTTGCCGCTTGTGCAGTCGAAGCTATTTTGCGCGGTTTCCCCGACAGGATTATTCCCGGGCGTTTGAACCGAATTGTCCTTTGGGCAGAACGCCTGCTGCCGCGGAGCTTGGTGACGCATTTTGCCGGGAAGTTTTTAAAATTGGGAATTAAAGCATGAAATTTCGATGGGTCCTTCTATTGGCGATGTTTTTTTCGGTTTTGTTTGCGGCAGATGTCTTTTCCCTTCCGCCGCTCACTTCGGAAGCTCGGTTGGAAGCCGCCGAAATTTATGATCGCGAATGTTACGCGTGCCACCGTTGGAAACGGATGTTCGCCGGTCCCGATATGCAGGGAAATGTGGTTCGGTATCTGGATAAGCCCAAAGAACTCTTTGATTATCTTAAAGATCCGAAGCCCATTCACCCGGACAAATACCGTCCTATGGAAATAGGCAAGCTTTCTGATAAGGAAGCCTCTTTGATGGTGGCGTGGTTGTTTGCCTTAGTTGCCGATTCTTCGGCAAGCGACAGGCCGCGTTGAATTTTGGGCTTTTGGGGCTTTGGATAGAAATTTTGGATTGGGACGGAAAGTCTTTGTTTTGATGCGTTTTGTCCAAAAAAGGGGCTTTTTTATCGAAAAAATTTTTTTTTACCATTAAAAGTCCCTTTTTTGGCGAATTTTTCTTGTATATTAAAAATCGACGCGAAAAAAAGCGCTCTATGAAATTCGGAGAATTTATGGCTGAAGATTTACAGACCCTGATTGATCGCATTCAGAAAGAAGCCGTTGACAAGGCAGACGCAACCTCCGCCTCGATCATCGCCAAAGCGAAAGAAGAAGCCGCGCGCATTGTCAAGGATGCCGAAGCGGCTGCTGCTTCCAAACTGGAACAGGCCGAAAAGGATTCCCAAGTCTATACCGAGCGCAGCGAACGCGCTTTGAACCAGGCCGCCCGCGACGTATTGATTTCTGTTGGTCGTCGGTTTGAAAAAATGGTAAGCGACATCTTGTCTTTGCAAGTGGAAAAATCCCTTTCCGAAGAAACGGTCAAAGAAATGCTCCTTGCGCTTTCCAAAAATTACAACTCTGATTTGACAGTTGTCTTTTCTGATGCGGACAAAGCGAAACTCGCTTCTTTTGCTACTGGCGAATTGGCCAAATCTCTTGGCAAGGGCGTGACTGTGGATAGCGATTCCGGAATCAAGTTCGGATTCCGAATCCAATTGGAAAACGGCAAGATCTCTCACGAGTTCACTTCGCAGGAAATTGCAAATGCCCTTTCTGCTTTGGTGCGTCCGCAAATTGCAAAAATCATTTCTGACGTGGCACAAGGAAAATAACGCATGAATAATGCCGTTTACATTGCTGCGTCGTTACCGTTTTTGCGGTTCGGGGATACACCCCCGTTTTCCGTTGCGGATTTGCGGGAGCGCTGTTCGAGTGTCATGAACGAAGAAGAACTGGCTGCCTTTGACGCCTTGGTGAACGGAGAACCGAGTGACGATCCTTTTGTCTCGGCTTACCAGGCTCACGAAATTCAGCTGAAGAATGTTTTAGGCCATGCGCGAGCTGCCGCATGGGGAAGTGACGTCCGGTTTGTCGAACGTCCGTTTCCCGGTTATGACGTCACATTCGCCAAGATGGTCTCAGAAGCATTTGCCAAAGCGAATCCCTTGGAACGGGAACAGGAACTCGACAGAGCTCGGTTTTGGCTGGTCGATGAATTGGTGACGGAAGAAGCTTCCATGAGCAATCTTTACGCATTTGTCGTCAAACTCAAAATTTGTGAACGTTGGGCGCGCGTTTCTGCTGAAGCGGGAAACGCCGCAGTCCTCAAAGTGATTAATGATAACGACCCTGCATCACAGCAGGGATGACCGGAGGTCTTACTTTCAATGGCTAGTATCGGTAAAATCGTCGGCGTGAACGGAAACCTGATTCGCGTGGCATTCGACGGAGCTGTCGCTCAAAATGAAGTCGGTTTCGCAAGACTTTCGTCTGGTGTGGAACTGAAGTGTGAAGTCATTCGCATTCGCGGAGATTATGCGGAGCTTCAGGTTTTTGAAGATACGACCGGTCTCAAGGCCGGGGATGAAGTCCATTTCACGGGAGAACTCCTGTCCGTTGAATTGGGGCCGGGACTTTTGACCCAGGTGTTTGACGGACTTCAGAATCCGCTTCCGAATTTGGCCGAAGAATGCGGATTCTTTTTGCAGCGCGGCAAATACCTCCCTGCGCTCCCGCGCGATTTGAAATGGGCGTTTACGCCCACTGTCAAAGTAGGTGACAAGGTCAGTGGCGGCGATACGTTGGGGACTGTTCCCGAAGGCATTTTCAAACACCGCATCATGGTGCCATTCCGCATTCGCTCGGCAATGACCGTGGAATCCATCGTTCCTGCCGGTGACCATTGCGTTGAAGATGTTGTCGCCGTTTTGAAGGATGAAAACGGCAAGACGGTTGAAGTCAAATTGTATCAGAAGTGGCCGGTCAAGGTTCCCATCAAAAATTACGTGGAACGTTTGCGCCCGACAAAGCCGCTGACCATGCAACAGCGTATCATCGACACATTTTTCCCGGTAGCGCAAGGGGGAACATTCTGTACGCCGGGGCCTTTCGGAGCCGGTAAGACTGTTTTGCAGCAATTGATGAGCCGCTATGCGGATGTCGATGTCGTGATTCTCGCCGCTTGCGGAGAACGCGCTGGCGAAGTCGTGGAAACTCTGCGCGAATTTCCGGAGTTGACAGACCCGCGTACGGGCAAGAGCTTGATGGCTCGGACTTTGATTATATGCAACACGTCATCCATGCCTGTCGCTGCTCGCGAAGCTTCTGTTTATACGGGAGTGACGATTGCCGAATATTACCGCCAGATGGGATTGAACGTTCTTCTCCTTGCGGATTCGACATCCCGTTGGGCACAAGCTTTGCGTGAAATGAGCGGGCGTTTGGAAGAAATTCCGGGCGAAGAAGCGTTCCCGGCTTATCTCGAATCGACTATTGCTTCGTTCTACGAACGCGGTGGCGTTGTGAAACTCCGCGACGGCTCTACGGGATCGGTTACCATTTGCGGTTCGGTTTCTCCGGCGGGCGGTAACTTCGAAGAACCGGTAACTCAGGCTACGTTGAAAGTGGTGGGCGCATTCCTGGGACTTTCCCGTGAACGTTCTGACCAGCGCCGCTTCCCGGCGATTCATCCGCTAGAATCCTGGTCTAAGTACGAAGGTATCATTGGTTCAAAAGAAGTCGAAGACGCAAGACACATTCTCGCTGCCGGAAACGATGTCAACCAAATGATGAAAGTTGTCGGTGAAGAAGGAACATCTATCGAAGACTTTATCACGTATCTTAAATCCGAGTATCTGGACTCTGTTTATCTGCAGCAAGATGCCTATCACGAAATAGATGCGGCCTGTTCTGCGGACAGACAAAAGTATGTCTTTGACCGGGTTTACAAAATTTTGAAGACCCCGATGGAATTCAAGGACAAGGATTCGGCCCGTGGATTCTTCTTGAAGTTGACGCAAACAACCAAGGACTGGAACCGAGTCGCATTTGATTCGGCAGAATTCAAATCTCTCGAAGAGCAGATATTCAACTCCGTTGCGGAGGTTACGAAGAATGTATAAGGTGTATCATCGCATTGAACGCATTGCCGGCAGTGTCATTACCGTAAAAGCGGATGGCGTGGCCAACCAGGAACTCGCACAGGTGACAAGCGCCCAGGGAACGTCTTTGGCGCGTGTTATCCGCATCGACGGCGAAATGGTCGATTTGCAGGTCTTTGCCGGAGCGCGAGGCGTTTCTACCGATTCTCAAGTCCGATTCTTGGGACATCCGATGGAAATTCCATTCAGCGAAGCTCTTCTTGGACGGGTGTTTACCGGTTCTGGCATTCCTCGTGATGCGGGTCCGGCCATTGAAGAAAATCCAGTTGCCATTGGTGGTCCATCTGTGAACCCGGCGAAGCGAATCATTCCGAAAACAATGGTTCGTACGGGTATTCCGATGATTGACGTTTTCAATACATTGGTTGTTTCGCAGAAATTGCCGATTTTTTCCGTTGCTGGTGAACCGTATAACCAGTTGCTTGCGCGGATTGCGCTCCAAGCCGAAGTCGATGTCATTGTATTGGGTGGCATGGGATTGAAACACGATGATTATCTTTACCTCAAAGATTATCTGGAACAAAACGGTGCTCTTTCCCGTACAGTCATGTTCGTGCACACGGCATCGGATCCGATTGTGGAATGTTTGCTCGTGCCCGATGCTGCTTTGGCTGTAGCCGAACAATTTGCGACTCGCGGAAAGAACGTCCTCGTCTTGTTGACCGACATGACGAACTTTGCTGACGCTTTGAAAGAAATCGCAATTACGATGGAACAAATCCCGTCTAACCGCGGATATCCGGGCGACCTTTATTCCCAGCTCGCCAGCCGTTATGAAAAGGCTGTCGACTTCGAAGGTTCCGGTTCCATTACCATTTTGGCCGTGACAACGATGCCCGGTGACGATGTGACTCACCCGGTTCCGGACAATACGGGTTACATTACCGAAGGCCAGTTCTACTTGAAGCATGGTCGTATTGAACCGTTCGGCTCCCTTTCCCGCTTGAAGCAACAAGTCAACGGAAAGACCCGCAGCGACCATCGGACCATTATGAATACCATGATCCAGCTTTATGCGAGTTATAAAGAAACTCTCGAAAAGCAATCCATGGGTTTCAGGATGAGTTCTTGGGACAATAAACTTTTGAAGTACGGTGAGCGCTTTGAAAACGAAATGATGGATCTTTCTGTCAATATCCCGTTAGAAAAAGCTTTAGATTTGGGTTGGGAAATCCTTGCGGATTGCTTCACTCCAGAAGAAACGGGTATTCCGTCCAAGATGATCAACCAATATTGGCCCAAGAAGGGGTGATATGGCAAAGGTCAAGCTCACAAAAAACGCCTTGAAGGCCGAACGCGATTCGCTCAAACGATTTGAGCGGTATTTGCCGACGCTTTTGCTGAAAAAGCAACAGCTTCAAGTGGAAATGCGTTCCTTGCAAGGAAAGGTGATGGCGAAGCGCGAAGAAGAAGATTCGCTCCGCAAGTCAATTGCCGGGTGGATTGCCCTTTATGCCGAGCCCATTGAATGGGATAAGTATATTTCTGTCAAGGAAGTTCGGCAAGGCGAAGGCAATATCGCCGGTGTGGAAATTCCCCTTTTTGATGGTGTTGATTTTAATGTTTCCATTCCGGATTTCTTTACGACACCGGCTTGGCTCGATGAAGGAATCCGTTCTCTTCAAGGGTTGATTTCCCTTCGTTTGGAACGCCGTGTCTTGGAAAAGCAATATGAATTGCTGTCTGCGGAATTGCGTTCGACAAGTCAAAGAGTCAATCTGTTTGAAAAAGTGAAAATTCCGGAAGCGAAAGAGAACATCCGCACCATCAACATATTCCTTTCTGACCAGCAGATTTCGGGAGTGGCGCGGTCCAAGATGGCCAAGAGCAAGGCGAACGCCCGTGTACTTGCCCAACAAGGAGCGGCTGCATGATTACTCCGATGAAAAAAGTGACGATTATTTGCTTGAAAAGTGATAGCAAAGAATCGTTGGAAACGCTTCGCAGCATGGGCATTTTGCATGTGACTCCCATCCAGAATCCGGTGGGAAACGCTTTGAATGCTGCTCGAAATGATGTGATGCGGGTTCAAAAAGTACTGAATGCGATTCCGGATGGAAAAAAGAAGAACCTCCCTTCGGATTCGTTGAGTGGAGACGCTGTTGTCGAAGAAGTTCAAAAGCTCCTCGACAAACGGAAAAAAGCCGAAGATGATATCTCCGAATCGGGAAGTGCCCTTTCGCATTATGCAATTTTCGGCAATTTGGATCCGGAAAGCGTCAAAGCGTTAGAATCCCATAACATCTTTGTGCGCCTTTACGTTTCGGAACGAGGAAAACCGTTTGAAGTGGATGGTTCCGCGTTGGTGGTGCCTTTCGGAGAAAATTCCGAAGGGGAATGCCGGGCGGTTATCAGTCGGGGCGCTGTTGCTCAGGTGAAAACGCCTGCAACACAGCTTGCCCTGCCATCAAAATCCATTGCGGATTTTCGGAATTTAAAAACAGCTGCGGAGAAGGATCTAGCCGATGTGGAATCGCGCTTGATGGAACTTTCTGCGGACAAGGATAAGGTGCAAGAATGTTTGACGGAAGCTTCTGACGCTTATACGTTTGAAACCGTTTCTGCCGGGATGTTGTCTTCGGATCTTTTGGCGGTAATTCAAGGCTATTGCCCTGTTCCCCGTTTGGTGGAATTGGAAGCGGCCGCCAAGGCTTCTGGTTGGGGGCTTCGTGAAGAAGATCCCTCTGAAGAAGATGATGTTCCCACTCTTCTCACTTATGGAAAACTCTCCAAACCGATGCAATTCCTGTATGATATCATCGGAATTGCCCCGGGATATCGCGAAGTCGATGTGTCCAGTGTTTTCCTTGTGTTCTTCAGTCTCTTCTTTGCCATGATTGTGGGCGACGTCGCCTATGGACTTCTGTTCTTGGGACTCACGCTTTACGTTCGGGCGAAAAATCCGAAGTCGAATTCTTCGGGATTCAGCTTCATGTATTTAATGTGTGGAGCAACGGTCTTTTGGGGAATCATCAATGCGAGCTTTTTGGGTTTGAACCCGGAACTTGCGCATTGGTCGTATTACCTTGATCTGACGAATTACGCATGGCTGCCGGAACCTATCCAGCATGCGATGCTGTGGATTCGTACCAGTGCTCCGGTGGACCCTGTCAAATTTGAAGCGTATCACAATTGGGTGTCTAGCCTCACGTTCTTCCCACAGTCTTTTGTTCCTGTGGAACATGGGGAATCCCAAATGGGACACATCCAGTTTTTCTGTTTCTGCATTGCCGTTGTACATTTGACGATTGCCCACGTGTGGAATATCATCGTTCGTATCAAACGCAAGGATTCCACTTTCATGGCTCAGGTCGGCTGGCTGCTTTGCTGCTGGTTCATGTTCCTGTTGGCGAACAACATGGTATTGGGAATGCCTCTTCCGGGTTTTGCCATTCCGCTCTTTGTGGTTGCTGCGATACTCCTCGTTTTGTTCTCCGTACCGCCTAGCCGGTTGAAGCAAGACTGGATTTCGATTCCCATGCTTGTCCTCAACATCGTAAGCAGCTTTACGGACGTAATCAGTTACATTCGTCTGTTTGCTGTGGGAATGTCGGGTGCGGCCATTGCTGAAGCGTTCAACAACATGCTTTCGCCGCTGTTCGGTTCTGCCGTGGGCATTTTGGGGGCCGCTGTGCTTCTTCTGTTTGTCCATGCGCTGAACATCGCTTTGGCTTTGATGGGCGTGGCCGTTCATGCGGTGCGTTTGAATACACTTGAATTTTCTAACGGCTTGGATTTGCAATGGAGCGGTTTTGCGTTCGCCCCGTTCGCCAAGAGTAAAAATTAACCAAGGGTTAAATCCCAAATCAAAAGAGGAAAAAAATGGATCCGAATACTTCGATTACTCTCGCTAAAATGGGTGCTGCGGCTGCTCTGGGCTTGGGCGCGATGGGCTCTGCCCTTGGTTGTGGCACAGCAGGCATGGCTGCCATCTCGGTATGGAAAAAAGCCTACGCTCAAGGCAAAAGTGCGCTTTTCACCCTGCTTGTCTTTGTCGGCGCTCCGCTTTCCCAAACGATTTACGGAATGCTTTTGATGAACTTCATTTTGTCGAAAGCGGCTACTGAAGGCTTTATGAACTGGGGCGGATGCCTTGGTGCCGGCATTTTTGGCGGTTTGGGCTTGATGGCTTCTGCCTGGTTCCAAGGTAAGGACGCTGCTGTCGCTTGTGACGCTCTCGGCGAAACGGGTAAGGGCATGGTGAACTACCTGATGGTGCTGGGTATCGTTGAAACTGTAGCCTTGTTTGTTCTCGTCTTTGCGATGATGGTGCTCTAAGCCATCAGGAGCGGATTTTATGGATGAACAAGTCTTGATAACTCTCTCCAAGCTGGGAGCGGGGGCGGCTTTAGGACTTTCCGCCTTGGGTTCTGCGCTTGGATGCGGTACAGCAGGCATGGCCGCCATAGGAGCTTGGAAAAAGGCATACCTGAAAGGGAAAAATGCCATGTTCTCTTTGCTCATCTTTGTTGGCGTGCCCCTTGCCCAGACGATCTACGGAATGCTGCTGATGATGTACATCCTCGGCAAGATTTCGGCAGAAGGCGGTGTGGATCCCCATGCTACGCTTTGGGCCGCTTATCTTGGCGTGGGCATTTTTGGCGGGCTTGGCATTGCCGTTTCCGGATGGTATGTGGGAAAGGCCGCTGCGAACGCTTGCAGTGCGCTTGGAGAAACCGGCAAAGGCATGGTGAATTATCTGATGGTGATGGGTGTCGGCGAAACTGTCGCATTGTTCGTGATGGTCTTTTCGATGATGATCATTTCGACTCCGATTGGATAATTTCATTCCCTTTCGTTTTTGATGTGAAATTCCGCCGACTTCTGTTGGCGGGATTTCATTTTATGAGGGAGAGATTTTCGTTTTGACCTCCCCATCCCTTAAAACGCTCTTGCCAAAAAGAAAAAATCCTGCTATATTCAAAATATGAAAATTGAGAACATCAACAGCTTGTACAATCGACTTCCGGGCCTTGACTTTGGAGCGGTTGCCTAGTTGCTGTTCTTAACGCAAATTTGCAACAATCGGACGGCCCGCTCCTGAATGGTGCGAGCCTTTTATTTTGAGGTGAATTGCGAAAGAAAAGGCTTTGTGAACCTTCGGGTCGGCAAGGAGATCAAAATGAAAGAAGACAATCAGAGAAAACCGTTCATCTACGACGTAACGCTGCGCGATGGCAACCAGGCGTTGCCCAATCCGTGGAATAATGCCCAAAAAAAAGACGTTTACCTGCAATTGTTGAAATTGGGTGTTCAAGGCGCGGAAATCGGCTTCCCGGCATCTTCGGAAATGGATTTTGAATCGTGCAAGGAACTTGCCCAGCTCACAGCGAAAATGGCGGAAGAAGGGAGTGAAGAGGCGAAAAACATTGTCGTTTCTGGCCTTGCACGCTGCATTCCCAGCGACATCCAGCGTTGTTGGGAAGCTGTCCAGTATGCTCCTCATCCTCGGATTCACACGTTTTTGGCGGGCAGCCCCCTTTCGATGGAATATGTATTGCACATGACTCCGGAACAGGTGAAAGAACGGGCGGTTTCTTGTGTGAAACTGGCAAAATCTTTGGTCGGCGACAAGGGCGATGTGGAATTCAGCGTGGAACATTTTGGCGATTGTCTTGAAAACATGGATTTTGTCATTGATGAATTGAAGGCTGTCGTGGAAGCCGGTGCAACGACCATCAATTTGCCGAATACGGTGGAGCGCTACCGACCTGCGCTGTATGTGAATCAAATTCGGCAAGTATATGAAGCGTTGCCAAAAAATATTACGATTTCTGTACATTGTCATAATGACTTGGGAATGGCGACAGCGGCAACGGTAGAAAGCTTTTATGCGGGGGCGACTCAACTGGAAGTGGCCTTGAACGGGCTTGGCGAGCGTTGTGGTAATACCAATTTTTATGAAGTCGTAGTGGCTTTGGCGAATTCGGGAACCCCTGTGGACATTCACTTGGAACGCATTTATGAAACAGCCATTTTGATTTCCCAATGGTCGGGAGTGAATATTTACAGTCGTGCCCCGTTAATCGGTGCCGAAGCCATCGTGCACCGCAGCGGAATCCACCAGGATGGTGCAAGCAAGACGAAGGATATGAAAAAAGGAGCCTATCGCCCAATTGATTATTCGATGATCGGCAGGCATCAAAACGATTCGCTCAGTTTCACCAGTCAAAGTGGCCGGACGGCGGTTTACGAAATCATCACCAAGTTCGGGTATAAGCTGTCCCTTTCGGAAGCGGCAGAATTGCAGCCGATTTTGAAAGCCGTCAGTGAAAAAGAAGGGGAGCTTTCTGCTGACCGCGTGTTGGATATTTTCCGCGAACATTTTGTGAATGTGAATGGGCGACTGATTTTCAACAATATCGAAGTGATTCCAGACGAGAATCGTTTTATCTTCCATTTCAAAAAAGACGGCGAAGCGATGGTGAAGTCCGTAACGGCTGAAGGACCGGTAGAGGCTGCTTTGGTTTTGATGCGGGAAATAGGACTTCCTGTGGAACTTGTCAAATACCGTCAACTTGTCGTTCCTGACAGGGATAAGCTGTGGGCGGGGCGCGGTCTCAGCCGCATCGTGTTAAAGGCGAATGGCGCAGAAGTGGAAGGCCGCGGCGTTTCAAGCGACACGCTCAAAGCGAACATGCGCGCCATCTTTTGCGGCGTGAACCTTTTGTACCGTTGAGTTAAACAGCCTCCCGCAGGCGAAGCCTGCGGGAGGCTTCTCGTTGACGTAACATTCCTTTTGAAAATGGATTTTAGAAATGGAAAACGGAAAGTGCGTGTTGATTTCTCAAGAGAAGTTGCGCCTGCGAGTTCAAGAATTGGCCGCAGAAATTTTGCAAAAGGAAGTTCCCGATGTTCTCGTCGGTGTTTTGACCGGAGCTTTTGTTTTTGTTGCGGATTTGGCTCGGGCGTTGGCTTTGCCGGAACTTGAAATTCAATTTGTGAAAGCCAGCAGCTATGGAAATGGAATGGAACATTCTGCGTTTCGGGCAAAAGGCCTAGATGCATTGGATTTGGTTGGGAAAAAAGTGCTTCTTGTCGATGATATTTTGGATTCTGGGCATACGCTCAAGAATCTTTCGCAGGCCATCGGTGAAAGGGGTGCTTCGTCTGTCAAAACTTGTGTGTTGCTGGATAAGCCGGCTCGGCGGGAAGTTTCTGTTTTTGCGGATTATGTTGGATTTTCCGTTGCAAATGAATTTGTGGTCGGTTATGGATTGGATTATGCCGGTAGATTCCGTTCATTGCCCGAAATTTGTGTGATCAAAAAAATGTAATGGGGAGTATACTTTTGCCTTAGCATTTTTTGTAGATTGTTTTTAGGACAGAACCTCAAATTCAAATAAAAAGGAGTGAAAAATGAAAAACCGGATACCGGAATGTTTCGTGTTGGCTTTTGCTATTGTGCTGGTCGGTGTCATAATGTCTTCAACGGCAAATAAATTTATCGACAAGGATAGAATTGTCCATGTGCGGGGACTTTCCGAAAAAGAAGTTCCGGCGAATAAGGTCTTTTGGACTTTGAGTTACCGTGTTTTGGGAAATGATGTGCAAGAAATCTACAAGGATTTGGAATCTAAAGATTCTTTAATCCAAAAATTTTTGCTGGATAATGGATTTTTGGCAGAAGAAATCACGATAGGAACGCCTTCGTTCAGCAATTTGGACTTAGACGAATATCGCGAAAATAAATCGGGATTCCGTTTTTCAGCCCAATCTTCAATGACTGTGGTTTCGAATAAAGTAGAGAAGGTGCGCCCTCTTCAGCGAGACATTTCGCAGTTGACCAAACAGAACGTAATGTTCACCAACAATTACGCAGATTATAAATTTTCAGGATTGAACAAAATCAAACCGCAAATGATTGAAGAAGCAACGCGTAATGCCCGGGAAGTGGCGATTAAATTTGCCGAGGATTCCCACAGTAAATTGGGAAAGATCAGCAATGCCCATCAGGGTCTTTTTTCCATTGACGATCGAGATGAAAATACACCGCAGATCAAGAAAATTCGGGTAGTGACGACGATTGATTACACTTTAGACGATTAAGACTGTCAAAGCTGTTTTTGACGGCGAGGAGAGCGTCGATGAGAGAATCGGCGGTTTCCTCGGGTGTCTTTTTATTGCCGATGGAAAAACTTTCATCGGCATCCGTTTCAAAACGGATGGCGGCATGCGGAATTTTCAAAAGGGCTTTTCTTGTGGATTTTTTACGCAAGCTGTCTTTGTGGATGGAAAACTGGGCGTTGAGTTTTTGGGCGCGGACGGCAATTTCGACATCTCCGCAAAACCGGTGGAAAATGGGGATTGCGTTTTTTTGGGGAAAATGCAAGTTTTCCAAAATGGTGAGTATTCGGCGAAAATCTCCTACGACGTGGAGCATCAACGGACGTGAAAGTTCGATAGAAAGTTTTGCTTGGTAAAGGAATAATTCCTCTTGAATTTCTTTGGCTGTGTATGCCGGGAAACGTTTGTCTATGCCGCATTCGCCGACAAGGGCTTGTGGGTATTTCCTCAGTAATGCTTCCAAGTGCCTCAACTGCAAATCGTCAACATCCTGCGCAATTTTCGGATGGATGCCAAAACAAGGGGTGAGCATTTTGGGAAACCGCTTAGTTAACGTTTCGGCAATATCCCATTCCCAAGGTTCACAGGCGACGAGAATGGCGTGGTAATCTCGGGATTCCAGTTCGCGGCAAAGGCGCTCCGGTTCGGGGAGGCGGGCGAGGTGGACGTGGTAATCCAGCACAGTCAGCCGTTTTTTTCCAAGTTGTCCAAAAGTTCTGCCGCGATGGCGACGCGCTCGGTACAGGTCTGTTTTTTGTCGGGGCGGATTTCTTTGCAAAGGATTCCGCCGCATTTTTTTTGAAATTCGGCTAGCAGTTCTTCTTTTTTGTCGGGACGGTAGTGGATAGCGGTGTAAATTGCGCCGCAAAGTCCGTCTTTTGCATGGCCCGCTCCGCAATTCTTAAATTTTTCAACTTCGGAGGGTTCTAATCCGTGTTGATTGGCCCAGGCGGCGGATACGGCCATGGCGCAATTTCCCAAGTGGTTCGAATGGAATTCTTTGGCGAATGTTTTCATAAAATCTCCGGATTCAATATAGAAAAGGGGGGCTTGAAGAGCTGCGCTTGAAAAAATCCCGGCCTTTGGAGTGGAAATTAATCCAACAGATGTCGTTTTTTCGTTATTTTTTCCCGATTTCCCTTCGGAATTATATAGTTTTGGGAATGGAACTTTTTGATTTTGTTCGAATTGTTCATTTATTTTGGAGATTTCTATGGCAAAGAAAATGATTGCGGTCGATGGTAACGAAGCGACTGCAAATGTAGCGTTTCAACTGAGTGAAGTCGCTGCGATTTATCCTATCACTCCGTCTAGCCCGATGGCGGAACATGCTGACAATTGGAGTGCGGCGGGAAAGAAAAACCTTTGGGGACAGGTTCCCCGTGTATTTGAAATGCAATCGGAAGGTGGTGCTGCGGGGACTGTGCACGGTGCGCTCCAGGCGGGTGCCTTGACGACGACTTTTACGGCTTCTCAGGGACTTCTTTTGATGATCCCGAACATGTATAAGATTGCCGGAGAATTGACCCCGACCGTTTTTCATGTGACCGCTCGTTCGCTCGCGGCTCAGGGACTTTCTATTTTTGGGGATCATTCCGACGTGATGGCTTGCCGTCAGACGGGATTTGCCATGCTCAGTTCTTCTTCGGTGCAGGAATGCCAAGATATGGCGCTTGTCGCCCATGCGTCGACGCTCGAAGGCCGCATTCCGACGATGCACTTCTTTGACGGCTTCCGTACATCGCACGAAGTGATGAAAATCGAAGCTTTGGAAGACGGTGTGATTCGCCAAGTTGTCGAAGAAAAATTTGTGAAAGCTTGCCGCGAACGCGCGCTGACTCCGGATCGTCCGACAATGCGTGGAACTGCCCAAAATGCTGATGTGTATTTCCAAGGACGTGAAACGGTCAACCGTTTTTACAACGCTTATCCGGCCATTGTCCAAAAATATATGGACAAGGTGGCAAAGTTCACAGGCCGTCAGTATCATTTGGTGGATTACGTTGGCGCTCCGGATGCGGAACGTGTCATCGTGGTGATGGGCTCTGCCGCATCCACTATCAAGGATACCATCGCTTATCTGAACAAGAAGGGCGAAAAGCTCGGTGTGCTGATTGTGCGCCTTTATAGACCGTTTCCTTCAGAACAATTGGTTGCCGCTTTGCCGAAAACCGTGAAAAAAATCGCGGTTCTCGATCGTTCCAAGGAACCCGGTTCGGCTGGCGAACCGCTTTTAGAAGATGTCATCACGGCGATTTCGTCTGCTGCGATGAATGGGGAGGTTTCTTTACCGCGCATTATCGGTGGCCGCTATGGACTTTCTTCCAAGGAATTCACGCCGGCGATGGTGAAGGCCGTTTACGATGAATTGGCGAAAGACTCTCCGCGTCCGCGCTTTACGGTGGGCATCATTGATGATGTAACTCATTTGAGCCTTGACGTGGATTCGAATTTCCACTTGGAAAGCGACTTCTTCCAGGCGATGTTCTTTGGACTCGGTTCTGATGGCACTGTCGGAGCGAATAAGAATTCCATCAAGATCATCGGCAATGAAACGGACAATTACGCACAAGGTTATTTTGTCTACGACTCAAAGAAGTCCGGTTCGATGACGACTTCGCACTTGCGTTTTGGCAAGAGCGTTATCGATGCGCCTTATCTGATTGAAGAAAATCAGGCAGACTTTGTCGCTTGCCACCATACTCCGCATCTTGAATCGGTCGATATGCTGAAATATGCGAAAGTCGGTGCGACTTTCCTTGTCAACACGCCGCATTCTGCGGACAAGGTCTGGGATACATTCCCGCGTCCTGTTCAAGAGGCCATAATTAAAAAAGGTCTGAAAGTTTACGTTATCGATGCGTATGCTGTTGCTGCAAAAACGGGCATGGGTCGCCGTATCAACACGGTGATGCAAACCTGTTTCTTCTCCAAACTGGGCAACGTCCTCGATGCCGAAACCGCTATCCAGTATATCAAAAAGTATGCTGAAAAGACTTATGCGAAAAAGGGCATGGAAGTGGTGCAAAAGAACTGGGATGCTATTGACGCGTCTCTTGCCAACTTGCACGAAGTTGTCATTCCGGCATCGGTGACCAGTTCGCGTGAATTCCGCCCGGCGATTCACGGCAGCGCTCCGGCGTTTGTCAACGAAGTGACTGCAGAAATTATCCGCGGAAACGGTGAAAAACTTCCGGTTTCCAAAATGCCTGTGGACGGTGTATTCCCGACAGGTACGACGAAATATGAAAAACGCGATTTGGCTCTGGCTATTCCTTCGTGGAATCCGGATGTCTGCATTCAATGCGGAAAGTGTGCGATGGTTTGCCCGCACGCGGCTATTCGTTTGAAAGTAGTCGATGAAGCGGCGGTTGCTAACGCTCCGGAAGGATTCAAGTTCACGGCAGCGAAGGGAATCAAGCTTGAGGGTTCCGAAAAACCGGTGTTCGCCATTTCCGTTTCCAGCTACGACTGTACGGGCTGTGGCGTTTGTACGCAAGCTTGCCCGGCGAAGGACAAGGCGGATCCGGCGAAAAAGGCTATCAACATGGTGCCGCAAGAACCGATCAAGGAACAGGAAGGCAAGTGCTTTGATTTCTTTGTCGATTTGCCTGAATTCGACAGAACGAAAGTCAATAAGGGTATTGTCAAACAGGCGATGCTCCTCGAACCGCTTTTTGAATTCTCCGGCTCTTGTGCGGGCTGCGGAGAAACTGCCTATGTTCGCTTAGTGAGCCAACTCTTCGGAGACCGCATGGTTGTGGCGAATGCAACGGGCTGTTCTTCTATTTATGGTGGAAACCTGCCGACGACACCTTGGGCGAAAAACAAGGAAGGCCGTGGCCCGGCATGGGCAAACAGCCTTTTTGAAGATAACGCTGAATTTGGTCTCGGGATGCGTCTTGCCATTACGAAACATGCGCAGCAGGCCGTTGACTTGTTGGATTCCTTGGCTGAAAAGTTAAATCCGGAATTGGTCAACGCTTTGAAAACGCAAGAACAGCGTGATGAAGCGGGAATTGCCGCCCAGCGTCAGAATGTCGCTCAGTTGAAAGAAGCTTTGAAGTCGGTTGAAGGCGATGCCGCCAAATCGCTGGCCGAGGATTATGCGGATTATCTGGTGAAGAAATCCGTATGGATTATCGGTGGTGACGGCTGGGCCTATGATATCGGTTACGGTGGACTTGACCACGTCATGTCGACGGGCGAAAATGTGAACATTCTCGTTCTCGATACGGAAGTTTACTCGAATACGGGTGGACAGGCTTCCAAGGCGACAAACCGCGGTGCGGTCGCACTCTTTGCCGCAGCAGGAAAACGTGCCGGTAAAAAGGATTTGGGACTCATTGCGATGAGCTACAAAAACGTTTACGTTGGCCGCGTTGCGATTGGCGCTAACGATATGCAGACTCTGAAGGTGTTCCAAGAAGCGGAAGCGCACGATGGTCCGTCTTTGATTATCGCTTATTGTCCTTGCATCAACCACGGCTTTGATTTGAACAATCAGCTCGCTCACCAGAAAATGGCGGTGGATTCCGGTTACTGGACGCTGTTGCGTTACAATCCGGAATTGGCTGCCGAAGGAAAGGCTCCGCTGATTCTCGATTCCAAGAAGCCCTCGATTCCGGTCAAAGAATATATTTACACGGAAAACCGTTACAAGGCCTTGACCCGTACGAAGCCCGAAGTGGCTGCAAAACTCGCTGATGACTTGCAAAAAGAAGTCGACGCCCGTTATGCGTTCTACGAGGAAATGGCAAAAGATGCGGTTGTTTAACCGTTAAACTATTCCATTTGCAAAAGGTTCCGGGTAAAACCGGGACCTTTTTTGTATAAAGAAAACTACCGGCTAGGCCGGTAGTTCCGTAAAAGCCTTCTAGCGGTCATGAAAAAAAGAAATCCTTTGACTAGTATTGAGATGCGGTCTGCTAACTGCATCACCATAAAATCAAAGGATTAAAATGAAGAATAGAAATAAATCTACCGCACACACCTATATAAACATATAAATGAAGAATCTATTGGATCTCCGCAAACGGATGCTCTTTGGACAAAAAAAGAAAGGAAGGCTGTAAAAATTGGGATTGTTTGGTTTTTTATTGTATTTGCTTTTAATTTAGGATTGACTTGTGGCTCCTTGTTATTATAACTGTTATGATGCTGTAGCGCTTAACCGCAACTTGGAAAAAATTGAGGAAGCTAATAAGGTGTATATTCCCAACCAAGGAGCCACCTTATGGCAGAAGAAAACAAACCGGAAAAACAGAAACGTCGCCGCCTGAGTGCGGAGGACAAAGTCAAAATCCTGAGCGATATTCTCCTCAAGGGCAGAGACTTATCCGAACTTGCTGACGAGTACAAGATACGCCCGAACAAGATTCTCGAATGGAGGAAGGAACTTTTCGAATCCGCCACGGGGATTTTCGGGTGTTCTCCTACTTCGCATGCGTCCTGGAGGATTCGGTCGCAAGGTTCTCGTTTGGGGCCTTTTCGCTACGATGTAAGGCCTGAACGTTGAAATACTCGTGACCCGGGCGAAGGAACTCTATCCCGAAGCACATGCCCGTATCATACACGATGACGGGAAGCAGTTTGCCTCTGGGGATTTCATTGACCTGGTGGCGAAATTTGAGCTCTGGGAAACATCCACATCCCCGTTCCATCCGCAGAGCAACGGAAAAGTGGAACGTTTTTACAAGACCCTCAAGGCGGAGGAAGTTCGTCGTGACGCTTACCAGGACAATTCCGATGCAAGGAGGAAAATGCCGGACTGGATCAACTACTACAACTCGGAACGGCTACATTCCGCAATCGGATTCCTGACCCCTGACGAAGTTTTCGCAGGAAAGATGGGGGAACGACTTGCAGAACGGAGAACAAAACTGTATAATGCAACAAGAGATCGTGAGGTCTATTGGACTAACCGACCGACTTGACGGACTCTCTTATTAGCTTTGCCAAAAAATTCCAAGTTCAACTAGGGCGGGACAGGATGGCATATTCCATCTGACGCAGAATGGGAAGAGCTCGCCAATTATGCGGAAGAGCATAAAGACTCAAATGGAACGGGTACCAGTTTAAAGGCCGATCATTGTTGTTGGGAATGTTTTGATGATGTCCTGCTGGGTACAAAAATTCGTTGACTTTTTATCACAATCAAGGCTATGGTGCATATTTTTGGAGTGATTCAAAAGATCCAGAAGATTCGGGAAAAGCGAACGTTTGGTATTTAATGCATGACGAAGAAGAGCTGTCCTCTAAATTTGAAAGCAAGCTTTGGGCTGTATCCGTTCGCTGTATAAAAGATTAGAGGCTAGTGTATAAAGTTCTTTGTATTTGAATTGTCCCCGACAGTTGTGGCCAACTTTCGGGGGCATAAAGAGAATTCCTGACGATGCCCGCCGTGAAGATTCTGTTCCTATTGCGGTCTTCCCGAAGGACAGCGGAGATGCAGGGAAAAATTTTACAGAGATTTGTTGAAAGCCGTGATGAATCCGGCGTCGTTCAATCGTTTTAAAACGGCCAAGGATTCTTTGGAAGAAAGCTTGGGAATCCAGTCGCTCAATTCCTGTGGCAATTTTTTCTTTAACCGGAATTTTTTCGGAATGGCATCGTTCCTCGACAGTTGCCAGTATACAGCCAACTTTTGCAAAAATTGGTCCCAGGGAAAAATGTCGCCTTTGACAAAACGGATGCGGGCGGGATGTTTTGCATCGCGCGCTTCGGCGACGACTCCGTTTTGAAAATCGATTTCGATTAACACCATTTGGCGTGTGATGCCTTCGGTGGCGGGCTGTGCGGGAATTTGCAAAACGATTTCCATCAGAGTTTCAACAGTTGGGGTTGTGGCAGGGGAAAGTCTTTCCGCGTTCTTTGAACTTCGGCAAAATCCATTTCCACTTGGTATACGCATTCTGAGTGGGATGCTTGTAAAAGTTTTTCTCCACTGGGCGAAAAGGCGCAGCTGGGCGCGAAAGATTCCCCGCTGCGCGAGCAGGCCAAAACATAAGCTTGGTTTTCGATGGCGCGCGCTTGGAGCAGAGTTGAAAAATGCTCTTCGCGGATTTGTGGCCATTCAGCTTCGACGATAAATAACGAAGCGTTGTGAAGGCGTGCTAAACGGAAATCTTCGGGAAATCTAAGGTCAAAGCAGATGAAGGGAAAACATTGAAATCCGGCCCACGAAAAGGAAATTATTTCTGTTCCGGGAGAAAATCGAAGTGCTTCTTCGGCGAAAGGGTGCCGTTTTCTGTAAAGAATTTCTGGAGTCGTTTTTCCAGGCAGGAAAAGTCCGGTCCAGTTTCTGAAAGAGAATTGTTCCGATTCGAAAATTTCAATTCCGCCGCCGAGGACCGCGCATTCCGTTTCGTTGGCGAGGCTTTGCAAAAATTGCGATGTCGGCGATTTGGGATCATTGGGATGCTCTGCCAAAGTAAGCGGAGGATTTGTCAAAAATCCAGTGGCGAACATTTCGGGCAATGCAATAAGGCTCCCGGGAACAGGAGACGTTCCTTTAATCAATCGACGGGCATTTTCGAACGAAGAATGTTTCCCGTTTTGACTAGGCTGCGTTTGTACAAGATAGGCGATTGCCATTTTTTAAAAGTAGAAATATTATGAGATTCCTTTAATATCAACGATTCAAAAGGGGATGGACACTGATTTGGCATTTTTAAATTTCTCCCAATTTATCGATTCCCGCGGACAGGTCTTCGTCCATCAGGTGCGAGTAGGTGTCCAGCGTTATCGCTATGGTGGCGTGGCGCATCAGACGCTGGACGGTCTTGATGTTCACCCCGGCGCGGATGAGGTTCGACGCGAACGAATGCCGGAAGCGGTGGTTCGTGGCTTCGCCGTCCCTGATATGCCATGAACGCCCATAAAAGGCGGTAGTTGGGGTTGACCGCGGAATCCAGTATCTTGCGGATCTGTCCCATCGTCCAAAATTTACGTTCTTTCGGACGGCCCTTCTTGCGGGGGATTTTCCGGGCGGGGTTCCGGGGAATGATCTCGAGGATGTCCACGAAGTATTTGAAGAGCGACTTGAAAATGGTCCGGGAGACGTTGTAGAAGCTGGGGGCGAAATCGGCGAATTTCACGGAGAACGATTCCAGCAAGTCGTCCGGTTGGATTTCTTGGATTCGGCACATGTTGTATTCGGAGAACTTCGAGAACACTGTTGCGGAGATAGCGCGTGTAAGACTCGATGCCCAGTTTGAACGTCATGTTGGCGTTCCCACCGTCATCGTCCAATTCGCCCGCCCGGAGCATGTCGGATGCTAGCAGCTGCGCTTCCGTCTTCCGGGTGGTCTTGAGCGAAAAATAACGGATTTTTCCCGTGCGCACGTTGCGGACGCGTGCATACCAAATCAAACTGCCCTCTTTTTTGTGCCGCTGGACTATCGTGACGTTTGTCGTTCCCATGGTGGTTCTCCCACATTTTTTTTGTGTCAACGTTTTGCCGCGACTGTGTTCCGTGTGACGAAGCTGTCCAGGCTTTCGGCAAGTAGAGCTTGCCCAGTGTCGGGTGCTTGTAGTATTTAAAAAGACCTCATTCTCAAAACTCTTTTTCTTTGGTTCTTTCTTTTTTGAAAAAGCTCTTGACAAAATGCAAGTTTTCCGTGGAATTCCCGGATTTGGACGGCTGCTTCACTTTCGGCGACACTCTGGAGGAAGCCCTGGCGATGGCGAAGGACGCGATGGAGCAGACCCTGTGCGACGTGTTCGATGGTCGCCCGTTGCCCGTGGCGAAGACGATGTCGGATGAGAAGAACGGCCTCTACGCAATCGAAGTCTCCTCGGCGCTCACCATCGTGCTGCAGCTTGTCGCCGCGCGCGGAAAAAAAGACGCAGCGGTAGGCCGCCGACGAAGTGGGGATGCACCTGCAGGCGTACCAGCGGCTCGAAAATCCGGATTCCAACATTTCCCCCGGCCATTACGTCCATGAAAAATTTTGGGTTCGACAATCGGCTTTTGGGAGGTTTCGTGTTCTGCATAGCCCGGGCGATTTCCGGCGACAAACGGCTGCACGATTCGTTCGTCGACCAAATGAAAACGCTGAAGCGCGATTTTCCCGATTCCGTCCTTGTCGGACTCGGTTTCGGCGATATGGACAAAATTTGACCAAGACGAACCTTTTCCGGCCCTCCATTGGCGGGATGGGTTTTCTTCGCTCCCTTCTTTCCGGGGCGATGAAAAAAAAACGGCGCCGGATATTGACGGTTATTCAAAAATAACCTACATTGAAAACATGCCCAAAATCTTCGAACAGGACGGATTCGCCTTTTTCTTTTATATGAACGAGCACATGCCCGTCCATGCGCACGTCTCCAAGGGCGGAAAAATGGCCAAGTTCGAAATAGGAACGAAGTCCGTGCGCCTCGCGGCGAATGGCGGGCTTTCGGGAAAGGACTTGCGCCGGGCGGAGGCGTTGGCGTTCGAGCACCGGGCGGAAATAATAGCCAAGTGGCGGGAAATCTTCGGATAGGAGGCTGTATGGAAACGATAACGGCGAAAGACGTCAAGCGCGTTTGGGCGGACCGCGCCGCCATCTGCGTGGAACTCAAGGACGGCCGCGTTGGGAAGGAGTTCTTCCGGGATTACGAGCCGCTGCGGAAGGCGTCCCCCGCGGAACGGGGAAACTTCCGTCTGGATTTCGACGGGGTTTGGTTCGACGGCATCGGGGAGGGACTGGAGCTTTCCGGTTTCTTCGCGCCGAAAAAGGACAATTCGACGGGGATGGTGTTTTGGCGGCATCCGGAGATAAACGCTGCGGCGATCGCCCGCCGCCTGGGAATCGCGCAGCCGCTCATGGCCGCCTACGTTTCCGGGGCGAAGAGGCCGTCGGCGAAAAGGCGCGCTGCCATTCTCGCGGAAATCGCCTCCGTGGGCAGGGAACTCGCCGCCGAGGAAGGCCGAATTGCTTGAAAGGGGGCGAATGCTGATTGAAAAATTCGGCGGTCGCGACGAAAATCACGAATCGTAATGTCCGCTGAAAGCGGACGTTTAAAGGGTTTAATCCGGTTTAAAAGGCAAAAATTTGACGAAATAAGCCGTTTTCCGGGCTGTTTGCGGCTCGTGGGAACGGCTTTCCCGCTTTTAAATACCCCAATACGCTCCGAATGGTTTAAACGGACGTTTAAAGCGCGTACGGCCCGCAAACGGCGCAGATTTGGCGTTTTTTCTCAGGCTTTTAAACGGGATCGGACGAGATTTCCCCGCGGAATAAACCGTCGATTTGCATTCTGCAGTGTATGCCGTCCCCCTCTCCCAGCATCCCTCCCGGCGTCAAAAGGGTTGCTACGCCCACCCTTAGCGATGGGTTGAGTGCGACGCGCCGCTTCTACCTGAAATTTGATTTTTTCGTTTGGGTGTATCGTCCCTCAAAAATAAGATGTGACAAAAAACGTCAAACGTAAATCGGAAAAGTTTATAATTCAATTTATGCGATATTCCCGAAGTTTCCATTCCTATCCTGACGGCGAACGGATTTCCGGAACGGAGCTCGCCCGGCAGCTCGGTGTTTCCGCCATGGCGGTGTCAAAAGCGAAGATGAGCAACAGGGTCGACACATTCGACGATTCCAAGGGACGTGAATGTTTTCACAAGGTCGTTTCCGCTCAACAGTTCCGCGCGAAAAAGGACAGGCGGCACGTGACTACCCCGACAATCGGACAACGTGCCGCCGGAATGGACGCTCTTGATGCGCAGGCGACAGCGCACGACCCAAAGTTCGACTTTCCCAAAGGCAAGTTCGGGGAACCCTTGCCGAGAAAGGCTCCGGCGGAGGCGTTCGACTTCGGAGCGGAACTGGTCGAACGGAAAGACTTGGAAATCTCCCGGGCGGAAAAGGAATATCAGCTTTCACGCCTGGCGAAAATCAAAGCGGACGCAGCCGAAGGCAAACTTGTGGACAAGGCGATGGCGTTCAACAAAATTTACGGCATCGCATCCGCAGCACAGGAAAAGATAGTCTCTACCTACATCACCCTTGCACCGAAAATCATCGGCCATTTGATGGAAGCCCTTATCGCAAACGGATTCGATGAAAAGCAAGTCCGCCAGATAACGAAAGGACTCGAACACGGCGTGGGCGAAATGATTCGCAAGGAGAATTTGAACGCCTTGCGGAATTTCACGGAAAGCCTCAACAACGAGGAAACTCTCAGGTAATGGCCGGAGAACTCAAAGAACCCGAGCAGGTCGTCCGGCTGAAGGTCGCTACTGGCGAGAACGTGGACTACGTGGCGTCCGCGGTTCTTTCCGGACTTCGCCCGCCGCCCGACATGACCATTTCCGAGTGAATCCCTTCAAAAATGAAATTCCAAGTCTGCTCGTAATCGCCTTGTGCGGCGAATCCGCCCTGACGAATTAATTCCAAAAAAGCTCGCGGATTATCCCCGTATTCTGGGCTGAAAATAAATACAGAAAACATGCACAAAATGAATTTGAGCAAAGTTATATGATGAATTTTCAAGGCGTACGGCTGAAAAAAGTTTGCCGAAGACGGAAACGTTGTTTAGTTTATGGAAAGAAGGATTTGCGAGGCGCGTCATGGAAAATACACGGAAAGAGAATTTTCGGGGAAAATGGGAACTCTTGAAGAGTGGGCTAAAAGCCGGATTGCGGTCGTTGATGAAAGCGAAGGTCGATGTAATTCGTACGAAACACGAGTGGTTTGATTATTCAGACATGACCGTTAAACGTTACGTTTTTCCTTTTTTGGATGGGAATGGGTTTGCCCTTTTTTACGGAAAACGTATTAATTCTCGCCTTTGCCCTTCTCCCGTTTTATTCGTGGTGCTTCATTTTGTCGCTGTGTGAAATATATTCTGAAATTGTGGAGCAGACTTCATTGGCAAATTTTTTGACGTTGCTCGTTTTTTTTGCGTTTGCCAAATCTCGGCAGGAAAATTGTTTTATATAAAAAAATAAGATGTGACGAAAATCGTCAAATTGCGTTCTCGGAAACATAGAAATATTGTGAGATTCGTGTCGAAGTCGGGACCCTTTGAATATTTAATTAGATTTACCCAATGGATTTGTCAAAACGTATCAAACGGCATGTAATTGCCGTGCCGCATGACTTCCGGGCCATTTGCCATCCGGGATTCGAAAAAACATGTGCGGGTGAATTTTCTGCGTTGGGAGTTCAACTTCCCTGCCAAATATCGACGGGAGCTGTTGATTTTTCGGCTAAATTGGATTTGGCGTGGAAGCTTGTCGCTTTTTCGCGGACCTGCACCCGGATTGTGATGCGTGTGGGGAAGTTTTCCGCAGAAAATTTTGGACGTTTGGAAAAAAAGGCTGCGATGATTCCCTGGGAACTTTACTTTCCACGGAATCCTCTTCCGGAAATCAAGGTGACTTGTAGAAAGTCAAGACTTTATCATTCGGATGCCGTTGCGGAACGACTGCGGATTGTTGTCGGAGACGCTTTGTTACGCCAAGGAATTTTACCGGAGGGCAACCGTTTTGGCGAAAGGCAGACACTGTTTGCGCATTTTGAAAATGACTGTTGTACGCTTAGCGTGGATTTGTGCGGAGATCCGCTTTATAAAAGAGGTTTCGACCGCCATGTTGAAGAGGCTCCCATCCGCGATACGTTTGCCGCAGCGATGCTCCTTGAAGCAGGATTTCCTTTGGCGCGGGAACTATTTGACCCGATGGCTGGCAGTGGAACATTTTCAAGCGAAGCGGCTCTTTGGAAAGCCAAGGCGAATTTATGGAAAACGCGGAATTTCGCACTGCAAGATGCTCCGTATTTTCGATCGGCGGCGTGGAATTTCATGGTGAACCATACGCCCGGAATAGGCGTTTTCCCTGAATTGAAAATTTATGCTGGGGACGTTTCGGAAAAAGCCCTTTCCACGATTCGCCATAATTTGGAAACGGACGGGGCCGGCCGTTTTTTGAAAAATTTGCCCAAAGGTACTTTGGAAATTTCAAAAAGGGATTTCTTTGATATTCCCAAAGCTTCGCCGGGAGCTTTGCTTGTACTTAATCCGCCTTATGGAAAACGTATTCCCGCCGATGTTTTGCGGCTTTACCGGGAAATTTCCCAAAAAATTGCCCTGGATTTTTCGAACGCGAACTGGGCTCTTGTCGTTCCCGGGAAAATGGCGGAATCGGCAGTCCGTTTAAATGTGAAAAAACGCGTGGAATCGGTGAATGGCGGAATCCGCGTCAGTGTGCTGTTCGGTTGACGGGGAGTATCAGAGTAGTCCCTGCGATTTCCATTCGGCTTCTTTTTTTCGGATGATGTCGCGGGCGTCTTCTTGTCCCCGCATCACGAGACTTTTTACTAAACCGAGGAGTGCGCTCATTTCAAATCGGGTTGGCTCCAGGCGTTGTAAAAATTCGCGTACAGCGGATTCTGTCCAAGCGTTGTGTCTGTAACGGTCAGTCAGATTGTTGTGTAAGTATTGAAGAAAACTTTCAATTTGTCCTATGTTCGCTTTTTCGATGCGGCCCCGTTTTAATGGGACGCGATCTTTTCGGAGTCCGCCGTTTTCGAGAAGTCCGCAGCGGCAAAGCTCATAACAGGCGGCGGTTACGGCTTGAGCCAAGTTTAGGCTCATCTGGCCCGGTACGGGAATTTCGCAAATAACTGCGCAGCGTTCGATCTCTTCTAAAGTGAGTCCGCAAGATTCCCTGCCGAAGACTAGTGCAATTGTTCCGCTTTCCGGAAGTTTTTGGGATATTTCTGGGAGCGCCGTACAGGGAATGACTGTGTCGAAACGGCGCCGCGAAAAGGCGACTGCATATTGTGAAGTTGCCAAGGCTTCGTCTAGGGTGTGAACGACGTGTGCATTGTCCAAAATTTCTGCCGAATTGTGCGCCGTCCGGTAAGATTCCGGATTTACCGCGTTGCGTTTTGGATAGACAATGTAAAGATCCTGGATGGCGTTGCAGTGCATGGCGCGGGCAACAAAGCCCACATTGTGCGGATGTTCCGGTTCGCAAAGGACGATTCTGAAATTCAACATTTATTTGCCTATGGTCCAAGTGAAGTTTTCACCGCGAATTTCGTTTTTAACACATTCGCCGTTTTCCACTGTCGCTCCGGGGAAAAGAATCGCATGGTCGAATGTGGCTTCGGCTTTGGGTTCGAATCCCGGCACGAAAATGGTGGATTTGGCTTTTCCTGAAATGCTTGAAGGAACGCCGAAGTTGCCGATGTTCAATTCTTTACGTCGAAAATCGCTAGCCCGCATGAGTCCTTCGGGAGTTCCCATGTCAATCCATGGTGCGAATTTTTGGCTGGAATCGATGAATGGAGGATTACCTTCTAGAATCAGCCGTTTCCAAAAATCCCGAATGTCCACTTCGGATTCGCGGATGCTCTGCAAGGCGTGCCTAGAATACCAGGCGATTCCAGAAAAGGTGATGCGCTCACGGGTAACGTCTCCGAAGCGGTTGCGGATTCCCGCTAACAGTTCGTTTCGCAGGTAAAGCGTGTTGGCTAAGGGATAGTCTACTCCGAGAAGGGCGCACGGCGCACCCGATGAACGCGCCAAACGCAAGAACTGCTTCAAGTTGAATCGGCAAAAGCAGTCCGAATTCATCACCAGCAATTCGTCGACGGGAGATTCGCGGTTCATTCGGAACAAGGGACCGCCAGTCCCAAGGGGAGCAGGCTGTTCAATCCAAACTTTTTCAAAGCCCAGAGAAATGGCTTTTGAAGAAAGGGCATCGGCGAGATAATGCGCATTGACGTGGAGGCGCGCTTCGGGAAGGGTCCTTGCCAAATTCGCTTGATGTTCAAGAATGGTCGCATCCACGATGCGGACAAGGGGCTTTGGCATTTGGGAAGTTAGCGGCCTAAGTCGGGTGCCGAGCCCGGCTGCCAAAATCAAAATGCGCATCAAAGTTCTCCGTTTTCAATCAAGTCTCGCCGGAAAGTTCCCGATCCCAACAAGATGTCGATGGGGAGCTTTTCAAATTCGTATTCGTAAGGAGGAGCCTTCCAAGCGAAATCGCTAGGGTAAACGTGGAAAAGGTAACGCAAAATCCGGATGGCCGTGTCGAAAGGTTTGAATATGTTCCTGTCGGTAACGTGGATTTGCGCTCCGCCGCAAATTTGCCCGGCGCCTTTGTGGAATGTGGGCATGAAATAATTTTCGCGGAAATAAACTCCAGGCAATTTCAGCCCGTTTAAATAGTGGACGAGTTTGGGTGCATCGATGAAAGGCGCGCCGAAAAGTTCAAAAGGCCGAGTGGTCCCGCGCCCTTCGCTGACGTTTGTCGCCTCAAAAAGGCACATTCCCGGATAGACTGTTGCGGTGTCCAGTGTGGGCATGTTTGGCGAAGGCATCACCCAAGGAAGTCCTGTCTCGTCGAACCACATTCCCGGCTGGTATCCGTCCATTTCCATCACGTAAAGTTCTGAGTGGGGAAAACATTCAGCCTGGAATTGTTTGGCGATTTCTCCGATGGTTTTCCCATGGCGGATGGGAAGTTTCCAAAGTCCGACAAAGCTTGAATAATTCAAGTCGAGAAGCGGACCTTCGACTTCGTTGCCGATGGGGTTTGGTCTGTCGAGAACGATGACGGGAATGTTCGCTTTTTCACAGGCCTTCATGCACAGGAATAAGGTCCAGATGAATGTGTAGTACCGCGCACCGACATCTTGCATGTCGACGAAAAGGACATCGATATGGGAAAGCATTTCCGCCGACGGTTCCCGTGTTTTGCCGTAAAGGCTATAAACTGGAATTCCCAGTTCGGGGTCTGTCGAACCTTCCCATTCAATCATGTTGTCTTGCGTGTGGCCTTTGATGCCGTGTTGGGGACCGAACAGGGCGGAAAGTTGGAAACAGTTCCCGTTGAGGGCTAGGAGTGTTTCTAGCGTGTGATGCAGGTTCGCATCGATGGAGGCGGGGTGGAGGAGCGCGCCGAGGCGTTTTCCGCGCAAATGGCGTGGGTAGGATTCTTCAAAATGGGAAAGGGCGATTTTTACGGACATTATTTTTTATATTTAAGGTGCGTATAAAATATAAGTTGAAAAAACAACAAAAACTCATTAGGAATAACAAAATGCCTTATCTGAACAAAGTAATGCTCATCGGCAACATCGGTAAAGACCCGGAAACGAAAGTGACTCCCAGCGGGCGCAAACGCGTTTCTTTTTCTCTTGCGACATCGCGCCGTTTCCGGGATGCCAGCGGAGAAACCCGTGAACAGACGGATTGGCACAACATTGTCGGTTGGGGAAAAATTGCCGACCTCATCGAGAATCTCGGCGTTCACAAGGGAATGACTCTTTACGTGGAAGGCACGCTTTCTTACCGTTCTTGGGATGATCAGAATGGGCAAAAACGCTACGCGACGGATGTGAACATGGATACCTTCCAGTTGCTCACTCCGCGGAATCAGAATGCCGCTCCCTATCAGGGCGGCAATTACAGCCGTCCGCAACAGCAACCGGCGGCTCCGTCTTACGGTCGCAATCCCACCATCAACGCATCGCCGATGCCGTCTTCGGCTCCGATGGGCGATGTCGCTGAAGAGGATCTTCCGTTTTAAACTTTTTCATTCCATTTCTTTGTTATGCCTTCTTTTGAAGTCGTCAACCTTTCGGTCATTTGGTGTATCGGTCTGTTGGCTATTATCTTGACGGTAAATGCGAGAGGGGCCTTGCGCGCCCTCCTTTCTGCAGTCTTCACCATCGGGATTTTTGTCATAGCCTGCTGTCTGACATTTTTGAAAGTGCAGGGATATGAAAATTACGTCATGCCTTGGGCGGGTTCAGAAAAGGACACCCTTTCCGTTGAAACGAAAAATTTTTCGGTACGAGAATCCAACGCCGGAGAAAACGGCTATGTGGAGCGTTATGTCGCTGCCGCTCAGAAACTCATTGTCGAAGGGTTGGATTTGACGAAACAAATCGAAAGTTTGGATGCTTTTCCAAAGAACATTTCGGAACCGGAACGCGAAAAGGCTGAGTCAAAGGCTTTGGCCATTCGCAATTCGGCGGCGCACTTGAACAGCCGCGCAATTTCGCTTTTCCATTCGCAAAATCAGAGGGAATCTTATTCCCGTTTGGTTCGCGCAACGGAAGATTTAAGGCTTGCCGGATATTCGATGCATGTTTACACAACGCTTGAAAACGCAGATGAACGCCGGGTTCAATTTGAACAGGGAAAAAGCCGGGCGGCTGCCGCCAAAAAAAAGCTGGAGGCGAGCCGGGCGGAATTGGGGATGATTTCGGGTAAATGAATTTCAATCACTTCACAAGCAAACTCAAAGGCAAATTATGAGTCGCAATGTTGCTATTGTCGGTGCCACGGGCGCAGTCGGGCAGGAACTTCTTTCCATTCTCGAAGAACGCCACTTCAAAATGGATTCCTTGAAACTCTTGGCTTCTAAACGAAGCGCCGGGCGCAAGGTCAAATTTGGCGGAGAAGAATTGACGATTGAAGAGCTCACGCACGATTCTTTCAAGGGAATTGACATCGTCTTTTCTTCGGCCGGAGCTTCCATTTCGCAGGAATATCTTCCGTCCGCAGTGAAAGCGGGTGCGGTTTGCATTGACAACACCAGTTTTTACCGGATGGATCCCAACGTTCCTCTGGTTGTTCCCGAAGTGAATCCGGAAGACATCAAACTTTATAAACCGGAATTTGGCGGAAAAGGAATCATTGCCAATCCGAATTGCACGACTATCATGATGGTTGTCGTTTTGAATCCGATTAACAAGATTTCGCCCATCCGCAAAATTCATGTATCGTCTTACCAGAGCGCAAGTGGTGCCGGAGCTGTCGCTATGGAAGAATTGAAGCAGCAATACAAGGATATCGTGGAAACGGGGACAACGACGCATATCGCCAAGTTCCCGCATCAGTTGGCGTACAACGTGATTCCGCAAATCGACAAGATGACGGAAAACGATTACACGAAAGAAGAAATGAAAATGTTCAACGAAACGCGCAAGATCATGCATTCTAGTGTCAGGACCAGCGCGACTTGTGTCCGCGTCAGCTCTTTGCGTTCACATTCAGAATCGGTTTGGTTCGAAACAGAGAACCCGATTTCGGTGGAAGAAATCCGCGAAGCGCTCCGGAATGCGCCGGGTGTGACTCTCGAAGATGATCCGCAAAATTACGTTTATCCGATGCCGCTTGAAAGTGCGGGCAAGGACAATGTTTTTGTGGGGCGTGTCCGCAAGGATTTGGCTGATGAAAACAGCAATACGCTCTGGCTCACCGGAGATCAAATCCGCAAGGGCGCGGCTTTGAACGCCATCCAGATTGGCGAACTTCTGTAACGGAAAATGCATTACGCAAAAAAAGGCAGATGAATTCTGCCTTTTTTTATATGGACTTTATCGTAATTAGGAATGAGAACTTTCCTTGGTGGGGTTTCTCACGGAAAAGCTTTTCTGCGGATGGATCGAGTTTTGCACGGTTTTACGTCGGCGAAAAATCCGTTTTTGTGAAATAAGAACCTCTTTCTTAGAAATAAAAATGCGGTGAGTGTGATCGTTAAAACGGCTGAAGATCAATTGAGAGATTTTTTTCGGTCTTTCCAAGCATTTTCGTGGAAAAGCTGCCCTTCGGCAACGCCGTATTTTTCTTCTGCGCCAATGAGCTTTGCGGCGATGGATCTTGAAATTTTTCCGTGCAACGCCTGTGCGTAAATCCGTATTTTGTCGGCGACTTCAGTAGGGTTCTCGTCCAACATTTCAAGTCGGAATCGGTAAACGCCCAGTTCACGGAATCTGTCGATGAAATTCAATGCGGATTGGGGGCGTTCTAAATAAAGTGTGTTGCGGCATTCTGCGTCGGGGACTAGAGTATGTAAGGCACCTTTTCTGTCCAGAACGTGGATGTGATGTTTTGAACAAATTTGTTTGCAAAAAGGAAAACGTTCTGCTTTTGTCAGTGTCGCTGCATACAGGCAATGTTCCATGTAAAATGCGGGCAAATGGGCAAACGCCGAAATTTCAAAATGTTCGCCGCCAAAATTTTCAAGAAGCTTTTCTGTCCCGGTTGCGTTCAAATCAAAAGAAGGGTGAAGTGATGATAGTCCTTGCGAAAGAAACCATTCAGCAGAAAGTGAATTGGAAACGTTCAAACTGTAATCTCCTTCGAGTGGTATGTCGAAAGATTGCAGATAAATTAACGCTCCGGGATTTCGCACTAAAATAAAATCCGGTCGCAAATCGACAATGCGCTTTAAGTTTGCAGTTTCACCTTCTTTCAGCACACGGATGGTGGCGATTCCTGCAGCGAATCCCATTTCGCGGATGCGTTCTAACGGCTTTTTATAATCAACGCCCCAATCCAAGTCGAGAATAACTCGATCTATTTCCAAACCTTCTAACTTTTCAATTTGATGAGGATTTCGGACAAGGACAGAAATTTGGATGGGATTTGATTTGGAAATGGCATTTTTATGGGAACGGGCCGAATGGATAAGGTCTTTTCCCCGTTGAGCAGAAGCTTCGATGGTAGATGGTTCGGCGCGAAGGACATCTAGAGCAGAACTGGCCGCTTTTCGTAACTGACGGATTTCTTTGTCTAAAACAAAAGCGTTTTTGGGAATGTCGATGGAAATTTCATTTGCAACGTAGGCACTCCCCGAAAGGGCGGAAAGTTCTTTTGCGATGCGTGAAAATGGGTCTTGCGGCATTTTTGCCGGTTCCAAAAGTTTTTCTCCGCGTTGGATGACATGATGTCCGTCTTTGTCTGCAAATTCAAGTGCAAGAGATTCTCCAAAATTTGCGGACAGGCGGATGTTTACGGGAATCTTCAAAGCGTTTTCCCTGTCATTGTACGTTTTGCGCAAACGCTTTTCCATCGAGGGGGAATCGTTTTGGAATGCCTGCATCGAAGTGCGGACTTTTTTCAAATCGAATTCGTTTCCAAAAGAAAGGTGCGTTCTTTCGCCGATGATTGCCGATGAAAAAAGGCGGCTTCCCGTGGGATTTTCTTCTCCCGGATTTTCAAAAAGAATTCCGTCACCTGCCGAAAGGATGTGCTTGCCGGAAATCAAAACGCCTTTTTTGTCGATTTTGATGACGTTTCCTAAAAATTTCCCATGATGGTTGGAATAATAACCGTTGACGAGAGTCTGCTGATTTACTCCTGTCATCCATCCATCGCCAAGGCCTCTTGAAAAAAGGACTTCGAGAGGTTCTTTGTTTAACGGGGAAACTTCACCTTTGTCTATTTTTTCGCGGAAAGCGATTGTGGCTGCGGCGACATATTCGGGGCTTTTCAAACGCCCCTCGATTTTAAAGGATTTGACTCCAATCTGTTTTAACGCATCGATCTGATTTAAAGCCGAAAGGTCCCTGGGACTGAATGGATAATTTTTCCCATGCAGCGGATAAGGTTTTCCATCGAGATGCATTTGATAGGGAAGTCGGCAGCTTTGGGCGCATTGCCCACGGTTTGCCGAACGACCGCCGATGTTTTCGCTGGTCAGGCATTGTCCGCTGAACGAAACGCATAACGCACCGTGGACAAAAACTTCTAGTTCCAAGGGAGTCCTGCTTTTGATTTTTCGGATATCGTCTAAAGAAAGTTCCCTGGCTAAAACCGCTCTCGTACATCCGAGGCGTTCAGCCATTTCAACGCCTTCGGCTGATGCGATTGTCATTTGTGTGGACGCATGAATTTCCAATTCAGGGGCGATTGTTTTGAACAAACGAACTAATCCAAAATCCTGAACGATGATGGCGTCTGGAGCTAGGGCTGCAATGTTTTCGATGAATTCGGGAAGTGCATCCAGTTCCTCTTCGAAAATAAGGACGTTCATGGCTAAAAAGGTTCGGACCCTGCGAATTCTCGCATAACGAATCATTTCTCGAACGTCGTCAAAGGAAAAATCGATGGCCCTGCCGCGGGCGTTCCAGTGGGGAACTCCGAAGTAAACGGCGTTGGCTCCGTTTTCAACAGCGGCTCGGAACATCTCCTTGTCGCCGACAGGGAGCATCAATTCAAAATTTTGGGAGTCGTTGACTGGATTCATCGGCGATAAATTTATATTTTTCCTAAATGTTAAAAATGAATGCTTTGATTCTTCGATGTGCAATTGCTGTCTTTTCTTTTGTGTGGATTGTCGCTTGCGGAGAATCAGCGAGTTCTTCGACGCAAGAAGAAACTCTTTTCAGTTCTTCGCAAGTGGAAAATTTTTCTAGTGGGAATTTCATGGAAGTTTCTTCCTCTTCTTTTGAAAACGGAGAATCTTCTAACTCTTCGGAAAAAGTAGAAACTGCGCTGAATCTTTTGCCGGATGAAGATGGATTTTATGATATTGGAGAACTCTACAAGGCCGTTCCCAAAACGAATCGGATTATTTTTGTCATTCGACATTCCGAACGGGAGTCTTCGTTGGAGAAAGAATCCCCGTTGACGGAAAATGGAAAAGAGAAGGCGTTGAATTTGGGCAAAAAGCTTTTTGCGGAAGAAGCGTTCTATTACGCGTCAACGGATTTTGTCCGCACGCGAGAAACGTGCCGTTACATTGCCGAAGGTCGGGAAGAGGAAAATTTTGGCGTGGATATTTGGCATGGGGTTGATGGCAATTATTTCCTTCGGGTTTCAGATGATTCGCTGTCCCATTTTGCAAAGAACCGTGGCGGTGCGTGGCAAATTATTTCCCGTTGGGCTTACGCCGATTCAACAATGTCCGAAAATTTGGCATCGAGGGTCAACGCTTTATTCTACGATCTTTTTGAACGGGGAAAACAATTTGTCGAAGAAACCGTTGCACAGGGATTGAAGAAAAATCGCGTGAGTGTGATGGTTTCTCATGATGTTTTGTTGGAGCCGCTGACCGTTTATGCGACAAACCGTTCCATCGATCTTCGCTTTTATAAGAGTGGCCGTTGGATTGCTTATCTGGCGGGCGTTGCCATTGTCGTTGATGAAAATTCCAACGTGGAACTTTACCCCGTGCGTGGTGATTCCGTGGGCTATATGACGGTTTCAAAATGAGCTTTCGAAAATTTTTCCGTTTTAAAAAAAGTTGGCTTGTTTTTTTGATTTTGGTTTCAAAAGCGTTTTCGGCGGCAGACACGGACCAGACGGAAGTTTCGTCAGATTCCAGTTTTCGCTTTAAGACGGAGCATTCCATCGCCTTTGCTGGAATTTTATTGCCTCATAGGTCACTTCGCAATTCGGAGTCTTTGCACAATTGGCCTTTTTTTGGATTTGTCTCTCCGATGGCGTGGAATTCAAAAATCATGCTGGACAAAGATGTCCATAAAATGTTGACTTTGAAAGGCGTTGCCGGAGGAAGTCTAGCCTTGTTCGGCGCAGGATTGAAAGCGGATGTTTCGCTGGATGTATTGCATCTTTTGGAGCTTGGGGTGGAAGGCGGTTTGATGTCGGGTATCAATTATGGAACCATGACGACTTCTATGGGCGTTTACTCTCCTGAAAAGCAAAAGTATTCCGCTGATATGTTTGGGACAGAATTCTCTTATGAAGTGCGCTACCATGCCGCGCTTTCGATTCCGTTGATGGCGTTTTTGCCCCGATCGGAGTGGACAAGAATCATGCTGCGTCCAACGGCGAACCTTTTTTATGCGGCGTACACCGGGGCAGAAGACGGGGAAGTTTGGAAGGCGGGAACCGGGGATATGGTGAATGGATTTCGCTATCAAGTCGGGGGAACGGTGATGTATTTTTTGCCGTTCAAACATTTTCCGATGGCCATGCTTTCGGCGAATGTGAGCGGATTCAAACATGAATCGGATTTTGATGCTGTTTACGAACCTTATGATCCCGGATTCAAAACGGTCACGCTCATCCCCATGCTTTCCGTCAAATTGGATGATCGATGGGGTGGTATGTTGATGGCGACATTTGCGCGGGAACGCCGATACCGGAATTATCATTTTGAAACAGGTACGGAACTTTCCCAAGAACGCGTTGGTTCGGAATGGGGACTTAAAGCGATTCTTTTGATGCTTTCTCGAAAGTTCTGATGAATTATTGAATCGACAGTAACCTTTGTGCTGTCGTCACAGGGAAATTTTTCATTCTGCTCGACGCCTCATTTTGTGGAATGAATCGGCGAATAGAAAAGTAGAAGCTACGGCGAAATTTTTGCACAAGGGACGCATCAACGGCTTGGATTGGCGCTTTCTTGTTTGCTGATGCAATGGAGGCTTCCTCCCTGACGGATGACTGTTGTCGCGTCAATGCCGACGATTTCCCTGTCTGGAAAAAGTTTCTTAAAAAAGGATTCCGCTTCCTTGTCGCGTTCTTTTTCGTATTTGGGGTAGACCAAGGCTCCGTTCAGAAAAATAAAGTTCATATAGGAGGCGGGCAAAACGCCGCCGTAAAACGGTTTTTGCGTGGGGAGGGACAATGCGTCTACTTGTGCCGATTTTCCATAATGGGAGGTTAACCATTTTTCAATGGTCAATTTTGCCTGGAGAAGGGGTTTGTAGTTTTTCCCTTTGGGAGAATCATCTTTGGCGATAATTACGTGGGAATTGGAAACAAAACGGGCTACGTTATCGATGTGTCCGTCGGTGTGATCGCCGAAAAGGCCGTGGGGAAGAATTAAAAGATCCCGAAGACCCAAATATTCTTTCAAGGATTTTTCGAACTCTTTTTGCGCACGGGGATCGTTTCGATTTTTTCCGACAAGACAGGGGAGGGTTGTCATTCCGAGTCCGTCGCCATTGACTTCGATAGCTCCGCCTTCAAAAATGAATGAGTTTTCTAAAAGGGGAATTTTTCGGAATTTCGCAACCGCAAAAGGAACTGCATTGTCTTTGCTCCAGGGTGGAAATTTTCTGCCCCAGGCGTTGAATTCGAATTTGACCGCTTTTTCGTCCCCGGATTCGTCGTAAACGAAAAATGGACCGTAGTCGCGAATCCAGACGTCATCGGTTTTTAAAGGAATGAAATTGGGTTTGAACTTAGCTTTGGAAAATATTTTTTGCTCAGAATCCGGGAGTTTAAAGTCTAATGGAACGAGTACATTCACCGGTTGAAATCTAGCGCAGATGCGAATGAGTTCAAAATAAAATTCACGGATGCGGTCGCGGAATTTTCCGCGCCAGTTCTTGCTATGCGGAAAGGCTAGCCAAATGGATTTTTGCGTTTCCCATTCGGCGGGGTAGATGTGCTTCATGGCGTGTCCCAGGTTTTGAGAATGTCTTTGTAAAGGTCTGTGCGGCGGTCGCGGAAATGGGGCCAAAAACGGCGGTTGAATTCAATTTCTGCAAGGTCCAAATCGACAAGAGAACTTCCTAAAAATCCCGGTTCAAGATTGGTTAATAGGTGCCCATCCGGAGCGCAAGCGAAAGAATGTCCCCAGAAATTCAAATCGCCCTCGGATCCCGTGCGGTTTGCTGCGACGACAAACAGACGGTTCGCGATGGCGTGGCCGCGCATGACGGTCATCCAACTGTCCATTTGGCGATCATAAAGAGATTCCGGTTCTGTTTTGTCCCACCCGATAGCTGTTGGATAGATAAGGACATCGGCACCTTTGAGCGCTTCTATTCGGGCGGCTTCAGGAAACCATTGATCCCAGCAAATGAGAACTCCGATTTTTCCTGCCGACGTACTGATGGGTTCAAATCCTGTGTCTCCGGGGGCGAAATAGTATTTTTCGAAAAACTTCGGATCGTCAGGAATGTGGCTTTTGCGGTAAAGTCCCGCGATGCTGCCATCGCGTTCAAAAATAAATGCGCTGTTGTAATAAATCCCCCGGGCGCGCTTTTCAAAAAAAGGAAAGACAACGACGGTTTGAAGCTTGCATGCGATGCGCTGCCATTCTGCAACGAGAGGATCGTCTTTTTTTATCGCCAGGTCAAATCCTTTGTCACTCTCTTCGATGGGGAAGTACGGCGTGTGGTAAAGTTCCGGAAGAACCAGAATGTCGCAATGCGAAGATTTCAATTTTTGGGCTTCGGAAGCATACCAGGCGTCTGTTGCTTCGACTGTCCCAAACCATTTTCCTTGGAGGGTGGCTACGCGGATCGATTTCATAATCAAAATTTAGAAAACATTCGAAGTTGATTTTCTTAAGCGAATCAAGGCGGAATGCGTAATGCGGAATTGGGCGAAGATGCTTTTGGGTGAAATTTGGGCGTTCAGCTTGAATAATGAGGAGTTTGGAATTGGGAATGCATCATTCATAATGAGAAAATAGAGCAGAAAACTCTCCGTGGTGGGGTTCTCACGAAAATCCTTTTCTGCGGATGGGGAGAAGTTTGCACGGTGTTGACGGCGAAGGAAATTCCGTTTTTGTGAAGGTGAAATTTTTTTTCCCTAGTCATTAAACATTGTATTTTGCAAGTAAAGTTTTTCTTGATTTTTTCGCCAAGACTCGATTTTCTTTGCAATGGGGAGTTTTCCATTTTCTATTTTGCAAAAACCAATGAAAAACGCATTCTCTTTTTTTTCCATTTTTTGCGCGGGGCTTTTGACCGCTTGCGCGAGTTCTTCGTCGGAAAGGCATTCTGCGGAAGTTTCCCCGGTTGTTGAATCCGGCAGAGATTCTTCTGCGATCAACGGCAATAGTCTTCCTTTTTCCATTCATTCTTTATCGGAGGGCAGGGAAATTCGCCGTGTTGCCGTGAAGGATTCAACGCAACTTCCGACTCTTGCCGCTCTGGATTTTGCCGCTTATTTCAAAAATCCAATTCGAGAAGCTGGGAAGAACGAACTCCCGGAAAATGCCAAACCCGTTTCGCTCGCATTTTCAGAGTATCCCTTTCCCATGTTGGATTCTCTTTTGGAATCGGAACCGGAATTTTTGAAATTGGCCGAACCGCTCGCTTATGAACCGTTCACGAAGTTCCTTTATGCGAAAGGCGTTAGAGATTCTTTAGGGAAAATTCTCCGCAGCGTGGAAAGCGTAAAATGGGGAGAAAAAAATGTCTTTGCCGATTTTCAGAAAGTGGAAAAACTTTATTTGATCGGCGAAGAAGAAAATAAATCTTGGTGGGTGGAAGTTCATCCGCGAACCTGGACCTCTGCCCATAATTTCTGGGCAAAGGTCAGGGCGAATCCATCGGCAGAGGAAGTTGAAGCGTATCGCGTTTACACCTCGGAGACGCTTTCGAATGAAGCCGTTTTCGATTGGGTGCGGACCCTTGCCGCTTATTGGTATCCGACTTACAATACGGATTTAGAGGCGAATGTTTCTGCAAATGATTGGAATGAGCGTTCTCCTTTTGCCGTGATGCGGGGAAATCCGATGGGAACGCCTTTGTGGGTGGCGTTCGAAGTGCCTTCCGTAAAAAGACAAGAAGCGTTGCTTGAAGATGCGTCGAATCTTTTGCAAGCGGGAACAAAATCGTTGGATGCAGATTCTTCGTGGCGAATTTCCGCTTTGGAAAACTTGCAGGATGTTTGCCCTGAAACGGAAAAAACGAAGGAATTCCAGGCGAAACTTTCCCATTTGCTCGATTCGCTCCCTTCGGAGCAAAACGCTTGGAGCTCAAACGGAATGCTTTGGTTTCGGCGCAATGCGAACTCCCTTTTGACAAATGATTTTACAGCACAGGATTCCTTGCACAATCCGTTGCCGAGATTATTGGAATTGAAAAAATTTCTCGACAGTTTGGAAATTCAGTTTTTGGTAGTTCCCATTCCAACGAAAGAAGCGATTTATGCGGATAAGTTAGTTTCGGAAACTGCGGACACGCTTTGCGTAGATGTCGCCGGGCGAAATTTTATACGGAAACTGCTCGCTCAGGGAATTGATGTCTTGGATGTTTTTCCCGCACTCCGGAACGCACGCTTGGCAGATGATTCTTCGGCATTTTCGTTTCAAAAGTTTGATACGCACTGGGCTTCTCCCGGATTCCTTTCTGCAATGGAAGAACTGGCGAATAAAGTGACTTCTTATGCGTGGTATGAATCTTCAGGGGCAACTCCGGGAACTCTTGAAATCCGCGACACGGCGATTGTCCGCGAAGGCGATTTGATTCAACAGCTCCCGCTTGCGGAACAGGGCGTTTACGCCCCGGAAACATTGGAAGTCAAAAAGGTTTACCGCAACGGAAAACCTTATTCGGGAGGAAAAAACAGCCCCATTTTGCTGATGGGAGATTCTTTTACGGGCGTTTTTGAATCCGTCGATGGGAAATCGGGCGGACCGGCTTCTCTACTGGCTTTTGCCACGGGATTAGACGTGCAGGTGATGACCAGTTGGGGTGGAGGCCCCGGAGTCAGGCACCGGATGGTGAAAGATAAAAAATCGTTGAAGTCAAAGCGGCTTGTCATTTACATGATGACCATGCGCGATTTTTGGCAGTCGCCAATGGAATGGGATGCGCTCTAAATTTTGGAAGCGTGCGCTTTTTCCTCTCCTGTTGACGGGACTTTTCGCCGTTTGCGTATGTCCGCTGCTTATCGGTGATGATATCTCGTACCTGGATGCCGCTTGTACTTTTGAAGAAAAAAATCCGGGATGCTTGGATTCTTTTCCGGAATGGCGTTCCGGGTTAAAACATTTTGACAGCGTTCTTTTGAAAACGGAAGATACGGCTGCGGCATTAAATTCGCTCCTTTGGGATTTTTGGCAATTGGAATTTGCCGGGAATGGCCTTTCGACGCAGCCGTCTTCTGTTTTGCCGCTATCCGTTTTAAAAGAGCGGAACTCGGGTTGCATGGGAACTGTTTTCTTGGCGCTGATGGTGGGAGAGGCGCGCAAACTTCGGATAGAATCCGTTTTGCTTCCGGGACATGTCTTTTTTCGGGTGAATGGAAAAAATGAAGAACCGAACCGAAAAGGCTTTCACTATTCCGACGAAGAATACCGCAAAAAGTATGCAGATGGTCCGTGGACGGGTTTTGAATTTTCACCGCTTTCGGCAAAACGTTTTTTAGGACTTGTCGCGTTCAATTTGGGAAACGCCTCACGGCACGAAAATTCTTCTGTTGCGCTCTCTTGGTATCAAGTTGCTTCGGAACTTTTTCCGGAATATCCCGGAATTTCCGCCAATCGCCGAATTGTCTTGGAAAATCAGCGATGAATTTTTCATGGAAGATTTTTTTTGCCGCAGCGGTCGCGTTCTTTGCGCTTTTCCCGCTGACGGATACGGATATTTGGTGGCATTTGGCATCGGCTAGGGATTTTTTGCAAAATGGACTAGCGAAAACGGATCCATTTTGCTGGACTCCATCCAAATCGCCCTGGATAAACGTGCACCTTTTTTTCCAACTGACGGCTTTCGAAATTTTTTCAAAATGGGGAGCTCTTGGGTTGGTCGTTTCAAAATCCTTTTTGTGGGGATTTGTCGCCTTTCTTTGGGTGCTTCCCGTAAAAAGACGCATGAGTCTTTTGGAATTCAGCTTGATGCTGTTGTTTGCGTTTCTCTTTCGATATGCGTTTGAATGCAGACCGATTTTGATGACTCTGCTATTCCTCGGAATTTTTTGGAATCTTCTGCCTCTGTTGAAAGAAAAATTTTCTGTTGCATGGCTGATTGTTTTTGGAACGTTATTTTGTGTGGAATGGATTTGGGTGCGTACTCAAGGGCTTTTCCCGTTGGGATTTGCAATTTCTTTTTTGGCGGTTGCGTTCTTTTTGCGGCAAATTTCTGTTGCGGGAAAAATCCGTTGTGCGGGATTTTTGACGCTGCTTGTTTCTGTCCCTCTTTTTCACTACCAAGGCTTTTTACTGTGGAAATATCCGTATGGACTTTTGGACAGACTTATCGGAGGAAGTGCTTCTTCGCAAATTTTTGCCCAGGAAATAGCGGAAAACCGGGCTCCGACAACGCTTTTAATCCAAGGGGAAAATTCTGCGGCGATGCTTGCTTTGATTGTCGCTGTTGTGATTTCAGCAACGCTTCTCTTGCGTTATCGCCGGATCGCATCTCGATTTCGTTCCGCATATCTTGTTATCGCCGCCTTTTTGGCTGTTTCGGCAGAGCGCAACGCGGTTTTGTTCTTTTTCCCGTTTGTGGCGATAGCCTTTTCCCGCCCGGTGTTTTCTCTTTTTTTGCGGCGGCTGTGTCTGCGTTTTTTTGCTATTTCAAAGATGAAATTCTTGTCCGCTGTCCAGATTTTTTCCGTGTTAATCTTTGCTTTCGTTTTGGGTCTGGCTTTTCGCAATATGTCTGCCTTTTTTTCAAATGGAAAGTTTGTGCCGGTTTCTGCGGAGCGCGTTCCCGAACAGGCTTTAATTTATTTGAATTCAAATCCGTTGCCGAAAGGGCTGCGCCTTTTCAATGATGATCGTTCCGGTGGGTATTTGGAATGGAACCTTCCCAAAGAAAAAACGTTTGCAGATGGCCGTTTTATTTTGAAAGATTCCCTCTTCATGGCGACTTATTTGGGGTATGCGAAAGAACCGGAAACCTTTCTGCGTTCGGCGGATTCGCTGCAGATTGGACGGGCGCTGTTGCCCATTTCGTCGATTGCGCTTTGGAAAAATCTTGCCGTTGCATTAGATAAACATCCGGCATGGCGAATTGCTTATGCGGATTCCTTTTATGTTGTGTTTGATAAAAATAATTTGGAAGCCACAGTAAAAAGTCCCCGGAAATGATTCTAGGGACATTGAAATTTGCTGCGGCGGGTAACGGAATTTCGATTATCCCCGTGTAATCCGGAAAAGCAGTTGGATGGTATTCTTTTCTTTTAATTAAAGTGACGCGCCAAATACCACATAGGTCCGTCCTAGAACTCTAGTCTCCGAATAAGAGTCGTCATCAATGGAACAGAGGCCGTTGCGATCGCATTCAAATTGTTTTTGATCATTGGATCCAACGTGGAGTACAAAATTGAACTGCGTGTAGAGTGCGACGAGGTTAGCTAAACCGACTCCAAATCGGAATTCCAGTAGCGGAAATCCCAACCTTTGAACGAATTTTTGTCGTAATCGCAGGGATCGTCGTCATGCGTTTCATAATCAATATACGAAACGCCGACATTGAAACTATTGTAAAATCCCCGGTGTCGCTTTGGATAGGCTACTGTTGTGGTGGTTGTGTCGGCGGAAGAAATTTCCACCAAGCAAAAAAATCAATAAAAAGGATCAAAACATTTTGCAAGTTAAAAGAAAGATCCGTTTTTTCGCTTTTTGTCAATGAAAAAATGGAAAAAATAAAATTTCCAACAGGCGTTTTGAATCAGCACTGTAAAACGGCGAATTTTAAATTGAATGGCGCAAATGGATTTGACGGCTTAGATGGGCGTTTCTATTTTAAACTCCGTGAAAAAAATTTTTCTTTTATTTGTTTTTTTGACTTTGGGATGGATTGTTTCGTGTGCAGACGAGGCTTCATCGGCGGGGAAATTAGAAGAATCCTTTGACGGAATGCGTCGGATTCACGCAGAGGGAAAGTCGGTCTCGCTACCTCAAAGACTTTCGGTGAAATTTTCAAGTGATTTTTATATCGCAGAGCACGAAGTCACGCGGGCGGAATACGCTTCTTTGATGGGTGGTGAAGTGAATCCCGGCGAAGAGAATCTTCCTGTGGCCGGGGTGACTTTTTACGATGCGGTCCTTTATGTAAATGCGCTTTCCAATGCGATGAAACTCGATACGGTTTACACTTATTCGGGACGGGAGTGGGATGCGGAAAAACACTGTGTTTTCTTGAGTGAATTTGGCAAGAACTTTTCGGCAAACGGCTTTCGTTTGCCTACGGAAGCGGAATGGATTTATGCAGCAGAAATGGGGTGGAATCCGGCGGAAAACGCTTGGACTTCGGAAAATTCGGATTATGCGGCGCATGACGTCTGCACGAAAGGGGCAAACGGCAACGGCCTTTGCGATATGGCGGGAAATGTTTTGGAATGGACTAGCGATTGGCTTTCGGATGTGCGGGATACGGCTATTTCGGATTTTGTTGGCGGCAGCATTCCCAATGCATTAGATGAAGTTGTGGTCAAAGGAGGAAGTTTCCGAAATGCGGCAGCGAATATCCGACTTGAAAATCGGGGTGACGTTTATACGGTAACGCCGTCCATGTTTGCGGAATACGTGGGGTTCCGCGTGGCGCGGGGGAAAATGGACGCCCCTCAAACGGTCGGAGCTTCTTTTGTACAGGAATCTTGGGACGTCTCGGTTTTGGTCTCGGCCAAGGAAATTCAAAAAAAATTGGGTACGTATTATGCAAAGCTCGCTTTCCGGGACGACGAAACGGGGAACATCGGCTTTGTGAATTTTTACAGCGCGCTTCCGCAGGTGACGGAAATCGCGGACACGATAGACTCTTACCACCCGGCGATAAGCCCGGACGGGAAGCTTGTCGCGTTCTGCACAAAGCCCGAGGGCATCTCGGGGAAGTCGGAACTTTACGTCCGTAACCTCGACGCGAACGGATCGGGCCTCGCAAAACTCGACGTGGAGAGCGCAGCGATTCCGCGGTGGCGCGTCGTCGGGGCCGACACGCAGATAGTCTACGTGACAAGCGCGGGGAACAATTCAGACGCTTCGGAATGGAAGTCCGGATCGACGTGGGCTGTGACATATTCGCAAGGGAAGTTCGGCGAGCCGCAAAGGCTCTTCGACGGCACGTACAACGGCGGCATCCTTTCTGACGGGAGTCTCGCCGTGACTGGAGCGCGGCTTTTGCGCGCAAACGTCGGCGGAAAGGAAGAGCTTTGGTATGGCGGGGAGCAGGCGTGCAACGCTTCGCTTTCGGATTCGACGAAAGAGACCCTTTTCCTCGACTTCGGCGGAACCGCCGGGCGTGAATTTTCGGGTTCGGATTACGCGGCGCACGAGAGGCTCCTTGTCGCGGATTCAAACGGCTCGCTTTTGAAGTCGTTGCCGTCGCCGTCGGGATCGGCCTTCGACCACACGGAATGGGTCCGCGGCGTGCGGGGCTTCGCCGTTTCGACGCTCACGAACGCGGAGGGCGCGCATGGGAAAGTGGCGCTGGTGAACACGCGGGATTCGAGCGTGCAGGAAGTTTTGGCTGGCGAAGAAATCTGGCACCCGGACATGTGGGTGGGAAAATCGGATGCGACGCACTTCGAACTCGACCCGGACAGTGCAGGGGTGTACCAAAGTGATTCAAATGTGGAATATGGGCTGAAGACCCGTCGCATCCGAATGGAGCTTTTTTGGGAGAATGCCGACATTCTGGATATGGTCTGTGTCGGAAGTTCACATATCGAATTGGGGGTGAAACCGCTTCTTTTGACAGGACAAAAAATCGTCAATATGGGGAATCCACAAACTTCTTTTGCGTCGACTGTTTATATCGCTGAAAATTATGTTTTGAATCATTCCGCACGATTGAAAGCCGTTCTCATTTCGTTGGATATCGGAATTTGGTCCTATCCGGGATACTATCCGGCGGCGGAACAGTTTCTGAATTCTCCGGGGGCGATCTATGACAGGAATCACGAATTTTGGCGCGACGGTGTTCCCGAATACTTTGTCGATATGGTTCGGAACGGTTTTGTTGCCGATGACATACGAAACGTGCTCAAATCGTTTATGGGATATGCTCCGGCTGCCTCCGGCGATTGGGGAGGCGTTCCGGAAGTCGCCATTGATTCGAATTGGGCGACAAAGGCCCCCGAAGTCGTCGAGTTGCAAATGAGCCGGTTGGAAGAACTCATACAAAAGGCCACGGAAAAAGACGTCTATTTGATAGGAATCATTTTCCCGCAGTCCCCGCGATATCGGGAAACGGGATCGTTTGGACGCTACGGTCCACAGCGGTCCGTTGCGAAGAGGATTATTGAACGGTTGGATTCCCTGCAACGTGTTTACCCAAAATTCATTTTGATGGACGAGAACAAGTTTGGCTATCACGACTACACTGATGAAATGGCCATAAATTGGGACCATTTGGCGGAACCGGGTGCCGTTCAACTGACCGTCCGTCTCGATTCGCTGTTACAAACGTTGGGGGTAAAATGAAAAATGTCACCCTGTTTTTTCTGATTCTTTTTCTTGTCGCCTGCTCGGAAAACTCCTCCTCGGCGGGCGGGGAAATTTCTTCCGAAGTTTCCCTCGAAGACGATGCCGAGCATCCCGGGATGGCGAAAGTTTTTTCTCGCGGAGCGATCGCCGTTTTGGGAACGGAAGACCCTGGTGCAAAATCAAACGAACGTCCCCAAATGAAAGCAAAGTTCGACTACGACTTTTCCATTGGAAAGAGCGAAGTGACCTGTGGGGAATTTCAATCGTATTTTCCCAAGGTGGATTGTGGCTCGGCAGACCTCCCCGCCGTAAATGTGACTTTTTTCGATGCGGCTCTCCTTGCGAATGCCCGCAGCAAGGACGAAGGTTTTGACACTGCATATGTTTACACTTCGGTGACTTTCGATGCCGATGGACACTCGACGAATTTGGAAAACTTTGAATTTCTCCCGGATGCGGATGCTTACCGCCTCCCGACCGAAGCAGAATGGATTCTGGTCGCTTCGCAAAATTGGAAGCCGGAAAAGGGGTGGAATTCGAACAATTCGGATTATAAATTGCATGCGCCTTGTACGGTGAAAGATTTCAAGGGTGATTCTTCGGACGCGGTCTGCGACATGGCGGGAAATGCGATGGAATGGGTGAACGATTTCATGGAAAATTTTGCGGATACGGTGGTGACGGACTTCGCCGGTTCCAAATCGGGAAATACCCTTGGGGAACGGGTTGTCAAGGGCGGAAGCTTCCGGAACTCTCCGGCTTCGATGACGCTGCATTCCCGTGGAGATGTCTATACGGTCACTTCTGCAACGCGATCGGATTATGTAGGATTCCGCTTGGCTTTTGGAAAAATCCCGAATGCGACGTGGCTTTCTTCCGAGCAGATTGGTACAGAATCTTCCGTAAAAATTTTGATTTCTTCGGCAACGCTGAAAACATTTTTGGGAACGGCGCGGGCAAAGCTCGCCTTCCGGGACGACGAAACGGGGAACATCGGCTTTGTGAATTTTTACAGCGCGCTTCCGCAGGTGACGGAAATCGCGGACACGATAGACTCTTACCACCCGGCGATAAGCCCGGACGGGAAGCTTGTCGCGTTCTGCACAAAGCCCGAGGGCATCTCGGGGAAGTCGGAACTTTACGTCCGTAACCTCGACGCGAACGGATCGGGCCTCGCAAAACTCGACGTGGAGAGCGCAGCGATTCCGCGGTGGCGCGTCGTCGGGGCCGACACGCAGATAGTCTACGTGACAAGCGCGGGGAACAATTCAGACGCTTCGGAATGGAAGTCCGGATCGACGTGGGCTGTGACATATTCGCAAGGGAAGTTCGGCGAGCCGCAAAGGCTCTTCGACGGCACGTACAACGGCGGCATCCTTTCTGACGGGAGTCTCGCCGTGACTGGAGCGCGGCTTTTGCGCGCAAACGTCGGCGGAAAGGAAGAGCTTTGGTATGGCGGGGAGCAGGCGTGCAACGCTTCGCTTTCGGATTCGACGAAAGAGACCCTTTTCCTCGACTTCGGCGGAACCGCCGGGCGTGAATTTTCGGGTTCGGATTACGCGGCGCACGAGAGGCTCCTTGTCGCGGATTCAAACGGCTCGCTTTTGAAGTCGTTGCCGTCGCCGTCGGGATCGGCCTTCGACCACACGGAATGGGTCCGCGGCGTGCGGGGCTTCGCCGTTTCGACGCTCACGAACGCGGAGGGCGCGCATGGGAAAGTGGCGCTGGTGAACACGCGGGATTCGAGCGTGCAGGAAGTTTTGGCTGGCGAAGAAATCTGGCACCCGGACATGTGGGTGGGAAAATTGGATGCGATGCACTTCGAACTCGACCCGGACAGCGCAGGGGTGTATTATTCGTCGGCGGGAACGCTGGGCGATTACGTGATGCGGATAAAGATGGAACTTCTTTGGCGTTACAAGGACTCTGCAAACGTCGTGGTGCTGGGTTCGTCTAGACCGTTGAATGCTGTCAGTGCGGAAGATTTTTCCGAACGATTCTTTGTTTTGAACTTGGCGCAGACACCCAATTCGATGTATCTTTCGCGGGAACTTCTTGAAAACTACGTTTACCCCCATGTTTCCGGATTAAAATATCTCGTATTGTCTTTGGATATTGATTTTTGGTGGAAAACCGAAGATGAGGTAGATGCCTCGTTGAACTTTTATCAGCAACGATATCCTGGCTATGCTTACGATAAAAACCACGCTTATTGGAAAGATGATTATCCAACAGGTCTTTTGAAATTGGCTGAAAACGGCCCGGGCAATCGGAATGAAGATTCCTCGCTCTATTCCGTGTATGCGCAGAATCACGGCAGAGCTTTCATGGGATGCATTTCCTGGGGAGGCGATGAACCTCAAGTCAGCATTGACAGCACTATTTTCGATGATAAACCCGAACTCATCAAAAATAATTTTGCGGTTCTCCGAAGCATTCTCGAATCGACCGCCCAGAAAAACGTCCATGTCGTAGGGGTCATCTTTCCGCAAAGTCCGGCCTACAAATCGACCGGAGCGTTGGGCCGCTATGGCCTCCGCCGCAGCAAGGCGAAAGTGTTGGTAGATTCGCTGAAGGGGCTTGAATCGGAATTTGCGAATTTCTCGTTGATGGATGAAAATAAATTCGGTGATCACGATTACGGAGATGATATGGCGCTAGATTACGACCACCTGTGTCATCGGGGTGCTGCCAAAATTTCGGTGCGTCTTGATTCGCTACTCCAAACCCTAGAGTTAAAATGAAAAACGGCATTCTGTTTTTTCTGATTCTTTTTCTTGTCGCCTGCTCGGAAAACTCCTCTTCGGCGGGCGGGGATTGTTTGTCCTCTCAGGGGACGGTTGTCGAAGAACGAATAATCCCGCAAATTTCCATCGAAGACAATGCGCGTTCCTATTTACGAGATACGCTCGGCGTTTCCGAAGCGAAAGTCGTGTTCCGGAATGACCTGTCGGGAAATTTGGTGTACGTTCTCTTTGAAGACGATTCGGTACATTCCGTTGAATTTCTTTCGGCTCTTGACGTTTACCATCCAGTGATTTCCCCGAATGGGAAGTGGGTTGCTTTCTGCACGAAGGCGGAAGCTATCGGTTTAAGTTCCCACGTCTATGTTCAGGCTTTGGATTCGGACGATGACAGTCGAATGATGATTGCAGAAAACTCCGCGATTCCCCGTTGGAGAGTCCTGCCATCCGGTGATACGGTCTTGATCTATGTTTCTTGTTCTGGCTTAAACAGAAATGACGATTTCTGGTATTCGCAATACACCAAGATGGTTCCCTTCATGCGCGGCAAGTTGGGAACAGCGAAAAAACTTTTTACTGGAAATTATCATGGAGGCGTTTCCGAGAATTTGCGATTTGCCGTGACGGGAGCGCCCTTCTTGCGAGTTCGTTCGGAGTTGGAAGGCAAATTTAAGGACGCAATTTGGTATGACAGTTCGCAGGTTTGCAATGCATCCCTTTCGACGGATGGTTCGATGCAGACGAGCGATGTTCATGAAAAGGTTTTGCTTGTCGATGTTCGCGATTCCTCTGTTCATCCCCTCGTTTCCGGTTCTGATTTGTGGCATCCCGATGTATGGCTCCGAAAATAATCTACTTTCAAAAGGAATTCAATAGAAAGGAATCTCAATGAAAATATCGAACATTCTGTTCTTCTCGCTTTTTTTTGCCTCCTTTTCCCTTGCCGATGAGGCTCCCATGGGTGCGCCAGTCGCACCAACTTCTGAAGAACAAGCCGCGCTCAACTCCCTGAAAGGCAAAGTGAACGGAAAAATCGTCTGGTCAACTTCACGCAGTCATTCGACTCATGATTTGTGGATAATGAACGCCGACGGAAGTGAAGTGAAACAGCTCACGAATTCAGCGAACGTGGATTGGTTCCCGCGGATTTCTCCCGACGGGAAAACGGTTCTTTTTACGCGTTCAAAAGGCGGTTGGACTCCGGAAACCGATGCCAACTATCCCGAAAAATGGGATTTGTGGACAGTCGGTATTGATGGCGCGAATGAAAAGAAAATTGCAGACAACGCCACTTGGGGAACATTCCGTCCAGACGGCAAAAGCATCGTCTTTTCGCGGGGGGCAAATGTTTTTCAGAAAAATCTGGAATCGGGAGAAGAAAAGTTAATCTTGGACGGCGAAAAGGCGTTTGACGAAAAGGGCGTCATTTTGCAAGAACCGAATCTATCTCCAGATGGCAACTATCTGGCGATAACGCTTCGCGGTTCCATGCGCGAAACGGGAATCTGGGATTTGAAAAACGGCAAATGGAACAAATCCGGAGACGGCTGCCAAATAGATTTCACTGCAGACGGCAAGCGCGTTTACCGCGTAAATCCTACGGGCAACGGCGGAACTGCCGCTCCGAGTGAAATTATCTGGTTCACCGTCAAGGATGGCGTGCAGCAGGAAAAAGTCGGATTTTTCGGTGTGCCAAAGGCGGCAAAGCTGATGGACCTTCCGGGTAGGCGTTCGCATGAATATTTTCCGCGCATTTCTTCGGATGGCAAATGGCTTGTCTGGGGAGCGACGGCAAAAGGACATGATCACGACATTTACGATTATGAATTGTATCTGTGGGAAGTGGGGACTCCTGCGAAGAACGCCGTGCGCTTGACATTCCATACGGGGAACGACCGCTGGCCGGACATTTGGCTTGAAAAGTAATGCTTTCCGCTATCTTGTTTGCCGCAGCGCTAGGCTCTGTTACGCTTCTTGATTCGGCGGGGCATTCGCCTAAAAATTACACCCAGGGACTTTTTTTCGATGGCGGCGCTTTGTATGAGACAGCGGGAGAATACGGAAAATCCCGTATGTTCCGCTATCCGGCTCCGGGAATTTCTCCAACGGATTCAACGCACCTTGAACCTGCTTATTTTGGAGAAGGCGCTGTTAAAGTCGGAAGGGACATTTTCTGGCTGACGTGGCGAGAAGGTGTTGTTTTCATTTTTGATGCGAAAACATTTGTGCGCAAAGGACAGTTTCCCATTCAAACGGAAGGTTGGGGACTTTGCCTTTACAACGGCTCCCTTTTGATGTCTGATGGCAGCGAATATTTGCATTTTCTTTCGCTGGGCGAAAAACGCGTTTTTCAGAAAGTTGCCGTCAGCGATGGCGACGCTCCTGTCCGCTTTTTAAACGAGCTGGAATGCGTGCATGGCGTTGTTTATGCAAATGTCTGGAATTCTGATTCCATTGCGGCAATCGATCCGAAGTCGGGGAATGTCCTAATGTGGTATGATTTTTCAAAAATCGCAGCGCAAGTTCGCAAAAAAAATTCCCGGGCCGAAGTTTTGAATGGCATCGCTTTCGATGGAAAGGATTTTTGGATTACGGGAAAATTCTGGCCGGTCATGTATAAAGTCCGTTTAGAATTGCCGCCGGTTCCCGTCCATTGATATTTGAAACCAAACATTGCGAGAATCAATAAGGATTTTCCGTGATATCCGAATGCGAGTTTGCTAAATTCGTATTCGGTGGCAATCCGTTTTGCTGCTTTAATTTCAACGACGATAGGCGTATCTGATGAGTTCAAAATATACGAGTTTTTTGTGGCAAACGCTGATTTTCTGCGTTCTGGGTTTGGCTGCTTGTGCATCCCATCCGGAGCTTCCCCTGAAAACGGCGTCCGGAGAAACGGCGGATTCGCCGTCAGAAACGATTTCTGCGGACAAAAAAACTCCTGATTCCCATCGGCAGGTTTCAAGGGAAGGCGTATCGTTCGAAGTCTCCTCGGTGCCGAGAATTTTGGAATTTGACAGACCCGATTATCATTTTCAAGTTCCCAATGCAGATTGGGGCCTTGTGAGCGATCCGCTTGACAAATCGGCTCCGTTGGAATTTTTCAACGCCAAGACAGGCCGCCGCGCCGAAATACAAATGGTGATTCTCGGTCAAGGGGAATCTTCTAACGTTATGGACCGCGCTCGGGCGGAGATGCAAGGCCGCGGACTCTTTTTCCGCAAAGCGGATTACGCCTCTGTCGCCCCTGCCGAAGAACTGGGACTTACTGGTGCTTTTTTTGAAACGGCGGGAAATTCTCCCGAAGCTTCCCTCGCCGCCGATGGATTTGTCGTATCTTCGGGAAATCGGGTCTTTTTCTTGTCGCTTTCTGTGGCGGATTCCCTTCCGACTCGCGAGGCTTTCAAGTCTGAGTGGCGAGAATTTTTTTCGAAATTTGAAGTTTCTGAAAATCTCAAAAATACCGCATCGGCAAATGAAATTTCGAAAGAAGTGGTGACCGATTATGAATCGGCGGATTTGGGATACCGCTTCCATGTTGAAGATTCGCTTTGGCATAATTGGTCCGGAGTCGCAGCCCAAAATGGAGACCCGGATTTGGTTCTTGCCAATAAGTCCGAAGAAACGGCGTTTTTTGTCTATGGGACAATGGTCGATCCTGGCGAAGTCTCTTCGCAGGATTTGTTCAAGGTTCTGCTTATCCGTTTGGGTTTGGATCCAAACAGCCCGGATTTAGATGTGGTGCGCGTCCGTGGCGGGAATGCGGATCATTTTTCTCAAAATTTCACGTGTACGCGGATCATTGACGGATACGATTTCAATTATTCCGGACGTTTCTTCTGGGATCATGGTCGGGGAATCCTTGTTGCGGGCTGGGCGCAAGGCGTTCTTTACAAGAAATACGCAAAGGCTCTTTCAAAAGCGGTTGACGGAGTGACTCTTCTAGAAAAACCGGCGAAAGTGACCGGCGAAAAGGCTTTGCGCTTCCAGGCGGCGGTCATCAACCAAGTCGGGCTTTTGCGCCTTTCCGAAAACCAGCCTCTAGTCGCCCTTTCCTATTTTGAAAAGGCAAATAAAATGGACCCGTCGGAACCATTGTATTTGATCAATTGCGGATTCGTTTACCAGATGAAAGAACTGTATGCGCCGGGAGTCAACCATTTTTTGACCGAAATGGAATTGGTGCGGAAAAGCGGCAGACTGCTTTCGATTCTCGGTGAAATGTACGAAGCGATGATGGATTACGGTGAAGCGCGCAAGTATGCGGAAATGGCTTTGCGTTACACGCCGAACAATCCGGAATACGTCATCAACCTTTCGGATGCCTTGTGGGGACTTGGGCAGCGCACGCAATCGCTTGCCGTGGTGCAAAACCTCTATGAAAAACAACCCTCTTCTCGATTGGGCGTTTACCTAGCGAAAACGTATATGGGAATGGACCGTTATGCCGAAGCCGTGGACATCCTTTATGCAACGCGGAAACGGTTTGGGCTGAACGTGGACTTAGGGCTCACTTTGATGGACGCTCTGATTTTCCTCGGACGTTATTCCGAAGCCCAGGCGGTGAGCGAAGAACTTTTGCCGTTAGGCCAATCTGATTACCGCGTTTGGACCATGCGCGGCAAGTCGCAGTTCTATTCAAAAAATTATGTGCAGGCGGAAAAGTCCCTGTCGCACGCCCTTTTGATGCATCCGGATGATGAAGACATTAAAAGTTTTTTGTCTGCGACAAAAGCGTTCTTGGGAAAAGCGGACAACCGGACGTTGCAAAAGAAAATTGATCCGGTGGAAATGCGCCCTGTCGCATTGGCGGCTCTTGTCAATAGGGAATTTTCGGCAAAAGCCAAACAGGATGGTTTTCCGGCGGTTTTCCATTTTAGACGGGACGCTTTGCGGGCCGACGAGGGAAAATCATGGGTGCGGACGGAACAACGCCTAATAGAAATTCTCGATGCGCGTGGAGTTGGAATGTATTCGGAATTGTCGTTTGACTTTTTACCGGGATTCGACCGCATTTTTGTAAATGCCCTGGAAATTTACGATTCGACGATGACGCTCAAATCCAAAGTTTCTCTGAAGGGGGCTTACATCACTTATGCTACGGAACTCGGACTAGATAATGAAATGCAAACAGCGCATTTTCCTCTAGAAAAACTCACTCCCGGGGATTTCATTTATTTGCAAATATCGCGTACGAGCATTGCAAATTACGGAGTGATTCCGTTTGTCAGTTTTGAAGCGAGCGAAGAAGTTCCCGTTCAGAAATCGTCTTTCCGGATTTATGCGGATTCGGCACGCTTTGTCACAGAAGAATTTGGACCGTTGACGGCGCATATCGATGGCAATGGTGAAGAGTGGGAAATTGAGGACCCGGTGGTCATTCGCCGAGAGCCTTACATGCCCGGATACCGCGATTATGGAGCGGGATTCCAGTTGACGGGAAAACGCACTTGGTTAGACGTCGGCAGGGAATACGAGAACTTGATCCGTCACCAGTTCAAAAATTCGATTCCTGTCCGCGAAAAGGCGTTTGAAGTGCGGGGCGGTCGCCGTGGCAAAGAAGCCGTCTTGGCAGAAATCCGCTATGTCCGAGAAAATATCCGTTACCGGGATGTGCGTTTTGGCGGGCATTCCCTGATTCCGCAATTGGCGGAAACGACGCTTCGCGAACGCCGTGGGGATTGCAAAGATCAAAGCTTGCTGTTGATGGAAATGCTCTCGACAATCGGAGTGAAGAGTCATCTCGTCGCGATACATTTGACAGAGCCCGGCTTTGAATCTTTGCCGTCCATTCAACAGTTCAACCACATGATGCTTTACATTCCCAAAGGGGAAGATTATCCGGAAATGTGGGTAGATCCTTCTGACAAAGGAGGCAATGACAGACCTGTTCCGTTGGATATGGAAGGGAAGGTGGCCCTTGTTATCGATGGGGATTCTAGCCATGTTGCGGTGACTCCGGTCCTTGAAAATGAAAAGGAGCATCAGGTGTTCCTTTATCACCGGCTGCATATTTCTGCGGATGGTTCTGCGGACTTCCGGGATTCCCTTTGCATGACGGGAAAATTTGCGAGCGTTTTGCGGAACCAGCTCTATGGGCGCGATACCAAAGAGGCCGAACAGTTGCTCTCTGATTTGCTTTCCCAGGGTGTTCCTGACATTTCCATTTCCCGGATTCAAACGGAAAACGTCACAGATTTTGACAAACCGCTCAAGTTGGTCGTTTCATTCCATTCGAAGGGCTATTTTGGGAAAAGCTCCGAAGGGTTCAAAGGGCGTTATCCAAATATTTGGGAACGGACCATTCTGTACTTGCCCAAAGTACGCACCCGGTATTTGCCCATTCGGATGCCGCATGAAACGGAATTTGAAAGTGTCTTGAATGTATCCGCCGATGGCAATGTCGAAATCCGCGAAGCATCGCCACTGGGCAGGGAAACGGAATATGTGAATTTTGAAAAGGTCGAGAACGGATACAAGTGGATGACTTTCGCCATTTATGCGGATCCCTCAGAATATGAACGCATCCGTGAAGAATGGAATTATCTGCTGGATGCCACGTCGCCGGAAATTACAGTCAAGTGAGGATGTATGCCTTTTTGCAGACATTGCGGAAATTTGATAGAAGAAAATCAGGCCTTTTGCGATAAATGTGGGAATCCGCAGGATTCTGTTCGCAAAGTCCTTTCGCATTCCGAAAAAAAACTTTTCCCGTTCCGGTTTGTGCGGGGAATTCCTTTTGCCCTTGTCTTTTTCGCATTTTTCTTGCCGTTGTTCGTCGTTTCTTGTCCGGAAACTCACACGGAAATCGCCCGGTATTCCACCTACGAAACGTTGGATATGGCGAAGTCGGTGAACAATTTGTTGGGCTATATGGAAGGTTTGGGGCAAATGGCAGATAGCGAAGGCGTGTTGAATTTTGAAGAACTGACAAGCGTCCGTTCTGATTTGTCCCGCACATCTTGTCTGTGCGTTTGCCTGCTTATGTTGAGTGTTGCCGCTTTGGGATTCAGCTTTTTCAAAAAGCGGATTGCAGCTTGCCTGGGCGTTTTGGCTACCGGCCTGTTTGCGGGAATTGAAATTAGTTTGATTGTTACGTCCGAGGCTTCCATTTCGGTCACTCCGGGCAGCGGATTTTGGGTAGGCTTGCTCCTGTACTTGGCGGGAATAGTTTTGAATTGCTTACCGGATGACTCTTGAAAAAGTCAACCCAGTGTTTGAATGTAATCGACTAGGGACGGTTGCTGCATTCCGCCGTAAAGCGTTTCAAAAGAACCGCTTAAATGACCGTTTGAATCCATTTGAATTTCAAAGCGGGTCACCATGGCGTAGGGGAAGGACGCTTCGACAAAATCCGTTTCGGGAAGTCCGCAGATGGAATGTTCTATCGCTGCAATCACGCCGGCGTGGGAAACGAATAGGAGTTCAGCCTTTTCCTCGTATACGCTCCGGATGAATTCTTTGATGCGCTTGTCGACTTCGTGGAAGGATTCTCCATTTGGAAATTTGTATCCGCGCAGGTCAGCTTTCCAGGCAGCCATCTGGCTTTTGGGAACGTCGGAAAGTTTTACGTTTTCCCAATCGCCAAAATGCATTTCTTTTAGCGCGTCGGATTTTTCAATGGAAAGTCCCAACGTTTCAGAAGCTTTTTCCGCAAGTTTGTAGCACCGCTGCAACGGGCTGGAGTAAAGTTTCGTCGCATGGCAATTTTCCTGCAAAAAACGGATGGCGGGCGGAAATTCGGATTCAAACGAAGCAGCGACATCGAAATCGGACTGTCCATAGCAGACGTCGTTCGGATTGTAAGGCTTGGTGTGGCGTAAAGTCCAGAGTATCATGCGCAAGAGGGAAAAGGTTTAAAATAAAAATCCCCAGACTACCCTTTCACATAAAAATTTACAAGTCCGTTGCTGCTTTCGCCCTGGCGGGTTGCCCGCAAACAATCATTGAAAGGGGTCTAGGGATTGCCTAATATAGAAAAAAAGTCGAGAAAAGGAAAGTTTAGCCAGAAAATGTGCGATTCACCACAGATTTGTGTAAACAAATTGAAACTCTGTGGATTTTATTTTATATTTACCTCGAATGAGCGCTCAAGTGTTTTGACTGCTCAATGGGTGGGTTTATGAAATCTTATAAACTTTGTTTCGGATGGCTGCTGGTAACCCTGTTCTTTGCACAAAGCGCATGGGGCGAATCCTCTTTTCGCAAAACAATTTGGCCGTTGAAGTTCGCGAACATCGATCTTTCGGAGACGAAAAATCAAGAGGAAACGTGGAACTTGCTGCTGAAGTACAAATTGTTTGCAAGAGGACTCTCTGACGGCACGGGCATTTCCTTTGAAGGACAGGAAATTTTCATCACGGATGAAGTCGGCTATTCGGGGAGCGCGACAGGAAACTTTAAAATGGGGGGGGACTTGAAGCATCGTTTAGGTGGTCCGCTCCTTTTTGGGGGGAGGTTCATCAACGCAACGGGGTGGGATACGATTTCAACGGGGCCGACCCGTTTTTTGGGAGAGTTTTCTCCGAGTAATAATGGAAAGGAAAATAACGTATTTAAAGGAAAATTTTGTTTCGATGGCGGATATGATGTAACGAATACGACAGCCGGGATGAAGGGCGAAATCTTGGATGCGGCGGCTTGCGAGTCGGACGAGTTTGTGCCTTTTGTCGATGTAACACTCGATGTTCCCATTCTTTCTGAAGATGTTTCTCCCCAATACCACGAGGCAATTGTCGCCAACGGCAAGACTCAGTATATTCATGTGCCGCCCTATACGGAATCGGATTCGGCTTCTTTCAATTATTTTGTAGAATCCATTCAATTAGGAAACAATGGAAAACTTTATGTGGTAATGCCGCCGGGCGGCCGCTTGACCAAAGTCTTTTTGCAAACGACTCTTTCTGGGATTGGCTCTACGGCGGACACAGATATTCTTGTCGTTGAAGCGAAGTCGGAATCGGCTTGGAATGCTGAAGATTCGACTTGGAGTGTGTCGGATGCGAATATAACGGTGGTTGAAAATTCAAATTATGCGGGAAACCTGCTGTTCTACTCGCCTAATGATATTAAAATTGGAGCGGGGCAAAAGCAAATGCAGGGAACGTATATTTCGGGCGGGACAATCAGCTTTGAACAGCATACGAATTTTGCCGGGCAACTTTTGGCAAAGGCCATTACAATCAATGCCAATTTTTCGGCAAAGGATTTCCGCTATGTTCCTTTTGATCCGCCTGTTTTGAACTTGGACCCGACAGCGCTGGCCAGCGGTCGCTTTTTGGAAAACAATCAAATTCAAACGGTTCCCGTGGGCTTGGATACGCTTTCATCGACGGATGTGGCTTTCAATTATTGCTTCGTGTTGAGCGCCGAGAAGGATGTGAATCAAAAACTGCTGGCGAATGCGAACGATTTTGACGCTAAGGATATGCCGATATGCACGGTGGATGCAAATGGAGTAGTTTCGGGGGATTCGGGGAATGTTTACATCAAAACGGGCTCTTTGACGCCGACTGCGGAAACGGCGGTGAAATTGTTTGTGAAAACGGACAATCTGATTGAAGGCGATGAAAGCTTTAAGCTTTACATTTTCAACATGAGCGGGGCCGTTCTTCCGGGGAACAAACGTTTCGGCTACTTTACGCTTTTCATTCAAGACGCCGACGATAATTTACCGCCCACCTTTGACAAAGACGCTTATTCCTTTGATGTGAATGAAAACAGCCCAGCAGGAACGTTAATTGGGACGGTTCTCGCTGCAGACCCCAATAAATGGGATGTTGTCCGTTATTACCTCGAAAAGGACACGAATCTTTTTGTGTTGGATCCGGAAACCGGGGAAATTTCTGTGGATCAGGCTGTTTTGGATTATGAATCCAAAGATACAACGTATTCTTTTGCCATTTATGCGACAGACGGCAAGATGAATTCGGATTTTGTCACGGTAACCATTCACGTCAAAGATGTCAATGAAACGCCCAGCCTTTCGGATACGACATTTTCTGTTGTAGAATCGGCTGTGGTTGGCAGCGAGGTGGGAACTCTCGATGGTTTTGATCCGGATTCTTTGAACAAGGCGTTTTCAACCCTTTCGTACAAACTTGTCGGCGAAAGCCAAATGTTTGAAGTCAGTTCTTCTGGCGTAATTTCGGTGAAAGGCGCTTTGGATTATGAAACGACTTCGGTCTATTCTCTTCGGGTTGAAGTTTCCGATGGAGAATATTCAGACACGGCAACGGTTACCATCCAAATTCTCGATGTCAACGAAACTCCGATCGCTTCGGACGTTGTCGTCCAGATTTCCGAAAATTGCCAAGGCTGCTCAGCGGACAAAACGGTTCCGGCATCGGACCCGGACGGCGACAATCTTTCCTATGAAATTTTGGCGGATACGTCGGGCCTCTTCACTATTGATGCCCAGACGGGTCTCGTTTCCTTGCTTGCCGACAAGGCTCTTGACTACGAACAGGATTCCGTCTACACGCTGCAAGTTTCCGTGCGTGATATCGCTGGCCTTTCTGCGACGGCGACGGTTACCGTCAAGGTTGTCAATGTCAACGAAACCCCGATCGCTTCGGACGTTGTCGTCCAAATTTCCGAGAATTGCCAAGGCTGCTCAGCGGACAAAGCGGTTCCGGCATCGGACCCGGACGGCGACAATCTTTCCTATGAAATTTTGACGGATACATCGGGCCTCTTCACTATCGATGCCCAGACGGGTCTCGTTTCCTTGCTTGCCGACAAGGCTCTTGACTACGAACAGGATTCCGTCTACACGCTGCAAGTTTCCGTGCGTGATATCGCTGGCCTTTCTGCGACGGCGACGGTTACCGTCAAGGTTGTCAATGTCAACGAAAAACCTGTCGCTTCGGACGTTGTCGTCCAAATTTCCGAAAATTGCCAAGGCTGCTCAGCGGACAAAGCGGTTCCGGCGTCGGACCCGGACGGCGACAATCTTTCCTATGAAATTTTGACGGATACGTCGGGCCTCTTCACTATCGATGCCCAGACGGGTCTCGTTTCCTTGCTTGCCGACAAGGCTCTTGACTACGAACAGGATTCCGTCTACACGCTGCAAGTTTCCGTGCGTGATATCGCTGGCCTTTCTGCGACGGCGACGGTTACCGTCAAGGTTGTCAATGTCAACGAAAAACCTGTCGCTTCGGACGTTGTCGTCCAAATTTCCGAGAATTGCCAAGGCTGCTCTGCGGACAAAACGGTTCCGGCATCGGACCCGGACGGAGACAATCTTTCCTATGAAATTTTGTCGGATACGTCGGGCCTCTTCACTATTGATGCCCAGACGGGTCTCGTTTCCTTGCTTGCCGACAAGGCTCTTGACTACGAACAGGATTCCGTCTACACGCTGCAAGTTTCGGTGAACGATGTGGGCGGTCTTTCGGATACGGCAGAAGTCACTGTTCGGGTTCTCGATACCAATGAAAAGCCAGTCGCCTCGGATGTGGTTGTCCAAATTTCTGAAAATTGCCAAGGCTGCTCAGCGGACAAAACGGTTCCGGCATCGGATCCGGACGGCGACAAGATATTCTATAAGGTTTTGACGGATGCTTCGGGACTGTTTACGATAGATTCTCTCACGGGCTTGATTTCTCTGCGGAAAGACAAAGCTCTTGATTACGAAAAAGTTTCTACTTATACCGTGCAGATTTCCGTGACCGATGAGGGAGGCCTTTCCGACACGGCAAAAATCACGGTTCAGGTTTTGGATGTCAACGAAAAACCCACCGTTTACGATGTTGTCGTAAATATCCCTGAAGATTGTGACGGGTGCATGGCGGACAGAAATGTTTCCGCTTCGGATCCGGATGGCGATGAGCTTGTCTATCGGATTGCTGCCGATACCTCGGGTCTTTTCACAATAGATTCCTTGACGGGGCGAATTTCCCTGCGGAACGGTAACGTTCTCGATTATGAAAAAAATTCCGTTTATAAAATTCAAGCATCTGCAACAGATCCGAGTGGCCTCTCCGACACGGCAACGGTCACGATAAATGTTTTGAATAAAACGGAAAAAGTGGAAATCATTCAAGTGGAATCCGGAGATTCGACATGGAAAAAACCTGATACGGTTTACACGAACAATTCCAGGGCGGATGTCACGTATACAACTCCTGAAGGGAAACGCGATACGACCGTTTCTTTGAAAGAAGGAAAGAACGTTATCGTCGTGCGCTATCAGGATGGCGCAGATACCGTTGTCGTGCTTCTCAATACGCAAATTCCAGAAGTGAAAATTTCGGCTTCGAGCGATTCTTCGGGGCGAATAAGCGGCGTGACCATTGTCGAACAGAAAGATGTGGACGATACGGCCAGCTATGTGCGCTCTAACGATCCGGTCATTTCCGTTTCGGTGACAGACCGTTCCGGTAAAAAAGTGGAATCGAAAACCAGCCAGATAAAAATTCATCTGGATACGGTTTTTGTTTCCAAAGAAAAAATCCAAGAAGCGGAAAAAACGATAGGGAAGGTGACGCTTTCCGACGAATCGGACCTTTCTTCTTCGGTAAATGTTTCCCATCAAGTGGTTGGAGAAAATAAAATCCGAGTTTCTTACGACGATACAACGGCTGCGGGAATTGCCGTGAAAGTTTCCTATTTCACGGATTCAGACGGAAATCGCTTAAAAGATGAAAATGGCGAAGAATATTATGAAGTTTCCACGTCGTTCAAAAATGCGACAGGAATGCTGATTAATCTCACGTACACGGTCGATGCGCTGGGAACAGTCAAAAGCGACCAAGATGGGAAAACGATTTACAAGGTCAGCTATACAACGGAAACTGCCGCGGACAAAACAACCGGTGGCGTTTATCAGATAGAAGTCTCTTACACGATGAATTCTTCGGGAGACATAGCCTTAGATGATGGCGGGAATGTTCCGTATGCGGTCCGTTATGTTTACACGGATGTTTATGGAAATTCGGCGTTTGCAGAAACAAAAGTGATTGTTGATACGGTTCCGCCCAAGGTGAAGATTCTTTCTCCGGAAAATGCTACAGTCGTCAGCAATGTTTCTGTTGAAGTCCGTTGGACTGTAAATGATATCGAACAGGATACGCTGACTCATCAGGGGTTGAATGAAGGCAAAAACGTGATTATTCGCACGTATCGCGACAAAGCGGGCAATGAAGCCTCGGATTCTGTCGTGGTCATTCTCAGTTCGGGCAAGTTGATCAATGTGAAAATTGCAGATCCTCTGGTGGCTCCAGATGCAAAAACCGTTGAAAAATTCACGTCTGCATCAAATAGCGAACCGGGAACTTCTTATGCGCTGAGCGTTTATAATGCGAAAACGGGAAAAGAAGAAGAATTGCAAGCCGGTTCCAAAGAGGGCAAATCGGAAGGATCGCACAAAGAGCCTTACGAAGGTCTTTCGGGAAAGCATCTGGGTGTGACCCTTGAAATTGGAGCGCAGGCACCGGCGATTGATGAAACGGGAACCCTTTCAACGCTAGAAAGCATCGTGGAAAACGGCTATGTCGCTTTGGACAGTGGCGGAGGATGGGACCGTACCATGACGACTGTCGAGGATTACGTAGAAAATTACTGTTCTGCGGATTTCCGCCGCGCATATGATTCCATCGGAACTGCGGCCAGTCTGTACAAGACAAAGATTACCATTAAAATTTGGTTCTTCACGACCATCGGAGACTTTGTCGATGACTACAGCTTTACGCAGGAAATTTCGCCGGATCATGTTGACAAAACGGGTGCCATTCAAATGTATTTTGAACTGAAACCGGATGGCGACGGATTCTTGCGGAATTCGGATGGGCGTTTGCTGGGAACAGGTGCTTACATCTTCAACACGGACGTAAAAATCCGCTCGCAGCTGCAATGCGAACTTCCGGATCTTGAACGCGGCTATATTCGCAAGGATGATGACCGCATTCTGACCAAGTGGGGCTACCGCAGGCCGAATCAGTAATCATGGTTATTCTCGGAGTCGATCCCGGTTCTTATACAACGGGTTATGCGTTTCTGGAAAAAGGCGAAAATGGTTCTGTCCGCGTTTTGGAATATGGAACCATTTCCGCCAAACCGCGCGAGGCTTTTGAAGATCGACTGGTAAAAATTGTAACGGACCTTGAAAAATTACTAGCGCTTTACAAGCCGACTGTTTTCAGCATGGAAAGTGCTTTCTTTGCCAAAAATGTCCACAGCGCCATGATTTTGGGGCATGTCCGCGGAGCGATCCTTGTTCTTTGCCGTGGACGGGGGATGGACTTTTTCGAATACAGCCCGCGTTCGGTGAAGCTTGCCGCAACAGGAGATGGTTCGGCATCAAAAGAAAAGGTTGCCGCTATGATAACGGCGCGTTTGGGATTGTCGCGGGAAAACGTGAAGTTCGATGCGACAGATGCACTGGCGATTGCTTGTGCGCATCTTTTCCCTCAAGGGGAATTGAGCCGGAAAGCGTCGTCGCGTCAATCCAAAGCGAAAAAAGATACGCTTTTGCGAGAATTGATTTTGAAAATGGGAGGCTCGTTGCCACAATGAATCCGCTTGCCGCCTTTGGTTTAAACGAAGAGGATTTGGTCGAAGTTCCCGGAACCGCTCACCGGGTGCGGAAACCTGTTTTGGAGGCCTTTCTGTCCCTTTCCGAAGAGGCGGAACGAGCCGGATTTGAAATACGAATAGAAAGTGCCTACCGCTCATTTGAACGCCAGCTTTCCATTTGGAATCGCAAGGCGACAGGACAATTAAAATTGTTGGATGCCAACGGGGAGCCGTTTCGGGAATTGCCGCAAAACGAAGAATCCAGGATGCGGGCCATTTTGTTGTGGTCTGCGCTTCCTGGTGCGTCAAGGCATCATTTTGGTACCGAATTGGACATCGTCGACGGGAAAAGCATCCCCGAAGGATATGAAGTCGAATTGACCGAAGCGGAATGCGCTGGGATGTTTGCTCCGTTTCACCGCTGGCTTTCGGAAAAGATGGATGCGGGCGAGGCTTTCGGGTTTACAAGGGTCTTTTTGCCTGGAGTGGGGAAAGTTCAACCCGAGCGTTGGCATATCTCTCATCGGCCATCGGCAGCGAAACTTGAAGAATTGTTTGATCCGGAAAAGCTGCGCCATTTGTACGAAACGGAATCGATCGAATTGAAAAAGGCACTCCTTGATCATTTTGACGAGCTGATGCGCGATTATGTCTATCCTTATTTTGGTGAAATCCGATGACGGATGGTGAATTTCGGGATTTCCGGGAGCAAGGGATTTTCCCCTTTCAAATGAAAAAGTATGGAATGTCACTAGAAGGGGTTCCTCTCCGTTTTCTCCCGGCGGAAAAAGACGCGAGATTGCTAGTCTTTGCAGCAATCCATGGGGAAGAAGCGGAAACGACTTTTCTGTTGTCGCGCGCGTTGCGGATGCTCTCCCGGGTTCCTGCGCATGTCGCCTGCGTTTTGACTGCGAATCCAGACGGGCTGTTGCGGGGCACCCGGGCAAATGCCCGTGGAGTGGATTTGAACCGGAATTTTCCAACGGAGGATTGGACGTGTGGAAAAACGTATTCCCGATTGACTTTGGAGTCGCCGAAAGAAACGGCCTTGGATACGGGAGCTTTTGCCGGCAGTGAACCCGAAACGTCGGCTCTGATTCAATTGATTTTGAAATTGAATGTGCGAAAAGTCATCGCGTTGCATTCGCCTTTTGGACTTATCGATTCGGATTTTCAGTCGGATTTGACGCAAAAACTGGAAACAGTCTTTGAACTTCCGTGGCAAAGCGGCGTTGGATATCCCACTCCGGGAAGTTTTGGCACATTTGCCCGCGAGCGGCAGATCGAGTGTGTCACGGTGGAATTGCCCCGACTGGCGCCAGAAATTTTAGTCCAGTGTTACGGCAAGGCGTTTGCCGAATTTTTGATGAATTTTTGTTAAAAAATCAAACTTTGGAATTTTCTTTCCGAGTCTCTTCCGCTTCGGCAATAATCTGGGAACGTTTGACGAAACCGATTGTGAATCCGATAACGATATAACCGCCACACAAAATCATCAAATAGCTGAGAATGAGGTTTTGCAAGGTGAGATCCGATGTGATGTAAAAGAATCCGCAAAGATACGTGATGACGACCAACAGAATTTGAATGGCGGAAAGGAACTTGTTCTTTTGCGGTTGAATTTTAGGCAAGAAACAGGGAAACACCATCATCAGTCCGGTAATCAGCATAACCAAAACGGGAATAAAGAGAAGAGTTTCGTTGCTCGATTTGAAAATGCCGTGCAATGTCGCAAAGCTGAGCAGGATGACGTTGATGGCTCCGGCAAAGGTGCTTGGCAATCCCGAAAAATGATGCTTGTATGTGTCGCCATCCATGGCGTTGTATTTGGCTAGGCGCATCGCCGCACATAGGATGTAAATGGCGAACACCATAATGACCAAGACCAAATTTTTGGAAAGCCATTCTGGAGCATTTGCTTTGTAACTGAAGAACAGGCAAAATGCGGGGGCGAGGCCGAAGCCGACGAGGTCTCCCAAACTGTCAAATTGCGCACCGAATTCGGAACTCGCATGGACTAACCGCGCAGCAAAACCGTCGAGTTTATCGCAAAGGACAGACAAAAGAACGAAGTAGGCACCCATCCGAAACGGATCTAGTGTCGAATAGCCCTCGAACATTCCGGCGGACCAACAAATGGAAAAAGCCCCGAGCAAAAAGTTCAGGCTGGTGAAGGCATTCGGCAAAATAAAACGGGCTTTTTTCATCGTAAAATCTCCAAATTTCGGGGAAAATCTAATAAAATTAAAGGGCAATTTTCTCGAAAAGGAGAAAATTGCCTGTAAGTTATTGCTGGGGAACAGCTTTGATTTCCCAAAGGGCTTTGATTCCCGCTCCAACAATCAAGTTTTGCGGTGGAGCGTAGGGATTTTCTTCTGTCGGGAAATTGGTCCAATGTTTGGTGGAAAACTGGTAATATTGGGTAGGCCGGTACATCAACGGAAGAACGGGAATTTGTTCCATGAATATGCGGTTGAGCATACGGTAAGCGCTTTGCAATTCAGAAGAATCCGTTAACGACGGAATGCGTTCTAAAAGGCTGTCTGACTGCGGCGTTGAAAAGCGACCTTGGTTTGTAAATGCTTCTTCGCCGACGGGTTTGACGTTTTTACCGTTCATGACCTGTTCAAAACGGGTCCATGGGGTCGCTGCCGAAAGGTCTGCTGTTTGTGTCTTCATCGCCAAATCGAACTTGCCGTAGCGCAAATCTTTGTCCCATTCGCCGTAATCGACAAAGCGTTGATTTGTTTCGATGCCCAATTGTTTAAAGGATTCTGCTACCACTTTGATGGCATCTTCCCAATCGGTCCAACCTTGTGGGCATTCAATGCTGAGGGGGCGGAGAACGGAACCTTTGGCATTGAGCAGACGGCCTTCGTTATCCCAAGAGTAGCCTGCATCGGAAAGAATTTTTCGGGCTTTTTCCAAGTCGTAAACGTAGCCGTATTTTTCGGCATCTTCTTCGTTAAAATATTTGGATTCTTGTCCAAAGGGAAGGATGAATCCCGGACGGACGGGCGCTGTGTAATTGGAGACGGCGACCGCTTTGATTTTTTCAAAATTGATGGCGTGAGCAAGGGCGCGGCGGAACGCGACATCGTTGAAAGGAGTCGTTGTCGTCGCAATGAAAAGCGTTGGGATGGAACCCGGATAATGATACGGTTCCTTGAGGCTCCACGCCCGAATGTCGTCGCGCTTCTTTTCCCAAATCCGCGGCATGAAAATGGAGGAAACGTCCAAATTCCCTTTGGTCATGGCGTTGTTAAAAAGATTGTTGCTAGTGTAAAGGGAATGGATAACGTAGAGTGGTGCGGGCTTTTTTCCACCGTACTTGACGTTTCCCCAATAATTGTCTACCCGTTTCAAAACAATCTTGTCCGGGTAATAGGCTTCTAGATTGTAAGGCCCGGAAACGACGGGTGCGGAATCGTTTTTGAATGTCAGGACATTTGCGTAATTATAACGATTTCCGTTTTTGGAAGCGTTGACGATGGGTTCAAAAACGTGCTTGGGCAAAATGGATGTTTCCGAAAGAAGATTCAGCAGCACGAGCGGATTTTTGTCTTTGCGGTTCATGATGAATTCAATCCGATTGCCCTCGGCTTGAATCTTTTCTATGTATTGCCAGCCAGAATGGCGGGGAGTGGGGAAGATGGAATCCAAGAAAAAGGTGTAAAGAACGTCTTCTGCAGTAACTTGCTGACCGTTGCTCCAACGCGCCCGGTCATCTAATTCAACGGAAATGGACGAATCCGTTTGGATATAGCTTTTGGCTAGCATCGGTTCTGCTTTGCCGTCGAGAATGTTGTAGGCGAACAGGGATTCGTACATCAAACGGATGTTTCCATCGATGGGAAAATTCGGATCGCCATCGAGCGGATTGAACGTTGTCGGAGGAGCCCAATCGAATCCACCGATGTAAAGGGTTTGCTCCCGCGGATAAATTGTGTTATCTGCGGTTTGCGGGGCTTCTTCCGTTTTTTGACAGCCCGTTAAAAGGAGGCAAGAGAAAAGCCCGGAAAAGAATATTCCAGCCAGGTTTTTTCTAGAAACCGAATCTGTATGCGATGACTTTTGATGCACTCTGTATCCACCCTTTTTGGTTTGTCCCGTTTGGGATTTGTACACATCTCTGTAAATTTATAGAATGTTTGGCGTTTTGGAACTGTAGTTTGCGTAAAAAAAAGGTTATCGTAAGATGGAATTTACGGCAAACTGTCGTTGGAAGTGTTTCTGTCGGCTGTTCAGAACTGGAAATAGATAAAAGGAGGGGAATCCGCACTGGAAAATTGGTAGATGACAAAACAGGCGAATGCAGCGAATACAACCACCGCGCCAACGGGCAAACGGCAGAAAACAATGCGATACCAGCGTTTGAATCGGTCCGGGAGCCAGTGGATGATCATGCCCAGGCAAAAAACCAGAATAATGGAAAGGTGGGCGTAGGCCATTTGCGGCAGTTGGGACAGATTCCAGGGGCTGCCTATCTGATGAATCATGTTGCGGGCCGTTTCCCAGGCGACTTCATTCGCTTCGGCAGGGTCCAAATTGGAGCCCGCTCTAAAGAAGAGGCGCGTGGAAGTGATGAATATAAAGGTGAGCAGGACGTTCCATACGAATTTCAATCGGGGGTGTGGCTTAGAGAAGAAAAGGTTGTAAATCATGTTCAGATAGATGCCTGCAAAAATGATTCCGCACCAGACTGCCGCTATCGCCGCAAGGGGCTCGTGGAGGTATTTGTTCAAAATGGAAAAAATAGCGGTCAGCAGGAACATCAGAATGGCGCGGATTTCGATTTTCTGTTTGCACCACTGTGTGTTGGCTATCATGCCCAAACCGTTTAAGCCACCCCAGATGATGAAGTTCCAACTTGCGCCGTGCCAAAGTCCGCCCATCAGCTGTGTAATCATGGCATTCATGTGCTTGGCGATGGTCCGCCGGGAATCCTGTTTGAAAATCGCCCAGAGAGCCAGTCCGAGAAAAAGCGTTCCGAGACCTAGGGCGACCCAAAGACTGCCCGAAAGCAAAATGGCAATGGCGGAGATGACCGCAGTCCAGAAAAAAGTGCCGAATCCCGCGCCGCGGTTTCCTCCGAGGGGAATGTAAAGATAATCGCGCAGCCAACGGGAAAGGGAAATGTGCCAGCGGTGCCAAAATTCAGAAGGTTTGTCCGCTTTATAAGGCGAATTGAAATTTTGCGGCAACCGGAATCCCATCAGCAAAGCCACACCCGTCGCAATGTCCGTGTATCCGGAAAAGTCGGCGTAAACTTGCAGGGAATAGGCGAAAAGGGCTAGTAAATTTTCGAATCCTGTAAAAAGGAGGGGTGTTTCAAAGACTTTATCGATAAACTGAGTCGCGAGAAAATCGCTCATGATGATTTTCTTGGCTAGACCATTTAAAATCCAGAACACGGCCATGCCGAATGCGTGGTGAGAAAGGAAAAATTTCTTGTGCAATTGGGGGACAAATTTATCTGCCCTGACAATAGGACCGGCGACTAGCGGAGGGAAAAAGGTCAGGTAAAAGCCGAAATCGAAAAAATTGTCGATGGGCTTGACCGTTTTTTTGAAAACGTCGACACAATAACTGATGGCCTGGAATGTGAAAAAGGAAATCCCGACGGGGAGAATGATTCTGTCTACTAGGGACTGGGTGTGGAACAGACTGTTCGATGCGGCGGCGAAAAAGTTGTAAACATGGAGTTCCACGCCGAACAGCTGCCGGATGACATCCAAAAAGAAGTAGGCGTATTTGAAGTAGCCGAGCGTTAAAAGGTCGATGGCGACAAGGGCTATCAAAAGGGTTACTTTGGCGGCTTGCTTTTCGAAGCGGTAGAGAAGTTTTGCCCCTAGAAAATTGACGATAACGCAAAAGATGAGCAAAGTCAGGTAGCTGCCGCTAGTCTTGTAATAAAAGAACAGGCTGATAAAGAATAAAAAGGCGTTCCGCAGCAAAATTTTATTGTGCAAAAACGTGAAAAAAGCAAAGACGATGGCAAAAAATGCCCAAAAATAAAACTGAGTAAACAGCAGCGGCTTGGATGGGTCAAAAAGAAATGTGCTCTGGAGAAGGTCGACGAGATGGTTCATGGATTCGCCCCTTCTTTTTTGACAGGCGTTTGTTTCTTTGGCGTAGAGCGCTTGACTTTTTTCTGGGAACGAGGCTTTTGCTTGATTAACGGCAAATCTTTGGGAATTTCCGTTACTTTCGGCGCTTCGGGTCGGATGATTTCAAGAAGGGCGTCGAACATGAGATCGCCTAAAAGTTCGTAGCCCGGATTTTTAAAATGGACAAAATCTTTTTTGGCGTAGTCGGCTTTTCTCCACGTTTCCATGGAGCGGAATCCGCCCATAACTTCGTATAAGTCCCAAAATCCGCCCCGGTGCTTTTGGGCTAATTCCAAAGCGGCTTGTGAAACGGCGGCTGTGTTCGGATTGGGTTTGGAGGTTTTGGTCAGGTGACAATCGTTGTTGGCGACGAATAGGAACGCCGCTTTGGGAGAAACTTTCCGAATGCGGGATACAAGAGAATCGTAGCGGGATTTGAAAAGCTCCGCATTGAACTTTTCCACGTTGGCGTCGTTGATGCCGATAGCCAAAATCACCAAGTCCGGGCGAGAAAAATCCAAATCCCTTTCCAGATTTTCAAGAGAAAGGTACGAGCCTAGGTCTGCGCCGTTGACTCCGATGGAGTTGTAAGTCAATCCGGGAACGGTGTCCGATAGCAAAATTCCCGTCAGCGTGAAAGAGGGATGTCCGGCGAAAAAGCTGGAATCGGCGAAGAGGGAATCCCGCTGCAAGCTGTCTAAAGAATAAATGGAGTCGCGGAAAGTTTTCTCGGAATGGGAATTTTTGCGGGAAAAAGAGAGTATCAAGGAGTCGGCGCGGTTTGGCAAATCAAAGGCAAAACTGCTCGATAGGGTGTCGTGAACGCCAAACAGGCGTTCTCCGCCGGAGGTCATTTGCAATGCGGGCTCGATGGAATCCGGAGAAAATCCGAAAATGCGGACTTTGGTGAAATGCCAGAAATTTTCTTTTGGAATGCGCGTATTGAGAACTATCCGGATTTCGGCATCGGGGTCGATCGTGGTGACTTCAAATCCAATTAATCCCAAAGGACGCTGCCTGTTTTTGCGAACGCTTCTGGTCCATTTAAAATGTCCTTTTCGCCGAGAAACGTAACTCGCAGGCGTATTGGAGCGTGCCGCTGTATAGGGAAAAACAAATCCGCGACCGGAAGCGGGCAATTGCAAGTCCCGGACGAATCGTGTTCGGACGCGGTTTGAAATCACATCGGCTTGAATGTGCGAACCGCCCAAATGCAAAATGTTGACAGTCCCCGAACCGGTGTAAAGCAATGAATCGACTTTGTGCAAAAACGGTGCAAATGCCGCATTGCCGGCGGGAAAAATGATGTGGTTCTTGGACGTGTCAATGGGCAGGTTGATTGTTGTCGAATCCGCAAAAAGAAGCACAGAAAAGAAGAAAACGGCCATTCCGAAAATTTTCATAAGGAATTCTCCGGGATGTCCGTGATTGGCGTGAGAATGAGCGTGTCTTTTTCTGAGGTCAGAGTGTCTTTGGCTTGGGAAATGCTGTCGGCGAATGCGCGGATTTCTTCTAGTTTCCCAGAGTCGATGCCGTGAGATGTGCGGAAGCGGTAATAATCATAATGCAATTTGATGGCGCTATAAAGAAGCTCGCCCATGCGCGAGGCTCCTGTCCGCGTAAAGTGGATGTAATCCGGCCCGCCCAGATTTTTCCGCACCCATGAAATCATGGAATTGTGACCGCCCATGACGCGGTACATATCCCAGTAAGCGCAACCATTTCGAAGGGCGACTTCGCGGATTTTTTCAACAGTCATCTGAAGGCTTGGAAAGCTTGTCCATTTTCCGTTTATCTTTTTGGACATGTCTGCAGGACCGATAAAGAGGATTTCGGCATCGGGGACGGCTTTCCGGATGGCTTGAATCTGCTTGTCGAGAATGCGGTCCACCCAGTCCAATTTGGAACGGTTGACTCCTGGCACCAAATTGCCGCCGTATTCCAGGATGATGAGTTTTGCGTTGACGGCCTGAAGGGATGCGCCGAGCAGGGCGTTGTCCATGCGTGAAAAAATGGTGCCGGAGCTGCCGCGCATGGCGACGTTATCCATTGCGATTCCCGATTGAGCATCCAGGGCTATAGTGTAAATTTTGGCGTTTCCGGAAACGGTCAAGGTGACAGCCGAGGATTCGTTCGATAAATTCCAAGTATAGACGGCGAGATTCGGAAAATCTTCAATCTCTGGAGCGTTTGCCTGGAATTTTTTTGTCTTTTCGCAAAGTTCAAATGTCGAATCCTTGAAAACCGTGTCTTGGACGGTTGCGGTGTAGATTAGCTTCGTTTTCAGGTTCGCCTTGTTCGCCAACAAGCGGATTTTGCTGAATTTGCCTGCATGTGGAAAGTTCTTTGAACGGGAATTTTGCCGGAAAGAAAAGGTGGCCGAGCCGCGGAGATCTGTAACCTGGGCCAGTGGACCGTATTTGTTCCCCTGGGCGCGTTCTTCTTCGGGGCCAAAAATGCGGTGGCGGGAAAGGTTCCCTACGCTGTGACTTTTAAACGCCATGGAGGGAATATCGGCAAGGGGCGGCACCATGCCGGGACCTGTTCCTCCCCAAAGCGCTTGCAGTAATTCCCGGGCAGACGATGTGATACGGTCGCCTTCGAGTTGAGAATCTCCGTAATGGACAATGCGCACTACGTTTCCCGAATCTTTCGCATTTTCGGCGACTTTGAAAAAATTGTCGAACCACGAAGGGTCGTTCCCGGGGAAATCAAAACGCGTTTGACCGTTGCGAAAAAATTCCTCGTAAAACCGCAAAGAATCCGCATATTCCGAAAATTCCCTTTCCCGAGTTTCTGCGAGCATTTTTTGAATATGCTCTTCGGGATCCACTTTGTCCACTTCGGCTACGTTTTGAGTTTCTTCCAATTTGGCCAAAAGGGAGGGAAATCGCAAGGTGAACGTGCCCAGCTGGATTCCGTCTGCGGGGAATACCGCGTAAACGATACCGAGTAAAAAGAAAACAGACAAAATGGCCAGGAACGTGCGGAAAGGCGTCATTAGGCGTCAACCTTTGATTTTGGCGATTTCGTCGAGACTCCCTGCTCCAGATGTTCCCGTAGAAAGAATCTTGTATTCGAATCCTCCGGCGGGGGCTTTGTCCCCATCCACGTAGAGAACGATTTTCGCCCCTTGGGCGTTCGCTTGTTCCATTTGCTTTCCCAATTTCACCGGAGAAAGCGGATGGCTCACGTTGAATCCTCTTTGGCGGAGTTCGCTGGAAACTTTAAAAATTTTGTCCATGTCGCCGGTGAAGCTGGCAACGAAGAAATCGAGAGATTGCTTGGAAGAGGGCAATAGTCCGCGCTCTTCGAGAAGATTTGCCAGGACAACATCGCCCATGCCGAAGCCGACTCCGGGGACTTTTTGACCGCCGAGGGTTTCTGTAAGGCTGTCGTAACGGCCTCCGCCGGCGATGGCGCGCATGGATTTTCCCTTGTCGTAAACTTCAAAGACGATGCCTGTGTAATAAGCGAGCCCGCGGACAATGGAAAGGTCCAGGGCGACGGATTTAGAAACTCCTGCCCATTCAAGAGTCTTGAAAAGCTGCCGGATTTCATTCAAGGCCGCAATAGAAGATTCTCCGGAAATCTTTGCTGCAACGTCGTCGATGCTTTTGGAATCCATGAAAGCATCCAATTTTTCCGTTTGCTCCTGGGAAAGTCCCGCCTCGGCGAGGTCTGCGTAGAAATCTTTCTTTTCCACTTTCAAACGGCGGTCGAGAACCGGATAAACTTTGGATTGGTCGGCAACGCCGATTTCGGTCAAGAACACGTTCAACAGTTTGCGGCTGGACACGCCAATGCAGAAGTCGTCTTCTTTGAGGCCGAAGTCTTTGAGCATGGAGGCGATGGCGCAGAGGAGATCCGCTTCTGCGTAAATGCTGTCTGTTCCAATGATGTCCAAGTTTAACTGGAAAAATTCCCGGAGTCTGCCTTTTTGGGCGCGTTCGTAGCGGAAAAGCCTTGGAATGCTGAACCATTTGAACGGTTTCCGAAGAGAATTTCCCTTTTGAATGACAAGGCGCGCCAAAGTCGGCGTCATTTCTGGGCGCAGTGCAATGTGCCTTCCGCCTTTGTCCGTAAAGTCGTAAAGCTGGCTTACGATTTCGTCTCCGGATTTTCCTGTATAAAGTTCCAGGTGCTCGAAAGTAGGGCCTTCGTATTCTTCGTAACCAAAACGGAGGGCGGCTTTGCGCCAGGTATCGAAAATGAAGTTTTGAATCCGCATGGATTCTGGGTAAAAATCGCGAGTTCCCTTGGGCAGGGGCGGAGTTTGCATTTTGGAAGTTGTCATACGTTGCCAAAAGTAGAAAAATACCCATTTCAAATGGATGCGGAAAAGGAATTATTTGCGCAAACAGAGAGCGTTTCTTGAAAGGGGTTCTTCAGAATAGGGTTTGATTGCTGGAAAAACGGCGACAAACAAAAATGAACTTAACGTGTCGTATTTCGAAAACCTCGAAACGAAATTTTGAACACATCCGTGTTGGGGGCGATTTTCTTCCTTTGGAGGCGGCTCGATATCTTCCTTTTTTTCCGCATTTTTTAAAACGGGAATGTCTGTGTCCATTGATTTTTTTTTGAACGGTTGCAGCGGGGAAATTCCGAGAATATTTGCCCCTTTCGTCCATAAAATTTTCTATCTTTTATACAAATGGTGGGAATATTGAAACCGGAAATTTTGCTCACGAACGATGACGGATGTGATAGTCCGCTTTTACTTCCGTTGGCAGAGTCTCTTTCTAAAGTGGCGAACTTGCACGTCATAGCCCCGGCATCTGGAATGAGCGGAGTTTCTCATGCGTTTACAGGGGCTTCGGGGGTGGAACTCAAACCTGTTCCCGGGGATTATCCCTTTGACTTTTATTCCCTCACGGGGACTCCGGCGGACTGCACGAAATTTGGACTTCGGAAGCTTTTCGCGGAAAGGAAAATTGACTGTGTCATCTCCGGTCCGAATGCGGGTGAAAATTCCGGCGTTTCTTCCCTTTATTCCGGAACGGTCGCCGGTGCCAGGGAAGCGGCTCTTTGGGGAATCCCCGGTATGGCGCTTTCTTTGGCGGACGTTCGTGCGCCGAAAATGCTTGCCGAACTTTGCCGTTTTGCAGCCGAAGTTGTTGTTAATAGGCTCTTCGAAAAGATTCCTGCGCACGGGATCTGGAACGTGAATTACCCGGACGAAACGCGCTTTGATTTTCGGGGATACCGGGTGGCACGGCAGGAACTTTCCATGTTCACGGACCATTACGAAGAGCGGTGTGGGAAGTTTTACCTTGGCGGGTGGAAAGAACCGGAAGGCTTTGCGGAAGGCTCTGATGATTCCCTCCTTGAAAAAGGGTTTGCTACAGTAACGCCGCTTACCATTGACCAGACTTTTGACGGGGCTCTTGTATCTTTAACAGCCCTTCTTCAAACCGATTTAAAAAAACAAGCAGATTAACGAAGGAATATCCATGGCAGAAAATAAGATTCACTTGACTCCGGGGACTCATTACGAGTCTTTGATTGAACAGGACATGCAGGATAGCTACCTGAAGTATTCGATGAGTGTCATCGTTGCCCGCGCGCTCCCGGATGTGCGTGACGGTTTGAAGCCTGTCCATCGGCGCGTCCTGTTTGCCATGCACGAACTGGGGCTGTTGCCGGAAAAGCCGACAGTCAAGTCCGCCCGCATTGTCGGTGAAGTTATCGGTAAATACCATCCGCACGGAGATTCCGCCGCATACGAAACGCTTGTCCGCATGGCGCAAGATTTTTCGCTCCGCTATCCGTTGGTGACCGGGCAGGGAAACTTTGGTTCCATTGACGGGGACAGCGCTGCAGCGATGCGTTATACCGAAGCGAACATGTCCCGTTTTGGCGAGATGATGCTCGAAGACCTGGACAAAGATACGGTCGACATGGGAAAGAACTTCGATGAAACTCTCGATGAACCGTTGGTTCTTCCGGCGGCTTTCCCGAACCTTCTCGTGAACGGTTCTGTGGGCATTGCCGTAGGTATGTCCACGAGCATTCCCCCGCATAATTTAAGGGAAATTGTCCGTGCCATTCACGCTTATTGCGAAAACAACGAAATTACCGGCGAAGAACTGCTGAATTACGTTTCCGGTCCGGATTTTCCGACTGGCGGCATTATTTGCGGCAAGGCAGGAATCCGCGATGCGTATCTCACGGGACGTGGAAAAATCCGAGTCCGTGCGCGCGTTGAAATTGAAAAAGACGCCAACGGTCGGGAACATCTGATCATCAGTGAAATTCCCTATATGGTGAAGAAAGCCTTGCTTGTGAAGAACATCGCTGATTTGGTCCGCGACAAGCGGATTGACGGCATCAGTGACATTCGGGATGAATCTACCCGTGAAATCCGTGTGATTGTCGATATCAAACGGGATTTTCAGGGCGATATTGTTTTGAACAATTTGTTCAAATACACGCAACTCCAAGAAACTTTCAGCGTTTACAATTTGGCACTGGTCAACCGGACGCAGCCGACGCTCCTCACGTTGAAAGACATGATTCGGCATTATGTGGATCACCGTTTGGAAGTCGTCTTGCGGCGTACTCAGTTCGAATTGAAAAAGGCGCAGGCGCGGATGCACATTTTGGAAGCGCTCCGGGTCGCATGCCAGAATATCGATGAAGTCGTTTCCATTATCCGCGGATCGGGCAGCACGGATGAAGCCAAACGGAAGCTGTCGGAAAGATTCTCGTTTGACGACATCCAGGCGCAGGCCATTGTGGATATGCAGCTCAAGAAGCTCACCGGTCTAGAACTTGAAAAACTCGAAAGCGAATATCATCAGCTCGAAGAAACGATTCGGGACTTGGAAGATATCGTTGCCCGAAAGGAACGCCGCGTTCAAATCGTGTTGGATTCGCTGGATGCTATCGTCGAAAAATACGGCGATGAACGCCGCACTTCCATCGAAGCGGCTGTTCAGGATTACGATTCCGAAGATTTGATTCCGGAAGAAGAACAGGTGATTACTCTCAGCCGTGAAGGTTATATCAAGCGTTTGCCGATTGACACTTTCAAAGCCCAAAACCGCGGAGGCAAGGGAATCGTTGGAGCCGGATTGAAAGATGAAGACAACATCCAGACAATCTTTACGGCTAGTACGCACAGCTATCTTTTGATTTTTACAAACATGGGCCGAGTCCACTGGACTAAAGTGTATCTGTTGCCGGAAGGTTCGCGCAACGGCAAGGGCCGCCCCATTGTGAATTATGTGAACTTGATGAATGGCGAAAAAGTCTCGGCGATTGTCCCTGTCCGCCAATTCGGCGGTTACAATTGCCTAGTCTTTGCCACAAAGAATGGTGTTATCAACAAGATGGATTTGAAGGTGTTCTCCAATCCGCGTCGGGCTGGTGTCAACGCCATTACTCTTGATGAAGGCGATGAATTGGTAAAAGTCGTTCTAGTCGGTGTGACTGCTGAGCAAATGGAAGCGGCTGCTCGCGGCGAAGAAGTGGAATATGCGGATTTGGATGTTTCCGAAGGGGAAGATTCCGAATCCGAAGCAGTTGAAGAAACGCTTAACAGCAAAGATATGGCTGCGGACTTGTTGATGATTGCCACGAAAAAAGGTCAAGCCCTGACATTCCCCATTTCCGGCATCCGCACAATGGGAAGGGGAACTCACGGTGTTCGCGGAATTCGCCTTGGAGAAGGCGACGAAGTCATTGCCCTTCTGTGGCTCAAAGCGGACAGAAAAGTTTTGACCATCAGCGAAAACGGTTATGGCAAACGTTCCGAACCGGTCGCTTACCGGATCACGCGCCGCGGTGGCAAGGGCGTCCGCAATTTGAATATCACAGAAAAAACAGGTGAAGCCGTTTACGTGGAAAGTGTCGCAGATGATTACGATTTGATTATCACCAGTCGTGAAGGTCAAGTGATTCGAATTCCGGTGAACAGCATCCGATTGACGGGCCGCGTTTCTCAAGGAGTCAAAGCAATTACTTTGGCGGAAAACGACAAAGTTCAGGATGCGGCTGCGCTTCCGAGTAATGACGATATTGATAAGGAAAGCGTCGAAGCTCAAGCAGAAGCGGAAAAAAACGAAGGGAATATGCCGATGGATGATTCCTCTGACGGAGATTCGGAAGGTTAACGGAATCTTTCCTTTCACCGTTGATGTTTATCGTCTCGCGAACATTTTGTCCGCGGGACGATTTTTTTTTAGGAATGCGGAATTAGAGCTGTGGCGGCGAGCCTTTTGTGCGAGATTTGTGCCGCTCGTTTTGAGATGGAAACTTTTCGTCATTCGGAATGAGAAGTCTGGTGTTGGAACTTAGATATGAAAACTTTCGTTGATGGGGTTTTAACGAAAAGCCTTTTCTGCGGATGAGGAAAATTTCGCACGGCTTTGACGGCAAAGGTGAGCCGTTTTCGCCGAAAGGAAGTTCTTGTAATGTATAAAAAGGTTTCACGGCAAAGTTTTCGTCCAAACAAAAAATGAAAGGCTGGGGATATTTCTTTGGAATCAAGCGTTAATCCCATTAGACCTCATCAACATAGGAGTATAAAATGAGAAAATCCAATAGCCTTCAAACACTATTTTGGTTTGCAATAACCTTTTTCATCTTTGCTTGTTCAAATGGCGAAAGCAGCCCGGGAAACGGCTCTGCGTCAACGGCGGCGTTGCGCTTGGAAGTAGCGCGGTCAAGTGTCCCTTTGGCGGACAGTTTGATCTTGGACCTTGTCGGGCCAGATACGCTTCACTTTGTCTTGAATGGAGATTCAAATGCACTGTATCAAAAGCTCTCTGCGGGTGAATGGAATTTTTATGCCCAGTTTTACGCGAATGGCATTTTGGTGCAAAAAGGAGAAACGCAGGCAACGCTTTCTTCTGGAGAAGAATCCCGAGTGACTATCTCCATGCACGCTGTCGCCGGATTTCTTTATGTGCGAATTCCCCTTGGCCTCGAAAATTCCCGGGGTGTGGCATCGGGAACACTTGTCGTCGGCGATACGACTTGTCCTTTTCAAATTCAAAATGGCGAAGCGACCGCGGCGACGGGAATTCTTGAAATGGGGAGAACTTATCCTGCACAAATACATTTGTTCTCGTCGAAAGGCGATACTTTGTTTGCGCTCCATTCCGATGTGAAAATCGATGAAGAAAATTTTTCCGTCAGCTGGATATTGACTTCACTGCAATCGGAACTGGCTTTGGAAATTATTCGGGATTCTTTGAAAACGTTTACGGCAGAAGCCCGCTTGCCATCGAAAAGTCGCAAGGCATCTCGCGGTGATATTTTGATTTCGGAATTTATGACAGAAGGAAAAATGGAATTTGTGGAAATTTACAACGCTTCGCTGGATACGTTGATTTTGGACGGCTGCACTCTTTGGGCGACTTCTTCTTCTACGACAAAAACCAAAATGGTTTCCGATTCGACGCTGACTGCAAAACTTTTGCCGGATACTTATTTCGTCTTTGGCAAAGACTCTGTTTTGGAAATAGATGCGCAAGCTTCTCTTGCCTTGGCGGGAACAAAGGGGTCTATCGTGTTCCGCTGTGGTGAAGAAACTCTGGATTCGCTTTTCTACGCGAACGAAAGCTCTGTAGAAAAAGACTCTCTTTCGATATCCGCATTTACCATCGATACAAAGAAGAGCTTGCAGCTACCTCTGGAAAATTACCGGAATCGGCAAGAAGGAAGTTCTTGGTGCGTGGGCGAGTTTACGCTACATGCGAAAGCCCGGTGTGAAGAATAAAAAGAAATCGGTTCCTTTGGGAACCGATTTTGGTTATCTTCCGCGACGAGGCGGTGGAAAATCATCTGGCCGCCCTCGATGTCTTTTGCCGCGGGGTGGTGGCGGCGGTGGGTGATGCATGTGCATTTCTAGCCGCCATTCTGGCCGCGGATAAGGCCCGCAGGTTGTAGAACCGATGCTGCAAAGATTGCAAAGGGATTGTGGGCTGCATGCGATAAGCCTTGGGTCTCCGTAAAGGCTTTCGAAATCGGAATAGCGATTTTCATAGCAGGCGCGACAAGCGCGCTCCCACATTCCATAGGAGCAAAGCTCCATCGCCGACACGTTGCAGGTGCATTCCGCTCCATAGCAGGTGGTACATTTGTAGATGCCCGCCCGATTGTAATAGCACCATTTCTCCGAATAAGATTCTGTCGCTGAGTCATCTCGCACGGTGACGCAAGAGGTTAGGGCGAGAGCCGCGCAGAGAATCAAGGTTCGGAGAATTGATTTTTGCACGCAGATTCCCAGATCAATATTCTGCTTCGGATTTGAGATCGCGGCTCATCAAGTCTTGAATCGCTTCGGAAGGTTTCCTGTCGTTGAACAGAACATCGTAAACGGCGTTGACAATGGGAAGTTCCACGTGGACGGAATCAGCCAAGGCTTTGGCGCTCTTGCAAGTGGGAACGCCTTCGGCGATCATTTTCATGTGGCCGAGAACTTGAGAAAGAGTTTCGCCTTTGCCAATGCATTCGCCAACATAACGGTTGCGGCTGTGCTGAGAAAGACAGGTGACTATCAAATCGCCCATGCCAGCGAGTCCGGCGAATGTACTCGGATTTGCCCCCAGGGCGCGTCCGAGACGGCAAATTTCCGCTTGTCCGCGGGTGATGAGTGCTGCGCGCGTGTTGTCTCCGGCGCCAATGCCGTAGAGGATGCCGCTTGCGATGGCGATTACGTTTTTGACCGCACCACAAAGTTCCACGCCGACTTGATCAGTGGAAGTGTAAATGCGGATGTAATCGTTGCTCATGACTTTTTGGACGACTTTAGCCGAATCTTCGTTTGTACAGGCGGCGATAATTGCCGTATAAACGCGGCGGGAAACTTCTTCTGCATGGGTGGGGCCGCTGAGCGTCACCATGTGGTCGTCGTCGAGCCATGGGATGTTTTCCAAAATCACTTCGCTCATGCGCTGATCGGTCCCTTCGAGGATCCCCTTTGTAGCACATACGACGATGGGAGTTTTTCCGGAAGGCGTCCATTTGGCAAATTGCTTAGACACATTTCCCATGACTTGGGAGGGAACGACGATTAAAACCAATTCGGCACCTTCAAGCGCTTTTCCCATGTCGGTTGTATAAGTGAAAGATTCCGGGAAAATGATTCCGGGAAGCTTGTCTTTATACTGATGTTCTGTCGAAAGAATATCAACTTCTGCCTGAGAAAAAGTCCAAAAGGAAACTTTGTGTCCGTTGTCGTTCAATACTTGGCCTAGGGTCAGTCCCCATCCGCCTGTTCCTAACACTGTAACGTTCATAATCAAATAGCCTTTGTGAAAAGTTCCTGATTGTTAAAACTACACTTTTTTCTTCTTTTTACCAAAACCATTTTCGGTTCCGTTTAAAAGACGTTTGATGTTCGACTTGTGCTTGATGATGACGAACAAGGCAACAGCCCATGCGATAATCAAAATGCCTTCGTTGATGTGGTCATGCGGATAGGATTCCGGGGCCAAATAACCGAAAGAGGCTAGTCCTGCTAGGGCGACACATGCGCCGATGCTGCCCACTGATACGTATTTGGTGGCAAATGTCAAAATGATCCAAACGGCAAACGCAAGCAGTGCGGTGACGGGAGCTAATGCCAGAAAAACGCCAAATGCGGTCAAGACGCCCTTACCGCCGCGGAATCCTGCAAAGCACGTGAAACTGTGCCCCAAAATGGCCAAAAGTCCGCAAACTAAAGGCAGCCAAAAGTAATCCGCGCCGCCGGCTGCTTTCGAAGCTTCGTTCAGCCAAATGGCGATAGTCGGAGCGAAGAATCCTTTGAGCAGGTCTACGATGACGACGGGAATCGCCGGTTTCAAGCCCAAAACGCGGATTGTGTTCGTCAGTCCGGAATTTTTGGAACCGTATTGGCGGATGTCGTAATTTTTACCGTTTACGGCCTTGGCGACCCAGACGGCGGTCGGAATGGAGCCTAGGAGGTAAGCTATCGGAAGAGAGAGTAAACTGTTCAAGGTCTTCGTCCTTTCTGAGAATAAGCTTGGAGTCGAAGTTCAGTCGGAGCGGCGCGCCATCCAAATGGAACGCTTCGTAGAACGTCTTGAGAAGGTAACGCTTATAAGATTCATCGACAGCGTCTGGAGTCCGGGTTTCGATGTCAATCACGGGAGGTTCCACCATGATTTGGCATGCGCGGGTCAATTTGACAAGGCGGCCCTGGTGCGCGGGATGCGGATTCTTTTGACAGGCTTCTGCAAAAACTTCGGCGATGCGTTCTCTGCCGATGACACGGCGGCAATTGGCGTAAACAGAACGGATTTCTTGCAAAATGCGGTGCACCCGCAAACCGTCCTTGGCGCTGATGGAAAGAATCGGCATGTATTCGAACATCGGCTCGCGTTCGCGCATTTCTTTGACCATACGGTCAAAAGATTTTTCCGTCTTTTCGGGAAGAATGTCCCATTTGTTGAGCAGGATGACAAGTCCTTTTCCCGCTTCCCGAATGCTTTGGATAATTCGAAAATCCTGTTCCGAAAGTCCGAGAGTCGCATCGATGACAAGTAGCGATAAATCCGAACGCCGGATGCTTTCTTCGGTGCGCATGTTGCTGAAAATTTCGACTTCGTCTTCGACTTTAGCCTTTTTGCGAAGACCGGCAGTGTCGGTCACGATGAACTTTTCGCCAAAAGCGGTGAACGAGCAGTCGATGGAGTCGCGCGTTGTGCCCGGAATGTCCGAAACGACGACGCGCTCTTCGCCTAAAAGACGGTTGAGAAGCGTTGATTTCCCTGCATTCGGACGACCGAGGATCGCAAACCGGATGGGACGCTTTTCGTCTTTTTCTGAATTTTCCTTGACGGGCAACAGGGCGATGACTTCGTCCAATAGAGAAAGACAGGCGTAGCCGGTGAGAGCGCTGATGGTTCGGGGCTGTCCCATTCCCAATGAAAAAAATTCCCAGCTTTCCGAGCGGTCTTCTGGCGCTTCGCTCTTGTTTGCTATCAAAAGCACCTGTTTGTCTAACCGCCGGATCATTTTGGCGAATTGGTCATCTAATTGGGTGATGCCGACGCGGGCGTCGACCATGAAAAGGACCAAGTCCGCTTCTTTGACGGCGGCAAAAATTTGGTCGCGCACATTGGATGCCAAAACATCGATGGTGTCGTCCGGCAGAAATCCGCCGGTATCAACGACTGTAAATTCGCGCCCCTTATAACTTGCCGTCTGGTAATGACGGTCCCGGGTGACGCCTTCGCGGTCAGAAACGACAGCGGCTCGGCGACCGAGAATGCGGTTGAAAAGCGACGATTTGCCCACATTGGGGCGGCCTACGATACAGACTATGGGTAATTTGGACACGCGGCAAATATAACAATGATTTTGTGGGAGGATGATTCGAAACGTTTTGACCTGTCGAATTTTGCAAGGGTCTTTTTTGGTGTTGTTGGGGCAAAACGCCTTTTACACAAAAAATTCTCCAAAGGACTTGAATTAAAGGGATTGTGTGTAAATTTTAAAAAGGAGTTTTTTTAAAATGCGCTGTTTTTTGAACAAAGCCGTCTTTTCGTTGAGTATTTCGTTTTTTCCCGTCATTCTTTGGGCATATCCATCGAATCCGCTTCCCGTTTCGGTTGACAACGGAGAGCATTCGCTGTCAATTCGCCGCTTGGGGGATGAACATCATCGTTACACACAAACTCTTGACGGTTACTTGATTGTCCGCGGAGTTGATGGGCTTTATTATTATGCGGATGAATCCGGAACTTCAAGTGGTGTCAAAGCGAAAAATACGGAAGATCGGAGCTTGCAAGAGAAAAATTTTCTGCAAAAACTGGACAGGGAAAAAATTTTCAGGGCGCATCGGAATTTGCATCCAGACAAACTTGTGCGCTCGGCGGCAAGTCGGAAAGGCCGTGCGCCATGGGTGCCTTTTGCCGGAGAGCCTTTGGATTTGGCAAAGTTTCCAAAGTTGAAGCTTCCCTCGGCAGAGCCTTTTGTCAATGGAACCAACCGATTCCCGGTGATTCTTATCGCAGGTTCCGGGAGTGAAAATGCGGATTCTATTGCTTATTGGAACCAGTTGAATTTGTCCGGCTACAATAAAAATTCGCATATCGGATCGGTGAAGGATTATTTCCGCGATCAATCGAATGGCGTATTTATTCCCGCTTTTGACATTTACCTGGTAAGCGTGTCTGGCGCACTTTCAAGTTACAAAAACAATGAAGATGGTCTTTTGAAAGAAGCTATTTCCAACTTGAAAACAAAGTACGTCAATTTTGATGCTGCTGTTTACGATTCCGATGAAGACGGCGAAATTGATGCCGCTGGATTTCTTTATGCGGGGACCGAAGCTGAGGCGAATGGTTTGGGTGGTTATCATTATGAACTGCAATGGACCGCTTCTGGAAAACAGGATGCTGGAAACGGCAAAAAGTTCAACAATTTTTTCATCATTTGTCAAATGGCAAGTTCTTCGGAACTGCAGCCCATCGCCACGTTCGTTCATGAATTCAGCCACGGCATGGGATTGAAGGATCACTATTGCGTTTATGGCGATGATTGCTACCTGGATTATTCGGACAGTGTAAGTCAGGCTCCGGGGGCGCATGGGTGGGACGTCATGGCGACGGGAATGTATAACAAAACGAATGGGGCGACTCCCCCCGGGTACAGTGCGTTTGAAAAGGAATTTATGGGCTGGATGTCTTATACGAATCTTTCGCCTTCTGCAGCGGTGACAGTCATTCCACCGTTGACCTCTTCTAATTCTGCTTATAAAATTTCCGTAGAAGGAAATAACGATGAATGGTTCATTTTGGAAAATCGCCAATTGTCGGGATGGGATGCGTCTCTTCCGAATCACGGTATGTTGATTTGGCACATTGATTACGAAGCTAGCATTTGGAATGCGGATGCTCTGAACGATGTTCCCGCGCATCAAAGGATCGATGTCGTCGAAGCGGGAAATTTGAAGGTGACTGGTTATTCGAACGGTTTTTCGTTTGCGAATTTGGCGGATGATCCTTTTCCCGGCTCGCAAAACGTGACTCATTTTTCGGCATTCAAATCGTGGGCGGGCGTTGACTTGGGCGTTCAGCTGTATTCCATCACGGAAAACGAAGGAAATGTTTGTTTTGCCACCCAAAGCGGAGTCTCTGTGGGAAATTGCCAAAAGTCGAGTTCCTCTTCTTCGGCTAGTTCTTCGAGTTCGCAAATGGGATCGTCTTCGTCCAGCTCTTCGGCGGATTGGACATTTTCCCGTTTCAATTACAGAGTGCCGCTTTTGAAAAATGCGGAATATGCGGTGGCTACAGCCGATTTGTCAGATGTTTTTGAATTTCTCGGCGTTTCTGAAAATCTTCAAACTTTGTATGAAAGCGGAGAACTTCTTTATTTTGGAATGGAATCCGATGGTTCGTTGAACGGCACTTCAACGGCGACAGCTCCGGGAAACTGGTTTGATGCGTCGGAAAATATTTGCCAATGGGATTCGTTGGGAAAGGTGTCGCGACTCTTTTTGGAAGTGGATTTGACATCGAAAACGGCAAAAATTGGGCACCATCCGGTTGGAACTTTTGAAAAAAATGATTACACGGTTCGGGCGGCGCTCCGCTATGGGAATCACCAGGCGAATTTGTCTTTTATCGTTTCGCTTTCTGATTCGGCCTCTACCGCGATAGCGCACATGCGTTCCCAAGAAAATTCCATTCGCATTTTTGACCGAAAACTGGAACTTCGCACGGCGTTTCCCGGGAAAAAGACAGTGAGTCTTTACAATCTTTCGGGAAAGGAACTTTTGCGCAAAACATTTGACTTGTCGCGGGCTGTCATCGATTTGGAATCTTTGCCGAATGGAGGCGTCTTCGTTGTGAAAATTTCACAAAACGGCCACCGGGATATTTTGCGGCAAGTCATTTTCGAGCGCTAGCGAAAAATCAGAATCTTTTGGTCACCATGAATCCGAAAGAAGCGTAAAAGAGGTTGATTTCAGAAAGTTCGTCATCGGTTTGGAACAAGAGTATCCGCACGGGCATGGGAAAGTGGATGGACCAGGAATCACCGTGGAATCCGGTGGCGAATTGCGGTAAAATTTGAAAGAACCGGAGCGAAGATTTTTTAGTCAGATTCATACCCCAGTTGGCGGAGGCGATTCCCAAAAGGTTTAAGAACCAGCCGTTTTCAAAAATCCACGTGTAAGAATATCCGATGTCCGGACCTGCGTAAAGGAATTGTTGGTAATCTTCAAAATAGGGCATCAGCGAATCCCGAGAAAGGATTCCCGTATAATACAGCCCCACACCCCAGATAAAACTTCCGTTGGATTTCCATTGTCGTCTGTCCAAAGAGTATGCGGCGCGGAGGGAATGCTCTTTGTTCCAGAGGTAATTCAAGTTGAATCCGGATTCGACTAGTAGCAAATCTGCTTTTTCAAATTTTTTCTCTTCGCTTTCAACATCGTAAAAGAATCCGTCAATGGCTTTCAGGTAGAGCCTCCAGAAAAAACGGTCTCCGTAATAATCGAGCTGGTGGTCTGTCGCACGGCTCTGGGGTTTTTCTTTGTCGTATCCAAAAGAAAAGGCGAAAACGGAACTCCAGGTGAAGTCTCCGTATCCGCCGCCGATACCGATGTCAACGGAGCGGTTTGTCTTTAGCGCTTTACCGTCGAGAGTTTTCCCTACAAAGGAAGTGTAAGGGTAGCGGGCTAAGAATTGAATGGCAATCTTTTGGGGAAATGCCGTGATGGCGGAATCCGCGGGAATCGTTTCTGCGCAAAGGAGTGCGGACAATAGCAAACAGAAAATGCCGATGTGTTTTGAAAAAATGTTCACCGTTTTTCGCGAGCCCTTTTCCGCAAAGTCCGGATGTTTTGAGGAAGAATTTCCCGGTGCCATTTTGTCCACTGCTCATAATAAATGTAACGGCGTTCCCTCTGCCTGAAATTTTTTCCGTGGACAATGCGCTTTCCTTTGACGACAACGGGAGGAATTGCGATATGCAAGCATTCGTGATAGACGACGCCCGCCACGGCGTAAAACGGACAATTCTTAAAATCGTATCCGCGGCTGATGCTGATGAGGTCAATTTCATTGCCGGTGAGGGGGTCTGTTCTTTTGGTGTGAAAGCTGAGACCACCGATGCGGTTGCTCCAAGTAATGCGGACTTTCAGTTCACCGTTGAAATAGGTCGTGTTGACCGCTTCAAATATATCGTTCAGATTGTAATATTCGCCAACGGGTTGAATGGGAGGAAGTTTTGTGTATTTTCGAATGGGATTTTTTCCCAAGTCCAAAAGAATCTGATCGGTGAGCTGCCAAATCCGCGAATTGCATTCTTTTAAACGGGCTTTGATTCCTGGCGTTTTACGCTTGAAAGAAAGAATGGCGCATTCTTTGGCCAGTTCTCTCACCGGTGAAAATTCGGGGGCGGACATATACTCAGGCAATGTCAATTTATAAGAGACGGGGGGCTGTTCAAAGTCAAATAGTTTTTTCAAAAAATGGGGCGCATTTTCCAAAATTTTGTGTTGAAATTTTCCGCCCAATTTTTGGAAGCGGATACCTTTTTTCAAGCGTTTCGAATAGTGGATGCTTGCAGGTTCCCGGGAATCTTTTTTGTCAGAGGATTCATCGGGGCGGGAAGGTTGTTCTTTGAAAAAATCCGCGAACAGTTCGGTTTGAATCGATTCGTCTGTCATGGGGCAGACTCCGGGAGAACGTTCATTCCCGCGTCTGTTTGGGCAAAGGCGGGTTCGTAGGCGTTCATGGCGAGGATCCCGCCGTAAAGGCTTTCGGGCAGATCAAGTCCGCGGTAATGGGCGGAAATATCGGCGATTTGCGTTTCCAAGTCGTCGGGCAAATAAACGATAAAACTGCGGTTCAAATCGGTCAGCAGGTGTTCTGGAACGCAATATTTTCCGGGAGTTTCGCTGAAATACATCCGGCAGGTCACAGGGCGCACGGAGTAAGAACCACAACTTCCCGATTTGAGCAGGAAGGGGCACGGAATGCCTTTTGAAAAGTAACGGATTAGGGCAGCGTCTTCGGGGTCTTCTGCTTCGAGGTTTTGACGGAGGGTGTTTTGGTAGGCCTTTGTGCGGAAAAGGCATTCTTCTAGATACGAGAACCACTGGGGACTTTTTCGGGTTTCGGCGTAAAATCGGACTAGTTCGAACGGTTCCACGGACATGGGAAAATGATGGCAGCAATTTCCACATCCCGCTTGGCATTGGATACCGGAAGGATGCTGGGGAAGAACCGCCGAAAGGTAGCGGGAATAAGCGTCTTGGTAAAGTTTGCAAAAAGTCAGAATGTGCGGCAGTTCCCGGGAAAGGTTGTCTTCGGCGATGGCGCATTCCCTGTGATTTGCGCAGGCTATGGCATCGAGCCTTTCTTTTTCTTTTGAAAGGAGCGTCCGCATTAGCAAAACGGCATTTTTATAAGCTTTTGTCGGAAAATATTCAAAATCGGTATCCACGCTTCAAATATATGAAGAGGAAAATCTTTTCGTTTCTCTTTTTGCAAAATGAATCTATTTTTTGTTGGGAGTCCAAGGGCGATAGCCCATGAACTGGCCTTTAAATTGCCCAGGAGACTGGAAAATGAAATTGTCACATTTCTTGATTGGAACTGCGTTGTTGTCGTCTCTTTCGGGGTGCAATATATTTGATCCATCCGGTGAAGTTTCTGTTAAAACGGGGAACTCCTCTGCGCTGATTACAGAAGGGGATAGGTGCTTCCGCGACGGGGATTATGACCGTGCCGTTGAGCTATTTTCCCGGGCGATTGCAAAGGATTCGACTCGTTCCGAGGCCTGGTTTGGACTTTCAAAGGCCAGCTTTTACGCAGAAGGGGGAAATCCGTATTACCTTCTCCGCGAAGTGAATTCCGGTGCCACAATTCCCCTGATGGAACTGGATTCCGCCGAAGTGGAAAATTACGCCTCGGCGCTTCGGGCAACCCTGACCCCGCTGCGGGAACTGGTCCGCCGCGATACGATTTCTCGAAACGACCCTTCGCGGGAACTTTCGGACAGGCGTGTTGTTTATTCCAATTTTTCCGTCAGTTATGCGGTTTTGGAATTCGCGTCGACAATTTTGCAATTTCGCAAAAGTGCGGGGTCAACGCTATCCCTGTTTTTGCGGGATGATGGCTCTGTCGAAATGGACATTTCCAGTCTTTACGAAAAAGCGTTGGTAGATGAATCCGAAGCGATACGTCTCAACCGTGCCATTGATTCTTTAAAAAATGATTTGTCCCGGACGTTGGATTTTGTTTTACCTTCTGCAACGGAAACTCTTGAAAATTCCGGTCTTTTGGGTTCCGATGATTCTGTGGAGGTTTCGCAAATTCTGGATGGAACGCTGAAGGAAAATGCGGCGACGGTGGAAGCGTCGGTCAGCTATTATAAATTGGGAGACGGCGTAGATAATGATGGGGACGGTTGCGTCGATGAAGAAATTTTGGATGGGATGGACAACGATGGGGATGGATTCGTAGATGAAGATTTGCGTCTGGTTCCGTTAGTCCGCGATGCGGATTCGGCGATTGTTTCCATCGGAGTCGGCAAAGACAGTCTTGACCACGACAAAAACGGTGTTTTTGAAGATTTGCCGGAAAGAACTCTGATGAAAAACGGGCGAATGCTTTTTGCTGCGGAATTTCCCAAAATCCATTGGAACGGCATTTCGGAAAATTCACCGCAACGGGAAATTGCCGCCGATACCGATTCGACAGACATCCATTATCCTCTAGAAGCACGTAAGCGGCTTGTGGGAAGATGTTGGAATAATTACTCGGAAGAAGACTTCAAGGCCTGGTTCCGCAACCGCTAGGAAATTTCATGAAATCCTCACTGATTCTTTTTTTACTTCTTTGCGTTGGCGTCACCTTTGCCGCTCAGGGGCCGCGTCACAAATCCTTGCGGGCTTATGCCATGGGAAACGCCCATGTCGCCATTGTCGACGATAAGGAAGCCATTTATTACAACTATGCGGGTCTTTCTCAAATGGGAAAACTCGGCAATTACGAAAAGTATCCGGAAACGGGTTATTACCCTGGAAACTTTTTAGATGTGCGGTTGAACGTAGGCTTTGCGGGGCCGTTAGACGAGGCGAACGACATTTACCATACGATAGATGACGTGCGGAACCTTTACGATGCGGCTGAAGAGGACGTGGAAAAATTCGGCGGGACGACCGTGGAGCGGGCCTTTGCCGATTCCCTAGCCAATCATCCGGGCCTCACCAAGAAAATCAACAAATACGATCGTCTTCTGTTTACGTTGATGGCAAAATTCGATGCGGAACTCGCCTTTCACAATTTCGGAGGTTCCATTTGGGTCGATGGCAACGCCGCACCGTTTATCGATGGGGGAATCATCGTACCTTTTATCGGGGTGGATTCGTTTTATGTTGATGCCGTGGCGCAAATGGGCGGCGCTTTGGGAATTACGGAAAACTTCTCTGTCGGCGCTGGCTTGAAACTAGCTAAAAGGCAAACGGTCCAGAGTGTCCGGATTGATGCATCCAATTTCGGTTTTGTAGGAGATACGCTCGAAGAAAGGCTAGACGATGCATGGTCGGATTTTGCCGAATTCAAAAATATCGGATTTGGAATGGATTTGGGCGTGCTTTACCGTGCTAGCAGGGAAGTGCGCCTCGGGGCCTCTTGCAATAATATCTTTTTTACAGAATTGGATGGCGAACGCATTTTGCCGAATTTGACAGTAGGCATGGCATACAGTCCGCGCTTTTTTAATCGGAATACGGCATTTTCGCGCAAGGTGAACCTGGCTTTGGACTATGAAAACGCCTTGTCGCGGGAGCACAATTACAAAACGCTCAGCCATTTGAACTTTGGCTTGGAAATCGAACAGGTACTGCTCGCTTTCCCCGGATATAACGACAATTTTAGGATTCTCAAATTGCGGCTTTCTGGGGGATTTCACGGCGGCTATCCGTCGGCTGGAGTTGCTCTGGAAATGCTCCGGTTCATCGAAGTGGAATTTGCCACTTGGGGAGAAGAACGCGGTTATTATACAGGTCAAAACGAAGACCGTATTTACATGGCTCAAGTCAGTTTAGGATTTTGATTTGTTATCTTTGGCGAAAATGCGTCCCATGCCCTGAAAAGCTGCAAGGATTTGTGCCGTTCGAAAACTTCGCCGGTCAAATTTTTGTAAGAGAATCCCGTGCCATGTCGTTTCTTTTTTGATTGGAAACATTCGTGAATCCGGGAACGGTCCCGCCGCTGTAAGGGTGGACGAAACCGGCAGAAACCAATGCTCGAAAGAGTGTGAAGGAGCCGGGAGTAGAATGATCCCCGAGTCAGAAGAACTGTGGGACGTGAAAGGGTGAAAAGCCCATTCGGAGTCGTGTGCGAAAGACATCGACAAAGTTTTTCCTGCAAGGTTCTTGCCTTTGCGGGTGGTTTCGCCGTATTGCTGTGGCGGTCTTTTTCTGTTTGTCTTTGGGATTTGCCGAAGAGCGTGTTCAGGATTTGGGGACAACAGAAATTGTAGCTCCGGTTCGTGGAGTGAGCGAAGAAAGTCCCGGTTATGCAGAAATTCATTCGGAAGCCTGGGAAGGAAAGGCCTATTCTGCTGCGGAAATTCTCTCTACATTGGCCGGAGTGCAGTCTTATCGGCAAGGCGGCCTGGGCAGTTTTGAAACGGTGAGCATTCGGGGAATCGCGGCTCGAGAGATTGTCATTTGCATCGATGGTGTACCTGTCAACGACGGCAGTGGGGGAGCCGTTGATTTGGGAACATTTGACTTGAACCAATTTGAAAAAATCGAAGTTTACAAAGATCGCGTCCCTGCAAAGTTTGGAGCTTCGGGGATTGGTGGTGCGGTCAACTTTGTCACCAAATCCGCACTCCGAAAAACGTTGCACGGGAAAAGTGCCGCATCGGGAAAATTTTTACTCGCTTATGGCAGCCATCATTTTTGGGAAGGAGCTGCGAATTTGAACACGTCGCTTTCGGACAGCGCAAATTTTTCTGCAGCTGTTTCGGCAAGGCACTCGGACAACGATTACGAATTTACAAACCGAAATGGAACGGCTTATAATAAAAAGGACGACTTTACCGATACGCGGAAAAACGCCCAGTTTACAGAATATTCGGGGCAATTCAAATTTCGCCTGCTGCATTCTGGAGGAGCGTTTTCGACATGGAGCGCGAATTTTTCCACGTCTTCCGGAGGAAATCCGGGGCGGGAAGATTCCCAAACGCAAGTGGCTGGCTTTGATGGGGAAAATGCGCAAGTCGCTTATCGCTTAGAATCTCCGGGATTTGCCGAAAACAGGTTGTGGCTTTCGGCGGGAGTCGCGGGGCGTTTTGAAAAATCCGTGGCGCACAGTTATTATCCGCTGGATCACTTGGGATATTATTCAACGGAATATTTGGAATACGGCGCAGCGGGATATCGGTTGCTTCCGGATTTTACGGTGAATTATGAAGGGGAATCGTTGAAAGCGGGAATCCGTTTGGCCGGAGGAGCCGACGCATACGAAGCCCGGGGAAGTGAAAGGGATTGGAGCTTAGTCCGGTATAGCGTCTCTGCTTCGGCGGATGCCGAAGTCCGCCCGGTTTCTTGGGCATCCATCGAGGGGGAATCTTCTCTCCTTTTTGTCAAGGATGCTTTGACGGGAGGAACGTTTGTCCTTCCGACTTACACCAAAGAACTGACCGATGCCAAAGACCGTGACGTTTCGTATTCTGCGATGGCTCGATTGAAATTGGGCAAAAAAGATTCTCGCGTAGGCGCTCATGCCGGATTTGGGCGGTTTTCTCGCCAACCTCAAATTATGGAACTTTACGGCGTTTATCCGGGAACGCTCAGCAATCCGGATTTAGACGAGGAGTCGGCGGTTCGATTTGAAGCCGGTGCTTTTGCCGCAACAGAAAAGAACAGAACTGTTTTGCGGGCGACTTTTTTTGAAAACCATACAGAAAATGGAATTTTTTGGCTGGTGAGCGGAAATTTTGTCCGGCCTTTCAATATTGGAAAGACTTTTGTTCGCGGAATCGAGACTGAACTTGAAAGTCGGCCTGCTTCATTTTTGAAAATCACGATGCGGGCAACGATTCAACAGACCGAAGACAGAACGGGAAACCCCACTTACGATGGGAAGAAGCTCCCCGGAGAACCGGCGTTTTCTTATTTCAGTGAAATACAGGGATTTTTGCCGTTTCATTTGGATGCGGGATTTTCTGCGGAATACCGGACTGCGATTTATACGGATCGCGCAAACCGGATTGAGCAGCCGCCGACTCCCCGTTACCGCGCATTTTTCGGATGGAATCCTTTTGAAAAGACCCGTTTGATTTTTGCCGTTGACAATATCAGCGATGAAAATTACAGAAACATTTATTCTCCGTATCCCACGCCGGGAAGGGAGTTTAAGTTCACACTCACCCAGGGGTTTTAATCCCCGCGCAAGTAGTTTGCTTGCGAAAACATAAAAGGAAAAACATGAAAACAAAAAAAATATTCACCTTTTTAACGGCAAGTTCTTTGGCGCTCTGGATGCAAGCCTGTAGCGACAGTTCCAGCTCGTCTGCAGAATGGGAAGAGGACCTTTCGAGTTCATCGGAATCGGATGTTTCGAGTTCTAGCGAGGGAAAAGTTTCCAGCTCTTCGAAAACGGCGGAATCCAGCTCTAGCGAAGAGGACCTTTCGAGTTCATCGGAACCGGATGTTTCGAGTTCCAGTGCAGAAAACGTTTCCAGTTCCTCGGAAACAGCTGAATCCAGTTCGAGCGTAGAAGAATCTTCGGGAACGCTTTTCGTTTTTGGCTCCGATTATATGTCGGGCGAACTCCGCTGGGTAGAAAACGGCGAATTGTCCGATGAAAAAATGGCCTTCAATCAGGATTCCAAACTGATAGCCGTTGGCAAGAACCTCCTTGTCTTAGAACGCTACGGCGCAGACAATTTAAGCCTGGTTGATGCGGAAAAGCAGGTCGCTTGGCAGGTTTCTTTAGAATCCGGAGACAACCCCTCGGATGCGGTAAAAATCGATGATTCCAAAATTTGGGTCGCTTTGGAAGGGGCTCCGAAAATATTGCAAGTGTCCCTTGCAGATGGAAAAACGCTGAAGACGGTGGAAACGGCTGCGTTTTCAAGTGCAGGCTCCCTGTCGCCGAATTTGGTCGATTTGGAAGTCAGCGGCGATACGCTGTTTGCGCTTTTCCAACGTTACGTTTTCGATTCGCAAACTTATACAACTACGTTCCCGAAAGGACTTCTCGCCATGTATAAGCTTTCTGATGGGGCGTTCTTGGATACAGTCCAGCTTGCCAAACAAAATCCGATGGCGATGGCGTTCGTCGGCGGAAACTTGTATGTTGCAAGCCAGGGTGCAGAAAACGTTTCCAGTTCCTCGGAAACAGCTGAATCCAGTTCGAGCGTAGAAGAATCTTCGGGAACGCTTTTCGTTTTTGGCTCCGATTATATGTCGGGCGAACTCCGCTGGGTAGAAAACGGCGAATTGTCCGATGAAAAAATGGCCTTCAATCAGGATTCCAAACTGATAGCCGTTGGCAAGAACCTCCTTGTCTTAGAACGCTACGGCGCAGACAATTTAAGCCTGGTTGATGCGGAAAAGCAGGTCGCTTGGCAGGTTTCTTTAGAATCCGGAGACAACCCCTCGGATGCGGTAAAAATCGATGATTCCAAAATTTGGGTCGCTTTGGAAGGGGCTCCGAAAATATTGCAAGTGTCCCTTGCAGATGGAAAAACGCTGAAGACGGTGGAAACGGCTGCGTTTTCAAGTGCAGGCTCCCTGTCGCCGAATTTGGTCGATTTGGAAGTCAGCGGCGATACGCTGTTTGCGCTTTTCCAACGTTACGTTTTCGATTCGCAAACTTATACAACTACGTTCCCGAAAGGACTTCTCGCCATGTATAAGCTTTCTGATGGGGCGTTCTTGGATACAGTCCAGCTTGCCAAACAAAATCCGATGGCGATGGCGTTCGTCGGCGGAAACTTGTATGTTGCAAGCCAGGGTGCATACAATTCGAATTATGGAACCGACGCCGATGACAATCGCGGTATTGAAAAGGTGGACTTGAAAACGCAAACATCCGAACTGGTCGTCTCCGGAGAAGAACTAGGCGGTGGCGTTTATGCGTTAGCGGTCGATGCAGAAAACAGCTTGGCTTATGCCGCTGTGTATCAAAGTTATGGAATGGTACCCTTGGTAAAGGTGGATTTGACATCTTTGGCGGTCAGCTCGGTTGCTGGCGTTTCTGACGTGGAAGGCTCTTTGCTCTTTGCAGCAGGAACACTCTATATCGGAGATAGGAGTTATGGAAGCGAAGCCGTTTACGCTTATGATGGCTCTGCGGTTTTGCAACTGGGCAATGCTGTGGGGGCGCTCGCTCCATACAGCATCGCATTTGTCAAGTAACCGTTTTTTCAAAAAAGAGCTTCCGTTGGGAATATTAAACACGGGAGCATCTAAGGTCTAGCTGATGAAAAAGAGTCCGGTTTTTCCGGACTCTTTTCTCATCTTCATCATTTTGCCGCCAACGGGGGCGATTGCAGACAACGTTGGACAAAGTTCCATTCTGCGAAAACGGCATTTGTCTTCGCCATTCATACCGTGTAAAATTCACGACTTCCTCAGAAAAGGCTCTCGTTTGAAATCCAGTCAATTCAACCCGTTCCGTTTCGCTGTTCCCGCCTTTCATGCTGCGCCCTTCTATCCGATGCGGAGAATTTTTTGGATGAAATCGGAGCTTTACTTTCTCCGAACGCTTGTATAGGTGAGCATTTGCAAAGAGGGACTGTTGAAAATTGAATTTCAAAAAATCAGCCTCCCAGTGGTTCTTTGGGAGGCTGATTGGGAGTTGTCTAGCAAAAAATCAGGTCTTGGTCTTGGCGTTTTCGGAATGGGGCGGTTTCTCTGCCGCGGAAATTTTTTGAAAGGTGTTCAAATAGATGGTTTTTCCATTTGAAAGGGATGGCTTTCGGAAGATTTGAGCGAAAAAACTGCGGCCTTTGCGGTTTTTCAGTTTAACGGTAAAGAGTTCCGTCGCCGTGGAATCGGTGCTGATGAACGCATTCCAATCGTTTTCGTAGCGGAACAGATCCCTGAAATAATGCCACTCCACTTCGGCTTCGGAAGAAAACCCGAATAGGCGGCAGAATTTTTTATTCGCAGCGAGAAAGCGCCCGTGGAGATTGATTTCGCAAAATGCGGCTTCGGTTCTTTTCATTTGCCGCCTCCGTTCCGGTAACGGTAAAGGGCGTCGGTCTCTTCGATGGCGACTGTTGAAACGCGGATGTCGTCTAAAAGCAAATCCAAATTTTCTTTGCCGAAATAAAACGGAATGCCGTTTTCGCCGATTAAAGTTTGAACCGTCGATTTGGCGCTTCCGGCTAGTGTGCCGTTGATGTAAAGCTTTGTCGAGTCTCCGTTCCACGTGCCGGCCAAATGATACCATTTGTTTTGGACTATCGTATCAGAATCTATTGCCGCATTTTTGCAGTGCAGGGAATCGCCCGAACCTTCTGCTAGGAAAAAGGCAAAAGCGGCTCCTTGGATGTTGCAAGTATCGCGGACGAGGGCTAAACTGAAAACGGCGCTGTCGCTGAACCCGAGTTTTCCAAAAATGTTTTTGACAAAAGTTTGTTTGTCGCCTAGATCGGCGATGTTCACCCAAGCTTCTACGGTGAGATTCGTTGCGTTGTCGAGAATTCCACCGTCGGCTTCCATCACGGCAAAATCTTCAGCGGATGACAAGTGCAATGCCTTTGTTCCATTCTTCCCGAAAGAGAGCTCGGCGTTTCCGTAAAGTTTGGCTTTTCCCGAAAGCCCGCGCAAATTGTCGATGTAGCCATTTGAATTCAGGTCGAAGTTCCAATAGCCGGAGCATCCGTAATCCGGCGAAAGGGGCAGAACGATGTTGACTTCGCGCTTGTCGTCTGCATTCAGGGAAACGGTTGAGTGTAGATAGTGATTTGGTTCTGGTGACAGGACGGTGAGGGGATGATTTGATCGCGGCACGGACGATAGTGAAAAATGTCCGTTAGAATCAGTGGAGGCTTTCCAGGGGGAGCCGGAAAGAGTCACCGTGGCGCCGATGGCGGCTTTTCCCGTGCGCAAAAAGATGTTTCCGGAAACGGAATCCGAAGGAGAGAGCGTCCCATCGAAATGGATGCGCTTGCCGAAAATGGAAACGGTATCGTAAAAGGCGAAAGAATCCGTCAAAACGCTGACTCCGTAAGTTCCATTTGGCCCGATGGCGATGGAAAATTCTCCCCGGTCATTCGTTGTGTCCGAGAAAAGAGATTCTTCGTTGAAAAGGGCGCGCGCTTCGACGCGGAGACGGGCGGCCGCATTTCCGCTAGGGAGCGTCAACGTGCCGGCGATGGAATTGGTCTCTTCGGAAACTCCGCCGGCGACTTCCGCGTTGCAATGGAGCGTGGAAAGAGCGATGAAAAACAGTGCTATGGCAAAAAAGAGATTGGGCAATTTGAAAAATTTCATTTGCGTTCTCCCTTTTCATCGTTCAAGGAATGAGTCAGCGGAAAGAGTTGGATGTTCAATCGGTAAACTTTATCCGTGTCGGGGGATTCTGATGATATTTTCGCAATTCGGCGGCGGAATTCCGCAATTTCTGCCCGGATGCGCGGCAAGGCGCTTTCGGTAACGCCGAGAGTCATACCCGAAATGTCGCGTTCTTCGATTGGAATCTCGTCTAAGGCTTTGATTCCGAGGGCCCCCATTTGCCTGTGCATTTCGCGAACGGCGAGGGACGGAATTTCCAAATCGCCGGTGGAAAGGTTTTTTTCCGTTTGGGAAAAATTCCCGTCGGCATCTTTGCGGAGGAGCCCCGTATCCAGCAAGACTTGGATAGCGGACCGGATTTCCGAAACGTGCGCTTTAAAAAGGAGTTTGTCTGTAATGTCGGACGTTTTGCCAGCCTGCGCCAAATGGGGCAAGGCTTCACGGAGAACGGGAGAAAGCCAGGATTTATAGTAATCGTATTGTTCTTCGCCAAGGATTTTTACCCGATTAGCCTTGGCGATTCCTCGCATTTTTTCAAAGAAGGACTTTTTTTTGCCAGCATCCTTGCTTTGATTCATGGCGACCATGGCGCGGAAATATTCCAAATCGGATCCGATGAGCCCAGTCGCAACGCCAACGCGTTCTGTGCCAGCGGGGGAGAGATTCGCCTTGCCGTCGATGACAAGTTTCATGAATACGGGCGAAGTGTAACCGGCAATGCGGGAAAACTCGCGATAGGTGAATCCCGAAAGTTTCCTTGCTGCGTAATAATCGCGGAGAAAATTTCGAAAATCTGTATATTGCAGAACCGGTTTCATCGTAGGACAATTTACTTAAATTGATTCAGAAAAGCAAACGCTTATGATACAAAAAGTGCAAAATTATTTAAAATTCTTGAGTTTTTTGTAAAATTTTCAAAAAGCACGAAATTGTATGATACAAACAAAAGAGAAGTCTTCCGTTTTCCGCGCCGCGAAATTTTCTAGATTTTCTCCATGCAGGATACTCGTTCTACTTTGGTCTATGTTACCGGTCAAGGCCGGATTTCTCCACAAAAACCGCAAAAAGTTCGCCCGGCGACCGATGGCGTTGTGCGCATTACGCTCAAGCGTCTTGGCGGAAATAAAATGGTGAGCATCGTTTCGGGAATTCCCGTGGACGAAAGCGATTTGAACGATTTGGGCAGGGATTTAAAACGCAAGTGTGGAACGGGCGGAACCGTCAAGGATTTCCAAATTGAAATTCAGGGCGACAAACGAAGCGTTTTGAAAGCGGAACTCGAAAAACGCGGTTTTACGGTCAAGCTTGCCGGGGGGTGAGTCCGCCGAGGGCATCGCCTTTTGTGTGTCGTTGAAAAAAAAGACTTCGTTTTCACGAAGTCTTTTTTCGCTGCTTCAACTGGACTCGAACCAGTGACAACCTGATTAACAGTCAGGGGCTCTACCAACTGAGCTATGAAGCATTGTTGTGACCCAAATATATTAACTCGAAAAGAACTTGTCAAGGGTCTTTTGTAGATTTTTTCTAAAAAAAGTGCTTTTGTGGATGAATTTTGCGGATTTCCGCTGGTTGCCTTAAAGAAGACTGAAAAATTAGGAATGAAAAAGGAACAAGTGTCGTTGGTTGGGGTTTCAAAGGAAAGGCTTTTTTGCAGATGTCGTGAATTTCGCACGGGCTTTCCGCAGATGGCTAGCCTTTTTGGTGCAGCGATGCCGTCTTTTTAAAGGGAAATCTTCTATTGCAAAATGAATTTTTGATTGAAGACTCAGCACGGCGGATTCTGCCGGCGTAAAGCTCCGACGGAATGACTGCGGAAAATTCCAGAAGGGGAAATGGACTGGAGTTTCCCCTGTTAACGGCTGTTTTCCAGTTTTCTCTGGGCGTTTCTTTCTTTCCGGATGCCGCGCAAAACAAGTGCAAGCATCACAAATAAAGTCAAGCCGAAGATGATGGAAGAAAGGGCGTGAACCTGTGGAGAAATTCCGCGTTTTAAGGAACCGTAAATATACAGAGGAAGTGTTTGAGATTCCGGACCGCTAGTGAAAAAGCCCAAAATAAAATCATCCAATGAAAGAGTGAACGCTAAAAGCGCACCTGCTACGATGGACGTGGATAATTGCGGCAGGATGACCCTGAACCACGCTCCCGCCGTTGATGCGTACAAATCCCTTGCCGCTTCAATCTGTTCTTTGCCAATTCCTGCCAGGCGGCTTTGCACAATCAAAACGACAAAGCTGATTTCCAAAGTCACGTGCGCAATGATCATGGTGAGCATTCCGGGGTCAAAAATCGAAGACCAGGAGCGGAACAGGGCGAAGACGACAGCGAGGGCGATAGCCATCAAAATATCCGGCGTCACCACGGGAACGTTGATGGACATGTCGAAAAAGGTGCGCATTTTTTTGCCCCACGGCGTTCGGCAAAGTCCAATGGCGAGAAGTGTGCCAAGAATCGTGGAAATCAGGGTGCTTGCGACAGCCAAAATGAGCGTGTTCACCGTGTATGTTTGCACATCGGCGTTTTGAAAGAGTCCCGCATACCAGTCAAAGGTGAATCCGCCCCAGTTTTGTCCGTGCTTGCTGGCGTTGAAGCTTTGCCTTACGACTAAAAACATCGGCAAATAAAGGAGGGCAAATCCGATCAGGGCTAAAAGCGTTGCAATGAAAGGAAGTTTTCGCTTAGACAAAATTTTTCCCTCCGGTCTTTTGGAAAATGACAAGGCTCACAACGCTGGTGAGAATCAAAACAACTCCGAGCATGGCTCCAAACGGCCAGTCGCTTGCAGAACCGAATTGTTGCTGAATCAAATTTCCGATGAGCATGTATTTTCCGCCACCGAGAAGGTCGCTGATGACATACATTCCAAGGCTTGGAACGAGGGTCAAAATGACGCTGGCGATGATACTTTGCATCATTTGCGAGAGGATTCCATGGTAAAAGGTGCGGAATGGGCCTGCGTAAAGGTCGCGTGCCGCTTCGACGATTCCCCAATCCAAACGCTCCACTCCGGTGTAAAGCGGAAGTACGGCAAAGGGGAGCATGGAGCTGACCATGCCTATGTAAACGGCAAAACTTCCCGGATAAAGAGACTCACCTTGTGCGATAAGGCCGAAAAACTGGGCGATGCTGGCGGGGAACATATCCGGTCCCAAAAGGATCATCCAGGCTGCCGTTCGGATGACTAAGTTCGTGCAGCTGGGAACCATGATGAGCGCAAAAAGGAATGTCCGCATGGAACGTCCCTGGTTCGCTATCCAGAAAGCCATGGGAAGCCCGATGGCGATGCAGAAAAATGTCGTCAAAACGGCGATTTTCACGCTGCGCCAAAGAATCAGCAAATTGTCCGGGGACCATCCGAAGGAGCTGAATCCGACAAGGCGCTTCAAATTCAGCAGGGAAAACGTCCAGTCAATGCTGCCGTAGGCTCCGCGTTGTGCAAATGCCAAAACGACGAGAAATGCCGTGGGGAAAAGCAGAAAAATCAACAGCCAAAGAATGCCGGGCCCGGATAAGAAAAGACCGGTTTTGCGCATGTGTGCCCGTGTCGTTAGCTTTCCTTCGAATACTTCGGTCTGCTGCATATCAATCGTCCAACACTTGCAGGTATTGCGGTTCCATGTAAAGTTTTACGCGGTCACCGGGATTGTATATTTCGTCTGGATCCGTCATGACCCGAAGTTTTAGGTTTTCGCGACCTTCGGTTCCGGGCAATTCCGCAATCAATTCCCAATAGTCGCCGCGGAAAATGCGCTGGAGGATTTCGGCGTCAAAGACGTTTTCCGAAAAGTGTTCGTCCGGAGTGCAAACGTGGATGTCTTCCATGCGGATGGCGATTCCGCCGTGCTGTTTCCCGTTTTCGCTCGTGGGCCATTTGGGGTCTTTTTCCAAGGCAAGTGTTCCGAAATCGGTTTGGGCGTTTTTTTCGGAAATCCGGTCGCATTCAAGAATGTTCGCTTCGCCGATAAAGGTTGCGACAAAACGGTTCACGGGATGTTCGTAAACATCTTCTGGACTGCCGTCCTGCACAATTTGACCGCCATACATGACCAAAATGCGGTCGCTCACGGCAATAGCCTCGTCTTGATCGTGAGTCACCAGAATGAAAGTCGTGTCCGTTTTTTTCTGAAGTTCGCGCAATTCCACTTGCAATTTCTTTCGAAGGCTAGCGTCCAAAGCGGACAAAGGCTCGTCTAGCAACAAAATATCCGGTTCGTTCACCAGTGCGCGCGCAAGCGCCACCCGCTGTTTTTGTCCGCCCGAAAGTGTCGCCGGTTTTTCGTTTGCCAACTCCGAAATGTTCACCAGTTCCATCATTTTATTGACGCGGCGGTCAATTTCATCTTTTGGAACTTTGTGACTGCGCAGCCCAAAGGCGATGTTTTCAAAAATGTTCAGGTGCGGAAACAATGCGTAATTTTGGAAGACCGTGTTGATGGGACGCTTTGAAGGCGATTTTCCGGAAATGACTTTGCCGCTTAAGATGATTTCTCCTTGGTCCGCTTTTTCAAACCCGGCGATGATGCGGAGAAGTGTCGTTTTGCCACAACCCGAAGGACCCAGCAAAGTCACGAATTCTCCGTCACGAATAAAAACATTGATGCCTTTGAGTACGGCTTTAGAACCGAAGCTCTTGTGAACGTTTCGAATATCCAGGTCAAAATTCTGACTAGAAGGCAAGGGGTCCATGTTCAATCTCCGTTAGACAAACGTCACAAAAATTTAAAAAGAATTTTCCGGTCGGCAGAGTGTGCAGACGGAATCCGCTGCACGGATGAAGTCTTCTTGGTGTTCGATGGCGATGACCGTGTGGCCGTTTTCGCAAAGTTCCCGGATAAGGGCTATCATCTTGTCGATATCCGTTTTGTGCAATCCGCGCGCCGGTTCGTCAAAAAGAAAAAGCGTGTTTGGAAATTTCGCCCGGAAAAGTGCCTGAGACAGTTTCAACCGGGCAGCTTCGCCGCCGGACAGGTGCGTTGTCGCCTGTCCGAGTTTCAAATAGCCGAGCCCCGTCCGCAAAAGCGGATTCAGTCTGTCTGTGAATTTATGGGCGAAGCCGAATAGGGTTATAGCCCGTTCTACGCTCAAATCCAAAATGTCTGCATACGAAAGCGTCTTGAATCGGATTTCCAAAATTTCATCTTTGAACCTCCGCCCTGCGCAAACGGGGCATTCCACTTCTTCGTAACCCGAGGGATCGCGGACGACGCCTTCGCCTTTGCATGTTTCGCATCGCCCGCCCGGAGTCGCCGTGTTGAAACGGGATGCGGAGAAGCCTTTGATTTTGCTTTCGGGTAATCCGGCAAAAAGATCGCGGAGATGGGGCGAAAGTCCAATGACGCTGGAAACGGAACTGCGCCGATTGCGGAAGAATCCCCGTGTATTCAAAAGGGAAACGTTTTCAATTCCCAGTTGGTGAAATTCGCCAGAAAGAAAACGCGGCAATAGATTTTTGAACACGAGCGTGCTTTTGCCGCTTCCGCTTTCACCGGTGATGACGCTGAACTTTCCTGTCGGAAACCGGGCGTTTACCGGCTGCATGTCGTAGAGGGAAAAGTTTTCAACGGTAATGCTTTTTGTCTTTTTTGAGTTTTTTTTGCTCGGAGGTTGTTCCTTGGACAATTCGCGGAGCCATTTTCCTGTGGGCGAATTTTCATTTTCAAGGAGTTCTTTCGGGGTTCCTTGAAAAAGGATTTCTCCGCCGAATTCGCCTGCAGAAGGCCCCATTTCGATAATCTTGTCCGCTCGAGCGATGATAAACGGATTGTGTTCAATCAAAACCAGCGTGTTTCCGCGGTTGCGGATTTCTTCGAAGATTTTCCAAAGCTTTTCCACGTCGGTGCTGTAAAGTCCTGATGCGGGTTCATCTAGGCAGATACACATGCCGTCGAGATGCCCGGTCGCAAGTGGAGAAAGCCGGAGCCGTCCCAGTTCGCCTCCCGAAAGGGAATTGCCCAGGCGACCTGCCCCCAAGTAGCCAAGTCCCATCCGGTTGACCGCGCGGATGCGGTCAAAGAGCATTTCTGCCGTACTTTTCAGATGTTCGGGCAAGGAATCTTTAAAAAGGGAAGGCAATTGGTCGTTTAGTTGTGCAAAGGAGGATTTCAGGATGTCGCGCCAAGAAACGCCGTTGAAGCTTGAACCCAGAACTTCGGCTTTTATTCGCATGCCGCTGCATTCCGGACAAATTTCCGATTCTCCGTGTTCTGTGTCGGAGGGGATTTCTCCGTTGCCCTCGCAGCACGGACAGCGCGTTTTCGGAGAATGTGGGGAAAGGTCAGAGGCATCTAACAGGGAAGAGCTTTTTTCGTGCTCGGCGCAATACGGAATCGTGCTGAAAATTTTTCGGGAATTTCCATCGTCCAAAATGACTTTCGTGTGAGAAACGCGGAGTGTCGCATCAACGGCTTCGGCTATTCGGGTGCGGACTCCTTCGCGGATGATAATCCGGTCTAGAACCAAGAACAGTTCTTTGGGCGACGAGTTTCTTTCTTCTTCCGTCAAATCGCCGAGAGAAAGGCTCTTTCCGTCGGCGATGACGCGCGAATAACCTTCTGAAAGGAGTGTTGCTGAAATTTTATCCAGGTTCACCCCTTGCGTGCAAATTTCCGCCAAAAATTGCAGTCGGCTTCCCACGGGCATTTGGCAAATGTTGACGATGATGCTTTCGCGCGAATGGCATTCCATCGGTTTTCCGCAAACGGGACACGCTGGCCGCGAAAGGAAGGCCCACAGAATCCGAAGGGGAAGATCGCACTCCGAAAGGGAAAGCGGAGTTGATTTTGACGGAGCCGCTCCCCGGGATGCGGATATGGCGATGCTCGGCCTGAGACCGTCGGCGAAGTCGATGGGGACATTTGTGCGGCCCCCGAGAACTTTTAACGCGAACGGGCTGAGCGTTTCTAGGTAACGCCTACGGCTTTCTCCGTGCAAAACATCCATGACTAGAGTCGATTTGCCGCAGCCCGAAGGACCGCAAACGACCGTGATGCTTCCAATGGGAAAATCAACGTTTACGTTTTTCAAGTTGCGGAGATGCGTTCCGCGGAGAGAAATCGTCCGTTCCACGGCAGCCTCAGTTTTCTCCCCAGTGGATGAAAATGGCGCCAAAAGGCGTGTTGAAGTCTTGATTGTCGAAGCCTTCTTCAGAAATGCCCAGGAATAAACGGTAACCGCCGCCGATTCCGAATTCGAGAGTCTTTGTTACTTGATAATTGAAGTGTAAGGCGGCATCGGCGATGAAGAATCCATCTTTCGCTTTGGAATTTTCTTTTCCTTTTGTCTGAATGTTGATAAATCCTGCGCCCGCAGTGACGGGAATGGAAATGGAAAATTTGCCGCTGCGGAAGGCGTGGAATTCTCCCAAGAGACCGAGCGCATTATAATCGACGGAAATGTTTTTTTCACCGTACTTTGTGTTCACATCATTTGCGACAGTCGCCGCGTAAACGCCGAATCGAAAAGACGGATTGAATGACACGCCACCGCGGATAGAGAATGCGATGGAACCGTCTTCGACAAGGAGAATGTTGTTCGCTTCAAAACCGACAAAAGCTTTTGGGGAAGAATCGTCTGTTTTGTCGGTTGGCGTATCCGAAAGCGAAGTGATTTCGGCAAGAACGGGTGACGATGCTAAACAAATCACCGCAAAAATCCAATTCCATTTTTTCATAAGTAGCCTTCGGGCTGAACCCATTTCCACTTTTTGACTCCGGACTTGGGCCAGGAATAAATCGTCCACACGAGACAGTTTCCGTAAAGCATGATTGCCCAGAATCCAAAAGCGAACAGCAATACCAGCGGGATAAACGCCAAGGATCCGTAAAACAGGGACATTCGGGAAACAAGGCTTGTCTGCAAAAAGAAGAGAATCATCACATAGCCGCATGTGCAAACCCAAATGGCGACGCTGACTAATAACGACGGCCAGAAGAGTTTTCGATAGGAAACTTTTCCTTTGCGATAGGGCAGCAAAAACATGATGAAAAAAATCAGGGCGACAAATCCCACGTTTACGGCCAGAATCCAAAACGTCGTCATGATGCGGGGAACCGTTTCGGTGGTCAGAATGTCTGAGTTGCTGGCGATGTTGAATAGTCCCATTTTAAGATGGTTCACAAAGGCGGCGAAGAAAGCGAAACCCAATGCGGCGAGTAGAAGAAGTGGCGTGTAGGCGACAAATTGTTTTGCGAAAGGTCTGGAAGTTTGGTTTTCCCAAACGACGTTCATGTTGGACTCTAGGCTTCCAATGGCGAATATATACGTGATGAAGAGGGATACCGAGCCGATGACGCCGAGAGTTTTCAAGTGGATGTGTTCCGTGTTTTCCAAAAGCGGCATGATGTCGTCTAAGGGGAGGCCTAACGAGAAAAAACTGTCTAGGAGCGGAAGATAGGCGCTCAAAAAAGAGCCTAAACCGAGCGAAAGGGAAATCGCAGTCAACAAAATGAAAAATGGAATTACGGCCAAAAACGAAGTGTAAGTCATGGCTGCTGCGCGAATTGTTCCATGGTTGAATAAAAACGCTTTGGTGGATACAATCAGCATTCGGAGGGGGACCGGCCATCGGTGCGTCAAAATGTCTATGCGCTGTTCAAAATTCATTTCAAAGAATCCAAGGGATGGACGTGTGAAGATAGAAAAGTTTTCTATCGTTTTCATATGAAGTTTGTCAAGAATCCGTCCGATATCACCATGCGGAAATTTCTTTTAAAAAGTCCGGCGATTCTTTTTTTCTTGCTGGTATCATGCGGCGGAGAATGGGTCAGCGGCAATTCTTCTACGGTTTCCTGTGACCTTTCCGACATTCTTTTCGGGGCTCCTCAACGGATGGTCTTGTCCGATGCCGGAGACTTTCTTTATGTGTTGGACCGTTTTGACGATGTTTACGCTTATCGTCGCAATCGGGCGAGAGTTTGCGCGTTTGAACCGGCGCGGACTTCGGAAAATCCGGATGCGAAAATCCCGGCGAACATGGCTTCTGAAATTGCAATCGCGGGCTCGTTCCTTTATTATTATGACGGCATTTCCATTTTGCGTTCAGGCGATGCGAACTGGGAATGCGATGCTTCGCTGAATGCTTTTGCGGTGACTCCTTCTTATCTTTACTATGCGCCATCTGTCGGGCTTCAAAAACTCAAAATGAATTCTTCGGGATGCATTCAAACGGGAACATCCTTTTCGGCAACGCGAGTGCTTGCCGTAGATGAAAAGTCCGGAACCATTGCAACGGCAGAAACTTCCGGAGCGCAGTCGGATCCCCCGCAGCGGATTTCCGTTTACGATGCGGATGGGAACGTTCGCTTCCGCGCCGCTTTGGCTTCTGGGGACTCTGAAAATTCATTGCATTTTTGTTCGGCGACAAGGATTCGTCTCGGAACGGCGTTTTTAGCCCTTTTGGATGCAAAATGCGGTTATCTTGGCGTATTCAATCTTTCCGGCGGGTTGGAACACCGGCTGAAACTTTCTGAAATAGGAGTTCGGAATCCGGTCGACATGGACATTGTCGAGGATGACCTCTACATATTGAGTTCCAGTTTGGTTGAACCGCTCTATTTTTTGGACCTCGCTTCTTACGCTTTTGGCGAAGAATAATGCTAGATTGAAAAAGGTATGTTCAAATTCAGTTTCCTCATCAATCCGATTAGCGGCGGTGGCCAAGGAAAGGTCGTTGAAAAATTCGTCCCGGAAATCATGCAATCCATGGGTCTTTCGCCCTCGGAATGGTCTTCGGAATTGACGGATGGAAACCGTTTGCGGGAACAAATTCGGGAAACGGCGGAAAATACGGAAACGCTTATCGCTGTCGGCGGAGATGGAACCGTTTCTACAATCCTCTCTGTGATGCAAGAATCGGGGCTTGCCGAAAAATTGCGGCTCGGTTTGATTCCACTTGGAACGGGGAACGATCTTGCACGAGTGTTGAATTTGTACGAAACCTTCGTCAATAAGGGACTTCTTTTTTTGGTCAGGCGCCTTGTCCACGCATCGAGTCGTCCTTTTGATATATGGAAAGTCAATGGAAAATTTGTTTTGGCAAATTATTTTTCCAGCGGAATTGACGCGAGAATCGCCCACGATTTCAATGCGGATAGAGCGTCTGGGGCTTTTTCCGGGACTTCGGTTTTAGCCAATAAAATGCATTACGTCAAACGCTTTTTCGCAGACCGCAAACATTGTCTGGGTCTTGCAGAATTGAAAATTGAAAATTCAAATGGGGAATGGGAAACGAAAGATGTTTCCGGATTCCGCACGGTCATCGTCGGCAACATTCCCAGTTTTGCTTCGGGGTCGAATCCCTTTGACGGTTGCGATGTGTCCGACGGACTTCTCGAAGTCGTTCCGGTTCCCAACCTCCCAGCGTTTTTTGGGGCGTTGGCGCTTGGCACCATTCCACTTGTCGGCAAAATTTACAAACGCTTTTTTTTGAAGACAATTCATGCGAAAAAAGTTTATTTGAAAACCTCCGAAGATGAATTTCATCAGTTGGACGGAGACGATCTCACGCAGCGGGCGGGAAAGGAAATTCATATTGAATACGGTTGCCGCGTCAAGATGCTCTCGTTAGAACCTGGCCTTAGACATGGGGAAAAATCGTGAAAGAAATGACCGCGTTTGCCGTTGCGGAATTTTTGAAAGGAAAGCTCGAAGTTCTTCGGGGTAGTGGCGATTTCTTGCTGACGGGATTTGCTCCGCTTTCTCAAGCGCAAGAAAATCATATCGCCTTTTTTACGGGGAATTTTCCTTCCGGAGATTTCCGCTCATCTCGCGCCGGGCTTGTGCTTGTTCCCGAAAGTTTTTCGGGAACTTCTGACGTTCAGGCCCTTTTGCGCGTGGTGAATCCCTATGCGGCAATGGTCAGAATCATAGAAACGAAGCACATCCCGTTTGATTCTTTGCCGCCCAAAAGTATCGCCGCGTCTGCAACGGTTCATCCCTCTGCCGTTGTTGAAGGTGTCGTCGGGGAAAATGTTCTAATCGGACCGGGAGCTGTTGTCATGCGTGGCGCATCCATCGGAGAAGGTTCCGTTCTTGAAGCCAATGTGACCGTTTATCCCCATGTCGAAATTGGGAAATTCTGCGTTTTCCAAGCGGGGGCCGTTATTGGTTCCCGGGGATTCGGCTTTTACAAAGATGACGAAGGCATCCGAAAACCCGTTCCCCATGTTTGCGGGGTCCGCATCGGGGACTTTTGCGAATTTGGAGCAAATAGCGTTGTTGCTGCGGGATTCCTTTCGCCGACAACCATCGGAAACGGTTGTCATTTTGATTCCTTTGTTCAAATCGGTCACAATTCTACAGTCGGAAATCGAGTGTACATGGCTTCGCAATCTGGACTCGGCGGCACGACGGTTGTCGAAGATGACTGTGAATTTGCCGGGGGCGCTCAGATCGCCGGGCATTTGACCATTGGAAAGGGTGCAGTCATTGCGGCCAAGGCGGGAGTCACCAAAAGTGTCCCGGCAGGGGCCGTTTACGCAGGATTTCCTTCGGAGCCGATTGAAAAATGGCGCAAGGGTGTTGTCGCCGTTCGAAGACTTGCCGCTAAACAGGAACGTTAGGGGCTAACGAAAAAATTTCCTTTTCTATATTTACTCATCCAAAATGGAATTTCGATATGTCGCATAAAAATAGTTTTGGAAGACTCCTGCTTTTTATCGTCCTAGGTCTTATCATCGGCGGTGTTCTTGGCGAATGCCTGGGATTTTTGTTCGGAAAACTGGGCGAGCTGATGAATGCCGGCGGATACAACAACATCGTACACAATTTTTTCGTGAAACCGTTCTGGGCTTTCAATACGGGCTCCGGTGCGGAAATGCAACCCTTTGTACTTGACCTTTACATGGTGAAAATCGCCTTCGGCTTTGCGCTCAAAATGAATGTGATGAGCCTTGTCGGATTGGTTGTTGGACTTTACATTATGAAATGGTCCGGAGAACGCTAATGAAAAACATTCAAGAATTGAAATCGGCATTGGAAAACGGTTCGACGACAGCCGAACGCCTTGCGGAAGAGTCCTTGGCCGCAATCGAAAAGTCCAAAGGGTTGAACGCTTACATCTCGGTGTTGGCGGAACGCGCCCTTTCAAAGGCCAAGGAAAGCGATGAACGCCGTAAACAGGGAAAGACTCTCGGCGATTTAGACGGCATTCCCGTCGCCATCAAGGACAATCTTTGCTTAGAAGGCTCCCGCACGACGGCGGCTTCGAAGATTCTTGAAAATTTTGTCTCTCCTTATACGGCTACTGCTGTAGAAAAACTGGAATCCCAGGGGGCGGTAATCGTCGGCAAGACGAACATGGACGAGTTTGCCATGGGGTCTTCGAATGAATCCTCTTACTTTGGACCGGTTGAAAATCCGGTGGACAAAACCCGCGTCCCGGGAGGTTCTTCGGGTGGATCTGCGGTTGCCGTTAAATCGGGAACAGTGCCTGTTGCTTTGGGCAGCGATACGGGCGGTTCCATTCGCCAGCCGGCAGCCTGTACGGGAATCGTCGGATTGAAACCGACTTACGGTCGCGTTTCCCGTTACGGCCTTATCGCTTATGCTTCGAGCCTAGACCAAATCGGTCCGCTCTCTACAAATGTCCGGGATTCGGCAACGGTTCTTTCGGCAATTTGTGGGCAAGACGCGCATGATAACACGACAAGTCTACGACCGACAGAAGATTTCGGCAGAAAAATCGGTGAAAGCCTGCAAGGGAAAATCATCGGAGTTCCTAAAGAGTATTTCGCCGAAGGTCTTGATGCGGCTTGCAAGTCCGCCATTGAAAGTGTTTTGAAAAAAGCGGAGTCGGAAGGCGCCGTGCTCAAAGAAGTTTCCATGCCGAACATCCGCTATGCAGTCGCAAGCTATTACATCATCGCGACGGCGGAAGCATCCAGCAACCTTTCGCGCTTTGACGGCGTGCGCTATACGTATCGCAGCAAGGAAGCAAAAAATCTTCAGGATCTTTATTCCATGTCGCGCAGCGAGGGCTTTGGCAAAGAAGTTCAGCGCCGCATCATGTTGGGCTCTTATGTGTTGAGCTCCGGATTCTTTGACGCGTATTATGTCCAAGCGCAAAAAGTCCGCCGCTTGATTTCGGACGATTTTACCGCCGCATTCAAATCCTGCGATGTGATTGCGTCTCCGGTGATGCCGGGACTTCCCCTTGTTCGAGGAACGGGCGAAACAGATCCGATGGCGATGTATCTTTCGGACATTTACACGGTTAGCCTGAATCTGTCCGGACTTCCCGGCATTTCGGTGCCCTGCGGAAGTGCGGAAAATTTGCCGGTCAATATCCAATGGATTGGCAAGCCTTACGCCGAAGCGGAAATGATTTCTGTTGCCGCCGCACTTGAAAATCGGGAATGATTTTTGAAAAGCGGCCCCGTCGCCATTTTCAATAACTGGCCGTTTGCGGAAGTGCGATTTTCTAAATAGGAAACGATGACATTGAACGCGTACCATTTCCGGGAACTTTCGGTTCCTCTCGAAAAAAAAAGCGAAATCTTGCCCGCGCTTTCCCATGCGACAGGCATTCCCCAAGATGCCATTTTGAACCTGGAAATTGAACGTTTTGCTTTGGATTCGCGCAAGCGCAGCGCGCCGCATTGGAGTTATAACGTTCGATTTGAAACGGCGAAATTTCTCGCGCCGACGCACTGGATTGTACCCGCTACAGAAAAGGTGGAGTCTTTAGACAGCGATGAATTCAAAGACTCTTTGCCATTGTCGAAGCGCGTGACTGTTGTTGGTGCGGGACCGGCTGGGCTTTGGGCCGCACTTTCTCTTGCCCGAAAGGGATTTGACGTGCATTTGTACGAACAGGGAAGTCCCGTCGAAGAACGTTTTGGCGATATCCGGCGTTTTTTTTCGGAAAGGAAATTCAACCCGCATTCCAACGTCCTTTTTGGCGAAGGAGGCGCGGGCGCTTATTCCGACGGCAAGCTGAATACACGTTCCCGGGGAATTTTTTCTTCGGCAGTCCTCGAAGACATGGTGCATTTTGGCGTTTCGAAAGAAGTGCTGACTTTTGCCAAGCCTCATATTGGCACAGACCGTTTGGTGCTTTTGCTCCGCGCGTTGCGCAAAGAATTCTTGTCTTTGGGAGGCAAAGTTTATTTTCACACTGCGCTTGAAGATTTGGAAATTTCTGGCGGAATCCTTTCGCGAATCAAGTTGAATGGAAAGTGGCAAAATGCGGACAACCTGATTCTTGCGCCCGGACACTCGGCTAGATTTCTTTACGAGTTGTTGCATGAACGCGGCGTTTATGAAGAAAGTAAAGCGTTTGCCCTAGGCGTTCGGGTGGAACACCCTCAAACGCTCATCAATTTAAGGCAGCTAGGTCCCAAAGTGGATACGGCTCTTACCGGAAGCGCGGAATACGCCCTGACTGCAAAAACGCTCAAAAAAACATCGGCTGCGTACAGCTTTTGTATGTGCCCGGGAGGAGTCCTTGTTCCCTGTGTTTCCGAAGAGGGAACGTTAGCGACGAATGGAATGAGCTACAGCAAACGCAATGGAAAGTTGGCCAATGGGGCAATTGTCGTCCCCGTTTCCAAAAGCGATTCTCTTTTCGGCGGCATTGAAATGCAGCGCCGTTTTGAAAAGAAAGCGTATGAACTCGGCGGAAAAAATTATTCGGCACCTGCACAGACGATACGTTCATTTCTCGAAGGAAAACAAGATCTCCGATTGCCCGAAAGTTCATTTCCGACAGGAATTGTCCCATGCCAAATTCGTGAAATTTTAGATGCGGACATTTGCGATTCCCTTGCCGATGGATTTGAACAATTTGAACGGAAAATTCCGGGATTCATTTCGGAAGGTTTGATTGTTGCCCCCGAAACACGGACAAGTTCCCCGGTCCGTATTGTCCGCGACCCGAATACGCTTGAAAGCGTTTCGACCCAAGGGCTTTTTGTCCTTGGAGAAGGTGCCGGTTATACGGGTGGCATTGTCACCAGTGCGGCGGATGGTATCAAATTTGCCAATCGCGCCCGCATTTCAAAAGATTGAGGACTCCTGATGATTACCCGCGTTATCGATAGAAATTTTGCCAATATGCGTTTGGATCGTTTTTTGCGCAAGGCGTTTCCGAATGAACCGCTGTCGACATTCTTCGCCATTTTGCGAAAAAAGAAAGTCCGCGTCAACGGAGTCCATGCCAAAGCGCCGCAGATGCTCCGCGAAGGCGACACGGTGGATATCTACGAAAATTTCAAAAGTTTGGAAACGGTCGCTATTCCGGAAAAAAAGTCCTGGGGCTCCGTGCCGGAATTTTCGGAACGTTACTTTGTTGAACAGAATTTGCACATCGCTTTGGAAAAAGAAGATTTTGTCATCGTCGACAAGCCTTCTGGAATCGCTAGCCAGCCTGGAACCGGTACGCGAAAGGGAGAAAGTCTTGTCGAAATGCTTTGGCAATGGGGAAAGGACGAACGCTTGGATTTTAAACCGACAATAGCGCACCGCCTTGACGAAGAAACATCCGGACTTTTGATTGCTGCTCTTCACGGAGATACGTTGCGAGAACTGACGGGCATGTTTCGAGAGCACCAAATTCAAAAAATTTATTTGGCGCTTGTCAAAGGAAATTTGGAAAAGGAACGGGGGACGATTCGCGAATCATTGGAACGGACGGATTCAAAATCCGGGGCGAAAATGAAAGTAGGAACGGAAAACGGCGTGAATGCGGTGACTCATTATGTGGTCAAATCTCATCTGGACGGTTATGATTTGGTGAAGATCCATTTGGAAACCGGACGTATGCACCAGATTCGCGCTCACTTCGAAAGCATAGGTCATCCTCTTGTCGGTGACAGTCGGTATGGCGATTTTTCTTTAAATCGCGAGTTCAAAAAACGCTTTGGATTGAAACGGCTTTTTTTGCACAGCACGCGGTTGGAATTTGAATGGCATGGCGAAAAAATCGCAGTTGATTCCGCACTCCCCGCAGAACTCAAAGCGGTATTGAATGCCTTGAAGCGGCCTCATCCATTAAAGGGGTGAGGAGATTTTTCCACTTGGATTCAACGCGGGAAAAGTTTCCATTTCACAAAAACGGCATCGGTCTTCGCTATCAACAACGTGCGATGTTCAACCCATCCGCAGAAAAGCGTTTTGTTTGAAACCCCATCAAGGAAACGTCCATTTTGGCGTTCTAATTCCGCATTACGAATTAAGTATACTTCACTTCAAACTACTAATTCCAAATATCTCCCACCCTCATTCCGAATTGTCTCGAATCTGTGCCCTAAAATAAAACAGAATAAAAAAAAAGACCGGAAATCCGGTCTTTTATGGAGCTAAGGAGATTCGAACTCCTGACCCCAACGCTGCCAGCGTTGTGCTCTACCAAACTGAGCTATAACCCCGTTAGAGTGACCCAAATAGAGAAAAAAAAGTTTCATCTGTCAAGGGATAATGGGGAATTTTTCCAATAAAATCCCAAAAAGTCACTCTTGATTTGGACTCGTTACATTTCGGGGACCGTTTCAATGGAGACTGTCTGAATGATTACGTCTTCATAAGGCCTGTCGTTTGAATCGACGCGGACTCCGGCGATAGCATCGAGAACGTCAAATCCATCGTAAAGTTGGCCGAATACGGAATAACCGTCTGCGGCTCCGCCATTTGCCGGATGATCGAGGAAATGAGTTCCTTCTTCCGGATGGACGATGAAAAACTGGCTGCCGATGGAGTGGGGCATCATCGTCTTTGCCCAGCTGAGCGCGCCGCGCTGATGGGTCAGACGCGAATCGTATTTGTCTCCGATGGTAGAACCTGGGCCTTTGGCTGCGTGTCCGCCGGTTCCGTTCTTGCGGGTGAAGTCGCCGCCCTGGATCATGAAGCCGTGGATGATGCGGTGGAAAGGCGCTCCATCGTATTTTCCCTGCTTGGCCAGTTCAACAAAGTTCGTGGCGCATTCTCCGACGATTTCGGGGAAGAGGCGTGCGCGCATTTCTCCCAAATTGGTTTTGATGATGGCGATGGTTTCGCCGCTCTTGGGCTGGTCTAGCTGATTGAACATTTTTCGTTCTCCGGTGTAGTTTTTGTGTTGAGATAAAAACTACATTTTCCCGATGGGAAAAACTTGAAAAAGGAGCCCGTTGTGAAGGATAATTGCAAAAGAATCCGCCAACTTCTCGATGCCCGGGCGATGGAATCCGCTTTGGACAAAATGGCGGTGGATGTGGCGAAGCTGGTCACTTCGCCGGAAAATGTTTTGGTGTTGGGCATGGCCAGCCGCGGAATCCCTCTGTCGAGGAAAATGGCGGCCCGTTTGTCGGAACGTTATGGCATGGAAATTCCATGCGGAAGTTTGGACGCAACTTTTTACCGCGACGATTTCCACTACCGCCGCCCGTTGGCCGTTACCGAAATGCGGATTACGGAAATGCCCGCTTCTGTAGAAGGGAAAACGGTGATACTCGTAGATGATGTCCTTTACACGGGGCGCTCGGCCAGAGCCGCCATTCAAGCTATTTTGGACATGGGCCGTCCGTCCGCGATCCGTTTTTGCGTTCTTGTGGACAGGGGACATCGGGAATTGCCCATTGCAGCGGATTCGGTGGGACTTTCTGTCAAGACATTGGACAATGAAGAAGTGCGGGTTTTGATTGAACCGGGTGATCCGGAAACCGCAGTTTATTTAGTTCACGTGGAGGATGCATGACCTCGTCTCTTTCCATTCGGCACCTTTTGGGACTTCAGGGCGTTGGCGAAAATGATATTCGGACGATTCTCGATACGGCGGTAGAATTCCGGCAACTTCTTGAACGGCCGATAAAAAAAGTTCCATCCCTGCGCGGGCTTACGATTGTCAATTTGTTTTTTGAAAACAGCACGCGGACGCGAACCAGTTTTGAATTGGCGGAGAAACGCCTTTCTGCGGACATTGTGAATTTTTCGAGTTCCAGTTCCAGCGTGAAAAAGGGCGAGACTCTTCTGGACACGTTGCGAAATATTGAATCGATGAAAATCGATGTGGTGGTTGTCCGGCACAAGGGGACTGGCGTTCCCCAGTTTATTGCGGATAATTCAAATGCAATTGTTTTGAATGCCGGAGACGGTGCGCATGAACATCCGACGCAAGCGCTGTTGGATATGTTTACAGTGGAACAGAAATTGGGGACGTTGAAAGGAAAGCGCATCGCCATTGTCGGAGATATCCGGCACAGTCGAGTGGCCCGTTCCGATTCTTGGGGCATGACGACTCTCGGCGCTTCGGTCACGCTTTGCGGGCCAAGTACTTTATTGCCGCGTTATACAGCTGATTTTCCAAATGTTTCGTGGGAAACCGATGTGAAAAAAGCGGTAGCAGGCGCAGATGCTGTCATTGCACTTCGCCTGCAACGGGAACGTATGGAAGACTCCCTTCTTCCCAGCCTCCGCGAATACCGCAATTATTTCGGAGTCACCGAAGAGGTTCTTGCCTGTGCGAAAGATTCCGCTTTGATCATGCATCCAGGTCCCATCAACCGGGGCGTTGAACTGGATTCGGATGTCGCCGATGGCGAACATTCTGTTATTTTGTCTCAAGTGACAAATGGCGTGGCCGTTCGCATGGCGGCCCTTTATCTTCTTTCGGGAGGTCGTGCCAATGGATAACGTCATTTTGAAAAACGTCCGTCCTTTTGTCGATGGAAAATTCAACGAGGTGACAACGGTTTCTGTTGTCGATGGAATTTGGCGGGAATCCGCTCCGGAGGGAACTCCCGTTGTCGATGGGAACGGCGCTTTGGCCATCCCCGCTTTGTTCGCATTGGGAATGGATTTTCAAGAACCGGCGCGGGATGACATTTACACGTATAAGGCGGGTTTTGTTGCGATGCGCCGCGGGGGATTTTACGGCGGACTTTACGAAAGTTCGGCGAATCCGGTTGATGGAATCCAACGCCTTGTCGCAGAACGGGCGGCCCTTTGTAGTCACGGCTTGGACGTTCGCATTCTCGGAGCTATTCATCAAGGATACGAGGCAAAAGCTTTGGCGGAAATGCGAGAACTTTCCGATGGCGGTGTGGCGGGATTTGGAGACGGTTCCAAACCTTTTGGAACAATGCGCTTTCTCCGACTTTGCCTGGAATACGGGACAATGACCGGAAAGCGCTTTTTCTTTTTGCCCTATGATTATTCCCTTGCCCATGGTGGATTTGTAAACGAAGGAAACTTTTCTGACATGATTGGAATGAAAGGTGTTCCGGAACAAGCGGAAACAATACCGCTATACGCCTTGCTCGAAATGGCCAGATGGTTGGGCGTGCCCGTGCACATTCGCCAAGTAACTTCGGAATCGGCTTTGAATCTTATCCGGCGTTTCCGCGATGGAGGTCTGGATGTCACTTGTGACGTGGACATTCACCACTTGCTCTTTTGCGATGAAGATGTCGCTTCGTTGAACACGAGCCTCAATTTGCATCCGCCCGTACGCTCTTCAAAAGACCGTGACGCATTGTGGAATGGCCTTGACGACGGCTCTGTTCAGGCGGTGAGCATCAACCATTTCCCGGTGCACCGCGAAGACAAAGAAGTAAATTTTGAAGATGCTGTTCCCGGTGCCGTTGCCCTTGAAATCGCTCTCCCTGCAATATGGAAAAGCCTTTCCGGCCGCTTGGGTGAACGTCGGGCGATTGAAGTCCTTTCGTCGAATCCCGCATCTATCGCTGGGGCGGAAACGGTGGAACTCGGCCTTGGAAAAAAAGTTTCCCTAGTCCTCTTTGACCCTTCGGGGAAAACGGTAGTTTCTTCAAAGACCTTTGCCGGTGGCGTTGAAAATTCTCCGTTTTTGGGAAAGGAACTTTCGGGAAAAATTCTCGGAGCCTATCTCGGCGGCCTCTGGGGGTAATTTTGTTGATGTTTCCACTATCGTCAATGCTTTGGGTGCTTTTCTTGACATTGCTCGCCCTGAGCCTTGTCGTTTTGGTGGAAATCAGCAGGAGCAACCGGCGCAGGGAAATTGGCGAAATGTTCGCCACGGATAAGTTCAATCAGAAAATCGCAGCGTTGAACTTGACTTTGGAAGAACGCACATTTCTCGAACGCTTGGCCAGGTTTTCGCCCTTTTCCAACAAGGATGCCGTATTCAATTCGCCGCTTCTTTTTGAAAAAGCGGTCAATGAAATTTACGCATGGAACCATGGCGCAGAAAACGTGTCGTTATCGGACCGTCGGGCGATTTCTTCCCTGCGGGCACGGCTGGGGCATTTGGAAAACGCTCAACGTTTTTCTTATGTCTCTTCCCGGCAATTTTCGTTGGGAAAAAATGTGACGTTTTACATTGCCGGCAAGGACGATTTTCCGGTAGCAGTCCATACGCAAATCAATTTTGTCGATGAAGTTTGCTGGGGCGTGCATTTGGAAAATCCAACATTGGCGCAGCCTTTGGTGGGGGAAAAGTTTTTCATTCGTCTAAACATTCCCGGCGAAGCGGTGTATTCGGCAGAAGTGTTCGCCAAGGAAGTCCGCGGAGATACTCTTTTTTTCAAACACTCCGTACATTTGCACAAGGAACAATTGCGCCGTTGGATTCGCTTGGCCGTAAAGTTTCCCGTTCATTTGAAAATGGAGGGAATGGAGCAGGATGGAAATTTGGTGGATTTGTCCGCTGGAGGTATTCTGCTTAGCTTGCCAGTTCCGGTCCCCGAGAACAGTTTGGTGTTCATCCGCTTTGAACTGCCCGGATTTGGCAAAGAAACCCTTCAAGTTCGCATATTGCGGCAATTGCATGGGGGAAAAATCAACGAAAAAACGGGTGGAATTGACCACAGCGCATCGTTTATCGGAGACTTTGGTGAAGTCCAGGAACATGTCCTGCAATATATCTTTCGGGAAAGAGAGGCTCAAAGAAATCTTAAATTATCGTTACAAACGGTCTAAGTGCTAGTTTTTTCAAGTACTTAGGGGCAAAGCCTATTGACATTGGGCTTTTGGAAAAGTAGAATTGAAATAGTCCCGAATATTTGGGTCGAGGTTTATTTTGGCATTAGGTTTTATCGCTAAAATCCGTGGAGAACGCCAAACCATTGGCGTTGACATCGGTCATTATCAAATCAAGGTCGTCCGAGTGCATCACGGACGCGGCAGCAATCGCTATGTGATGGCGATGGATATGGAACCGACTCCCGAAGGCGCGTTCACCGACAATGAAATCCAGGATGACGCCAAGCTCCGCGAAGCGCTGGTGCGTTTGATGACCCGGAATTTCCCCGACATTACTCAAGATGATCTGGTGGCGTCAATCAGCTGGTCCGCAGGCGTTTTGGCGGATAAAAGCGTGGCGAAAGTCCCCAAGAATGGGAATGAAGATGCTATCGTCGTCCAAACCGCCCAAGCCAAACCTCCCTTCGACGATCAAGACATCATGCTGGATTACCAAGTCGTGGAACGGGATGACAAGGGCGAAGTCAAGTCTCTTGTCGTTGCGGCGAAGAACAAAATTTTGGGAGACTATGCGAAACTCTTTGCCGATGCCGGTTACAAGCTCGATGCGATAGACGTGGACGTATTCGGCATTGCGAACGTCTATGCAACGACGGTCTCGGATGAGCGCAGCGAAGAAACGGTAGCTCTCCTCGATGTGGGTGAAAAAAAATCGACGATGACTTTTTTGCAGAATGGGGCGTTCCATTCGGTTCGGACCTTGACTGGAGGATCGGTTGAATCTGTCGTCTCGACAATTGTCCGTCATTTGGGAATCGAAGAATCCGTTTGCCATGAAATGTTTGAAAAAAACGATTTGAGCATGGTCAAAGATTGCTCTGTTGCCGAAGTGGAATCCGCCATGCAGTTGGGCTTCGAAGAAATCGTCAGCGCAGTGGAATTTGGAGTCCGCTATTTTTCAACAAGTGAATCTGGTGAAAAGCCTGTCCGCATTTTAGTTTGCGGAGGTGGCGCCAATTTGCCCAACTTGTGCGAGTATTTGAAAGAAAAGTTGGATATCGAATGTGAAACGTTGAACCCGTTTGCGAAAATTCCATGCGAGGGCGGCGCCGAACCGGAAGGCGGCGTGTCGATGGCGTTGTCTAACATTTACGCCACGGCGCTTGGGCTAGCCTTGAGGAAGTTTTAAATGGCTAAAGAAAAGAAAAAAAAGCTTTGCGTAGAAATTAATCTGTTGCCTGCGGAATACCGCAAGACGAAGGTGGATTTCTCGTGGATTGTTGACCGCCGCGTTGTCTGGCCGTCCATTGCGATGCTTGTCGCCCTTGTCGTCATTTTCTTGATTCAGTCTTATGTAATGGAAACGATTGCAACGCTTCAGAACCAAGTGGATTCTACAAAGGCCGAAGTTGAAAAGCAGCGTCCGCTGTTGGAAAAAATCAAAACTCTCGATTCTAAGTTGAAAGTGATTGCTCAAAAGAATACAGGACTTAAGTCCATTCAGGTGAGCAAGAAACGTTGGGTTATTTTGTTTGAAAATATCTCATCGATGATGCCGCCCAATATGTGGCTTGTTTCGCTTAATCAAGTTTCTGCGCTCGACATGGAACTCCGCGGCATGACTTATGATTTTTCAGAAGTCGCCGAGTATATGGTGAAACTTGAAAAACAAGTGAGCTTCAACTCGGTTGCTCTCGTGGATGTTTCTACGACAAAGATAGATGGAGAAGAAGCTTACAGCTTTGTCATCAAGGCTGGCATTAAATCGGATCTCGGTTTGGAAGGAGGTGCGAAATAATGGGAGCCATTAACTGGAAAGACAAAAAGACTATTTATGCGCTGGCTGTCGTTTTGCTGATTCTCGCCGGCGGTTATTTTGTCTACGCTTATATCTGGGAACCTTTTACGCTTGATCAGCAGCGTTTAGAAGGCGACTTGAGGAGTGCTCAGGCGGAACTGGATAAAATCAACGTGCAGCGGGGACGTGTGGCGAAGCTGGAAGCGGAACTTGTTCAAGCGGAGAATGAATTTGAACGTTTGAAAGAGATGTTCCCGGAAGAAGAGCAGGTGCCTCTTCGGCTTCAAGATCTTTACGCCGTTCTTCGCAGCTCTGGCGTGCAAATTCAAAAATTCAGTCCGGGTGGGAAAACGGAACGGGAATATTTTATTGAACACCGCTATTCCGTTGTTGTCAATGCCGGTTATCACATGTTGGGATATCTGTTTGCAGAAATTGCAAACTTCAATTACCCAACGGCGATTACCGATTTGAAAGTTTCACGTTACGGGGGAATCAATCAAGAAATTGAAAAGGCTGAATCTCATGGATGGACGCCTATTACGATTTCTGTGTCCTTCAATTTGACCACTTATACATCCAAGAAGGTTGCCCAATGAGAAAATGGTTGCTCCTTCTCCTCGTTTTTTCCGCACTGGCGTTTGGAGCGGAAATCCAGAATGTCGACTATTCATGCGGATCTTCGAATTGCTTCTTGCGTTTCCAATTCGCATCGGCCAAGAATTTGCCCAATTTCTTCCAAAAGTTTGATGGGAAGGCGCACAAGCTGACTGTTGGCTTTTCAAATACGAAAGCGACTTTTGGTGAAACGGTTGTGTCTTTGGATTCTGCAGCCTCTGGAATTCAAAAGGTCCGCATATTTACGGATTCCTCTTTCAAAATTCCCCTGTTGAATTTTGAATTTGATGTTGGTTCGGAAATCCGCGACGACAAGAATCCGGTCAGCCTGTCGAAAGGCAAATTCTTTGTTATTTCGCTGCCCAAATCAAAATCGGCTGGTTGGGATTTGAAAAAAAATCTTTCGGGGCGTTCTGCTGCAAAAGACTCTAATGCCGCCGCGGAAAAGCAGGCGAAGGCGGACAGCGTGAAAGCCGCCAAGGCCCGCGCCGCCGCGGAAAAGCAGGCGAAGGCGGACAGCGTGAAAGCCGCCAAGGCCCGCGCCGCCGCGG
>CAZPKF010000002.1:224196-226781 GCA_964587155.1 uncultured Fibrobacter sp.
CGGACAGCGTGAAAGCCGCCAAGGCCCGCGCCGCCGCAGAAAAGCAGGCGAAGGCGGACAGCGTGAAAGCCGCCAAGGCCCGCGCCGCCGCGGAAAAGCAGGCGAAGGCGGACAGCGTGAAAGCCGCCAAGGCCCGCGCCGCCGCAGAAAAGCAGGCGAAGGCAGACAGCATTAAATTGGTGAAACAACAAAAAGCGGACAGCATCCGCGAAGTACAAGAGCAATCCCGCAAAAAGGTTGTTTCGGCTCTGATAGACGGAATTCAAGAAATGATCGGTGTACGGGGCAACGGAATGGAACAGTTCCGCATTGTGACCGATTCGGCGATGGTTCTTTCGGCGATCAAAGGTCCGGACAAACATTCTGTGTTGACGATTGCTGTTCCCGGCCCCAAAAAGACTCCGATGTTCAACGTGTCTTCTAGCAACATAGTCAAATCGGTTACGTGGATGTCTTCAGGATTGCGGGTTCAGTTGCAACCCAATGTGCATCCTTTGATTCAGATTTATAAAGGTTCGCTCATTTTGCAAATTCCCCAAGAAGTTGGGAAATCTTTGGGATTCCTTTGCTACTTGGCGAAACCCGAAGGCGTTTATGTTCGCAAATGGATGGATCCCACATCGTCAGCGGAAACGTTCGACGCATTTTCCAAGGATATGGAAAATGACAAGAAAAAAATTGTCAGCGTTGCGCAATCCTTCGGCCTGCGCCCTGTTTCCCGGAATTTGATTGTGGTTTCGGAAACGACACCGTTTCTGTCGGCTCCAGAAGAAAAAGCCCAGGAGTTGGAAACGCTTTCCTTTGGAACTCGGCTAGAAGACATTGAATTGAACGGGCTTTATTACAAGGTGCGTTTTGGTTCAAAAGTCGGTTACGTCAATCGCCGGGCGCTTTCTTTCCCCGACGAACTTTCTGCCGTCCAAGCGGAACGTTTGAAACAGTTGGCTTTGGACCAAGGCGGGACTCTTGATTCTTTGGCGGTTCGCTTTGAACATCCAATTGAAGAACGCATCTCGTACAGTTCTTTTGGTCGTCGAGATCCCTTCATTCAGGTGAAAGGCCTGATGGAAGAGGGCATCAACATTGACCAGGTTGAACTTGTCGGTATTATTTGGGAATCCGAAGTTCCCTTGGCGATTTTGGCCGATTCCAAAAATGCGGAAATTTCTTACACGGTCAAGGAAGGAGATCGCATTTTGAACGGTAAGGTCTTGAAAATAACCCAAACAGAAGTGCTGTTCCTGCTGCAAGAATTCGGGGTGAGCCGCAGATATTCCATGAGTTTGCCCGATCCAAATGGGAGTAACGTCAAATGAAAAAAATCGTCCGTTTTTCCATCATTGCGCTGATTGCGCTTTGCTTCGCATCGGCTTTTGCCGACGACAATGCTCCGAACAACAAGTTATACGACTTTAAGTTTGTCGGAACCAATTTCAATGCTGCATTCCAGACGATTTCTACAATGTCGGGTGTCGACATTGTCCTTGCTCCGGATGTTTCCGGGAAGATTTCAAATCTTCAAGTGACCAAAAAATCGTGGCAAGACGTTTTGAAACTGATTTGCGACACCTACGATTTGACATGGACAATCGAAGACAAATACGTGTATGTCCAACGTTCGGCAGCTTATCAAGACAAGCAAAAAAAATTGTCGGATAAGCAAATTGCCGAAGAAAACAGTGCGCCGTTAGTGCGTAAAAATTTCCAAGTGGAACATGCAAAAGCCGAAGAACTGGTGAAAGTCCTTGAATCCATGAAAACGTCGCGGGGAAAAATTACGACGGTGGAACGGACCAATTCCATCATTGTTTACGATACGGAAAAAAGCATCGCTCAGATGGAAAACGCGTTGGAAGAGTTGGATGTCGAAACTCTTCAAATCATGATTACTGCCAAGTTGGTCGTCGTTTCCAGCGATTTGGCGCGGGAATTGGGCGTTGACTGGACGGCTAAAATGGGAACGACTGCTTTGACTCCGGGGACAGTCGGCACTCCGACCGGCGGTGGCGTGGGAACGCGTTCGAGCGTCGCCATGAGTTCGTTGCCAAATAACGGTGTATCTCCGGGAGTGACCAATGCGACGACGGCTTTGACGGCCAGCGTGTTGGACAATAATGTTCAAGTGGCTATCGCCAGCATCCTTTCTGACGCTTCTACGGAAGTTCTCGCAACTCCGCAGATTACAACGATGGACAATGTGGAAGCGCAAATTTTCATGGGTGATCAGATTTCGATTCGCGTTATCGATGATGACGGGGAGTCTTCTACTCAAATGGTGGAAACGGGAATTAAATTGGTCGTTACCCCGCATGTTTCCGGAGACAATCGAATTATGCTCGATTTGCATCCGCAAAACGATTCTTATCGTTATGATGAAATGGGTCAGGTGGTGATTTCTAAGCAAGAAGCCGAAACGAAAGTGGTCGTCGGAGATGGTGAAACCGTGGTCATCGGTGGACTTACGCGGAACGAACATCAGGAAACAGAATCGGGAATTCCGTTTTTGATGGACATTCCTGTTTTGGGCAATTTGTTCAAATACACGAAGAAAACGGTGACGAAAAACGACTTGGTGATTTTTGTTA
>CAZPKF010000003.1:0-50545 GCA_964587155.1 uncultured Fibrobacter sp.
GGAATTTTCAAATTCGAAACACTGTATCCCGTAAGCCCCGCTTTGGGCTTGGAGCCGCGACCCGTAGCCCCTTCATCGCGGATTTCGCCGCCGCTGCCCGTTGCCGCACCCGGAAACGGAGAAATTGCCGTCGGATGGTTATGCGTTTCCACTTTCATCAAAATGGGAACCGGTTCTTCATGCCAACCATAAGCGTTTGTCTTCGGATCGGCGTAATAACGTCCCGCCTTTTTCGCCCCATTCATCACGGCGGCATTATCCTTATACGCCGACAGAATGTTGTCCGGGTGCATTTTATACGTATTCTTGATCATCTGGAAAAGCGACAGATCTTTCTTTTCGCCATCGATGGTCCATTCCGCACCAAAGACCTTGTGCCGGCAATGTTCGGAATTCATTTCTGCAAACATGTAAAGTTCGACGTCCGTCGGATTGCGTTTCAATGCGTTGAAACTTTCAAGAAGGTAATCGATTTCCGAAGGCGAAAGAGCGAGCCCCATTTGCTTGTCCGCCCGTTCCAAAGCGATTCGCCCTTCTGAAAGGAGCGGAACTTCGACCAATTTCTTCGGCTGTTCGTGCAAAAAGAGCACGTCTAGTTGTTGAAACGCCGAAAAGACTTTTTCCGTCATCCGGTCGTGAATTTTGGCTTTGACTTTTTGCGAAACTTCTTCGGTGACGCCTCCGTTAAAGTCGATGTAATAAGCGACGGCGCGTTCAATCCGCTTGACTTCGGAAAGTCCGCAAATATGGGCGATATCCGTTGCCTTAGAACTCCACGGGCTGATGGTTCCCGGGCGCGGCGCAACGACAAAAAGCGTTCCTTCCGGATTTTTCGCTTCGAGGGAAGGACCGTATGTCAGCAATTTTTCAAGAGTGGATTTTTTTTCTGGAGAGAGGTCCGCTTCCAAATCGACGACATGGACAAATTCCGCATAGACGCCCTGAACCGGGAGCGCTTCTTGCCGAAAATCGGAAAGAAGCTTTTGAATTCGAAACGAAGAAAGGGCCGGCGATGCGCGAAGAATAAGCATAAACTACCTTGGGCTAAATTTTGATCCGTCCGAAAGATAGCTTTTTCCTTTCTCTTCCCGGCAAGACAATTGCATTAAAGCGACAGATATAGCAGGCAAGTCGCACAGACAAAAAACGCTACACAGACAATTCCCGCCACTTTCCATTTGACCGAGGCGCCCTCCTTGCAAACGCCCCAACCGACAAACGGAACAAATGACAACAAAACAGGAACGATGTAACGGAAATCGTTGCTGCACGAATACGGGTATTTAAACCGCAACACGGCCAGTGCCAGCACAAAAAGGAGTGCCTGGAAAAACAACAACAAAGTCGCCTTGTCGAACTTCTTTTTCCAAAAGCCCACTGCGGCAAAAATCAAAAGTCCAAAGAAAGAATAATTGATGATGGATGCTGTCCATTTTCCAAAGGTATCTGTCCGAATCTGAAATTCACCGAAAAGCGCAGACTTCATCAAATAATTCCAAAAATATTGTCTTCCTCCTTCATCTGTCCATGCGTTCGCATACAGGGACGAAAGATATCCCGGAATATCAAAATAAAGAAAATTCACCGGATCCGAGCCAACGCGCAAAGCGCCATTTAAGCCACTCGCGTTTCCCACGAGATTTTCGCCCAATAAAATTTTCAGCACGATAGAAACGCCCAAAGCCGCCATCACGCCAAGTCCAGCCCATTCGGAAACTCTCGGCAAGAATTTTTCCCGTGGAAAATACCCAAGCAAAAATCCGAGAAGCCAAAGACAAATCGTAACGGAACCTGTGGATTTTGTCCAAAAGGCAATCCAGCAAGCGATTGCACCCAAAATCAGGCACCAGGCCTTTTTCTTGACGACATAGCCCAAAGACGCGCAAAAGCATACGACATGGGCAACAAAAAATAACTGATCGTTCCCCACTCGCGGAGCGACTAAAAAAAGCACAGGCCAAAAAGCCCACAAGATAGACGAAATCCACAAAGCGGAGCCAGACATCAACAAGCGCAACGCGCCAATTCCCACAGCTACCATCACAAACGAAAAGCAAAGCGAAGCCCATTGAACAGCGCGAGTCGGCGGAAACCCCAATGTTTCCGCAGCGCTCCACACCGGAGCCATCAACGTATAATAAACGGGAGGATGATAACAGCTCCAACAGGCATCATCCGCAGGAATCCGGTGATTTTCCGCAATGGATTCAATGTATTCCACATGCCCCCAAACATCGTGAGATCGCGCCGCATAAGGAGTCACTTCGGTATAAACAATATGCGCCAAAGTAGCAAGCAAAATCAACAGAGAAAAACCTGCCGGCATCCGGAAGCGGCGCAGCACAAAAAACAGAAGCAAGAAAAATTCCATGATGAACGCCGCTTGAAAAAGCCTCCACCAAAATCCAGAGGAATAAACTTCCGCCGTGGCACCTCCCGGTCCTCCCGTGTTCCGCAACGCCATCGAAACGCTTAATTTTCCTTTTTCTGCCCGGGGTAAAACATCGGAATCAAGAACGATGCCCTTCGTATAATCGCACCGGTTTTCAACAGAATCCAGATTAACGCGGACTCCGTTGACAGTGAGACCTTCTAAGCAATCATCGGGAACAATGTGCAGCGAATACGCAGGGAAGAGCAACCTTTCCACATCAAAATTGACATGGAACAGGTGTCGCGTAGAAATTTCTTCCGAAATGGGAAAAGACGCTTCGCGTTCAAAGCCCTTGATCAAAAGTCGTATATTCCGAACCTCCGGTTCGCTGAAAATTGCCACTCCGATGAATGCCAAGAGAATGACAGTCAAGTAAAATTCCGGAATTCGGAGGATCTTTTTCACGCTGATTTTCCTTCGTGGTATTCTTTTTCGGCGTTTACATTCCAAAGCGGAGATTTGTCTTTAGAATTTTCGCGGATGCATTTGACCGCTTCCATCGCCGTGAGCATACTGTGATCCATGTTGTTGTAGCGGTGCATTCCGTTTCTGCCCATCAAGAACAGGTTTTCAATGCCGTCCGTATACGTGCGGATTTTGTCAAATTCCCCATAAGTGCCAAAATAAGCCGGATATGTTTTGGGAACGCGGAAAAGGACTGCATCTTTCACTGCGGATTTTTTCGCCACATGGATTTTTTCCAATTCTCCCTTGGCAAATTCAATAAATTCATCGTCCGCCATGTTCCACATGGAATCGCCCTCGTTTACAAAGTATTCAAGACCAATCCAGACTTTTGATGTGTCAGCGACAAGATAAGGACTCCAGTTGTTGAACACTTGGATGCGTCCCAATTTCACATCGGATTCCTGCACGTAAATCCAATTGTCCGCCACAAAGCGGAGTTTGCTTTCGGGCGTTCCCGGTTTCGCCGGATTTGGGATGTCGATGGAATCCAAAAGGAGCCCCACCGTCATAAAGTCGCGGTAAACAAGACCTTTTGCGATTCGGCGTACTTCTTCGGGAACTTCCGGCAAGTCATTTATCAGTTCCTTGACTGGCATCGTGCTCAAAAAGAAATCCCCATGGATAACTTTTTCTTCGCCATTTTCCGTGTAGCGAACAGCCGAAATCTTATTTCCGTTTTTTTCAAAAGCGGTGACTTTCGCATTCAAGTGAATTTCCCCGCCGCGTTTTTCCACTTCATCGGCGACCGTTTCCCAAAGCTCTCCCGGTCCGAGTTTGGGATAAAGAAATTCGCCAATCAAACTGGTTTCCGTTTCTTTCTGGCGGATACCGCTTTCCCGATGAGGAAGTATCGCTTTGAACGCATGAAGCAACGTCTTTGCAATAGAAAGTCCTTTGATCCGTTGCGCGCCCCAATCTGCTCCAATTTGATTGCAGGGAATTCCCCAGACCTTTTCCGTATAATCGCGGAAGAATGTCTGGTAAAGTTCCACGCCAAAACGGTTGATCATGAAATCTTCCAAAGAGACTTCCTTGCGTTTGGGGAGAATGCAAACCTTCAAATAGCTCATGCCGATTTTGAACATGCGCCAAAGTCCCAAATTCCGAATCGTCGCAGCGTTTAAGCTAACCGGATAATCAAAAAGCTTGCGCATGTAAAGAATTCTAGAAAGCCGCGAACGAACGAGCATCACACGGTCTTCCTTTTCCGGATCCGGCCCACCGTCAAGGGTATTTACCGGACGCCCGATTTCTTTGTCATCACGGCTAGGACTTCCCTGCAACGGCAAGATTTCCGTCCACCAATCCATTACGGTATCGTTCTTGCTGAAAAAACGATGTCCGCCGATATCCATCCGATTCCCCTTGTATACGGCAGTCCTCGAAATTCCTCCGACAAAATCATTTTCTTCCAAAACGACAGGTTTCACATCGGTTGTCCGCAAAAGTTCTAGAGCAGCAGTCAACCCCGCTGGCCCCGCACCAATAATCACAGCCGTTTTCATAGGGATTCTTTCCTTTTTCTAAAGAGCAAACATTTCCTGCCGCCAAAATTCCACATCAAGACGATTCCCGCCGCAAGAATTTTTGAAATCATCGGTTGCCACATAAAAAGATCAACCATCAAATACATCAGTCCTTGGTTTAATGCGACTCCGCAAATGCCGACAGCGACAAACACCGCCACTTCTAGCCACTTCTTTTCCTTGAATTGACGTTGACAAGCGGAAAACACCCAACCCACGCTGATCGCATAATTGACGGCGAGGCCGAAAAAAAGACCAATCAAATTCGCCAAAAGATAGTGAACGCCCACCCCATAAAGAAACACGCCGAACAAGCCGAAATCGACAACAAACGCCAAACCACCCGTGATACAATAACGCCAAAGCTGTCCCAAAAGAGCTTCCCTCTTGGGTAATTTTCGCATCCATTTACCAAAACAATTCAAGGCCATTGCCAAAAGATAATTATTCCTTTCCAACAATAACACGCCCGTTAAACATCCAACGCGAAGTTGAACGAGAGCTCGAATACGACAAACAAAAACGCCGGGCATTTGCACCCAAAATTCGGACGCATCTACCGCGGCGAAGCCTTTCTAACGGGGAAAAATCACCAGGCAAACTTTACATCGGAAAGGCGGCGTTTCAGTTCTTCCATCAAAGAAATTTCCGCCGCTTCAGAATCTGCCGTGAATGTCACGCTGAAACGGACAAAACTCCCGGCATCGTCCCAAGGAACCGTCGAAATTTGTTTTTCGCGAATAAGCCATTGAGAGAACTCTTCCGCAGAATCAAACTGTTCCCCTCCGACGATTCCCCGCGGAGCCTGCGCATACAGATAAAAGCTGCCCTTGGGCTTTGTCACCCGGAAGCCAACCTCGTTCAAAGCCTTGACAAGCAACTGATGCCTGCGCGAATACTTGGCAACCGTTTTTTGCGTAATCGAAGGTGTTGAAAGCGCCTGCACGCCCGCATACTGAATCGCTTTGAATTGCCCGGAATCGTTATTGTCCTTGACACAGGCGAAACCCTTCACCACCTTTTCATTGCCGGCGACAAAACCCAACCGCCAACCGGTCATGTTGAACGCCTTGGACAATGAATGAATTTCCACGCCCACACTTTTCGCACCGGGAACAGACAAAAAACTGAGAGGCGCATAACCATCAAAAGTCAAAGCCGCATACGCCGCGTCCGAAACGACTACGATTTCGTTTTTAACGGCAAAATCGATGACCTTGGCAAAAAAATCCGGAGTCGCAACCGCACCCGTCGGATTATTCGGATAATTGATGTAAAGAAGTTTCGCACGCCGCGCCACATCCGCAGGAACAGAAGAAAGATCCGGCAGAAAACGATTCTCGGGAACAAGCGGCAACGGATAAACTTCGCCACCCAAAAATTTCGTCATTGTCGAAAGGACTCCGTATCCAGGTACAGTCACCAGGCTCACGTCTCCCGGATTGATGAACGCCTGAGGCAACATGGCAAGCGCCGGTTTCGAACCGATACTGTGGCAAATTTCATTTTGGGGATTCAAGCCGTGAACGCCAAAAACCGTTTCCATGTAATGAGCCGCCGCTTCTTGGAACGGAAGGATTCCGTTGTCCGCATAACCGCGATTTTCCCGTTTTTTCGCCTCGGCATAAAGCCTGTCAACAACCGTTTCGTCAGCCATGGAATCCGGTTCCCCGACCCCCATATCGATAATGGGCGTATCCGGATGCAAACGCTCCGCCTCCCGCCGCGCCCGTTTGATTTTTTCGAATTTGTAAAGAACCGTACCTTGACCGAAAGTGCTTCCGCCAATGCGGTCTGCGAATAGCTGTTGGATGTAATCCGACATAACTTCTCCTATGAATTTTCTACGGCAGAATTTAAAATCCATTGGCGGAATGCAAATCAAATTTTTTTAGCCGTCTAACATTCTCGATGGCGAAAGGGCCGAACAGAAAAAACTTTGCGACAAATTTGTATGACTTTGCCACAAGCTATCCAATGAAAAAACTTTGCGCCCAACGGCTATAAAATTCCGCTACTGTCAAAAACAAAAAAGTCCAACCCGTTAAGGCTGGACTTCACAAACAATCTAAAGCGGTCAAAGGGTGGCGATGAGCTTCTTCGCCCGTTCCACGTAAAGAGGATCGTCACCGTAAATTTTCAACAATTTTTCGGCAGAAGCCTTGGCTTTTTCCGGATAGCCCATTTGAACATACACGAGAGAGAGCTTCCACAACGCATCTGCAACCGTTGGGACCTTGTCTGCCGGTTCTACTTTTTCGAAACGATCTTCCAAATCTCCCGTACGCTTTCCGAATTCAGAAATAAAGCGTTCCAAGTAACCGACCGCCGCCGAATAATCTTTATTTTCAATTGCCACGGCAGCCTGCCCATGCAAAGCGCCTCCGCGAATCAAAGGAATGTTCCCGGCATTATCCATCGCTTTCTGGTAAAGAACCGCCGCTGCGTCAAATTCTCCCTTTTGGTAATGGATGTTTCCCGCCAAAAGCGCTGCTTTTGCAAGAGTAGCCCCTTTCAGCCGATTAGCCGCCATCAGGGATTCGTATTCCGCAAGGGCGCTGTCCTTTTTTCCCGTGTAATCATACGCCAAAGCTTGCCCGATCAATTCTGCTTGTGCCGCATCGGCCTTGACTTTAGAACCTTGGATATGTACAACAGCGATGACGACCGCAACGACTATCACCAAGATAAATCCCACTTTTATTCCGTGCTGGATAAAAAACTCTTTCATATCGGACGAAGCAGAGGATGCTCCGGCGTTCGGCATGTTATTCGGCATAGGATTGGCCATAATTTTTGAGTCCTTGAAAAAAATTTTGGGTTTAATATAGAATTTTTTCAAAATATTTGTTACATTTGTTTCGCAATGCCACTCTAGCTCAGCTGGTAGAGCAGCTGATTCGTAATCAGCAGGTCGGCAGTTCAAATCTGCTGGGTGGCTCTCAAATCCCCGGATTCGTTGAATCCGGGGATTTTCTTGTTTCTAAAAAAGGACGCTAACTCCCGCATAGCCGGGAAAAACGGCCACGTTTACCCGAGAAGACCGGTGTAGGCGCAAAACCGCAAAACTTGTCGCCGCCCCCGCCAAAGCTCCGACGACGACATCCGATGGGTAATGTTTGCCCGCAGCCACCCGCAAAACACCGACCGCCGTCGCAAGGGATAGGCTCGAAGCCCAGACAAGCGGCGTGTAGGGAGATTCCGGGTATTTCGATTGAAACCACATGCTGCCAAAAACAGCCGACGAAAACGCGGCACTCGCATGCCCCGAATAAAAAGACCCCCAAGACTCCCCCTTGCTCCTATCCGCGGCAGAGCGGTAAATCTCCGGGCGCCCCCAAAGTTCAAAACTCCGCATCCAATAATTCAAACCGTTTTGCCACAGCGCAATTTCCAAAGCCGACACGAAAAACACGGCGGTTTCTTTCCCCGAGGCATTATCCCGCACCCAATCAAAAATTCCCGTTCCAAGCACCGTCGCAGAAAGCCCGTATAAAACCCAGTCGCTTGAATGGTCAAGCACCGGATGATGCGTTCCCGCAAACGGCCTGTCCCACGGCAGAAGATTCGTTTTCGAAGGTTCTCCCGATTTGGGATCCATTTGAAAATAACGGTAATTTCCCCACGCACAAATGCCCGCTCCCAACGAAATCAAAGGCACATCCGTTTTCCACGAAAGAGAATACGGATATTCTGAAGCGATGCCTTTTGACAAAAAAGTCGAAAGCAAGAGCAATGTCCAGAAGTATTGCCGCCAATTCAAAATCACAAAAAAAAAGATAAATTTATTTCATGCAAGAAAAAAGCGTCTCCTTGGAACCCCTCAAGCCCAGCCTTGAACTTTTTAGCGTTATTTCCGATGAAACGCGCCTCAAAATTCTAAAGATCCTTTCGCGTTCGGAATTCACCGTCAACGAAATCAAGGATATTTTGGATATTCACCAATCCAACGCCAGCCGCCATCTTTCCAAACTTTCCGCATGCGGCTTGCTCAAGGACCGGCGCGAAGGAACTCGGGCATTTTACGGACTTTCCGATGACCTCACCATGAGCAAGAACCTTTATTCGCTAATCGCTGAATCCTGGGAAACGCTTCCCGATTTGGCCCTTGTCGAAAGCAAAGTGGAAGAAGCCTTGGTTCTCCGGCGAAACAGTTATTCTGCCAAGTTTCACAAACTTTCCGAAGCGGGAGGGAGTCTCCGGGCGCAAATTGCCCTTTTCGCCCATTTAATCGTCCCATTTGAAAACGCCATCGACATCGGCTGCGGAGAAGGCGGCGATTTGAGTTTCATGCTTTCGAAACGCTGTCAAACGGTTACAGCCATCGACATCGAAGAATCCATTGTCGAAAGTGTCAAGGATTTGGCCAAGAGCCGCGGCATCACAAACATCAAAGCGCTTTGTGCCGACATGCAAAAAATTCCCCTGCCGGGGGACTTTGCAGACCTTGTCCTGATGAGCCAAGTTTTGCACCACGCACCTAGCCCGCAAGAAGCTCTCGCCGAAGCAGTCCGGCTGCTGAAACCCGGCGGAGTCCTCGCACTCCTCGACCTGGCGGAACACCAAGAGGAATCTCTCCGCGAATCCCATGGGCATCTTTGGCTGGGATTCAGCAAGGAGCGCGTTCAGTTTCTGCTGCAAAATCAGCCTTGCCAAATCGTGGAGTCCGAAATCATTCAAAGCGAAATCTTTGAAGAAAAGAAGCTGCCAGCCATTTACATTCTCATAAAAAAAATTGCCTAGCAATTGCTTTTTTTTCGCTTTTTAGATAAATTTGAATGTAAAAGAAGGAGTTCTCATGGGAAAAATCGTCAAAATCACCGGAATCATTTTCGTATTCATGCTTTCGCTGTTCTCCATTTACCACATCGTACAATCGCGCAGCTTAGAAGAAAAAAACGCAGAATAGCAGAGAGTTTTGTCAAACGCAAACTTTCCGGCAAACTTCAGGAACCGTTCCTCGCAAAGGAACGGCTTTTTTTTACCTTGCAGATATGCAAAACGACACTTTGAAAAAAATCGGCATTTTCAGCGGAATTGGCATCGCCTTTTTCGTTTTCCTCCTCATCGTATTCCGCAGTTTCGTCTTTAACGCAGAAACCCTGATGCTCAATTCCGACCAGCTGAACGGCATCGGAAGTAAAGTCATCCGCGCCGAAAACTTAATCCTTTCGGAATGGGACGATTCCCGACTAGGCGGCGTTCCCACTCTAGACGCCCTTTTCGGCGACGCTTATCATCCGCTCGTACTCGTTGAATTTTTGACGGATCCGGCAAGAGCCGTCGGATTCAAATTCATCCTAATTCTGTGGACAGCCTTCCTTTGCTGCACAGCCCTTGTCAAATCCCTGACAGGAAGCTTCACCCTAGGAGCCCTATTCGGATTCCTTTACGCCTTTTCACCACAATACTTCTCTTACGTCTACGGCGGTCACGATGGAAAAATGATGGTTTTCGCCGTGGCCCCGCTAGCACTTCTCGCCATTCGCAAAATTATCCGGGAAGGGAGCGTCAAATACTTTGCCATTTTCACCCTTTCCGTCGTCTGGATGATTCTCGGTTCCCATTTGCAGTTGACTTACCTGTTCCTTTGGGGGGCAGGATTCTACGCTCTTTTTGAAACCATCGCCCTGAACGCCTCGGCAAAAATCCGAACGTCACGGTTAGGAGCGGCGGCACTTGCCCTGGCCATCGCACTGGGCATTTCTGCATTCCAAGTCATACCGCCCTATCTTTACACGACAACGGAATCCGTCCGCGGAACCGGAGAAAAAACAAGTTACGGCCATGCGACCAGCTGGTCCCTGCACCAAGAAGAACTGGCGTCCATGCTCATTCCCGGTTTTTTGGGCGTGGATGTCTATGACGAAAAAAACGGCACAGACGGTCCGGAACTTTCCGGCAGTTCTTTCATCAGCGTTTCTTACGCGGACATGAGACGCGAAGGCATTCAGAGTTCTCCATTCTACTGGGGACACAACCCTTTCAAATTGAATCACGACAGCGCAGGAATCGTCCTCACTTTTTTAGCCTTTTTAGGATTCTTTGTTAGCAGAGGCCGACGAATCGCCGCATTCTGGTTTGTCGGAGCGGCAGTAGCGCTATCGTATGCCATGGGAGCCCATTCTCCGCTGTTTCAACTTTGGTTCGACATCATTCCGGGCATGAAGAGCTTTAGAGCGCCCAGCATGGCCATGTTCTGGCTTCCCCTGTTGATGACCATGATGGCCGTTCCCGTCATTTCCGCCTTCAACGAGCCGGAAAACAAACGAAGATTCAAAGCCGGACTTGTCATGTTCCTCATTCTTTTGGGAATCGTTTGCCTTGCGCGCTTCTGCTGGATGGATTTCCTCGGTTTCCCGGGACTTCTCGTATCCATCCTTTACGGACTTGCCCTCATCGCCGTGCTGAACGTTTTGGACCGCGGTGTTTCATTCTCGCCGAACGAACTCATCAAATCGTTTACGTCAAAATTCCAAAATTCATCCAAACTGGAGTTGTCCGCCATCTTTTTTCCGTTTTTGCTTGTCGGAATCTTTTTCTTTTCCGGGCAGAATCTCGTTTCAAATCCCGAAACGGCCAGTTACTTCAAACCGCTGAACGAAACAGTGATGCGCTTCACCGCCGTCCAGATTTTGCCCAGCTTCTGCCTTGCCGCCGCGGCAGCCGTCGCCGTCTGGTTCTTATTCTCCCTCCAGTGGCCCCTTTGGAAAAAAGCGCTTGCCACATTCGCTGTCGCCGCCATTGAATTATACAGCATCAATTTCCCCTTTGTCGACACTGTTCCCGAAAATAATTACGTACAACCGACAAATCCCGTCATCCGCGCCATCCAAAAAGAACACCCCGACGCCCAGAACCGCCCACGGGTCCTTTCGCTTTCTCGAAATCCGGCTATCAGCGGCAATTCGTTCCCTCTTTACGAAATGAGCAACGCAGACGGTTTCCACGATAACGAGCTGGCCTCTTACCGGCTTTTCCGGGGAGAGGGCAATGAAAACTATCTGTATAACGTCAACCAAGTTTTGCAAGGCGATGCGCAAAACGCCTTTCTCGACCTGATGAACATCGGCGACATCATTTTCGATTCCCAAGGGAAAACGGTTTACGCTCCGTTCCAGGGAAATTCAAGCGATGGCCGCCTTTACGGAAACTTTGCCGTAATGACCGATTCCCAAGCCATCCAAGCCCTTCGAAACGGTTTTGATTTCCGCCACACGATCATCCTTTCGGAAGCCCCGGAATCCTTTGCCACGACAGACTCCGTCAGCGGAATCGCCAAAATTTCCGAAAAAATCAAAATGGACGATTTCACTTACCAAGTTTCTGCAGACAAGCCCGCATTTCTCCTTTCTTCGGGGAACTTCCACCGTTATTGGAAAGCGACTGTCAACGGCAAACCCGCCAAAGTTTACAAAGCGTTTGGAACTCTCCGCGCAGTCCAAGTTCCCGCCGGAAATTCAACCGTTCACTTTGAATACAAATCCGACGCAGTCCGGGCATCGCTTGTCATTGGTCTAATTTCCGCTTTGGTTTTCATCGCCGCCATCGTCGCAGCCATCTTTTTCAAACGGAAGCGGAAGTCCGCAATGAAACGGGATTAAAAGTCAAATAGAACAGACGCTTCGAGTCCACCGCGAAAGTCCGGTCCCAGAACAAAGTGCGCCGGGCTATCAAAATCGCTCATCATTGCATCGACAACAGCGTCTCCGATGGAATAGAGATAAATTAAAACTAGTCCCCAGATATACTGGTTGCGGTTTTTCCGAAAGTAAAGAATCTGTTCGTTGATGATGTCAAGGTTTTCGTGCGTGGGATCTTCTTTTTCCAAGGCGTGTTTTCTGTCCAAATAATATTCGATGACATTTTGACGAGAAAAGAGACTGACGGAAGCGCCAAAAAGTCCCATGTACAAAAGTCCCGCTTTCCCATACTCCCGGTTGTAAATTTGCCCCCAGCCCGGCACAATGGAACGCAAAAGCGTCCCGGATACAGAGCGGTTTTCCACAACGCGCCCCTGATTATTCGCCCAGATTCCATAAGCGTCAAAAAGACTGTAAACATGGATACCAATCATCCAGGCGAGCTCTGACTTTCGCAAATCCTCTTCTTCAATTTTATGATCGCTATACGAACGGACTCGCTCCGCAAACTGATTCCGTTTCGCTTGGTAATACGAGAGGCTGTCCCGATGTTCAAGAATCCTGCGCGAATACAGCGCAACGGAATCCTGAAATTCCCGCGCCTGTTTGAACCGCCTGTCTTTTTGCGCCTTTTTATTCACGAAAACTTCATAAGCAAGTCCGAGTTCTATCGCCGAAATGAATCCGCCGCGGATATAATGTCCCGTATAATAATGACCGCCACCGGGAAAAATTCCCAAAAGAAGCGTCATGGCAAGCGAATTATTGTCCGTTTCCACATCCCATTCATAAGTCGGCAGCGTATCGATACTTTCGACACCCGTTTTACCTGTAGCGGCTATCTTCGGAGAAAAATCCACAGACACGGAATCCAGCGCATCATCCGCCCAAACGGCAGAAAGCGACAGGGCCAATGCCAAAAAAAATGTCCAAAAAGGAATCCGCATTGCACCAAATAATAAAAAAATCTTTCCGGGAATCCCGTTCAGAGAATGGAATCGACACACATCCCAAGCAAAGACAACTTTTGTCAAATCCGATTTCTATCTTGTATCGTGAGGAAAAGAATGGAACAAACGCATCAAATCGCCTTGATAAGTCTAGGCACGGAACTCACGCAAGGCTTCACGCTCAATACGAACGCCCATTGGATGGCCGGACGTCTCTGCAAAATGGGATTCAACGTCGCTTGCGAGATTACCCTTCCGGATAGTGCCGAATCTTGGCGGTCCGCTTGGAAAATGCTCCGCAATGCGGGGATCCAAACAGTGATTCTCAGCGGCGGACTGGGCCCAACAGAAGACGACAAAACGCGTTTTTTCATCGCCGAGACCTTTCACCAACCGTTGGAATTCCACGAAGAATGGTTGCAGTCCATCAAAACATTCGTTGAAAGTCGCAACAAGAATTTTTCTGAAGCGAACCGCATCCAGGCATTTTTTCCCCGCGGTGCAACCGTCTTAAACAATCCCGTCGGAAGTGCTCCCGGATTCCGCATCACGCAAGACGGAGTCACCCTATTCGCTCTTCCGGGCGTTCCCTTCGAAGCGAAAGAAATGTTCGAACGCCACGTCGTTCCCTATCTTTCCCCAAAACAAAAAAACTTTTTCTTTCGGGAACTCCGTCTTGCCGGCATCTTTGAATCGGACCTGGCGGAAAAATGGAAAGAATTCCCTTTCCCCGCACAAGTTTTCTGGTCAAGCCTTCCCGTCCGTGACGGACTCCTTTTTCGCTTGTATTCCACGGAATCCGCCCAAATTCTCGAAGAAACCGCGCAACGCTTAATTCAACGCCTCGACGACCGCCAAAGCGTCATTTCCACCAACGGAAAAACTCTTCTAGAAGTGGTCGCCGACTTGCTCAGCGCCCGCGGCGAAACTCTTTCTACGGCGGAATCCTGTTCGGGCGGAATGATTGCAAGCGAAATCGTAAACCTCCCCGGCGCAAGCGTTTTTTTCAAAGGTGGCGCATGCGCTTATTGGAACGAAGCCAAAGAGAATATTCTCGGCGTTCCCACAGAAACTCTATCCACCCATGGAGCCGTGAGCAAAGAGACTGCCATCGCCATGGCCGACGGCGCACGTCGAATTTACCATTCGGATTGGGCGATTTCCACAACCGGAATCGCCGGGCCCGGAGGCGGAACGGCAGAAAAACCCGTTGGACTCGTATGGATGGCAGTCGCCTCTCCTTGGGAAAACTTCGCCTTTTGCGAAAAATTCTCTGGAGACCGGGAACAAATCCGTGAAAAAAGCGTTTTTAAAGTGCTGGATGTTTTGCGCCGCGCGATTCTCAAAAAGAATGAACAGAAAAGCACTTGCACAAAAGAACAGTAATTTGTATATTGAACAAGAACAAAAAATCCCCATCGGAGATAAAAATGGCTAAGAAATCTGCTGCACCCACCCTCAACAAGCCCCTTTCCGGAGAAAAGGCAAAAGCCGTTGAAGCGGCCATCGCCCAAATTGAAAAGAATTTCGGAAAAGGTTCTATCATGACGCTCGGCGGTCAACCGGAACAAAATATTCCCGTCATCCCATCGGGCTGTGTCCAGCTGGACATGGCTTTAGGAGTCGGAGGATTTCCGCGGGGACGCATCATTGAAATTTACGGACCGGAATCTTCAGGCAAGACAACGCTTTCGCTCCACGCCATCGCCGAAGCACAAAAACAGGGCGGTGTTGCCGCTTTCATCGATGCAGAACACGCATTCGATCCCGTTTATGCGCGCCATCTCGGCATCAATATCGACCAACTTCTCGTTTCCCAACCGGATACCGGCGAACAGGCACTCGACATTGCCGAAACACTAGTCCGTTCCGGAGCCATCGACATTGTCGTCATCGACTCGGTTGCCGCATTAGTGCCCCAAGCGGAAATCAACGGTGAAATGGGCGACAACCATGTAGGACTTCAAGCCCGTTTAATGTCCCAAGCGCTCCGCAAGCTCACTGGAATCCTTTCCAAATCCAACACCTGCATGATTTTCATCAACCAGCTCCGCATGAAAATCGGCGTCATGTTTGGCAACCCGGAAACAACAACAGGCGGAAACGCTTTGAAATTCTACGCTTCCCAGCGTCTGGACATTCGCCGCATCGCCCAGATCAAAAACGGCGACGAAGTCATCGGCAACCGCACCCGTGTCAAAATTGTCAAGAACAAAGTAGCTGCTCCCTTCACCCAATGTGAATTCGACATTCTCTATGGGCAAGGTATTTCCCGCGAAGCCAGCATTCTGGATTTGGGCGTTGAACTGGATGTCATCGAAAAGAGCGGTTCTTGGTTCTCTTACAACGGCGAACGCATTGGGCAAGGCCGCGAAAGTACGCGTCTTTTCCTCAAAAACAATCCGGAAATCTGTGCCGAAATCGATGCGAAGATCCGGGAGCAAATGAAAGACGTGAAAATGTTCGACATTTCAGAAGACGATGCGCTAGCAACCTCCGAAGAACTCTCGGATGCAGCCGAAGCCGCCGCAGAAGGCGAATAATTCTCCCAAAGTCCCTTTCCTTTCCATCCAAACCGGTTTCGCCATATTCCTGTTTTGGAAAAGGGAAAGGGCTTTTTCCTTTGCTGGAGAACTCCCCCATAAAACAAAAACCTTTTTTTGTTAACTTTGAAAAGTCTCATTTTGAAAAGAGGTTTTTTTGTCTTACTCTATCGGCCAAGTCGCCAAAAAAACAGGCCTTTCCGCTTACACGCTCCGTTACTACGAAAAAGAGGGTTTGTTGCCTTTTGTCCAAAAGACATCATCCGGCATCCGCGCTTACAGCGACGAGGATCTCCGTTGGCTTTCTCTCATCGAATGTCTCAAAAAAACAGGAATGCCCATTAAAGAAATCCGCTCCTACCTCAAATGGTATAGCGAAGGCGATGCCACTCTTTCGAAACGCCTGGCGCTGTTCAAACGCCGAAAATCCATTATAGAAAAAGAACTGAGCGATTTGGAAAAAATCCTCAACAAAGTCAAATTTAAAATTTTCCTCTACGAAGAAGCAATCCGAGCCAAGAGCCTTCAAAAAGTCAACCACTCCGATCAAATAGAAAAGCTCCGTGAAGAACTTTTCGGAGACCCCCATTTTTTCCCAAAGAATCCAGTCTCTGCAAAAAAACTTTCCGACAACGATTCCCATCCCGATTTCCCCACATGATGCGTTTCTTTCAAAAGGCTTGTTTCCTTTTAGCCGTTTTACCTTTTTATTCCTTCGCAGAGGAATGCCCATCGCCATGGATTGATTTTCCCGCTGTCATCTCTGCCGAAGGACGCTTCATCAACCGCGAAAACGTCCGGGTACACGTCGATTTGATTTGGCAACATTTACCAGAAGCGGCAGACACATTCGACATCACGATTTCCGGCAAAGAATCATTCCGTTATATATCTTCTACGGACTACCGCTACATGGAATATCTCCCCGGGCGCATTCCCCGCCAGATGGCCATGCACCATCTCAGGGAAACCATTGGAAAAAGTCCCATCCGATGGGACGATTTGGAATTGCTCGCCCAGGGCATTTTCCTTTGCCGGGACAGTTTGCATCAGGATTCCACCTTTTTTTACCCAGCGCGTTCCCAGACCTGGTTCCGCATCCGCATCAATCATCCAAAGCCGGATACCGTTTGGATGTTCGGCTCCGGAGAAGATCGGCGGCTAACTATCCATTCCTGGAATTTTTACGATGGCATTTTCATGCCGACAATCATTGATTTGAACGGAGTAAAGGAATCCGGCATTTTTTGGATACGGACTGCACACCGCATTTCCCCGCCCAAACAAGAAAAAACCGAAATTTCCGAATCGCCTAAAAGCTCTTCCCGGTGGGCATCACCGATTTGGAACAGGCTTGATCGAAAATCCAAAATTGCGCTGATATTGCAGATGCAGTAAAAATTGCTGAGAAGTCCGGCCGCTGTAAAAGCGCTTCTTTTCTCGAATCCAGTAACCGCCGAGAAGCGAGATTTTATTTTCACTGTTTTCGCCAAAACGCAAAGAAGGTCCGGCAAGGAAAATCGTATAACTCAACGGTTCCTTAAGATAAGAACCATTCGCCGTTTTGGAATTTCCCGTATTGTATTGGTTGATGTAACCCGCCAAAGCCCAGTGTTTCGTCACCGGCAAATAAACGTAAGCGATCAAGTCAATGATAAAGTCCCGGCTGAACACGGGAATGTTCCGGCGGTAATCAAAGCTTTTTCCTTCAAATTCGGTACTGATGTCCACCAACGTGAAATGCAGCCCGACCCCCATAAAAGCGTCTAATCCAAAGCTGTATTCCAAGTCAAAATAGAATGCAAAATTTTGCATGAAATCCACAGCGGATTCTTTAGAATAAACGCGCTCCGTAATCCAGTCCGCCGTCCAGGAGTCCGCGATACTCCCGTCTTTCGCATTGCTAGCCAAAGTCATTTCCACATTGGACTTAAAATAGGTGTAGTGCTCGTAAAGGAAGCGTGCCTCAATTTGCGGATTCGTTTGAAACGGCCTTCCGCCGAGCCCCAGACGAAATCCTCCATAAAACGGCGAAACTTCCAAATCCGCCGAAAAACGCAAGAATGCCGCATCTGCATCCAAGGGATTTCCATAGGGCAATTTGCGCAAAGGCTCTATCCAGTTGAAAGAAAGCGTGTTGACTTCCTGATTCAACCATTGTCCCCAAACAAAAGGCGTATTCCCCGCCACAGAAAAAGAGAGGTTGGGACCGTATTGCAACCGGTAAAGCCCGTTCATATCAAAAATATCGGCCACGGCACATCCGACAAGCAGGGCCATACCCATGAAGACATTTTTGACCAAACGGGAAAATTTCATGCGCCCAAAAGTAAAAAAATTCCCGTTTTCTTGGATTGAATACCCAAGAAAAGGCGACAGAATGCACAAGGAGCGCCACAACCGTCTTCAAGTCCCTTCCATTCGCCCATTTTCAGGAAAAATGATTTCCCAAACGGAGACAGTTCTATGAATGGTCAAAGTTGTTCATCGGACATTTGCGCATTCCTGTCACCCATACAAGCCATTCATTCTAATTTTCCAATTTAGTTTGTTAAATTTGGGCGCGATGGATATGGATTTTACGACAGTGCAACTTCCGCGGAAACTTTCCTCGAAAGAATTCATCGCCGTTCAAAAAAGCTGTTCCCGGATTCTTGAAAAGGGAAATTTGCGCGTGGACGGTTCCGCTCTTGCGCACTTCAATTTTTTAGAAGAATCCCTGCTGACATATTTGGCGGAAACAGCCGAAGCGAATCATCGAAAACTCATCTTACGCGGATTTTCCCCAAAGATTAAAGAACAACTGTCCCACCTGGCCCGCCACCCGGTTCCCGAAAAAGAAGAAGAAACTCCCATGAGCCCAGTAGAAAAATTGGGTGCCTCCGGATTTTTCTTCCTCGATGGTTTCAAAACATTCTTTTATTTGCTCAGCGAATGCATCTACTGGACAATCTTTGAATCTTTTGACAAAAAGCGCTTGCCTTTCCACGGGACAGCCCTGCAATTGCTGCGTTTGGGCAGCGAAGCTTGCGGCATCGTATTCCTGCTAGTCTTCCTTATCGCGTTCACGCTTTCCATTCAAAGCGCCGGCATGCTGAACACGGTTGGTGCAGCATCCTACCTTGCCGGCGGACTCGGATTTTTAATGTTTGCAGAAATCGGTCCCCTGCTGAGCTCCATCATCCTGGCCGGGCGTTCCGGGAGCGCCATTACAGCGGAAATTGCGAGCATGACTGTCGCCGAAGAAATCAAAGCGCTGCGGACAATGGGCATCGCTCCCATTCAATTTTTAGTTCTACCGCGATTCAAAGCCATGAGCATCGCCGTTCCCATCCTCTCTTTTTGTTCGTCTATCTTAGGATGCGTTGCGGGGATGATGGTCGGCGATCTGTTCTGCGAACTATCCCCTTATAATTATTGGTTTTCACTCAAAGACGGCATCACGCTCCTCCTTATCGGAAAGAGCATGGTCAAGTCTCTCGTCTTCGGTTGGATTATCGCCTTGGTCGCCGCACAAAAAGGCTTGCGGGTCCGCGGAGGTGCCGATGCCGTCGGAAAAGCGACGACGTCTTGCGTTGTCACATCGATTTCCGGCATTATTATCGCCGATGCCATTTTCTCCTTCATCTTTTACTGAGAACGCCAATGTCCGCCGTCCTTGAAGTCAAGCATCTATGCGCCGGTTACGGCAAAAAGGTCGTGTTGAAAGACGTTTCCTTTTGCGTTGAAAAACGCGAAATCCGAATGATTCTCGGAGCTTCCGGTTGCGGAAAATCGACGCTATTGAACAACATTCTCAAACTTGAACGCATCATTTCCGGTAGCATTTCCTTTTTCGGCAAAGAAATTCCTAAAAAAGAACCCATTCCCGATGTCACCCGACGGCGCACAGGCGTTTTATTTCAAGGTGGAGCACTCCTCACCAATTTGACCGTCGCTGAAAACGTAGAGCTGCCCCTGCGCAGGAGCTATCCCAAACTTCCCCAAAAAACGTTAGACGAAATCGCAGCAGACCGCCTAGAAAAAGTTCACCTGCTAAACGCCTTTTACAAATTTCCCTCGGAACTTTCCGGTGGGATGCGGAAAAGGGCCGCACTAGCCCGCGCTATCGCTTTCGAACCGGAGCTTCTTTTTTGCGACGAACCCTCAGCCGGGCTTGATCCCGTCACTTCGCGCTCTCTCGACGAACTCTTACTGGAATTGCGCGATACGCTGGGAGTTTCCGTCGTCATTGTTTCTCACGAACTTGAAAGCATCAAGACGATTACAGACAAATTTATTTACCTCAAAGACGGGAATGTTTTGATGGACGCTTCTCTAGAGGATGGCATCCACTCGGACATTCCCGAAATCCGGGATTTTTTCGCCCGAGAATACAAGCACACGCCCGCTAACCGGGAACTGTACCACTTTGATTTTGAAGACTAGAGGATTTTATGGACACAACTAAAATTGAGCGGATTCGACTGGGGATTTTTCTTCTGATTTGCTTTGGGGCAACCATCGGCTTCACCATTTTTATCGCTCAGCAACGCCTTTCCGACAGGAAGTCCAGCTACCACACCATTTTTTCGGAATCTGTCATCGGGCTTTCCATCGATGCCAAAGTCATGTTGAACGGTATCGAAGTGGGAAACGTCACCCGCATCCATATCGACTCCACCAACTTGACAAATGTCGTCGTCCACTTTGATGTCCGCGAAGGAACTCCCATCAAGGCGGGAACCCGCGCCCAAATGACCAGCGGAATTTCCCTGACCGGACAAAAGAGCCTAGTCCTTTCTGGTGGAGACGTTAGCGAGCCGGACATCCCCGAAGGCGGTCTTGTTCTTGCGGGAAAGAATATTTTCAACAAACTTTCCGGCCAAGCGGAAAGCACTCTCGAACGAGTCGATGATATTTTAAAACAATTGAACACCATCCTGTCCGAAGACAACGCGGTCCGCATCGAAAACACTTTGAAAAATTTGGAAAAAGTCAGCGCCAACGCCAGTAAAATTTCGCAAGATGCCCAACAGCCCATGCGAGAAATCGCATTATCCGCCTCCGCTTTGCGCAAGACTCTCGACGACATTCAAAAAGCGGAGCTGCCGCAAAAAATGGAAACCGATTTGGTGCTGCTCCAAGAAAAGATTCAAGACATCGACACCAAGACTATCAACCAAAACGTCGTATCCGCGCTGGAATCCATCAACAATCTTTCCCAACGCGCCGACCTCATCATGTACAACAACCAAGACCGGCTGGCCGAAATTCTCGATCAGCTGAATACGGTGCTTTCCAACCTTTCCGACTTTGCGCAAAAAATCAAGCAAAATCCATCATCCCTGATCCGCGCCGAAAAGAAGTCCGGACGTTAACCCTAGGAGCTTCCATGAAAAAATCTCCCTTTATCCTTTTCATTGCCGCGGCTCTCAGCCTTTCCGCATGTGCCGGATCTGGAACTCCGACGCGTTATTACACTTTAGCGGCATCGGGTTCTGCAAAAGCCACAGCCAAGCTTCCCTACAATCTGGTCGTCAAAAAATTTTCCGTTGACCCCGCTTACAACCAGACTCACATCGTCTATCGCGAATCGCCTTATGATTTCATGGCTTACAACAACGATCTCTGGGCGACAAATCCCGAGCATCAAGTAGCGACAGTCCTCGCCGAAGAACTGAAACACAGCGGTCTGTTTTCCAAAATTGAACTCCGCGCCACAGAAATTCCCGACTTGGAACTCGCCGGATTTTTAGTCGCCCTAGAAGAAGTCGACGTGGATTCTTCCGAACGTTTCGCCCGCGTCGCCCTGGAACTTTCCCTCCGCGATGTCAAAAAAGATACCCTGCTTTGGAAAAAAACATATGACGAAAACGAACGCCTCGCCGGAACCGAGCCTCGCGAAATCGCCAAAGCGGCATCCGTTTTGGTAAACCGATACGCCGAAGATGCCGTTCGGGAATTTGAACGGATTTTGTCCGGCAAAGCCGAATCTGCGGAATTTTGACCTCTAGTAACGGTAAAAAACAGACAAAACCCAAAAGTTTACATTTTCTGAATTCAAAAAAAATTATTTTACGGAGCGCAACTTTTTAGGAGCGATTATGAATCTTTGCAAAAGTATGATAGTCGGAATGGCGCTGCTAGCCTTGACCGCCTGCAACAGCCGCTATTCATCCCCTATCCTCGTCGAACGCGGCGTAGAACAATACGAACGCGAATATTTCGCCACAAAGGAAAGCATGGGCATTGAAAAGCGCCTCAAGGACATTTTCCTTCAAGGCTACATCGAAGAAGGCATGACCCAGGAAATGGTAAACCTTCTGTGGGGACCTCCCGATCATGAATTGCAAAACGGTTACGTTTGGGAATACTTCACCCGCGATGGCCAGCTGATTACCCGTCTGAAGTGGAAAGATCCGGAAGTAGCCCGCATGAAAGGCTACGAAAGCGAACTAGTCCTAGACAAAATTGAAGGGGACCGCTACGGTGGTTCGCAACCTCCTAAAAAGAGCTTGGAATCCGCCTACTGATTTTAGAAAAGCGCAGCCGGCGGCTTCGCTTTTTTCTACATTTGGCAACGAACAAACAACATCCCACTGAAGGAGTTTATCTATCATGCGTCAGTATATCATTGCTGGAAACTGGAAAATGAACAAGACGGTCAGCGAAAGCGTCCAACTCGCCAAAGATATCGTTGAAGCCGTCAAAGATGTCAAGAAGACCGAAGTCGTCATTGCCCCAACCTATTTGGCAGCAGCAAAAGTCGCCGATGTCGTCAAGGGAACCAACGTGAAACTCGCCGTCCAAGACATTCATTGGAAGGACCAGGGTGCTTACACGGGCAAAGTTTCCGTAGACATGGTCAAGGAAATCGGTGCCGACTACATTATCATCGGCCATTCCGAACAGCGCCAGTATTTCCACGAAACCGAAGAAACGGTGAACCTCAAGGTCAAGAAGACTCTCGAAGCCGGCATCAAGGCCATTGTCTGCATCGGTGAAACTCTCGCCCAGCGCGAAGCCGGCACTTTGAAAGAAGTCCTCGGCCTCCAGATCAAGGGTGCGCTCGCCGGTGTTTCCGCCGAAGACGCAGATCAAAACATTGTCCTCGCTTACGAACCGGTTTGGGCCATTGGAACAGGTAAAACGGCAACGGACGAACAGGCTGAAGAAGCACACGCTTATATCCGTTCCGTCGTCAAGGAACTCTACGGCGAAAAAGTCGCAGACGATATGCGCATTCAATACGGCGGATCCATGAAGGGCGCAAATGCCGCTGGTCTCCTCGCTCAGCCGAACATTGACGGTGGACTCATCGGAGGCGCCGCTCTCAAGGCCGATACGTTCAAGGCTATCATCGACGCCGCCGAAGCGAAGTAACCCTTTTTTCAGGAATCACTATGTCAACACTTTTTTGGGTCGGAATCGTCATCCACATTTTCCTTTGCCTGTTCCTCATTCTGTTGATTCTCTTGCAGAACGACAAAATGGGCGGTCTTGCCGGACTCGGTGGAATGACCTCACAATCCGCATTTTCAACAGCAGGTGCCGCCACTTTCGTCCAAAAGCTCACTCGAATTGTGGGAATCGTTTACCTGGTACTCGTCTTCTTCTTGGGATACATGACCATTCAAGAAGACCGTTCGGCAAATGAATCTTCCGCTTTGAAAAAAGCGGCAGCGGAACAGACGACGGCAGCCCCGGCTATTCCGGATGCAGCTCCCATCGCTGTGCCGGCAACAGCAGCTCCTGTTGAAAATTCTCAAGAAAGTCCCTTGACAAGCCCGGCGGAATAAACTATATTTACGCCCGTAATCAAGTTCTAACGCGGTCGTGGTGGAATTTGGTAGACACGCTAGCTTGAGGTGCTAGTGCGAGCAATCGCTTGACAGTTCAAGTCTGTCCGACCGCATCAGGGTCCGGTTTCGCAAGAAGCCGGACCCTTTTGTTTTTTTAGCATCAACGTTTTCCATTAACAGCCAATACAAAACTGGCGTTCATCACGAAGACAGTCGCCATTTTCGCACGCAAACAGTCCAAAACAGAAAACAATTCCAAATGATGAATCTTCATTCCTAACTTCTAACTTTTCAAAACGAACTGTCCGCACTTCACCAAAACGGCTCGTCGTTTGCCACTAACTTCGGGCGAATTTACTTTCAACGAAAACGGAATTACCTTTGACGTAAAACCGTGCAAAGTTAGCCCATCCGCAGAAAAGGCTTTTTGTGCGAAACCCCACCCAAGAGAGTTTTCTGTCCGCGACTCCAATTCCGCATTCTGCATTATACATTCCTAATTAACAACTCTCGCCCCTTGCGAAAGCGACAGAATCCATCATTATTAACATTCATTTGCACCCAAACGAAAATCCTTTTCTATTTTTCAACCGTATGACACAAAAAATTTACTACACTCTGACTGATGAATCGCCGTTCCTAGCGACCCAATCTCTTTTGCCCATTGTCCAAGCATTCGCCAAAACAGCCGATGTGGACGTGGAAACGAAAAACATTTCTTTAGCTGCCCGGATTCTCGCCGCTTTCAAGGACAGTCTTCCGGAAAACGCCCGTTTTTTCGATGCGCCGGTTTCCGACGACCTCGCGTTCCTCGGCAAACTCACGCAGGATTCTTCGGCAAACATCATCAAACTTCCCAATATTTCCGCCTCCCTTCCCCAACTCAAAGCGGCCATTGCAGAACTTCAAAAGAACGGCTACGCTCTTCCCGACTACCCGGACGCTCCGGCATCAGAAGAAGAAAAGCAAATTAAAGCCCGTTATGATAAGGTAAAAGGTTCTGCCGTGAACCCGGTATTGCGCCAAGGAAACTCCGACCGCCGCGCCCCGCAAGCTGTCAAAAATTACGCCCGCAAGCATCCCCATTCCGATGGAAACTGGAACGATTCCATCAAAACGCACGTTTCCAGCATGCAAAAAGGCGATTTTTACGGCAACGAAAAATCCATCACCCTTCCGAAAGCCGATACATTCCAGATTGAATTCGTCGACGAATCTGGGCACACTTCCCTTTTGCGGAAGCCAGCCCCGCTTCTCGAAGGCGAAATTCTCGATTCCACGGTCATGCACATCAAAGACCTGGAAAACTTCATCGCCGAACAAATGGAAGATGCCAAAAGGCAAGGAGTCCTTTTCTCCGTTCATTTAAAAGCGACCATGATGAAAGTTTCCGATCCAGTGATGTTTGGAGCTTTTGTCCGTGTTTTCCTCAAGGACGTTTTCGACAAATACGCAGACCTGTTCAAAGAATTGGGTGTTGATCCGAACAACGGGCTCGGGGATTTATACAAGCGCATCCAAGGAAATCCTCAAGAAGCCGAAATCCAATCCGCGATAGAAAAGGCCCTGAGCAAAGCCCCGGATTTGGCGATGGTCGATTCTTCAAAAGGCATCACCAACTTGCACGTGCCAAGCGACGTCATCATCGATGCTTCCATGCCCGCCATGATCCGCAATTCCGGCCGTATGTGGAACAAAAAAGGCGAACTTCAAGAAGTCAAAGCCGTTATTCCGGACCGTTCTTACGCGGGAATTTACAAGACCACGATTGAATTTTGCAAAAAGAACGGAGCCTTTGATCCCCGTACCATGGGAACCGTCCAAAACGTCGGCCTGATGGCTCAAGGTGCCGAAGAATACGGCAGCCACGATAAAACGTTCGTCGCAACAGCCAAGGGAATCATCCGGGCGACCAATTCCCAAGGGGAAACGCTTCTTTCGCAAGATGTGGAACCGGGCGATATTTATCGGATGTGCCAAGCGAAAGATGCGCCCATCCGCGATTGGGTAAAGCTCGCAGTAAACCGTGCCAAAGTTTCCGGAATGCCCGCCATTTTCTGGCTCGATCCCAACCGCGCGCACGACCGCGAAATTCAGAAAAAAGTCAGCGCCTACCTTTCGGAATACGATTTGACTGGGCTGGACATATCCATTCTCCCTCCGACCGACGCCATCTACAAAACAATGACTCGGGCAAAAAATGGCGAAGACACCATTTCCGTTACCGGCAACGTGATGCGCGATTACCTCACGGACCTTTTCCCGATTCTCGAAGTAGGAACTTCTGCCAAGATGCTTTCCATCGTTCCGCAAATGGCTGGCGGTTACATGTTCGAAACGGGAGCAGGCGGCAGCGCACCCAAACAAGTGCAACAGTTCCTCTCCGAAAATTATCTCCGGTGGGATTCTCTCGGAGAATATTTCGCCATCGCCGCTTCCCTTGAACAAATTGGAACCCCAAAAGCGGGGATTCTAGCCAAAACATTGGACAGGGCGAACGAAAAAATATTGGAATTCAACCGGACTCCAGAACGCAAGCTCGGCGGCCTGGACAACCGCGGTTCACACTTTTACCTTGCACTCTACTGGGCAGAGGAATTGTCTTCTCAAAGCGAAGACGATTCTTTGGCAAAGAAGTTCTCTCCCGTTGCGAAAGAACTGAAAGAACGCGAAACGGAAATCGTCGAAGCGTTGGCCAAAGCCCAGGGAGTCCCAGTGGATATCGGCGGTTATTACGTCACACAACCGGAACTTCTCAAAAAATGGATGCGTCCGGTAGAAGCGTTCAACCGGATTGTCGACAACATTTAATTTGGGAACGCCGGATTTTCCTCGTTGGCAAATCCGGCTCTCTTTTTATAAATTGCCCCTATGAAAGAAAAGCTCATCGCCTACATCAAAAGTTTCCATTGGAAATTTTTGTTCCTTTTCGCCGCCTTTTGTATTTTGCTAGCCATTGTCAACAATGTCCGCGTTGACGACGACAAATCCGTAGAATGGTTCGGCACACAAAAAGTTTTGGAAAAACCGGAGGGCTACTGATGCCAAAAGTTGTCACGCCCGCAATCTTGTTGCTCCTTTCCGCTTTTTTTACAGCCGTTTGCGTTGCGGAAATTTCATTCCCGGAATCCATTCTTACATTCACCGATTACGAATCCCTAATCGAAAAATTTCCAAAAATTTGGAAGTACAACATCCACGTGGGAATAGCCTCCTTGGCGCTAGCCATTCTGTTCGTTTTCCCCGCCTACCGGATAAACCGAAACTTCACCATCAAAGGTTTGGAAACGCTTTTCCGCATCGGCATCGGCGGCATGTTCATTTTTGCGAGCATTTTTAAAATTCAAGATCCCAAACAATTCGCCATTCTCGTTGCCCAATACCAGTTCCTGCCTGATTTCATCAACAATCTTTTTAGTCTGCTGTATCCGCAATTTGAATTTTGGTTTGGACTCGCTCTGATCGTGACCCCTTTTACCAAAGAATGCGCCTTGGCAATTTTCGGAATGTTCGTTTCTTTCATCATCGCTCTGACTTGGGCGTTGGCGTTGGACTTGGGCATCACCTGCGGATGCTTTGAACTCGAAGGGGCTCAAAGCAAAACCGAAACCTGGACGGCGCTGATCCGCGACTTGATTCTCATCGGGCCGACATTCTACCTGACTCTTCGCCCAAATAAAAGCCTCATCGGACTTTGGCGTTCCAATTAAATTTCACCCTCAAATTCGCATCACCGGTTTTCTCCTTCGTCAAAATTTCGAAGCCGGTGATTTTTTGCAATATGAAGGCATCGTCTTTTTCCAATGAGGGCAAGCTTTACCGTCCTCGGCGTTTTCACCGCACTCATCAGCGGGAACCGTATTCTAGCAGAATGCATTTTCTTTTAAAGATTTGCACGCAATTTTCGTTTTGATACATCCTGTTTCTAAATTACAAACGGATTGAGCCGTGGGATGGAGGCATCTTTGCGGTATGGATGAACTTTCAACGGGATCATCTAAAAAGCGACATAAAATTCAATCCAGAAGAGGAACCTTAAGACCTAAGCGTTCCTCTTTTCTTTGACAAATTTCGCCAAGCAAAGCCATTCATCTGCTTTTTATACCCTTCAAATGTAAAATTGCCGATACGAAGTTGCCGTACAACAAACGGTCAAAGACAAAACAACGATTTCTAATTATTTTTAGCTTAGGATTAGACTCGCCACAGTGGCGAGTGCGGATTGGTTAAAGAAGGAGAACCAATGAAAAAATGCTTCAAGTGTTTGACCCTTCTCGGGTTATCGGTTTCGCTGGCCTTCGCCCACGAAACTTATAACAAGAGCGGTCAACTCGGTTTCGACAAAACATATTCGGCCAAATCCATGAAACATGGCCAATTAGGCATCTCCATTTTGGGTGATGTTTCCAACGATGCTGGAGTCGTAGAAGGCTACAATTTCAGCCATTATTTAGTCAACAATACAAGTAGCGCCGACGGCATTGATCAATTCGTCGGTTTGAGCGGCTACTTCGGCATGTCGTTCGGCATGTTCGAAATCGTCGACGTGTCCGTGATGCTGCCGGTTTACTATGACCAGATTGAATTCAAGCATTCGGATGCCGCGAAGCAGGGATATTTGGGCAACTTGCGCGCCAATTTGAAATTCCGTGCACCCCTCCCCGAAGATCAGGCGTTCGACATCGCCCTTATCCTCGGCGGTGACTTCCCGACGACTGACGTGGAAAAACGAGGCACTTGGATTCGCGAACCGGACTACATCAACGTAAAAAAAGGCAAGAGCTTTGCTTACGGTTCGACCAATTCCATTTTCCGCATTGTCGCCGCGGCCACGATGGATCTCCGCAAAATCGATGCGGCACCCATCCTTCTCCACTTGAACGGCGGCTACCGGTTCACCGTGGGAAATGACGAATTCCCGGGATTCTATTCCTTTGCTGCGGGACTTGAAATCTACCCGCTGTCCGTTGTCTCCATCTTCGGCGAATACTACATGGACATTGCCGATGGCGACTACAAAGCAATCGAAGACCTTTCGATGAACGAAGCCTCCGTCGGTCTCGTTTTCCACATCGGAAACCACATTGACTTGCAAGTCGGCGGACACTTCGCCATTTCGAAGGACTACTCTCACACAATCTACGGTGGAAACGGCAAAAGCAACTGGACTTACAAAGCCCGTACAACGCCGTCCGCATACGGATTCGGCGGCATCACTTGGTCCGGCTTCCTCATCGACCCGGACCGCGACGGCGATGGCGTTCCCGACAACCGCGACAATTGCCCGGACGAACCGGGAGATGCCCGCAACAACGGCTGCCCGTGGCCAAACCCGGACTTGGATGAAGACGGCATTTGCGACCCGTGGGTTGCCGAAAAAGGTTTGAACTCTGAATTTGCCGACATTTGCGAAGGTATCGACCAATGCCCGAACGAACAAGGTGCCGGCGCAGACGGATGCCCGCTTGACAATCCGGACGTCGATGGCGACGGTGTTTGCGATCCGTGGGTCGCTCAAAAGAATATGCTCGACAAGTTCGCCGGCGTTTGCCAAGGCATTGACGAATGCCCGAACCAGCAAGGTCAATTAGCATTCAACGGCTGCCCGAGCAAGGATCCGGATCCTGACCACGACTCCCTGTGCTCTCCGTGGGTAACAGACGAAGGACGTTTGGGCGACTTCTCCGGAATTTGCAGCGGCTACGATATGTGCCCGGGTGAAAACGGTCCCGTAGCGAACAAGGGTTGCCCCTGGCCCGATCCGGATGTTGACGGCGATGGCCTCTGTGATCCGTGGGTCACGGAAAAGGGTCTCGGCTACTTCTTCGAAAATCCGACCGATCCGAACGTAAAGCAATGCAAGAGCGTCGACAAGTGCCCCGCTGAATACGGACCCATTGAAAATGACGGTTGCCCGCTCGGCAATCCGGATACTGACCAAGACAGCGTTTGCGATGCCTGGGTCTCTGAAAAGGGAATGCTCGATGATTACAAGAGCGTTTGCACAGGCATTGACAAATGCCCGAACGAAAAAGGACCTCTTGCGACAAGCGGCTGCCCGACAGAAGATCCGGACGTGGATCACGACGGTGTTTGCGATCCGTGGGTGACTCAGAAAGGCATGCAGGACGTCTTCAAGGATGTTTGCACAGGTCTCGACAAGTGCCCGTATGATTCCGGTGCTGTCCAGAACAACGGATGCCCGCTCGACAATCCGGACTCCGACCGCGACGGTGTTTGCGACCCGTGGGTGACGCAGAAGGGCATGCTCGACATGTTCGCCGGGCAATGCACAGGCCTCGACAAGTGCCCGCTTGATTCCGGCGCTGTCCAGAACAACGGATGCCCGCTCGACAATCCGGACTCCGATGGCGACGGCGTTTGCGACCCGTGGGTGACGCAGAAGGGTATGCTCGACATGTTCGCCGGGCAATGCACAGGCCTCGACAAGTGTCCGTTCGAAGCCGGCGATCCCGCTGCCGAAGGATGCTCCGTTGAAGAAATCAAGCTCGAAGTCTTCTTTGCCAGCGGTAAGGCGAAACTCACCGCCAACTCGAAGAGAACTCTCCGTGAAATGGCCAAAGACTTGAACAAGAAAGAACGCAAGAACGAACGTTATCAGATTCTTGGTTACACGGACGACCGCGGCAAGGAAAGCGCCAACTTGAAACTTTCCCAGAAGCGCGCCGATGCAGTCCGTTCCGAGCTCATCAAGAACGGCGTGGATTCCAGCCGCCTCGAAGCCATCGGTAAGGGCGAAGCCGATCCGATTGCTGACAACAGCACGGCAGAAGGCCGCGAAATGAACCGCCGCATCATGATGAAGCGCATTCAGTAACGGTTGATTCGAAAAAAAAGCTCCCCGGGAAAAGCCGGGGAGCTTTTTTTATGTTCTACAAAAACAGTTCGGGACTTTCCCGTTTGATGCTTGTATAACCGCGGAACGAAACAATCAAATGATCCAATACGGGAATATCCAGCAATTTTCCCGCTTGGGACAGAATCCGCGTTACCGCTTTATCTTCTTCACTGGGAATCAACATTCCCGAAGGATGATTGTGGGCAACGATCACCCCACACGCCCTGTCGCGGATGGATTCGATGAAAACCTCCCGCGCATGTACCTGAGTCTTGTCCACAAGCCCTTCCGTGATAACGTGAATTCCCAAAATACTATTGCAGCTGCTGAGCGAAACCGTCACAAAACATTCTTTATTTTTGAATTTGAGAAACGCCAGATGCGGCAACAAAGCTCCCGGAGAGGTGACGCACGTCATGTGCGCTCCCAAAAAAAATCGGCTAGAAAGTTCCAGACAGGCTAAAATTTGCGCCGCTTTCGCAGTTCCCAATCCACCGACGCGGCAAAGTTCATCCAACGTCGGACGCCGGGACATCGCCGCCAAGAGTTTCGCCAATTCTTCGGACAGAGAAAAAACGTTTTTTTCCGCAGTTCCTCTTCCCAACACGAGTGCCAACAAATCAGCATTGGAAAGGGCCTCCGGCCCCTCTTTTTTCAAGCGTTCCCGCGGGAGTCCGCTTTTATCTCCGACAAACATGATAAACCTCCTTGTTACAAATCCATTCGATATAACGCTTTCGTTTGAACTTTTATCCTTGGGAAAAGTCCTGTTCCTCATTCTTTGCCTAGAAATTATTTGTCACGGGCAATGCCTTTTCAATATCAAACACGTTTTTTCATCTTTTTATCAAAAGTCATCAAATTTTCCCTTATTTTTCATCCTCATTTTTAGAAAAATCAAAAAGTTTCGTTAAAAACAGGTCTATTTTAAAGCAAATTTTTAATAAAAACCGAAATTTATCCAAAAAGGCTGCAAATATTTCACTATAAAATCGATTTTTCAAACAAATTTTCTTCAAAATTCAAATCATTTTCCACAAAAATTCATTCATTTTCATTTTTAAAAATGAAAAACAATTATTTTTTAGCAAATCAACCTGCAATTTCCTTTCATTATGTACTATATTTGAATCATCAAAACCGTTAAACGAATTGAGAAACTTATGGCAAATCATACATTAAGCGGCGCACAGGTGATTCTCGATTGCCTCAAACGCGAAGGCGTCGACACCATCTTCGGGTATCCGGGAGGATCCGCCATCCCCCTTTTCGATGCCCTCTTGGATTCGAACATTCAAATGATTCTTTCCCGCCATGAACAGGGCGCAACCCACATGGCCGACGGTTACGCCCGCGCAACGGGAAAAGTCGGAGTCGTACTGGTTACAAGCGGCCCCGGCGCAACCAACACCTTTACCGGCATTTACACGGCGCAAATGGATTCTTCTCCCATTGTCGTGTTGGCCGCCCAGACGACAACCCCCAATTTGGGCAAGGACGCATTCCAAGAATGCGACACAAGCGGCATGACTTTCGCCGCCGTCAAACACTCGTTCCTTGTCAAAACACCAAACGACCTTCCCCGCGTTGTCAAAGAAGCTTTCCATATTGCGCGAACAGGTCGCCCAGGCCCCGTTCTCATCGACCTTCCGAAAGATGTCACAGCAGGCATTTGCACAGCCCCCTTCTCGGATGAAGTGGAACTTCCTGGCTACAAGATTCCGACAAATGCGGATCAAGCCTCTGTTGAAGCGGCGGCGGCTCTCCTCAAAAAATCCACCAAACCGATTCTTCTCATCGGCCACGGAGCCATCATCTCGGGCGCATCGCGACAAGTGAAGGAACTCGCCGAAAAATTGAACGCTCCGGTCACAGAAACCCTGCTCGGTTTAGGAGCTTTCCCAGAAACGCATCCGCTTTCCTTGGGAATGCTGGGCATGCACGGCACCGCCTACGCCAACAAGGCGTTGCTTGAATGCGATTTGATCATGAGCATCGGTTCCCGTTTTGACGACCGCATCACCGGAAAACTCGAAGAATTTTGTAAAAACGCAAAAATCATCCATGTCGACATTGACCCTGCCGAAGAGGGAAAAGTCCTGCAGCCGGATGTATTCCTTTGCGGCGACGCAAAGCTCGTCTTGGAACAGCTTTTGCCGCTCGTTTCCCGTTTGGATACGGACAATTGGGTGAAAACCGTCCAAACGTACAAGAAGCGTTATCCGCTGACCTATCCGAAGCAAGGCGGATTGCGGATGCAACACATCATTTCAACCGTTTACGAACTGACCAAAGGCAAAGCCATCGTGACAACTGACGTGGGTCAGCACCAAATGTGGGTCGCCCAGTTCTTCAAAGCGGATTATCCGCGCCAGTTCATCACCAGCGGTGGAGCCGGAACAATGGGCTTCGGATTCCCCGCCGCCATCGGAGCATCCTTCGGCATCGGTTCGGATTTAGGATGGCCTGTGTGCTGTTTCGCCGGAGACGGTGGCTTCCAAATGACGGAAGCGGAACTTTCGACGGCAAAGATTCACAACCTTCCCATCAAAATTTTCGTGATGGACAACAAATATCTGGGCATGGTCCGGCAATGGCAAGACATGTTCTACGACAAGCGTTATTCTTCCGTGAGCATGGTCGGAAATCCGGACTTTGTCAAATTGGCCGAATCCTATGGAATCAAAGGCATTCGTATCAAACGCTCCGCCGATGTAGAACGCATGATTCAAAAAGCCCTTGATTACAACGAAGGTCCCGTCCTCATCCATTGCGAATGCGAAGAAGAAGACAACGTGTTCCCGATGATTCCAGCAGGAGCACCGCTCACCGCCATGATGACGGAACAGCCCAAGGGACAACTCGAAAAACCGACAGGGAGTACTTAATATGGCTTTGGATAAAAACACTACAGCTCATTGTCTGAGCCTTCTCGTCGCCAACCGCCCCGGCGTGCTGGTCCGCATCGCACTCGTGTTTTCCCGCCGCGGATACAATCTGGATTCCCTAGTCGTTTCTCCGACGTTGAATCCGGATTTTAGCCGAATGAATATCGTCGCCCACGGCAATCCGGAAATTTTGGTCCAAATCATCAAACAGCTCGAAAAGCTAGTCGATGTCATTCAGGCCAAAGACCATACCGGATCCAATACGGTGGAAAAGGAATTGGCTCTAATCAAAATCAAGTGCAAACCGGAACAGCGCACAGAAATTCTCCAACTGTGCGACCATTTCAAAGCGACTACAGTCGACATGACAGACACTTCGATGATTATCCAAATCACCGGCAACACGGATAAAATCGACGCAATGAAACATTTGCTAGACAAATTTGAAGTCGTAGAATACATCCGCACCGGCAAAGTCATCATGTTACGCGGTGAAGAAATTACTTAATCGGTAATTTACAGCAACTTCCCCCAAAAGTCCCGCTTTTTTGCGGGGCTTTTTGCTTTGCCGAATCGCTACAAGCACCTGCCTTTTTAAATTTCAAACATGAAAGTATTTGTAACCGGCGTCGCGGGGCAGCTAGGACACGACGTGATGAATGAACTGGCAAAAAGAGGACATGAATGTATTGGGAGCGATTTAGCGTCTGAATACAGCGGAATTCAAGATTCAAGCGCAGTCACCAGATCTCCCTACCGTTCCTTGGACATTACAGACAAAGAATCCGTTTGGAATACTCTCAACGAAATTCGCCCAGATGCCGTCGTCCATTGCGCCGCCTGGACCGCCGTTGATTTGGCCGAAGATTTGGACAAGCAGGAAAAAGTCCGGGCGATTAACGCCGGAGGAACAGAAAATATCGCAGTCGCCTGCAAAGACTTGAATTGCAAAATGGTCTACATCAGTACGGACTATGTCTTCAACGGGCAAGGTTCAACCCCGTGGGAACCCGATTGCAAAGATTACGAGCCGTTAAATGTTTACGGTCAGACAAAGCTCGAAGGCGAATTGGCGGTAAGTCGAAATCTCGAAAAGTATTTCATCGTACGCATTGCCTGGGTCTTTGGATTAAACGGCAAGAACTTCATAAAAACGATGCTGAACGTAGGAAAATCGCACGATACTGTTCGCGTCGTCAACGATCAAGTGGGAACGCCGACTTACACGCTTGACTTGGCAAGACTTTTGGTCGATATGATAGAAACGGAAAAATACGGTTATTACCATGCGACAAACGAAGGCGGCTACATCAGCTGGTTTGATTTCACCCAAGAAATTTACAAGCAGGCGGGCCTCAAGACACAGGTCATCCCGGTGACAACCGCCGAATACGGCCTTTCCAAAGCCGCGCGGCCATTCAACAGCCGTTTAAACAAATCCAAGTTGGCACAAAACGGTTTCACTCCGTTGCCGACATGGCAAGATGCCCTCGCCCGTTACTTGAAAGAACTGCAAACGGGCATTTGATCCCTCCCAATACAAAATCGCCGGTTGAATGAAATCAACCGGCTTTTTTATGCAAATGAGGCTTATTTGTAATCCTTTTTCACTTACTTTTCGGCATCCGCCTGCGATTCGCTGAGCAAATAAGCATTGACAAAAGGTTTGATTTTCCCATCGAGAACGCCAGTCGTGTCTGAGGTTTCCACATTCGTACGCAAGTCTTTCACCAGCTGATACGGCTGCAACACATAGCTGCGAATCTGTGAGCCCCATTCCACTTTCTTCTTTTCTGCAAGGCGCGCATCGCGCTTCGCTTCTTCTTCTTGACGGTAATGTTCGGCGACCATCGTCGTGAGCATTTTCAAGGCAGTTGCCCGGTTTTGAATCTGCGACCGCTCTGTTTGGCAGCTTGCGACAATTCCCGTCGGGATGTGAGTCATTCGAACGGCGGAATCCGTCTTGTTGATATACTGACCGCCCGCACCCGACGAGCGGTAAACATCCACGCGGATATCTGCCGGATTGATTTCAAATTCAATATCTTCGTGTTCCGGGTACAAGTAAACGGCACAAAAACTCGTATGCCGCCGGGCATTCGAATCAAAGGGACTGATTCGGACTAAGCGGTGCACGCCAATTTCCGAACGGAGAAGCCCATAAGCATATTCATCTTTGACTTCTATCGTTGCACTGTTGATTCCGGCTTCTTCCCCTTCTTGCACATCGATGACTTTGAAATCCATGCCTTCGCGTTCCAAAAAACGTTTGTACATCCGCAAAAGCATTTCTGCCCAATCGTGCGCCTCTGTGCCCCCGGCACCGGGATGCAAAGTCAAAACAGCAGCGCAAGCATCGTCCGGCCCAGAAAGCATCCGACGGAATTCCATTTCATCGACCCGTTTGACAAGCGCCTGAAAATCTTCTTCCACGCTATCAAACAGTTCTTGGGAATCCGGTTCGGACTTCGCCATTTCATAAAGCTCGGAAAGATCATCACAAGACGAGGAAACTTCTTTCCAGTCCGAAATGATTTTTTTCAACGAGGTGATTTTTTTGAGCAAGGACTGCGCCTTGTCACGGTCATTCCACAATTCTGGATCGCCAGATTGTTTTTCTAATACGGAGAGTTCTACTTCTTTAGACTCTAGGTCAAAGATACCCCCGGAGCTTATCGATTCTCGCGCGGAGTTCGGTAAGCCCTGTATGAGACGTCATCGCCATTACTTGGCACCTCCAATTGCATTTTCCGGAGTGTAATCCTTGTTCAGATATTGCACTTTGTACTTTTGAGCCAAGTTGTCGAGATATTGCTTGATTTTCAATTGACGTTCCTGCTCGGCCTGAACGCGGAGAATGTATTCGATTTGAACTTTGTAATTTTCGAACTTGCCGTCATTCTTTTCGGTGAGCATGAAAATCTGCAAGCCTTCGTTTGTCTGGAATACGTCGGAAATTTCGCCCACGGAAAGTTTGGAAATTCCCTTGACAAAATCAGCACCTTTGGACTTAGCGAGGAACTTGTTCATGACTCCGCCTGTTTTTTTCGCATCGGAATCATCACTGTATTGAGCAGCGAGAACAGCAAAGCTGGCCTTCCCCAAACGCACTTGGGCAGCGAGGCCTTTCAAAAGTTCTTTCTTGTCGGCAATCGCCTGTTTAGATTCGCCTTTTTTCGGTTTGAGGAGAATACGGGCACCGCTGATGGTATCGTTGATGGAAACCTTGCCCTTGTTGAGTTCCCAATAGGCGGCAATTTGCTTTTCTGTCGGATTCTCCGGATAGGGAACATTCTTTTCGAGAATCACATCGCTTTGCAGCTGCTGTTCAATGCGTTCGTTGAATTGCGCTTCGGTGATTTTATTTTCGCGGAGCTGTTTTTTGAAAGCTTCTTCTCCACCGTATTGGGCTTTGAAGAGTTTCGCGACACTATCGATGCGCGATTTGGGCACCTTGATGTTCAAGGCCTTGGCTTCGAGTTTGATCAGTTCTTGTCCGACCAAATTGTCAATGACTGCCCAACGAAGTTGCACCATTGCTTCGGCGGGAATTTTTTGTCCACGGGCCTGCGCCTTTCCCAAAGCTTCAGCCAAGCTGTCAACGTGTCCCTGCGAAATACCCGTCTTGCCGACGCGAATGACATCCAAATTTTTCCCGTTCATCAATTGTGCAGAAGCAACCGCCGCACAAAGCATCATGGGAACCAAAGATTTCTTCAAAACATTTAAAAAGCGCATAAGCACCCTCGGTTAAAATTTCTCCGGTGACAATATAGAAATTCCTTTGCAGGAAAAAGCCTTACGATTCAGAAGAGGACTTTCCCCGAAAAGTGTTCACGACATCGGGAACCAAGTCCGCAATTTTCGATACCAGCGAATTGTCGTGCGAAATCGGCAAAACCCGGACATCGTCTCCGGCGATCACCACAAAAGCGACAGGGCTGACCGAAACGCCGCCACCTGAAGCGGAAACCGCGTTTTTGTTATCCCCTAGACCAAATCCCATCGACACTCGACTGACCGGTATCACTGTCGCATTGCCTGCCTGAATGGGTTTTCCGATGACTGTTTCCGCTTGGGAAACCATGCGGAGCTTTTCCAAAATTGTATCTGCCAAAGAATCTATTTGAGCCATAGTATAATTATAGATTATTTCGGAGAATCAAAAACCCTTTTCGCTACCATTTCGAATCGTTTTTTGAGAGCGGTCGCATCCAAAGCGCCCCAAACACAAACAATCCTCCCTCCTTGCAGACGCATGGCCATTCCGCGTTCAAACGCCCCCAGTTCAAACCGGAGCGTATCCCGGCTTTGGGAAAGATGCCGTCCAGAAGACCGCAACCCGCGAATCCAAGTGTTCCACTCCTCTTCGGAGACCGATTCCCAACTCCGCGCCGCATCCCATTCAATGTCGCCTGCCCGGAATCCCTGAACAAGCATCGGAAATTCCGATGGAACGCCAAAGAAATTCCGCATCTGGATGGATGTCTCGCCAGGAATGCGGTTTGCCAAAGGAAGGCTCAAAAATTCCTGAGGAAGTCCGGCCCGAGAATCCGGGAAACCGTGCACGAAACGCTCCAATTCTCCCCGTTCGTGATTGCGCAAAATGCCATAACGGAAAATGAAAAGACGCTTTCCCGATCGCAGCACAGCCTCCCGAAAGTCTCCTTCGATGACGGGAAGATTTTCCTGGACAAGCCCTGTGTTCAAGTAAAAAGCGAGCGCAGCCATATCCGAAGCGAATTCAAGGATTTGTACGTGCAACGTATCTCCCGGCGACGCCGCATAATCCAAATCTGCCATGCTGGATATCGCATACCGCTGAAGATTCCAAGAATCGGGAACGTGCTTTAAAACGGTACTGGAGTCATATACAGCCACATGAACGGGAGAGCGCCCGCGATAGAAGAATTTATTCAAATCCATTTTCGACAGCATCGATTCTTCGCATCCACACAAGATGCCAAGCAACAGCAGCCACACGGACACTTTGAAAAAATTCATCTAGGCAAGCCTCCCTGCGAAAAACAAAATTCTTTCAATTGCAAGAAAAACGGTTCTGCATCAGGCGATTCCCGAAAAAACAAGAATGCATGAGCCGTTTCGCGCGGATCTCCGGGCGAAAGTTCCTTGCACACAGATGCCGCCAACCGGCGTTTTCCCACTTCGTCCATTTCCGCATACCCAACATCCCTTCCTAGTCCGACAATCCCAATCCAGCTGCGAAGGCCATAGGGGAAGGGCGCCGGCGTTTGCACCACGTTTCCCTCTTGGACAATTCCCAGTCCACGTGGAAATGGGGAATAAATTCTAGACAACGCCCACAGCGCTTTCGGTCGAAAGGCGCGTTTCCCCATGAAGAAAATTTCACCCAAATTGCGCCAAACATCCGGGACTAGCGAATTTTCCAACCAGGCTTTCAAAGAGCGTCTACGGCGCACAAAATTGCCGACACTCCAAAAAATGCCGGGAACGCTTTCTTCTAACGGCCAAGAATACGATCGGACCTGTTCGCGGACCACTCCGCGGATTTCTGCCTCTGTCGGAAGCGGAAACGCCCACAATTTTTCTCCGGGATATTTTTGGAACAGCGATTCCAAAAGCGGTCGGAATACGGTCAGCGGAATTTCCTGATGAAGACATGAACCCAACAGGACCCACGCGATTTTCTCATCTAAAGTTTTGGCATTTCGCGCCACTGCGACAACAGGGTCGGGCTCATTCCGAAAACTTCGGACATATTCAGCAGTCATCCGCATCACTTCCGGATGTTCTTTAGCCCAACGCATTTGAAAATCCTTACAGCAGGCTTTGACCCATGCGGACAGCCTTGCCCAACGTCGAAGCAAACAGTCCAGGATTTCTGTCTGTCAAAATTTTGTCGGCCACCAGGATGACCGTGCTGCCCATTTCAAACCGGCCGAGTTCCTCGCCGCGTTCAAAACGGATTTCCGATTCGGGAACAAAATCGTACCGAGGATTCTTGCGCGGAAGACGTCCGACATTCGTCACCCAATCCGGTGCGTATTCAACAGCGATACGACCCACATTTGTCGCGCCCACTTTGATAAGCAGCAATTCTCCGCCACCATCGACGGCAATCCGCGACATGAGTCGTTCATTGATGCAAAAAAGCCCCTCGACGCGTTCTACGCTCCAAGGATTTACCGGCCAAAGCGTTCCCGGACAATAACTCGCCGAAAGAAGCTTCCCGGCGACCGGTGAATGAATCCGATGATAATTGAACGGAGCAAGATATATTGTCGCAAAACTTCCACCGGCAAAACGGGCGGCAAGTTCCCTATCGCGCAACAGGGAAGACAGCGAATAAACCTTCCCTTTCGCCTGGAGCATTTCTGCGTCGGAACCATCAAGCACACCCGTCTGCGATTCCCGTCCATCGACGGGGCTGATCACTTCTGCATTCGCAATTGGACGTGCGCCGGGCTTCAATCGGCGGATGAAAAGTTCCCCGATATTCGCATAAGCGGACAGAGGCTTTTCGGATTCTTCCATATTCAGGGAATACGCCCGGGCGAAAAGGTTCCGGGCCCATTTGGAAATAAATGGGATTTTCAATTGAACCAAATTGCCAAAAAGCCGGGATTCTAGATTCTTTGGCAAAAGACGCATGAATACATAACGGGGAGAGTTCATTTTTCAAAATATAGATAGTCTATTTGAATCTTGCGGAAGAAAAACAAAAAACGGTCGGAATCATCCGACCGTTTAAAACGCGTTACGCGAGCTTAGGATTCCGGATAAACCGAAACCTTTTGAGCACCGGCGTTCTGTTCGAACTTCACGCGGCCGTCAACGAGGGCGAACAAGGTGAAATCCTTGCCCATGCCGACGTTCACACCCGGATGGAAGTGGGAACCGCGCTGGCGGACAATGATGCCGCCGGCTTTAATCGTTTCGCCGCCGTACTTCTTGACGCCGAGATATTTGGCGTTGGAATCGCGACCGTTACGAACGGAGCCTTGACCTTTCTTGTGAGCCATTGTTTAAGCCTCCTTCGACTTGCGGATGGAATTCTTCTTAACCTTGGCGGGCTTCGGAAGACCCTGAGCAATCTTTTCCTTGCGGGTCAGCGGCGTGTTCTGCACCTTCTGAGCGGCAAGCGCCTTGATACGGGCACGATTGCGTTCGACAATCTTCGAATCGACGACTTCGGATTCTGCGCCGGAGTGGAGTTCCGTGACGATCACTTCCGTATAGCCCTGACGATGGCCGTTACGACGGACGTAACGGGTACGACGCTTTTTCTTGAACACGATAACCGTGTCATCCTTGCCGTGGTCCAAAATTTCGACCTTGACGGAAGCATCGTTCAGGACAGGGGTGCCGACTTTGACTTCTTTTCCGTTGGAGAAAAGAAGAACGGACTTGAGCTCCAGGCTAGAACCGACAGCAGCGTCGATGCTCGGGACTTTGTAAGTCTTGCCGACTTCGACTTTATACTGGAAACCACCTGTTTCAACAATAGAATACATAAGATTCCTTTTTTTAGGTTTTGCTGTGGATTCACAAAGATAGAAAAGAATTCAAAATTTGGGGAAAGTTCCCGTGAATTTCCTTCAAAACAGTCATTTCTGCCTCCTAAAATCCCCCGAAACAGCAAAAAACCCGCCTTCGGCGGGTTTTCGCATCTTTTCAAACCAAACGGATTACACCTCGGCTTCGGATTGTTCCATTTCCGCTTCGGCGGCACTTTGCGCCGCTAACGCCTTTTTGAACTCTTCGACAGTCGCGATGTATTCATCAATCTTATCGTCACGGGAATCCAAATGGTCGAGAATTTCCTTCGTGTGTTCTTCGCTGAAAACCGTCTTGAGTTGACGATTCGCATGGCCCTTGTAGCCCCATTCCTTCAAGCGTTCGTCTGTCAAAACGTAGCAATCCTGAAGCGAAACGAAGTGCATCGGCCCCTGAACGGCAATATCCTTTTCTAGCCGCATACATTCCGGTTCTTCTGCTCCAGAAGCCGCCATGTAAGATTGAATGTGCCTAGAACGGACATCTTTCGTGTTGGCGATTTTCATATATCCCATAATCAAGAATTTATTCTTGTAATCGGCATCTCCGCCTTCATAGCGCGTTCCAAAAAGGATGTAGCGGCTCTTATTGGAAAGAACAATCTTGTTTATCGCCTTGACATTGCAGCAAGAGGCGAAGCCATAAGTAGACGTTTCATAATTCGGCTCCGAAAAGGAACCCTTTCCATTTTCGTTCAATTGGTCTCGGACCGGAACTACGGACATCCGGCTGGTTTCCACATACAACAGGCTGCCCGTGTTTTTACCGCGGAAGCCTTGCCAACCGGTTAAATTGATTTGTATTTGCGGCATAATTCGTCCTTTCCTCAGAATAAAAGATTAAAAAGCGGACCAAAGAAGGTTCGTTTTCACCTGCAAGATATAAAATTACAGGTCAAAAAGACAAATTTTTTGCAAAAACGCTCTTTTCTCCGAAAAAAGAGGCACCTTTGCTAAAAAACTCCGGCGTATCCGAGGTCAAGAATTCCGTTTTTCCATTTCGTGAAAGACGCACTTCCATTTCCGGATGCCGTTTCAAATAATTTACCGTTTTTTGCGCCACAATCGCCCCTTGCGAAACAATCCGCAAACGGGGAACGATTTTTTGAATGACTGGCAACAAAAGCGGGTAATGGGTGCACGCCAAAAGGAGTGCGTCAATTTCAGGATCTTTCGCCAACAGGCTCTGGATATCCCTGCCGACAAAAAAACGGGTTCCTTCGCATTCCGTCTCGCCGTTTTCCACAAGAGTCGCCCACAGGGGACAAGCTTGTTCTGTCACCTTCAGATGGGGAAAAAAATGAGAGATTTCAAGAGGGTAGCTGCCCGAAGCAACGGTTCCCGGCGTGCCCAAAATTCCCAAATGCCCCGTCTTTGAAAACGAGCCGGCTTCTTCTGCCGTTGGACGGATAATGCCCAATACCCGGTTTTCTGGAGCGATTTTCGGCAAGTCATTCTGCTGAATCGTCCGCAAGGCTCGCGCCGACGCCGTATTGCAGGCCAAAATCACTAATGGGCATCCCCTGTCAAAAAGAGCCTTTACCGCTTCGAGCGTATAACGGTAAATGGTTTCAAACGGACGGGAACCGTAAGGCGCGCGGGCGTTGTCTCCCAAATACATAAAGTCATAGTCCGGGAGCGCCTTGCGCAATTCTCGCAAAATCGTAAGCCCACCAAAGCCGGAATCAAAGACACCTATCATTTTATTGTTTCCGCTGTTGCGCCTTTCGAATGGAATCCTGGGCAAATTCCCCGGGGAGAAGTTGACCGGGAGACGTTCGCATTTCATCCGCATTGCGAAAATTCGCCCTTTTGAGCGTTTTTTGCCGGACAGTTTCTTTTTGGACTTCGCCCAAATACTTTTCCCATTCCTGAAGCGATTCGTCGAGTTCGCCCCGAGCCTGAAGCATCAGAGTGCGCAACTGTTCCAACTCGCGCATCTGGTCGCGTTTCATTATCCAAAGTTCTTCTTCTTCAGGTAAACGTTCTATGTTGAAGAGCAAGTTCAAATACTTGTCTTCGGCCTGGACATAAGCCTTATACGCTTCCCGGTACATATAATGCCTGTCTTCGGCCATCGTCTGCTGGGCGGATTTGGTGCCGCCGCAAGCGGAGAGAAACAGGAACGAAAGGATTAAGGCTGCGTCTAAAAAACGTTTCATGGAGAAGCCGCTGAATCCCTGACAACCGTATAAAGCCGTTCCAAGGTCGTGTGACTTTTAAACGTCGCCGTGTCGCCCGTCTTGGCGTTGACCATCGTATGGATTCCCACCTTGACTTCGCGTTCCTGGCAGGGGATGCCCGTTTCGGGATCGAGCGTCACCCAATAAGCCGTTTCATATTCGGCGCGAAGTCCCGTGTGATAAGCTTGGAACTTTTCTGTTCCAATTTTGCTGTTCACGTGTTGCTCCCAAATGTAATAAGGGAAGCTTTCTTTTTCTTTTAGGTAAACCGTGTAGCCGAGGCATTTGCGTTTGTCCAAATTGTGAAATCCATCCGTCACAACGGAATCCACCTGGATCAAAGCAAACTGAAGGCGTCCGCGGTCGCTCAAAAGCTGCGTGATGTTTCCCTTTTCGGGAACCTTCCCCACAAGCAGATGGTCCATTTCGTAACGGTGCTTTTCTTGCCGCTCCAAATGCTTGATGTAATCCGCGTTCAAAAGCTGATCGCGCCAGCGTTTGGGCATAGGCATCCGGTAAAGGAGGGAATCATATCCTTCGGCAAAGCCGGAAGTTTCCACTACGCGTTCACCAATGCCTTTGGTGATGACTTCCGGAAGCCGCCACTGGAGCTCTGCCGGATGCGAATTTTTCAGATAACCGCGGGACTTGTCAATTTCAAAATTCCGATGAATGACAAGCGTATCCCCCGATTGTGAATAGTCCAAATGAACATAGTCCGCGATGATTGTTCCAACACGTTCCGTTCCGGCAAGGTCAATCGTTGAATAAGTGCTTTCGGTATAAAGTTCAACGCCAACCGGTTTCGGCAAACCGTATTTCACTTCGACTTCTGAAGAGCAGGCGGCAATCAACGCGAAAGAAAAGACTGCGATGGGAAGTTTCATTTTTTTCATTGCGCTTTTTCACTATTGCGGACGATTTGAATTTTCTTTTCTAGGAGGAGTGTGTCGGCATCGGCGTTATAAAAACGGATATCGAACGTTCCTTCCTTCGCTTTGAAAAATTCCGAAGCAGAAGCGATTCCACCATGGCGGGCGGATGAAACCAAGATGGTGTAAGAGCCCTCTTTGGAGCTGATACCGCTCTTTTTTGAAGCGATTATGTTTCCGGTTTCGGAGACGACTTCCCATTTGATTTTTCCAAAATCGAATTTTTTGCCATAACGAAATTGCATGACAAAAGGGTCCGAAGTGCGGAAGACACTTGCCGTATCAACGACCACGGAGCGGTTTTGCATAAAATCCTTGCCGGTGACAATTTCCATCGGTTCCGAAGAACAGGCTGCAAAGAATAGCGGCAAACATAGGGCTATCGGGAAAATCTTTTTTTTCATCGAATCCTCTTGTCCGAAATTTCGGGACGCTGTGGGATATAAGTTATAAAATTTGGGATTGGAAGTTGGAGATTGGGGTGGGAGGGAGGGAGTTAGTAATCAGTGATTAGGAGTTTGGAGAGTTGAATTGTGAACGTTTGAAGTTCACTTTGCGACACTAACAATTAATCACTGATAACTGACGACCAATCGCCAACGACTGAACGCTGGCAACCGACAACCGATGACCGACAACTGACAGCCAACCACCGACTACCGGCAAAGTTCCAGGAACATTTCGAAATGCGGAGTTTGCGGATAAAAGGCGAATCCTTCCGCGTTCCGAATTTTGTAACCGCGGTCGGAAAACTTTCGAAAATCCCGGGCAAGCGTCGCCGGGTCGCAGGAAACATACAAAAGCTTTTTCGGATTCGCCTTGGCGATGGCATCGAGTGCCGACGGCAAAAGCCCGGTCCGCGGCGGATCGACGATGAGAACGTCCGCACCCGAAGCGTCGTTTCGAAGAAGCCATTCCTCGGCGGGCGCGGATACGTTTTTTGCGCCTAGGACGTTGCGCTTTGCATGGCGAAGCGCGCCGGGTTCCCGCTCGACGGTTACAATTCTTTCAAAATTTTCCCGCAAAAGGGACGCGAAAAATCCGACGCCGCTGTAAAGATCGATCAGATATTTTCCGGAACCCGCCGCATTCCGAACCGTTTCGACAAGTTCCGGCAAAAGTTCCAAATTCGACTGGAAAAAACAGGCGGAATCCATCGACAGAATGCGGTTTCCAACGCAAACGGAATTCATCGCATATTTTTGGAATGATGAAGCGTCCATGCCGCGGTAATGGAAGGAAATTTTCCCCGAGCCGTTGTCGAAAGCGGAAACTTCCGGAACATCCGGGAAAAATTTTTCGGTTAGAGCTTCGTTCAAAGCCGCCGAAAGAATCTCACAACGGGAAACGGGTATCGGACGGTGGCTATGCGACATCCGAAATCCAAAGCCTCCCTCTGTGCGGACCAAACGGACGCGGTTCCTATACCCGAACGCCCGCCCCGAATGGATTTTCCAATTTTCGGGAAGTTCCTTTTTTGCGAATCGGCGGAACAGCTCCTCCACGGATGCACGGTACATCGAAAGTTGGAAATCGAAACCCGCATGTTGCAGCGAGCAGCCGCCGCATTTTCCGTAAAACGGGCATCGGGGCTTTACCCGAAAAGGGGAACTTTCCAAAATTTCCTTGGCGAATCCCTTCGCATAATCCTTTTTTTCTTGGTCGACGACGACTTCTGCCAATTCGCCGGGAAGCGCCTTGGCGACAAAACAGACCCGACCGTCTGCCAGATGAGCAATGGCTTCCCCACCTTGGGCCATTTTTTCCATCCGGAGAATTTCCGATGCAAAGTCACTATGCCGAGGTCTCATTTGTACACTCCAAACCATCCAAGAATATCTTCGGATCTCCAGAAAAAACTTTCGGCGGATTTTCAAAATCCAACGTGGGGACGCTTTCCATCAACACTTTTGTGTATGGGTGCTGCGGCGACTTCAACACTTCTGAAGCGCGTCCCCGTTCTACTTCTCGGCCTTTATACATCACCAAGACATTGTCTGCAAACGAACGGACCGTGAGGATGTCGTGCGAAATGAAAATCAGCGAAATTCCCAATTCCCTGCGGAGCTTTTCCAACAGTTGCAATACCTGCGCTTGGACGGAAACATCCAACGCACTGGTGACTTCATCTGCCACGATGACCTTGGGCTCAAGCATCAAGGCGCGCGCAATTCCAATGCGTTGACGCTGCCCACCAGAAAATTCATGAGGGTAACGCAACAGAGAATCCGCCGGAAGACCCACCCGTTCCAATTCCAATCGGGCTTTTTCCATCGCTTCGCCTTTTGAAATACCGCGGGCGCGAACCGGATACGTCAAAATTTGGGCAACCGTTTCACGCGGATTCAAACTTGAATACGGATCTTGAAAAACCATCTGAATGGATTTTCGCACAGACGCAAAAGCTTTCGCGGAATGGACGTCCACTTCTTTTCCAAAAACGCTGTACCTTCCGGAATGCCACGGCAAGAGTCCCACCAGAGCTCGAGCAAGCGAACTTTTTCCACATCCCGATTCTCCGATAAGTGCCAAAATTTCTCCTTCGTTCAACGAAAAGGAAATATTTTGAACCGCTTTCAAAAATCCGGACACTCGTGAAAATACGCCTCCGCGAAGAGGATAATAAACAGAAATGCCACTGACACGCAAGGCTTCCATCAAAGTCCCGTCGAAGTTCCAGAAGTTTCTTCGTTCAATTCAGAGAGTGCTTTCTGGACATTCTTTTCTGTTTCGGAAAGAATCTTTTTGCATTCGCGAAGAAGACTCGTAGCCTCTTCCACTTGACCGGCAAGCTCATCGACACCCACATCGCTGCGGTCGATTTTAGCTAAAATCGCTTCCAACCTATCCATGGCCAACTGGTAACGATTATTTTGCTCACTCATTTTCTAGTTCCTTTGCAATTTCCCCGGCAAAATCCGAAAGGCTCGGATCGCGGGCCCCCATCACCAAAATGGTATCGCCCGGGTGCGCCGTTTTCACCATTTCCCGCCCGCATTCCTTCCGGTCTGCAAAAAAACGGGCGTCTGCGTTTTTGCGCACTAAATCGTCTGCCAAATCTCCGGAAGAAATGTCTTTTGTAACCGTTCCTCCCGCATAAAAAATTTCGCTGAAAAAAATACAGTCGTTCGGACGAAGCGATTCGGAAATCGCCTTGACTAAATCATTTCTCAAAAAACGGGTCGGGCCAAATCCATGCGGTTGAAAATAGGCGATGACGCGGCCAGAAGTAAAACTTTGCGCGGCCTGGATGCTGGCGAAAATTTTTGCCGGATTGTGAGCGAAATCGTCGACAACCGTAACGCCGTTAAACGTTCCCAAAACTTGATGACGGCGGTGAATGCCTTCGAACGATTCCAGCGCTTTTGCACACTGGCGAAGCGAAACTCCTACCTGAAGAGCGACAGCGATTGCCGCCAAGGCGTTCATCATGTTGTGAAAGCCCGGAAGTGGCACTTTGAATTGCAGAAGTTCTCCACGATGCCGCACGCGGAACGAAATGGAATACCCGACAGAAGAAAAGTCCATTCCCTGAACACCTGCCCGGGCCTCCAAGCCGAAATCATTCAAATGGTTTACACTGAATGCATCGGCAAGCGCATCGGCTTCGTTCACAATGAGCGTTTTTCCTTTTGCCGTGACATTGTGCGAAAATTCAGAAAAAATCCGTTGCAATTCGTCAATTTCTTTGTGATCCTTGCCGATGTTTAATATCACGCCGATTTCTGGAGAATAGCGGACCAAGGAGCCATCGCTTTCGTCGGCTTCGGCTACCAGCCATTCCCCATTTCCGGAAAAGGCGTTCCCGATTTTTCCCCGGCGTTCCAACGTGACAAGGGCTGCGCCAGAAAGAAGCGATGGCGAAAATCCAGCTTCGTTCAAAATATGCCAGACCATGCCTGTCACCGTACTTTTTCCGCTCGTGCCGCTGACACAAATCGTTTTGACACTTTCCGAAATTTTAGACAGCATTTCGCTGCGGTGCAAACGCGGAATGCCCAATTCCAAAGCGCGTTTTAAATCCGGATTGGATTCTTCGATGGCCGTGCTGACGACAATTGCAGAAAGGCCTTGCAAAACGCCGGAACCGTCTTGTGGAAACGTTTTTATCCCAGCCGCTTCGAGTTTTTCACGAATTTCATTTCCCCGGGAATCCGAAAATTGGCGGTCCGAACCGGAAACGTTAAATCCTTTACCCGCCAGATACTGCGCAATGGCGCTCATTCCGGAGCCGGCGACTCCAACAAAAAAGAAAGCCTGATTTTGAGAAAGCATACAAACATTATAGAAAATTGAAAATTCCACGTGAAAGGATTCCTTTTGAAATAAGCCCAAAGACAACCGCTTCGACTTTCCATTTCTCGGAATTTGCAATTCCAAATTTTTCCATCCGAACTCCTATAAAATTTCTACATTCGTTTCAATGGCTAAAATTCGGTACATTCTTTTATTCTTTTGCGCCCTAGCCACACTTCAATGCGTACAGTTTTCCCCCGATGGAAATCCGGAATACTTGCCTCTTGACGATTCGGAATATCCCTATGCGGACTTGCCGCGGCTTGTTATCGAAACAGAGAACTTTAGGGAAATCCGCGACAAAGAAACCAAAATTCCGGCAAAGCTCCAGATTTACGGAAAGGATGCGCCCGAAAGCGAAGTCTTAGACTTAACCGTCAAAGGACGTGGAAATTCTTCATTTGTCATGACCAAATACAGTATCAAACTGGATTTCGACACAAAAATTTCCCTCTTCGGAATGCCGAAAAATAAAGATTGGAATCTGATTTCCAATTTCCGCGACAAGAGCCATTTGCGAAACTTCATCACGTTCCAGCTAGCAGAACTCCTCGGCGGGGATTATGTTCCGCGTTCCACCTTCGTCGAAGTTTTCTTCAATCGCAAATACCTAGGGCTTTACCTTTTGACGGAGAGCGTCAAAGTCGGCAAGGACCGCATCAACATTTCCCAAAACGACTCCAGTTTTCTCATCGAAAAAACAACGCGGCAAAATGCCAAAGGGCCTCTTTTTACGACCAATCGAAAATATCTTTTCCGCATCCGGCATCCAAAAGAACCGTCAGCGGCATCCATTCGCCTTGTCCAAAATCATTTGAACGCATTTGAACAGTACCTTGCCGATTCATCCTTTTCCAAAAACAATCCACTGGAAAAATGGATCGATGTAGAAAATTTTATCCGTTATTACTGGATTCATGAACTGGCCAAAAATAAAGACGGTGCATTTGAACGCAGCGTTTTTGCTACGTGGGAAAAAGGCGGAATCATCCGGATGGGACCCGTTTGGGATTTTGACCTCGCTTATGGGCTTTGGAACGATGAAAAATCCCCACCCTCGGAATGGCATATCGCCAAAAGCGGTTGGACAGGCCTTTTGATGGGACACGAGTCTTACAAATCCCTTGTCAAATCCTATTGGGAAAATCACCGCGAAAAATTCCAATCCCTTTTACAATTCATTGAACAGGATGCCCCCATCATTGCGAAAGCCGTTCAAAACGATGAAAAACGCTGGCCCATTTTGGACAACGATGAAACCTGGCCTTTTGTGGATTCTTACACGGATTATCCATCGGTTGTCGATTCGTTGAAAAATTGGATTTCCAAACGTCTCCTGTGGATTGATGAAAATCTGTGAACAAACCGGAAGAACATCCTTTCAATAGGTAATTTCAAATCGGCACAGGCAAAATTTCTATTATATGCAAAATTACAAGGCATCAACATGAAGACGGTAATTACTTACGGCACATACGACCTTTTGCATCAAGGTCACATCAATTTGCTCAAAAGAGCAAAGCGACTTGGAGATTATCTGATTGTAGGTGTCACCAACGACAGTTTTGATCGGGAACGCGGAAAACTGAATGTCGTAAACAATGTCTTGGAACGAGTTGAAGCCGTAAAAGCGACAGGTCTTGCTGACAAAATCATCATCGAAGATTATGTCGGTCAAAAAATCGATGATATTCAAAAATACAATGTGGATATTTTCGCCATCGGCTCCGATTGGGAAGGCCAATTCGACTACTTGAAAGAATTTTGCCAAGTCGTTTATCTGCCGCGGACAGAAGGAATTTCTTCGACAATGCTCCGGACAGAAAGCCGGGACGCGGTCAAAGTGGGAATTTTAGGCTGTGGACGCGTTGCCAAACGATTTCCGATCGAAGCCGCCATCGTAAGCGGAGTTTCTGTCAACGCAGCTTATGATTTAGATGATTCCGCTTTAAAAAATTTTTCAAGAAATTTCCCCGAAATCGTTCCATACGGGAACCTGCCGGAATTTTTCAACAACGTGGATGCGGTTTACATCGCGACGCCACATCTTTGCCACTATTCCAACATTAAAGAATCCCTTTTGGCGAAAAAACACGTTTTGTGCGAAACGCCCATGGTCTTAAGCGGTTCCGAAGCTAAAGAATTATACGAATTGGCGGAAAGGCAGGGCGTTATCCTGATGGAAGCGAACAAAACGGCCCACTGTCCGGCATTCAACCATTTGATGGTCACCATCAAATCCGGCCTGATTGGCGAAATCGTCGACATTGAAGCATCTCTGTCTCAATTGCTGGATTCAAGCGGAAGAGAATTCGACCCCAATCAAGCTGGCGGAGCCATGTTTGAACAAGGCTCTTATCCACTGCTTCCCATCCTCAAACTGATGGGCATCAATTATTCGAACCTTGAACTGTTTTCCCGGATGGAAAACGGTGTCGACATTTACACCAAAGGTGTTTTGCGTTACCCCAAAGCCATTTGTTCCTTTAAAGTCGGTCTGG
>CAZPKF010000003.1:50645-70511 GCA_964587155.1 uncultured Fibrobacter sp.
ACCAAAGGTGTTTTGCGTTACCCCAAAGCCATTTGTTCCTTTAAAGTCGGTCTGGATTCAAGCGGAAGAGAATTCGACCCCAATCAAGCTGGCGGAGCCATGTTTGAACAAGGCTCTTATCCACTGCTTCCCATCCTCAAACTGATGGGCATCAATTATTCGAACCTTGAACTGTTTTCCCGGATGGAAAACGGTGTCGACATTTACACCAAAGGTGTTTTGCGTTACCCCAAAGCCATTTGTTCCTTTAAAGTCGGTCTGGGGGTTAAAACCGAAGGTGATTTGGTAATTTCTGGAACAAAAGGCTACGCCTATGTCCCTGCGCCTTGGTGGAAAACGGATTATTTTGAACTCCGTTACGAAAATCCCGCCGAGAACAAAAAGTTCTTCTACAAATGGGATGGTTTTGGGCTGCGCTATGAAATTCAAGAATTCATCAGCTGCATTTACAACCATCGATTTTCATCGGCACGCCTTCGCCGCAAAGAGAGCATTTGCATGGCGGAAATCATGCAGCAATTCCGGGAACGGAAACACTTTACCGAGATTTAGGAGCGTTTCATGATAAACTTTACTGTAGGTCCCGTACAATCTAACGAAGCGGTGTGCGCTATCGGAGCAGAACAGGTCCCTTACTTCCGCACCGAAGAATTTTCACGCCTCATGTTGGAAAACGAATCCTTGGTGAAAAAATTTTCCCATGCGCAAGAAGGTGCAAAAGCAGTATTCCTTACCGGATCTGGTTCTGCGGGCATGGAAGCCGCCATCATGAACACTCTGACTTCCAATGACAAAGCGTTGGTTGTCAACGGAGGCAGCTTCGGCGAACGCTTCGTGGAACTTTGCCGACTGCACAGAATTCCCTTTTCCGAAATCAAACTGTCTCCAGGGAAATCCTTAAAGAAAGAACATTTGCAGCCGTTCAACGATAAAGGCTATACAACTTTTATCGTCAACAAACACGAGACTTCGACGGGTGTCCATTATGATATGGACCTGATTCATGAATTTTGCGAAAGGAACAATCTGTTCTTGATTGTGGACTGCATCAGTACTTTTTTAGCGGATCCTTTTGACATGACGGCATTAAATGCCGACGTCATGATTGCCGGATCACAAAAAGCTCTCGCCTGCGCTCCCGGAATATCCATTTTGGTATTGTCTCCCAAAGCCTTGTCTCGAATTGAAACGACGGAGTGCCAGTGCCAATATCTGGATTTGAAATTGGCGTTGAGCAACGCTTTGCGCGGACAAACGCCGTGGACTCCCGCCGTCGGGATTCTTCGTCAGATTCACGTGCGCCTTTTGGAAATTGAAAAAGAAGGCGGCGTAGACGCAGAGATTCAAAGAACAGCTCACTTGGCCCGCTATTTCCGAGAACGCATCAAGGATTTGCCCTTTGAAATTGTTTCAGAATCCCTTTCCAATGCAGTCACTCCACTACACCCCACCACCGCATCCGCTTACGAAATTTTTCTCAAAATCAAAGAGGATTACGGCATGTGGATTTGTCCCAATGGAGGCGAACTCAAGGATTCCATTTTCCGCGTTGGTCATATCGGAGCGCTCACCACGGCTGATTACGATAAATTGATAAACGCCTTCGTGGATCTTCAAAAAAAAGGAGTCATTTGAATGAAACGCGTCATCACTTACGGCACATTCGATTTACTCCATTATGGACACATCAATCTGCTCCGCCGGGCAAAAGCCTTGGGCGATTACCTCATTGTCGCCCTCTCCACGGATGAATTCAATTGGAACTCCAAACAGAAAAAATGCTATTTCAGCTTTGAAAAGAGAAAGTTGCTGTTAGAATCCATCCGCTATGTGGACCTGGTCATTTCAGAAGAAAACTGGGAACAAAAAAGGGACGACATCAAAAAGTACAATATCGACACCTTTGTCATGGGCGATGATTGGAAAGGAAAATTCGATTTCCTGAAAGACATTTGCGAAGTTGTCTACTTGGAACGCACTCCAGAAATTTCCACGTCCCAAATCAAAAAGGATCTTGAAAACCGATGAAAAGAGTCCGCGACAAAATTCCCCAGCCCATCCGGAAATTTTTGAAAAAAGCCCGGAACCGCATTTCTGGCAACGCACCTGAAATTCAAAAACTCCATGCGGAAATTGATTCCCTGAAATTTCAAGTTGAATATTTCAAACATCATTTCGATATTTCCCAAATGACACCGGCAACGGGATTCTTGCGAAATTATCAAATGGAAGAGCTTCAATTTGCCAAACACATTCTTGAAATGTTCGGCAAGTATGGCATTCGAATGTTTTTAGAAGGCGGAGCCTTACTTGGCGCCCGCCGGCATCGCGGATTCATTCCCTGGGATGACGACATCGACTTAGGCGTCACCCGAAGCGACTTCAACCGTTTAATGGATATTGGAAAAAAAGATTTCATCTGGATTGATTCCTCCCAAAAGCAGGGAAACTTCGCCAAATTTTACGATGACGCCATCCGTTCTTATCCCGGAAAATACGTTTTCATCCGAACACCCTACTGCCTGCACATTTACCGCGGCAGTTGTTTGAAAGACGCTCTGAATATTGAATTTTTTTCCAACGACTTTGTGCGAGAAGGCGTCACCGAAGAAGAATTCATGGTTTACAGAGAAAAAATCATCCGATTCGTACACGGCGGCCACAGTTGGAAAGAAATTTTTGATTTTTATGACGAGGAACTGAAAAACAATCCGATTTATTCACTAGAAGAAACGTCTCGAATAACACCGGGAATCGGTAACTGGGTATTGACAGAATATCCATTCCACGGATTCAGAAATTATGAAGAATTGTATCCGTTGCAAGAAATTCCCTTCGAAAATACATTTCTGCCCGGTCCAAATAAGCCGGACACCATGTTAGACAAGCAATTCGGTAAAAACTGGAGAAAATTTCCCAAAGACGTGGGAATTCCGCATACGCTGCAAGATTTGAACTCTTACCTAAAAACGATAGGCACTCCCATCGACTATGCCGAATTCTAAACTGACTCTGCACGAACTGCAACAAGTTTCACTAGGCATTTTAAAAGATGTCCATCAATTTTGCAAACTTCACAACATCCGTTATTCGCTGGCTTACGGCACGCTCCTTGGTGCGGTCCGCCATCAAGGATTCATTCCCTGGGATGACGACATTGACATTTTCATGCCCAGACCCGATTACGAGCGTTTTCTTAAAACCTACAAATCCAGCCGATACAAGCTGGCCTATACGGGAAAAGGATGCCCTTTCGATTGTTTAATCGCCTACGCCCGCGTATTTGACAATCAAGATACCATCGCCAAAAACAGCCACTGGATTGCGGAAAGGACCGGCGTGTGGATAGACATTTTTCCCCTTGACGGCGTTCCCAGCGACAAGGATTCTTTTTCCACTTTATATGAAAAGCTCCATGCCGAATGGGAGCGGATCATTCCAAAGAAAATTCAATACAACCGTTTAATGGATCAACCCGGAATCAAAGAAAAATACAGGCTTCTCAAAAGAAAATTTCGGCTGAAAAACGGTCTGGGTGCCCATAAGATGCAAGAGCGGTACAATGAAAAAATCCAAGCGATTCCTTTTGAATCCGCTATTTTTTGGTCCCAGTTGGCCGTCATGGACAACGGTCCCGTTGAACACATGCCCAAAGAAACTTTTTCCGATACAGTCTTAATGCCTTTTGAAGATTCCCATTTTTGCGTCATGAACGGTTACAAAGAAAATTTAAAAGCACTTTACGGAGATTATATGCAGCTCCCTCCCGAAAATGAGCGCGTACAACATCAGTCTTACATCCGATTTTACTGGCGGCATTAAAATATTTTTGGGAATTTGATTTTCAATGGCTTCCATCAAGCAGCAAACGATTAAAAGTGTCAAATGGAATTTTTTGGAAAAATTATTCGTCCAAGGAATCCAGTTTTTTTTGGGCATCATCATGGCTCGCTTGCTTGCGCCTTCGGATTACGGCGCCATCGGCATGTTAGCCATTTTCTTTTCAATTTCGCAAACCTTTATCGACAGCGGATTCAACTCCGCGCTCATCCGAAAAAACAACGCCACGGAATCTGACTTTTGCACCGTCTTTTATTTTAACTTTGCCGTTTCCATTCTTTTTTACGCAGCCCTGTTTTTTGCGGCACCTTGGATAGCCGGATTTTTTCACATTGACATTCTTTGCCCCGTTTTAAGGGTCCAAGCGGTTACCCTTGTCATAAACGCCGTCATGGCTGTACAAGTCGCCATGATGCAAAAAAAATTGAAATTCAAATCCTTGGCGAAAAGAAATGTTTTGTCTTCGTTTACCTCTGGAATTTGCGGAATCATTTTCGCTTATCTGGGTTATGGAATTTGGGCTCTGGTTTTTCAACAGATTATCGCCTCTCTCATCAATCTCGTTTTTATTTGCTACGTATGCAAATGGTTCCCCACAAAAGCTTTCAGTAAAACGTCGTTCAAAGAACTTGGCTCCTTCGGCAGCAAATTGTTGGCAGCAGGCATTTTGCACACTTTATACAGGAACATGACGACTATCGCCATTGGAAAATTTTATACCGCCAGCGATCTGGGCTTTTATTCCCGCGGATCCCATTTTGCCGATTTGCCAAACAAAACCATCAACGATGTTTTGCAAACTGTCACGTACCCCATTTTAGCCAAAATTCAAGACGATGAAGAACGGTTGGTCTCCGTTTACCGGAAATACATTCGAATCACGTCCCTTTGCATTTTCATTCTTTCAGGAATCCTTTGCGCTTTGGCGGAGCCCATCATCTCCATCTGCCTATCCGACAAATGGGCTCCGGCGGTCATCTATCTGCACGCATTCGCCTTTTCTTATATGTTTGATCATTTAAGCACAATCAATTTGAATTTGTTGAAAGTGAAAGGGCGTTCTGATCTTTTTCTCAAACTGGAAATCATCAAAAAAATCATTTCCGTCGTCATTTTGCTTTGTGCCATTCCATTCGGCGTTTTGGCAATTTGCCTTTCCAAATTACTTTATAATCAAATTGCCGTTTTCATCAACACATACTATACGGGAAAACTTTTTCATCTCGGTTACTTTCAACAGGTAAAAGATTTTTCTCCCTATTTACTTTGCTGTGTTCTCTCTTGCATCCCCAGCTATCTTTTGACATTTTGGGATTTGCCCGATATCGTCACCATCTTATGCGGAGCCTCGCTTTCGCTCTTTCTCTATTGGTTCCTGCTGAGGAAAACATCTGACATGCAAGAACTCTTCGCTTTGGTAAAGCAAAAATTCAAAAAGGAATTATGAAATTTCACATTTTGCAAAAAATCAAACTGACTATCAAAACCATTTATAACCGAATGGTCCGCAAAGATCCCGAATCCATCTTTTTTTATCCTCATGGGAATTGCCGCTTTGACGGCTACGACATTTTAAACGGCGATTCAGACAACGTTCTGTGCCTGTTCAACGACCTCATTCGCGACGAACGGTTCAACCGCTACCATTTTTACATCCTCTATTATCACGATGATCGCTTGGCTTCTTATCAAAACTACGTCAAATCGTTTCACCCGGAAAGAATCCATTTCGTCCGGTTCCTAGACGGGCGCAGCACATGGAAAGCCATCACAAAATGCAAAACGATTTTCACTGATACAGATTATACCCGCATCCGTTATAAGACGAAAACACAAAGATGCATTTGCCTGAACTACTTCGGGGGATTAATCAAGAATGAATTTTTTCGATGGGAAAAACACGGTGGCTACAAAAAAATGTTTGAAGAACAACAAGAAATGCACCGTTTGTACGATTACAACCTTTCCATTTCGGACATTTGTTCCAAATTCATCGCTTTAGACAACTGCCACTACTACGCAAATTTTCTCCCATTGGGATTTCCACGAAACGATACCCTGTTCAAGGACCATTCCGACTTGCGAAAGCAAATTGAAAACATCGTCGGTTTCCACTTTAAACGTCTGATAACTTATGTTCCCACACATCGGGATTATGAAAATCCCGCCAGGGAATTTTTCGACAGAGAAAAAGCCACGACCCGATCGATTTGGGGACATATAACAGCAAACGACGCAGCCTCTTTGGAGAACACTTTGGCCGAAACAGAAACCCTTATCATCGCCAAAGTTCATCCTATTCAACAGGCGCAAACCTCGGTCATTCAATCCAATTCCAGCAGCCGAATTTTGTTTTACAAAGATCTGGCAGACAAAATCAAAACCAGTTTAAATCCCCTGCTGTCCATTTCCGACAGCATCATTACCGACTACACAACAACCGTATACGATTATCTTTTTTTAGACCGACCCATCATCTATTATTTTTACGACATAGAACAATACCGAAAAACTCGCGGGTTTTTCATAGAGCCTATTGAATCGATTTGCGCTGGGAATATTGCGTACAACATAAGCGAATTACAGTCCGCCATTCGCGAAATCGCCGAAGGAAAAGATACCGCCAAAGAAAAGCGTGCCTTTTTAAAAGATTTATTCATCAAATATCCCGATGGAAATGCCACTAAACGGATTAAAAATTTCTTTTTCCCCTAGCGGAACTTTTTGTTGAACATGAGCGTCCTCTACTTAATCATCGTTCTTTTGTGTCTTTGGAAAATCCGTTTTTCGAGAACCGGATTTTTTGATGATTTCTTAAGCAAAGAACAAACCTGTGCCATCAACGGAATATTTATCCTTTTTGTTTTTTGCCGTCACCTCGTACAATACATTATCCAAAGCGGCTATTCTTTTTCTTCGCCTTTCGACAAAATTTACCTGCTGTTGGACAAGCAACTAGGCCAGTTCATTGTCGTCACATTTCTTTTTTATTCCGGTTACGGAATTATGGAATCCATCAAAAAGAAGAAACGCAAATACATTCAACAATTCCCCATCAAAAGGATTTTGCCCACGCTTTTCAATTTTGATGTTGCCGTTTTTGCGTTTTTCATTTTAACCATTCTTTTAAAAAAGCCCTTCGACATTTCGAGCATTCCTTTGGCCCTTATCGGTTGGGATAGCTTCGGCAACAGCAACTGGTATATCTTTGACATTCTTCTGTGTTATTGCATCACCTGGATATCCTTTTCTATTTCATCCGATTTCAAAACGCCTCTTTCTACGAAGACTTTATGCTCCATGTTGGTACTATTTGGAGGCATCATTTTGTTTTTGGCGACAGAAAAAAAAGAATGGTGGTACAATACAATTTTGACATTTCCCGCTGGCGTGATTTTTTCTGCGTTCAAAGAAAAATGGCTTCCCGTTTTGAAAAGACACTACCGAATTTTTCTTCCGTTTTCCATTCTCATTTTCACAGGCTTCCGAATTTTACCCAACTCTTTCCGCGGCATCCTTTACAATTTAGACAGCTTGGCATGCGTTTTTTGCATACTCCTTTTATCTATGAAAGTCCGGGTTCAAAACCGTCCTTTAAAATGGCTGGGGACCCATTTGTTCCCACTGTATATTTATCAACGTCTGCCCATGATAGCCTTGTTCAGCATTGACGGTGGAAATTTTGTCAAGCAAAACCCCATTCTCTACGCATTGATTTGCTTTGGTATAACGCTTTTAATCGCATTCCTTTACAAATACTGGCAAATTTCTTTCTCCGAATCTAAACGTTGCGATTCGCCCAAAATTTGAACAGCCGCCAGAACATTCTCGGAGATTTTTTGAAATAGAAAGCCAGAGCAATCATCTTGGCTCGGCTCCCCTTATCTTCAACTGAATACGCATTTTTTAAAATATCATAAGCGATTCGGTCGCGGGAAGCTGCATAGACCGTTAAAAAATCAGGATGTTTTTGGAGCATCAGTTTCCAGGCCTGCAAAAACTTAGCAGGATTCATCGAAATAGAATCTTCTTGCAAAACGTAATCCACCAAAGATTCCGCCATCCCGCAGATTTTGAATTTTTTTTGAATCCGCACAAGCATTTCGAATTCTTGAAATCGGGGCATTTCCGGATCAAACCGTTCTTCTTTGAAAACAGCGCTTTTCCCCAACAACGTCTGCGTTCCTATCGCAAGCGGCAACATCCGTTTATCCAACAAACCATTCTGGAAAAGTTTTCCTATCGTATCCACTTTTTGCCCGTTTACTACTTTGTCCATCCGGCAAAAAACGACATCGGCTTCAAACTTTTGCAGAGCCGCCATTTGCTTTTCCAACTTATCCGCATGCCAAATATCATCGCTGTCATGAAAGGCTATGTATTCACCGCCTGCATGATCGACTCCGTTGTTCCGCGCAACACAAGCGCCACTGTTTTTCTGGAACACGTATTTTACACGCGGATCTGTTTTCAGCGTTTTAACAACATCCGCCGTATTGTCCGAAGAACCGTCGTCAACAATAATCAGTTCAATTTCTTTGACACTTTGTCCAAGCACGCTCCGCGCCGCCTTTTCCATCAGACGGCCTCGATTATACGTAGGCATGACAACCGATATCATTTCCGCATACTCCCAATCATCCGTTCGTACATCTGGAACAAATCAAAATGCGCACTCCATCCCAGCGATTTTAATTTATCCGTATTCAAACAGGCTTTCACAACCGGATTATAGCCCCATTTTGTCGCATCATCCGCCAAATCAAAGACCACGCGGCTTTTGCCCTGTGAAAAATTTTTCACGACAAATTTCGCCATATCGACAATGCTGATGCCTGTATTTTCATTCGCCACATTATAAGCCTCTCCGGCATTCCCCTTCAAAAGGACAAACAACAAGGCAGAAACGGCATCGGCCACATAACAATAATTGCGAAGGGTTTCCCCTTTTGTCCGAAGAACAATGTCTTTCCCTTCTATTGCACTTCGGGCAAATTGGGCAAAGACTCGGCCATCTTCATAAGCGACTCCTGCACCGAACGTTTGCGTCAACCGGGCAACCTTTACCGGCACGTTATATTCTGCAGCAAATGAAGCGCAAAGGCACTCCGCCATCCGCTTCCCTTCAGAATAGCTGCTGCGGACTTGCATAGGGTCAATGCGACCAAAATAAGTTTCTGGAATTTGAATCGTCCCATCAAAAGGAACACCGTAAACTTCTAACGAAGACAAATACAAAAAGCCGTCTAAAGTCAACTGTTTCGCTTTTTGAAGTAACCGTTCTGTGCCAAACAAGGCTGTCTGAATCGTTTCGACAGGTTTCGAAACAAACATTTTAGAACTGGTAACACTCGCCGCATGAACTATAAAATTCAAATTAGACGGCAGCGGATAATCTCCACAAATGTCTCCATGGACAAGGTGAACGTTTCCACTTTGCGGAAGCAAGACTTTAGCTTTTTCCAAATTCCGCACCAGCGCATAAATTTGAATGTCGTCATGAAACAACCGGTTTCGACAAGCTAAAAGTTTTGTCAAAAAAGAACCGATGAGCCCCGTTGCACCCGTGATAAAAATGGATTTTCCTTTTAAAAGATTCCAAGGGATCGTTTTCAAATGGGCGACAAATTCCAAATCTTCCTGCAGCAAGACATCTTCTGATTCTACGTTTTTCATCATCAAATTCCAAATACCTGTGAACTTTGCCAAGTTTCATAAATCGCTTTGAACAAGTAAAAATCCATGGGTGTCGTAATTTTGATATTTTCCACCGGACCGTCGACCATTCGAAGCGCATAACCGTAATGTTTCATCAGGCAAGCCGAATCTATCATATTGTTGATTCCTTCTTTCTTTGCCAACTGATGCGCATTCCAAATATTTTTGAGACAAAAGCTTTGCGGTGCGCGAGCCAAATGGCAACAATCCCGATTGTAAATGTTTTGAATTTCGGATTTTTCATCAACCGTGATAATTGTTTCCACCGCCGGCGCAACCGTTATCGCGGAGCCATACTTTTGAACGCAGGCAATATTTTCAGAAATGACTTTTTCGTGAATGAGCGGACGCACGCCATCATGAATCAAAACGGCAACATCTTCCCATTTTTCTTCCGTTCCGCAAATCGCTTTCAATCCATTGTAAATCGATTCTTGCCCCGAGTTTCCACCCGGCACAATCCAGCGTACTTTTGATATTGAAAATTTCTGGAGCAATTTTTGAAGGTGTGGAATCCACGATTCCAGGCATACAACGCAAATGGATTCTATTTCCGGATGTTTTTCAAAATGTTCCAACGTGTGAATGATGATGGCCCGACCGTCAAGTTCCAAGAACTGCTTGGGCAACGCTTTGGTATTCATTCGCGTTCCCGTTCCACCGGCAAAGATCAATGCGATATTTTTCATTTCAACCTCTAACCATCTATGGAAAATTTTCGGCATATCGCCCGATATATATTTTCGCTGTAACAAGAGCCCTTTATGGATTTGTCTTCGAAAAGTGCGTTCAGCCGTTCTGTTTGCGCCAAGCTGCCTAGAGAAATCAGCCGCATCAAATCATCTACCGTTTTGGACTTTTCCGACACAATCCGGAAATAAGCGTCGTTCACCGATGAATACGAAAGGTATTCTGATTCATCGGGAACATAGAATACGATGGGCCGATTCAACAAAGCGTAATCCACGCAACAGCTAGAATAATCCGAGACCAAAACATCTGCGGACATCAGCAAGTGTTGAACGGATTTGGTCGCTTTGTCTTCAAGGATTGCCCAATTTTTAGAAGGCGCTTCCATTTTAAACCGGGTCAACGGATGCAATTTGACAAGGAAAAGTATTTTTTGTTCTTCCAAAAAACGGTTGAATTCCATCGAAGTATTCAACTCGTTGAGAATTTTTCCCACCACGTCTTCTCCCGTCTGCGGATTGACACGATACGTGGGCATGTAAAGCACCACTTTGGAAACACCGTTCAAATCAAAGGGGAGCAAATCCTGTTTTGAAAAAGGCTTGCGGAACAAATCATTTCTCGGCTGCCCTGTGATGACAATGGAATCCCGCTTAACGCCAAATTGTTCCATGATTCGTTCCACAGTGTATTCCGAAGTCGCAAGCGAAAGATCGCGATAAACCCAGTTGAAAAAAAAGTCAACAGCTTTCTTTATCCGCAGTTTGGTTCCACTGTAATTTTCGTTGTAGATTTTTTTGAATCCGCCAACACCATGCCAAAGAGCCACAATTTTAGCCCCGCCGACAAGAGGAATTTTTCCGAAGTCCTCAAGCCCATTGGTCATGACGGCAACACCACAACGCAACGCAATCCAAATGCCCCTGAAAGAACTTGCCCTATACGCTTCATATCCCAAGCTGCGCAGCTGTTCAACGACAGCGCCACTCCTAGAAATCCAGACACAACGGATTTTTTTTCCGTGTTGATTCACATATTCAAAAAGATATTTCGAATTGTCGTCATACTTTTCCCCTTGCCAGCAGCCAAACAGCCAAATCCGTTTGTCCCGAAATGGAATCCATTTTTCAAAGGCAAACAGGATGCCCATAAAGGGAAGCGTCAATTTTCGCCATTTCAAAAACTTTTTGAACTTCATTCGTTTCCCCACTTGACTTTACGCACACGCTTGTTGTTCTTGATTTTAGCGCTCCTCTTCGAAGCAAGAACGATCACGCCCAACGGCAAAAAAAGATACGCAAGCCGTTTCAAGAAACTTTTCTGAAAAACGCCATAACGGCAAAACTTTTTCCAAAAATACGATTCGACAACGTTTTCCAAAACCGGATTCTGGGAGTCCGCATCGCGCCAACTGCCAAGTCCATTATGCACACAAACATTGTTTCCATCGCCAGTGTCAATGGTGAAATAAGAATCCGGATATATCGACATCCCCGGCATTTTCAACGGTTTCCCGTCAAACTTCACCAACTCCGAATCGTAATGGAATTGCTCCATGAAAACTTTTGTGATGATGCACGGCATCGCCGTCATGTCACACGTACCATTCGGAAGAATGAAATGTCGTTCCCGGTAATATTCCAGACACTTTCGAATGAAAGGATGCCCCTTTTCCGCCCCGATGGCATGAGCCGCGATTTGATCCGTAAATTCCGTTCCAATAAACAGTTCCTGATTCAAAAAGGCGTCGAAATTCTGATTCACAGTCACGTCGGCATCCAGGTAAATGCCACCGAAATTATCTAACACCCAGAGCCTAAAATAATCCGTGACAAAGGCCCACTTCTTTTTTGAAAAAGCCTCCCGGGTAAAAAGAAAATCGTCATAAGGAAAATTGGAACGATTCCATTCGACGATTTCGTATCCTTTCAAATTTCGTTCCCAGGATTTCAGACAACGTTGTACAGCGGGCGTTTTATTTTCCGACAACCACAGGTAATGAATTTTTTTGGGAATAGCCATTTAAACCCTCCACAATGTCCGAAAATATTTTTTCGTCTCTTGAAAAATATAAGGCGAAAGCCACTGCAAAGAAATCAAGAATTTCAAAATCCAGGCGACCGGGAACGACAAATTTTTTTTCGCATAACGCACTCGGGAAATTTCCGATTGCACCATCGAAAAAGAACCGTATCGGATAACGTCATCCGCCTTGGCACGGCCTCCACGAATTAAATGCTGTATTTGCGGACCATCGATAATCCGGCGTTCAAGCCCTTTTTTTTGCATCCGCCACTGCAAATCAGTCTCTTCAAAATAAAGGAAAAACTTTTCATCGTAACGGGCCGATTCATCATTTTTGACAAACAAATCCGCTCCGACTACATAATCTACGGCACCAGCCTTCTTTTCGTAGACGGGCTTTTTCCGGATTCCCGAAATGTCACGTCCCAGGCATTTCAACGCATTCTTGCAGTAAAACGCCAAGAAATGATGCAACGCTTTTTGAATTTGGGAAAGACTTTTCGGAAAGCTCCCGAAAGATTCAGTCCGTTCCCGATTCGCATCGACCAGGTTGCAGCCCAATGCGCCCAAATTTTCCGCAAGACGGGATTCCCAGTAGTCAACAAATTCTTTTACGGCATTGTTCAAAAGCAGCGTGTCGCTATTCAAATAAAGAACATACTTCCCTTTCGCAACATCCAGTCCGCGGTTGTTTGCCGTACCAAACCCCAGATTTTCCCGGTTTTCAACCAAGACGACCTGTGGAAATTCGGCTTTCAACATTTCAACAGACCCATCCAGCGAGCCATTGTCCGAGACTATCACTTCAAAAGAAAGTCCACTCGTTTTTTCATAGACGGAACGCAGACAATCTCTCAACAAGTCACAGGTGTTGTAACTGACAATGATGATGGAAACTTGAATCTGCCCCGGATTCATTGCGCATCCCCTTCTAAACTTTCGACCTGTTCGTCCGCCAAATCGTTCGGTGTACTGAATTTATTCTGGATATGCCCAATGCAGAACCAGTAGAGGAACGGTTGCAAAGTCCCCAGTTCCCAAGGCGCGGCCCCCAACATGGCGACAAGGCAAAAAAGAAGACAGAACAATTCGAAAAAGCACCGTTTGAAAAGGCAAAAGCCCTTCAAAATGACATTCACGCAAATTGAAAGCAACATTCCCAAGCCCAAAATGCCAATTTCACAGGGGACGCGGATATAATCGCAATCCGGAACCGAAGAAAAGCCTTCCCCTACGGCACCATGGCCATATCTTCCCAGGCCCTTTCCAAAAAAAGTGATGTCGTCCAAAAACGCTCCGAATTGAGCAAAGCGATCGCCGACCATCTTGCCTTCGTAATTCACCGTCCGGTTCAAAACATAATCGACAAAATCCGTCCCCAAAATCAATAAAGCCACAAAGACAATCAATGCGGAAAAAATAGCAGCAATCGACCAGAAAAAGTAAAGAACTCTCCGTTGTTCCAGTCGATAATAAAAAGCGTAAATCGTCAAAAAAATCAAATAGAGAATGGCAAATGCGATTGAAACGCGCTGTTGCGCAAAAAACAGGCAGAAAAAACTGATTCCCAAACACCAATAATTCAACTTCGATGTTGCCGCATCAATAACGATCCTTTTGGAACAGAAAATGAACAAGAACAGAGAAGAATAGCCCATAAAATAGGAATGCGGCCAAAACGATGAAAAACGGGTCATTTCGTACAAAAGATGTCCAGAAAGCTCCGCCACGTCCTCTCCGAGAGCCCCCCAAATGACACCCGCTTTGTAAGACACATAAAAAGACGGCATCGCAAAATACAGATAAAAGCCACACAACATCGCAAAGAGCAGCGGTTTCTTCATGTTTTCAAAGAATTGGTCACTTTTGAAAAGCGAACTTCTAGCGATAAAATAAAAGCAGACGGGAACCATCTCCGCCCGGATTCCCAAATAAAACAACCGATACGGATACGAGTTGAATATTCCCGTACAACAGCTGTAAAGGGCAAAAACAATGACGGCGGCATCCAACAGGGAAAATTTTTCAATATAGGGAATGCAGATGAATGCAGCGCCAATCGTAAGCAAAATCACCAAAGACGAAGTGTCTCGAATCCCAAAAACCAAGCTCATGGCGATGAGAACCAGAAGCCAATAATAATGCCTTATCGAATTAAGGATTAATTCTTGAAACACCGTCAATCTTTGCGCAAGTGCAAATATTTCACGAACAGTCTAAAAAAATGCCAATCGCGGAGTACATAACGTTTGAACAACCTCCTCGGTTCTTGCCGCATTCGATAAAGCCATTCGAGTCCATGATTTGACATCCACTTGGGAGCCCTTTTAACCGTTCCTGCGACAAAATTCAACGTTCCACCAACACCGATAGAAACTGGCACCCGGAAAACATCCCGATATTTGTCCATCAAAATTTCCTGTTTGGGACATCCCAACGCCACAACCAAAATGTGCGGTTCCGCATCCCGAATCATTTGCGTCACCTTTTGCATTTCTTCCGGGTCTTTTTCAAAATGCATCGGAGGCGCATAAGTGCCGACAATTTGCAAATCCGGATATCGGCTTTGCAATTTTTGGGCGGCAATTTCCGCAACCCCATTCTTGGCTCCGAGAAAAAACATCTTGTATTTTTTTTGAGCCGCCCTTTCGCAAAGCAACGGAAACAAATCAGCCCCCGATACTTTTTCCTTGATGGGTGTCCGATACAGCTTGGCAGCCCAAATGACAGGCATCCCGTCAGCAAGGCACAAATCCGCATGGGCATACGCCTGTTGCAATTCCTCATTTTTTTCAAGCAACACCAAATGGTCTGCATTGGGAGTCACAACAAACGAAGGAGAATTTCGCTCTATCAATGCATCTATTGCATCAACAGCTTCACCCATCGAGAGGTTATCTATCTCGATGTTCATGAAGCGTATTTTCGCTTGCACCTTGTGAGAGCCATCCATAAACAATATTATTCCGATTTTTAAAGGAACTATTATTCTCCAACACCTTTGCCCACATTCGCCACATCGAATCCAATGTCGCGGAGCTTCGCTGCGTCTAAAATGTTTCGTCCGTCATACACGAACGCCGGTTTGGCCATGCCTTTATAAATGCGATTCCAATCCAACTCCGCAAAGCATTTCCATTCCGTACAAACGACAACGGCATGGGCGCCTTCGGCAGCTTTGTAAGGATCTTCTTCAAATTCCACTTGTTCCAGCACATCTTTCAAATCGCGCTTCGCATCGGGAATCGCCTTCGGATCGGTCACAACCGGGCACGCATGTTCTGCGAGTAAATCTCTGACAACAAGATTCGCGGGACTTTCACGGGTGTCACCCGTATTCGCCTTGAATGCGAAACCGAAAACGGCGATTTTCTTGCCGGCAATCGTATTGAACATGTGTTCGAGCATCCGTCCAATGACCCGGTGAGTTTGCCATTCGTTGATTTTGACGACACTTTCCCAATAAGCGGCGACTTCGGGAAGCCCGTAATAACCGCACAAGTAAACCAGGTTCAAAATGTCTTTCTTGAAGCAGCTGCCTCCAAAACCGATGGAAGCCTTGAGGAACTTGGGGCCAATCCGGCGGTCCTTGCCCATGACAAAAGCAACTTCATCGACATCGGCTCCCGTTTTTTCGCAAAGGGCGCTGATGGAATTGATGGAACTGATGCGCTGTGCAAGGAATGCATTGGCGGTGAGTTTCGTGAGTTCCGAACTCCAAAGGTTCGTCGTGAGAATTTTTTCCCTGGGAACCCAATGCGCGTAAATGTCGACAATTTTCTGCAAAGCTTCGAGACCGGACTTCGATTGATGGCTGCCGATGAGCACGCGGTCCGGTTCAAAAAGATCCTGGATGGCTGTTCCTTCCGCCAAGAACTCCGGATTCGAAAGGACTTCGAAATGGAGGCCCTTGTCATTTGAATTCAAAATGCGTTCCATGGCGGCAGCCGTGCGGACGGGAAGCGTTGACTTTTCAACGATGATTTTGTCGTTTTGCGCCACTTCGAGAATTTCACGCGCCGTTTTTTCCCAGTATTGAAGATCGCTCGCTTTGCCAGCACCGCGACCAAAAGTTTTCGTGGGCGTGTTCACGCTGACAAAAATAACGTCCGCTTCGCGGACTGCGTTGGGAATATCCGTACTGAAAAAAAGGTTCCTTCCTCGGGCACGCTTGACAACTTCATCGAGTCCCGGTTCAAAAATTGGAAGATTTTCACTGTTCCAAGCATCAATTCTCGCTTGATTGATATCGACAACAGTCACTTTTACATCCGGACATTTGTCCGCAATGACGGTCATCGTCGGGCCACCGACATAACCTGCGCCAATGCACAAAACTTTCGTTTCAAATTCCATAATGTCTATAATCTAGCTTTTTTTTGTAATCCTAGCAGAACAGGCACTTCCATTTGAAACAAAATGTCCCCAATCCGTTCTCCGGCAAAATTGGGCAAATTTCGTCAAAAAACCTTTTTGAACGAAAAATCCCAACTCAAATGGGCGACAGCCCAAAAATCATAACCGTTTTCACCCGAAACATGGTCCAAATTTTTATACCGCCGGACACCGCCGCCGAGTTTCGCCGCAAAACCCCATCCCAAAGAAATCCCATAAGTCAAATCGGCGACATATTGCCTTTCCACTATCCCCGAAAGAGTCCGCTTGCAAGCCAAGGCTTCATCGAAATCAACCATAAGCTCCTTATCGCCCTGGCGCAACCAAGCAAGTTCCAACGACACGGAATGCCGCCCGAAATTCCAGTCCGCCGTAAACCAGAGGTCTTTTGCGTCTGGACCGCGGCGGTATCCCAACGGATAATCGACAAAAAACATATCGGCAAAATTCGCAGCGTCTTGATCGCGATAATTGGACTTGTAAAGTCGGCGGCTCGTGTATTTGAGAAGCGGCAAGCGTTCGTTCCCCGCCGCCGGATCCGTCAAAACCGCATCGAGGCGAAATTCAAAGGAGCCGAAATTCCGGGATTCCACTTTTTGGCAGTAACCCACCATGTGGCTGAGGATTCCCCGCGTGGAATTTTTTCCCGATTCCCCGACAGGACTTTTTACGTCATCGATATTCATCTGGTAATAAAAGCTCGATCCTAAAATGGGGCGGAATCCAAATTCAAACATGGCATTCGCCTTGGTGTATCCCGTTGCATAATTATCGTGCCAAAACATAAAGGGACTGACCGTGCGCAAATCCGCCTGTTTGCCGCCAATCACAGACTGTTCTGCGAAATAAAACCAGATGAAGTTAAAATCCACCCCAAAACGGTGATACGCCAACGTTTTGTAAGGGTCCGTATATTGCCTGTTACGCTGGTTGTCGATTTGCAAATGAGCCTGTTTCCAAACTTCTGTCGTCGAGTCCACTTCGCCGCCCGGTTCCGCCGAAGTCCCGTGCAAATGCGGATTGAGAGAGCTTAAAAAGAAATCATAGCGGAAAAATCCCGGCGCAAAGCTCCAAAGGAAAGCGTCGTGATAGGGAGCGCCTCCCAAGTCAAGCGTATTCGGCGAAGGCCCTAAGTCGGGTTTAAAACGCCCCACTTGCACAAATCCCGCACCGTATTCCCATTTTGCATAAGCTTCCGTCGGCACGTTGATGTCCACATTATCCGGCAAATACGTTGTATTCGTCGAAGCATCATCTTCATACCAGGCTTCAATGTCCTTCCGCAGTGGAATGTAAATGTAAACGGAAAAATCCCGAAAAGATCCACCTACCAAGGCTTCGAAAAAAGGTTCCACTGTCTGTTCATACTGACGACCATTTTCCAGTGGGATTTGCAAGCCCAGCCAATTTTTTCCATAACGGTCCGCCACCGCATATTCAAAAGTCCCCGCTTTGGGTGCGCCGTATGCGCCTCCAGAAAGTTTCGCCCCGATAAAAAAAGCCGTTTCCGAAGCCATCGCAGCAGAGAAGGCGAAAACAACTGTCAAAAGGAAAAAGAAGCGCAAGCGGTTCATCGGCATATTCCTTTTACGGTTCGGCGTTGCGGTACATTTCCAAATACGGGAGCTCTTCGAATCCGGATTTTTGATAAACGTGCATGGCGGCGGCGTTTTCGCGTTCCACTTCCAACCGAATTAAATATTCCGGATACGCATCTTCGACAAATTTCAAAAAGGCGGAGCCGATTCCCTGTCCGCGGAATTTTTCAAGTACGTAAACGTCTTCTATCCAAACCACGCGTTTTCCAAATTCTGTAGAATATCCAAATGCGAGCATTCCATATCCGGCGAGCTCTCCGTCATCGTCAAAAGCATACCCCTCCGCATACGGCGAACCTTTTGTACATTCGTCAAAATCCGCTAGGAATATGGACTCAGATCCGTTGCCGTGCACAGCGGGCGATGCGTAAAAGACCCGCATCATCGAAACGACGGCATCCTTGTCGGCGGCTTGCATTTTTCGGATTTGAACAGTCATTGAACATCCTTTTGCATCGCCAAAAATTTAATTATCTTCGCCCTAAATTTGAGCCGGCTCTCGCAAACAGGCGCTCATTTCCAAACATTTCCGCTTCGGTAAAACACATTTCTCCAAACGAAAGCCCTGTTTTGGAGTCGGATCTAAAAGACGACACGCCTAGACAGTTTCTGTCATTTTTTATATTTCTAGTTTTACTTTAGCGATTACAACTCATCGCGGCGACACTGCTGAACGATTTTAGTTGTGAATTGCTTTCAGAATTTTCTAGTTTTACTTTAGCGATTACAACCTTTCAGACAAGGAAGTCGAAGCCGTCTTGGTTGTGAATTGCTTTCAGAATTTTCTAGTTTTACTTTAGCGATTACAACGCTCGGCGTCTACTTTCCAGACACAAACGAGTTGTGAATTGCTTTCAGAATTTTCTAGTTTTACTTTAGCGATTACAACTCCAGCTCCGTCTTGCCGTAATTGAAACTGGTTGTGAATTGCTTTCAGAATTTTCTAGTTTTACTTTAGCGATTACAACTACCTGTCAAAGTGCCGTTATCATCGTTTCGTTGTGAATTGCTTTCAGAATTTTCTAGTTTTACTTTAGCGATTACAACGAGATGGGCGTCATACTCCTCCACGGTAGAGTTGTGAATTGCTTTCAGAATTTTCTAGTTTTACTTTAGCGATTACAACACTACACCCGTTACGGAGCGGCAAAGACACGTTGTGAATTGCTTTCAGAATTTTCTAGTTTTACTTTAGCGATTACAACTCTTCGTGACCTTGACGAAGTCGGCGAAGTGTTGTGAATTGCTTTCAGAATTTTCTAGTTTTACTTTAGCGATTACAACGTGCGGTATTTCACGTTCAAGGAACTGACTGTTGTGAATTGCTTTCAGAATTTTCTAGTTTTACTTTAGCGATTACAACGTCTCGCTAGGCATATCCCACACCAACATCGTTGTGAATTGCTTTCAGAATTTTCTAGTTTTACTTTAGCGATTACAACAACGGGGCGCCTCTGTCCATCTTGTTGCCAGTTGTGAATTGCTTTCAGAATTTTCTAGTTTTACTTTAGCGATTACAACTGCGACACATTCGATTGCACGACGCCTGCGGTTGTGAATTGCTTTCAGAATTTTCTAGTTTTACTTTAGCGATTACAAC
>CAZPKF010000003.1:70611-100354 GCA_964587155.1 uncultured Fibrobacter sp.
GTTGTGAATTGCTTTCAGAATTTTCTAGTTTTACTTTAGCGATTACAACACTTTTCTAGGTTGGCCTTTGCTGTCTTGAGTTGTGAATTGCTTTCAGAATTTTCTAGTTTTACTTTAGCGATTACAACACAAGTACGAGGAATACATCTGGAACGACAGTTGTGAATTGCTTTCAGAATTTTCTAGTTTTACTTTAGCGATTACAACCGAAACAATCCACTACAATTTGGACGAAGAGTTGTGAATTGCTTTCAGAATTTTCTAGTTTTACTTTAGCGATTACAACCCAATTCCGAAGTCAAGGCGTAAAACATAGTTGTGAATTGCTTTCAGAATTTTCTAGTTTTACTTTAGCGATTACAACGTGACCGTCCTCGCTTCGACGAGCGAGCATGTTGTGAATTGCTTTCAGAATTTTCTAGTTTTACTTTAGCGATTACAACTCTCGAACGGAAACGTTTCGATACTGCAATGTTGTGAATTGCTTTCAGAATTTTCTAGTTTTACTTTAGCGATTACAACGCGGCGAAAGCTGGAAGGACGACGTGGCGAGTTGTGAATTGCTTTCAGAATTTTCTAGTTTTACTTTAGCGATTACAACTCAATGAATTACCCGCCTTCAAGGTTGCCAGTTGTGAATTGCTTTCAGAATTTTCTAGTTTTACTTTAGCGATTACAACTCGGCGACGTTCGCCTCGATAGCGATAGACGTTGTGAATTGCTTTCAGAATTTTCTAGTTTTACTTTAGCGATTACAACGCTGCGCGGTGATTCTCGCCAGCCTCGCATGTTGTGAATTGCTTTCAGAATTTTCTAGTTTTACTTTAGCGATTACAACGATCTTCCGATGGTACCTGCCGAACATCGAGTTGTGAATTGCTTTCAGAATTTTCTAGTTTTACTTTAGCGATTACAACTTTTCTTCTTGTTGAAGTTCACGCCCATCGGTTGTGAATTGCTTTCAGAATTTTCTAGTTTTACTTTAGCGATTACAACCCGACCCGGACTACGTGCCCGTATACGACAGTTGTGAATTGCTTTCAGAATTTTCTAGTTTTACTTTAGCGATTACAACCACAGTCGTTCTTGTAAGCCTTGCCTTTCGGTTGTGAATTGCTTTCAGAATTTTCTAGTTTTACTTTAGCGATTACAACCAGGCGCACCTCTTACACTTGAGAATGCGAGTTGTGAATTGCTTTCAGAATTTTCTAGTTTTACTTTAGCGATTACAACTGGTGGTGGTTGTCGTTGTCGGTGTCATAAGTTGTGAATTGCTTTCAGAATTTTCTAGTTTTACTTTAGCGATTACAACATAGGGTAAAGGTATATTTCAAAGTGTTTAGTTGTGAATTGCTTTCAGAATTTTCTAGTTTTACTTTAGCGATTACAACTTGCCAAAAAGGCGTTGTCCTTCGCAGTTTGTTGTGAATTGCTTTCAGAATTTTCTAGTTTTACTTTAGCGATTACAACAGGCTATGTATAACTGGAACTAAATCAACGACTTAGCCGCTGATTTAGAACAAAAAGAAATCGGACCTTTTCAAGCCCGATTTCTTTTTTTATCTCCAAAAAAACGATTCTAAAAAAGCTCCAACTGAAGGGGTTCCGGCGGTAGCGGTCGTTCCTTTCGGCCATAAAAAATCTCGAGTTTCCCAAACTGCTTGTCGGTAATGCACAAAACACTAACCATTCCTTTGGGTGGCATAAAATTTTTGATTCGCGCAATATGCACATTCGCATTCTCGGCCGAAGCACAATGGCGAATGTATATCGATAACTGAAAACGGGAAAAACCATTTTTCAGCAAATTCTTGCGAAATTCGCTGTGCCGCTGCCTATCTACTTTGGTCTCTGTCGGCAAATCAAAAAAGCACATGACCCACATGACGCGATACTCGCTAAGCCGATCCATCCGGCACCTCTGGATAAAGCAGCTTGCGCAATTTCCCGGAATAACACCTGAACAGTGAAGTCGTTGTCGTCATCACCGCATTCATCAGCGGACTCCGCTTCCCATCAATTTTCACATCCAACACCGGAATTTTCAACAAGGGAATTTTATGTTCCCTTTCCAATTGCTCCGGAAAAGACTCCGAATCCTCCCACGTTTCAACAATTAATTTGTCTACAATCGGACGATATGGTTCCATAATGTCGTCCGCCAAACAATACGCATTGTAACGGTTGTGATGGTGAATTCCCAACGTCGGCAACAATCCGCTGGCAACCAAAGAACGCGCAACAACACCCCGTAAAATGGCATAGCCATAATTCAACACGTTGTTGGGAGGCTTTCCGAATCGGTCCCGAGAAAAGCCTTCATTCTCCGGGAACATGGATTTCCAATAAAACGCAGCAGCCACCGCTTCGCGATTTTCTACATCGCCGCTGCGCACGGAATTAGCCAAGTTCACCAGATAAGCTGGCGAAATATTTCGTTTTTGTTCCAAAACTTTCGCTTGGTTGAGAATTTTCTGTTGAACCGTCTGTTGCCAAAGTTGTTTTTTCAGCGGGAGGGAGGCGGAGATTTGCGCCTGAAACCGTTCACTTTGGAGCGTATTTCCAGACAAAGGAAGAAAAAGTCCCATCGGCAAATGCGCATTTCCGCACGATATCACGGCGCAATTATTTTCAAGGAGAGCGCCCAACAGCACATTCGACATCGTGATTCGGGGATTGTCCAAAATGACAAAGCCGACATCTTCTATCGCAGCCGTTTTAACAGAACCATCTGGCGTTTTGACCACCAACTGATTATCCTTGAAACTCAAATACGCCGGATTTCCAAAATAAAGCGTACGCTTGAGCATTTACCACCTCCTCGCATCAAGAAAATAGGCGCATTCAACATTCTCCCACAGAAACAATTTGACCGATATGATTGATTCTGACTTTGACTACGCCTTTTAATTTATTGATTGCCGTAATCCGCTTCCAAGTGACATCCCGCAACTCTTTGTCTTCATTGACCGTCGTTTCCTGGTGGTGCCTGAACCAATAATCTTTAGAAGAAAGTTTTTGCACCCGGAAAAGGTTGGGACTGATTTGGGCGTAATTTTGAGGATCCAACAGGTCTATTTTCGATGGGTCAAATCCCGTTTTTTCATTGGGAAAAACAAACATTTCGTTTATCTTCATTGTAAACAAAAATTCCCAGCCCTTTTCCTTTTGATAATCCCTATTGACAGCGGGCATTCCACGAACCGCCCGCTGCGTCGCTTCGTAAAAAGAGACCACATTTTCTTGCAAATTCCCATCAGCATCCTGGTAAATGGCAACGTGATGATTGTTTCCCGGCTTAACAAAATCCCTTTTTGGATGCAAGGATATCACCGAGGAACTTTTCTCTTCAATCTTCACCCGTTTAATGGCAATTCCCTTTTCTTTGTTTTGCCAAATGGGATTTTGATCCAAATTGGAAAAAGCACTTTTCGCATCTCCTCCAAATTCTTTCAAGCGATCTCGTAAAATTTTTTGGATTTGCCCATCAACAACCTTGTCCACGTTCAAATCAGGATCGACTGCTTTTCGAATGGTATAAACGGTTTCAAACAGTTTCACTTGAACCGTATCGGGGACTTGTATTGTATGTGCTTCATCCAAGAAAATCGGATTTTTGGACAAGGCATTTTTCCCCGTAAACGCCAGTTTCGAATCTCCATTAAATTCCAACAGCCGTTTTTTCAACGCTTCTCGATACTGGGAATCGCAAACCGCATCGATTTTATCTAGAGTCAACTTGATTCCGACTTTCAATTCTTTAACATCCTTATTTTCTTTGCAATAACTGCCATAAATCGTTTCGTTGTGCAATTGTCCGCGCGGTGTAAGGGTTTCCTGACGCCGTTTTCTCTGATCTTGATTTTTTCCTTTGGTTTTGTTGACGTTTCTTGTCACCACTTTATTTCTGGATTTGATGGAAATCAGCGTTTCTTCCAAATGCCTTTTGGCTTCTGCTCGGAATTCTCCCAGCGGCATTGGCGGTTTAAAGCGCAAATGGCCTTTGTTATCGCGTTCCAACTCTTTCGCTTCGATGCTCGCCACGACTTTTTTCACATCGCTCTTGTTGATACAAGACAAATCGTATTCTGTCAAATCAACACATTCCCACATCGATTTTGGAATTCGGGCGTTCAAATTATTCAAATATTGGATAAAACTGCGTTTGGTGAACGCAATGGTCAACGCGTCCATCGCATGGTGCCGATGGTCGTTACGTTTAGTCCAATCCTTGATCTTCCCAATTCTACGTCCATCCTTGTCTACAACGGTTTCCGTCAAACCTTGCTTGTCATATTTCGCCCAATTCAATTCTTTCATGACATCAACAAGCTGCCAATCTTCACGCAGTCTATCCGTAATGGAACCTACCGTTGGAACGACAAACGGCACCAATTCTTCCAGCATTTCTCTCGCTTTCTTGGCTATATACTGGGAATCCCGCAAATCGCGTTCGATGAACCCTTCGGGAATTTCATCATTTGTCGTCAAAAGATTTTTCCGCTTCGCTTTTCCAATGACGCCCTTGCTAAACAAATGTTCAATCCGTTCTTGATACTGTCCCAAGGCATTCGCGCCGTATTCCTGGGAAACAAAATCAAATGCCGTTGAATTTCCCTTTTTCAAATTGACTTCCCGCAATTCCAGTGTTTTATTCGAAAAGGAATCGTCAAAACGCTTCGCCTGCGGAATGATATGTTCAATGTCATAATCTTTTGTGAACAAGCGCTCTTTTTTGATCTCTTGATTGGAATAAAGCGTCCTGCAACCATTTTTTTCAAGCTCTTTATAAAGCCTATACCGAATCAAATCGTTCCTGCTTGGATTTTCAATTCCAAAAGTTTCTTTCAATTCTTTCCTGTAATTGTCATATTCTTTATTGGCTTTGTCCATTTGCGCCGCCATTTCCTGGCGCTCCTTGGCGCTTTTTTTCAATTCGCGGGCAAGCTCAATCCGAATTTCATCCGGTTTGCCATAAGCGTCAACAACCGCATTGACCACATTCACCATTTGGTTCAAAATTTTTTCGACAACAGGATTTCGCAAGCTGTTTTTGGGTAAGAGCTCCAGGTGATTTTTGTAATCCTTCTTATTCAATTCTTCGCGAGTCAGCGACCGTTTGGAATGGCGGTATCCAGCCGCTTCGCAGGCTTCGCTGTATTTTTTACCACCCTTCATCCAGGGCAAGATTTTTTTCATCGCCTTCGCAGAAAGGTTTCCATAGTCATTTTCGAATGTTACAGCAGCAAGGATTTTCGCACTTTCTTTGGAAAACCCGCAGATGTCCATGATTTTCTTGACGAGGCCTTCATCGCCCGTCAAAGAGCCGTCGCCTTCAAAAGAATACAAAAGATGCCAAAGTTGAAAGAGTTTCTGATTTTCAAATGCCGGGCTAGGAAGTTCCGAATTCCACGACAAAAAATCCGTATTAAAACGCAATTTTTCAAACGCTTCCGATACGATTTTGAAAATTTCTTTGGCATCCTTTTTGGAAAAATCCTCTTCGCCCAAGCCATTCGCTTTGACGATTTCTTGATATGCGGAGAATAATTTCGCCTGCGTCGAATTTCCTTTTATTTCATCAAAATTGATTTCAAAATTTTCCGCATCCTTTCCAAAGAGAATTTTTAGCAATTTCGAACTGGAAAGATTTTCTTTACAGTTCAATTCATCAAACAGGCACTTTCGCTGCTCATTTGAAAGAGATTCACAAGTTCCCGTTTTTTTATTTATCAATTCGACATTATTCAATGTTTGCCAAATGCGAAATTCCTGGAACAGCGGCATTGATTTGGGGCAAACTTTTGGTCCCACATGAACCCGGCGTTTTTCCTCGTTTTCCCCTTTGATTTCAATTTCTCTTCCTTCCAATTCACAAATGCCGACCAAATCTTTCTGTGAACGGAGTGGCCGCTGGTAAAAAATGACTTCATCTTGAATTTTTCTTTTCAAGGCATCCGTCAATTCCGGGTGAAATTGCGCTTGCGTTTTCCATATTTTTTCAAATTCATCCAAATAATCTTGCCGGTAAAAAACCTGATTTTTCAAACTGTAATTGGGATTTTCCGCAAGTTTTTCCATCTGATACTGACCAACAGTCAAATGGTTAAAGCGCAATTCCTTGCTGCGGTCTCCGATTGCCCCCAAATAACCGCTAGAAGCGTTGATCTGGCTGTTGATATTTTGAAACACGACAGTCAATTGTTCCAAAGTCAGCCGACTGGAAACCGCTTTTGCCCGCCATTCATAATTTTCTTTTTTCAGTTCCACGCCTTTTTTCGTGCGTTTTTCTCCGACAACGCCAAAATTCTTTTGGCAAATTTTCATCGTTTCTTTGGAATTTTTCCCCGCCAATTCCAAGGCCACAGAATCCCCCATCTGTTCGGGATAAAACTGCTTTTGAAAATCCCAAATTCTTTTCCATTCATTCTGCAAATCCGAACGGTAAAAATCTGGAACATAATTTTTCCCCGATTGATACAGTTCATGGACAAATTGCCCCGGAGTTTTATTTTGGTTGTACAGTTCCTTCGCCACTTCCATGCCGTCAATTAGGGAACCTTCTTCTTTTGACTTCGCCTTTCGACTGCTTTTATATCCACGCTTCTTGTTTATCATCAGCAGAACACGGGCAAATTCCGAAAGCGAAATTTCTTCGGAAGCCGCCTTGGCGCGCAAGCGGTACGTTTCAAAAGTCGTTGCATTTCCCTTTTCCTGAAGGATTGTCGCCTCATCGATAAAACCGGATTCTTTCAAGATTTTCCGCAGGTGTTCGCGGCGCAATTTATAACGCTGCAAATTCCGCCGCATGGAACGTTTCAACGTCCGACCGGCGTTGGGCGAAATTCCCTTTCCACTGTTAAAATCCAGTTCAGGCGTTTTGCTCTCTGTCTTTTTTTCCGACGAGACGAAATTATCATAGCTGATTGTCCGCACTCCCAATTTGACAATGGAAGATTTTTCTTCTGATGTTTCCGCTTCGTTTACCACGGCCCAACCAATGCTAGCCGTTCCCAAATCCAGTCCTAAAATTTTTTTCACGATACTCTCCGTTCGCTATTTGATTTTTGATAAACCCTTTTCCAATATAAACAAACATTTTGAAAAATGAACCGATTTTGACATTTTGCACTCAACGGGATGCAAGTTTCATTCACAAGCAAAATTTTAAATTTACCTTTTCAAATTGACATTTTCAGTCAACTCCGAACTTGTTTCATTTTCATCTGATTTTTTCAATTTCTGCATTTTTTTTCGAACCATTTTCCAAAATAAATGTATATTGTATTCAAATTCTGAAAGCAATTCACAATAAGGATTATTCCGTTGTGAAAACATTTAGAGCGGCAGGCTTCCTGTCGCTCTCTTTTTTGAAATGTTCTATCTTTGCCAGAGAAACTCCATTGCAGAGGTCCTTGCGTGAACATTCTCTTCAACCTCACAGCGGTTCAGCCCATCCACAGCGCCAAATTTCATGGTGGCGGTTCTTACGGCGAAGTTCTGTTTTGGAAAATCGTCGAACGTTTGCATTTTCAAACATCATCAGAGACTCATCTTTTTTGCGCTTACGATTCCAAAAAACATTTGGATCCGGAAATTCTGAACGCCTGTCGGGAAAATCGGATTCCGCTGTGCGACATCCGCGAAAAAAAACCGCAGTCCATTGTTGACGAAAACAAAATCGATACCTTTTACACGCCGCTTTTTTCCCTTGAAAAAAAATGGGAAATTTCAGTCCGCCGTTTCGTTTTCACCTGGCACGGAGTCCGGGCTTTGGAAATGCGATACCATCCCATGGGAATTTTTTTTGCACGGACTCTTTCCCAAAAAGGGGAAGCCCTGCTGCGTTACCGCGAATGTTGGAAAAAACATTTCTACAAGCCCAAATACCAAGCTTTGGCGAACCGCATTGCGAATGGTTCCGTGCAGGCCATGACTGTAAGCGAGCACAGCCGGGCTTCTATCCGGGCGTTTTTCCCGCAGCTGATGGACGCACACATTCCCGTATTTTACAGTCCAATGCGCGAAATCGCTCCGAAAGGGCAGCTTCCTTCGGGAATTTCCCCCAAAAACTACTTTCTGCTCACCAGCGGCGCCCGTTGGGAAAAGAACAATTTGCGCGCCGTCCGGGCTTTCGACAATTTGATGGACTTGGAACGCGCCCGTTTTCCGCATCAAATCATCGTCACCGGGGTGACAAATCCACAAGTTTACAGGCGGCATTTAAATCACCCGGAACGGTTCTTGTTCATGGACTACGTTGAATCCGGCGAGTTGGAGCTTTTGCACCAGAACGCCTACGCATTTGTATTCCCATCGCTAAACGAAGGCTTCGGCTACCCTCCGCTGCAGTCAATGCGCTACGGAGTTCCCGTTGCAGCAAGCGGCACAACATCCGTTCCAGAAATTTGCGGAGACGCGGCCATTTATTTTGATCCGTATTCTCAAAGCGAAATGGCAAACCGCATCCTTCAATTGCTCGACCCCGCCATTTACGCGCTTTACGCAGAACGCGCCAAAGCCCGTTACGCCCAAGTTCACGCGCGTCAAACCGCCGATTTGGAAAAAGCGGTTGATTTCATCTTAAACGCCGGCTAAAAATTTCAAAGGCTTATCTAAATTGTTTTGAATATGCGCTGTTTCAAGAATCCCATCCTAGGCATCACGCTTTTCGCGTTTTTTATCCAGACACTTTTGCTAGTCTTTTTCTACGCGCTTCCCGACCCTTTGGGACTTTCCATGCTCGAAATGTTCTCCGGAAAAATTCTATGGCAACTGTCCATGGCTTACGGAGCCATTCTTGCAATGTCTTCCCTATTCGCTTTCGCAAAGGCTCCTCGCGCACTTTCCCTTTTTTACGTTTTTTATTTCTTCTTCGCCATTGTCGATTACGAAGTTTTCCGTTTCACCCATCAGCGTCTTTCCTATTCTTATATCCGCACGTATTTTCACCCCTCGAACATTTTTGATTCCACGACGACCTCCACCCTCGGAAACGAACCGGGAACGGCGTTATACTTGGGGACGCTTTTCGTTATCATAGCAGCGGCAATCACCTTTTGCATTTTTTACACAAAACATCGCCAAAAGCAGAAAAAAGAAAATCCCAAAGCAGCTTCCGTTTTCGGCAAGAAACTCCCCGTGGCGATGCTTGTTTCGGGGCTCATCCTTTCTTCCATTCCCCTTTGGCTGTTTTTGGCGGGAACACGCGGAGTCAAAACAATTCCCGTATTCAATATTCCCGTCGATATGCGTTTCACCCTTGGAAAGCACACGCTGACGGCACCCATCCTGCATATCGCCGCAGAAGAAACGTTCGAATTCGTGAAAGACAATTACACGGTGACAGATGAACTTGTCGCCGACCTGGACGCATTTCTTCCTAAGGATTTTTCAGCGGCGAGAGTCTACGCGGATTACCCCGGATTCAGGAACGCTTCGGCAATTCCGTTCAAAGCGGAGCACCCTTACAACATCGTTTTGATTTTTGGAGAATCTTTTAAGGGGCGCGTTTTCAACCAAATGCTCGAAGGCGACACGACGTTCGCTCCGCACATTTGGAAATTAGCAAACGGAGGATACTTTTCAAACGGCGGCGGGGCGCTCTGGTTTAAGCGCGCCTTCAGCGGCAGCTATCCGACTGTTCGCGGAACAATGTCCACTTACCTGGGATTTCCTTCGCATCCGAACCGCGATTTGCCTAGCTTTTACGCTTCGAACCATTTTAGGGGATTCCCGGAATACTTGACGGATTACATTCGCGCTTACGTCACCATTTCAAATCCAATTTTTGACCACACACTTCCCTTCGTCGAAAAATTTTATGGAGAATGGAGTGCCTTGGAAGACCCCGAAATTCCAGGAACAATGGACAGTCTGGGCGTTGACAGGGCGATTAGCACACTAAAAAAACTCCCGACCGACAAAAATTGGCTGTTGACATTCAACACAATCGCTTCGCACATTCCATTTTACAATTACCCGGAATCGTTCGCCCCAAAGCCCGACGACGCCATGCTCCGTTATCGCAACGCGGTCCGTTACACTGATTTGCAATTGGGCCGTTTTTTCAGCGCACTAGCCACACGCCCTGATTTCGAAAGGACAGTCATCCTCATTTTAGGCGACCACGATACGCCTGTCGATTCAATCGACTACCGCGTTCCGCAGCCCTTGGGAGTCGCCGCTTCGCAGATTTTCCTGGGAATTTTTTCCGCGGACACAAATCTCTTCCACGGCTTGGAAATCCGCGAAGACGTCGCTTCTCAACTAGATGTGGGGCCAACCATTTTGGATTTGGCGCAAGTTCGTGGGCCAAATCATTTTTGGGGATACGATTTGCTTTCTGAAAAGCGCCCGGCGGAACAACCGTCACTATTTTACACGCAGAACGCCTATTTTCTCGGTTTCCGGGATTCCGTTTTGACTGGCGGACTAGAAAACGAAGAAGTTTACGTGGGCAAAAACGGAGAATATTCCCGTTCGACAGATTCCCTTTCCGTCGCCTGGAAACTTCGCGCAATCGGCGCAAGCCGCGTTTTGCGATCCCTGCTCCGCAATGATAAAATGTTGCCTCCGGAATAACTCCGCTTACAGCCGTTCCTAGGCGATTTATCGGATACTGCAAGCCTTTTGTCTAGCTAAAAATCGAATATTTATATATTTGACTTATGGCTACAAAAAAGACGCTCATAGAAAGATTTTCTGGCTGGTACATTCCCCTCATTTGCAAACACCCTTATAAAGCTCTGGCATTTTACATTTTGCTCGCGCTTGTATTTGCATTTCCCATTCTCGTCTATCCGGGGTTGAAACTCGATGCCGATTTAGCACACTTGCTCCCAGAAAAAACGCCGAGCGTCATCGCTCTAAACGAATCCTACGAACGATTCGGCAGTACCGACAGATTCATGATAGCGATTCAAAGCGAAGATGTCGACCTTGTCGCCGCCATGCAGGATTCCATCACCGATTACATCCACAAAAATTGGCAAGGCGATTTTGTTTCAACGCAGATCGATAACGAAAATCAATTTTTCAAAGACAACGCCCTTCTTTATCTTCCGACGAAACATCTCGAAAAGATTCGCGATAATTTGGAAGATGTCCAACAAGAAATCGGTCGGGAGAACGGGCCGCTTGTCGTCGATTTGCTTTCTGACAACGTCCCACAAGAAAAAAAGGAGCGAGTTTGGTTTGACGCGAGCATTCCACAAGAGCTAGGACTTCCCGATGAAGCATTGAGCGCCTTTGATTCGTTCTTTCAAAAAGACTCCGCAAAAACAGAAAGCAAATCCTCTGAATGGGATTCCAAATCGACCATTCCCTCCCGGTTGAAAACGCGCTTGATTGGCAGTCCCAAGCCGGACAGCACCGGAAAAATTCTCTTCAACGGAGTCGTCAACGCCAAGCTGTTAAAGCCATCGACCGACTATGAATTCGTTACGCATATTTTGGCCCGCACCGATACGCTTTTGCAATACTTCAACAGCAAAAATTATCCTGTTCCCACGCGATTCACCGTCGAAGGAACTTATGAAGGTCTGAAAGAAGTCGACGACATTGCAAACGACAGTACGTTCTCTTTTGGGATAAGCCTTGTTCTCATCTTTTTCCTCTCCGTTTTCTTTTTACGCAGCTTCAAAGGCCCGATTTTGTTGACGGCCACCGTACTTTACGCCTGTATTCCGACACTTGCTTTTACCGCTCTTTTATACGGGAAATTCAATCCGTTCACGGTTTTTGTCGCCTCGATTATTTTGGGCATCGGCATCGACTATTCCATTCACATGTTGGGAACCGCGCAAAAGATGTTGCACAAGTTTGCAAACCTCGAAGAGGTTCTGGAAAACGCCCAAAAGAAAATGTGCAAACCGTTCATTTTGGCAAGCTTCACGACCATCGCCGCGTTCCTCACCCTTTTGACTTCCCAATTCCGTGGGTTCTATGAATTTGGAATCGTCGCATCGATGGGCGTTCTGTTCAGCATGATAACTTCGTTCCTCGTGCTTCCGGTTTTTGTCAAATGCCTTGGCGGAATTCCCCCTGCACCGACAGGAAGCCTTCTGCCCAAATCTTGGAGCGAAGCGAAAATCCGGAAATTCTTCACGAGAGCAGCCATTGTGGGATTTTTGATCGGCGGAGCTTCCATTTATTATTGTCAATATGTGGATTTTGAACACAACTTGCGCAATTTGCGCCGTGTTTCGACAGACAACACGCAAAAGAAGAATAAAATTTCGACCAAGGTGACAACCGCTTCCGGCAAGGCGAAATCCTCCACACCCGCTGCCGTGATGGGTTCTAAGCCAGAGCAATTAGACAAACTTTACGATACGCTCATGTATCGCCTTCTCGAAGAAAAAGACCCGATGCTCGGCAGTTTCCTCACGCTCAAAACCTTCGTGCCCCCACAAGATTCACAAAACGCCCGGTTAGAAGTCATCGAAGAAATTCGGGATTTGGCAAGCGCCCGGATTTTTGACCGCGCCACGGGCGAAGATTCTTCGAACATCGCCACACTCCGCCAATTGGCGAAAGTGGAAGAGACCTTCTCTCCCGAAGATATTCCCGAATGGACTTTGGACCTTCTCCGCGAAAAAGACGGCTCTTATGGAAAGATCGGATTTATTTACGGCGACTTCCCCAGTTGGGATGCCAACGCGCTCCACAAATTCCAGAACCGCTACGGCCACTGGAATTTTGACGGCGAAAACCTGCGGACATTCTCGTCACAGTTCATCCTTTCCGATGTCATTGAATCCGTCAAAGAGGACAGCTACAAATTGGCGGCAGCCATCATCGTCGTCATTCTGCTGACAATGGTCATTTCATTCCGCAAACCGAAACTTTTCCTCACCGGCGGAATTTCTTTTGGCATGGGATTCCTCATTACGCTTGGACTTCTCGGATTCCTCACGCACTTCCTTGACTTTGGAAAAATCAGCATTTACAACGTCATCGTCATTCCAATGGCTTTGGGAATCGGTATCGACTCGACCATTTATTTTATCACGGATTGGGCGTCGAATAAAGAACATTCCCTCCGCAAGCTTTTGGATACGACCGGGCGCGATGTCATAGCCAGTTCACTGACGACTATCGCCGGGTTCGTCGGTTTCCTGTTCACCACTCACCGCGGCCTCCAAGGAATCGGACATCTCGCCTGCATCGGCATCGCCGTATTCTTGGTGACAAGCATTCTCTTTTCCATGTTCCTCTGCGGAACCCTTCTGAAGAAAAAAGACTAAAGGCAATGTGACTGCTGTTCGCCATCAGAGCAGCCCTATTTGCCGCATTGACAGCCATTTTAGCAAAAGTTGGAATTGAAAATATCAATTCCACTCTTGCTACGGCAATTCGGACAATCATTGAACTCTTAATGGCGTGGGGCATGGTTTTTATTACAAACGTCCAAGGTGAAATTGTAAACATCAACAAAAAAAGTTGGCTTTTTCTCGTACTTTCTGGAATCGCCACCGGCGTTTCGTGGCTTTGTTACTACAAAGCACTCCAAACAGGCGACGTTTCCAAAGTTGTCCCCATCGATAAATTGAGCCTGGTCCCCACTTTGATTCTGGCCTTCGTTTTTCTTCACGAGCCATTTTCAGCCAAAGCCACTCTCGGGACAATTTTACTTGCCGCCGGGACTTTAATTATCATTCTTTAATCAAAATTCATTTTCCAAATGTTTTCCATTCGGATTCCGCGTCAAAACGTTCTAAAAAAGAATGCCGTTTCCCATCCGCTTTAAATCCGGGAAACGTTTCGATGCACACCGAATGGACTGCGTGAAAAATGCTTTTTTCAATGCCGGGATTGTGCTTTTTCAATTGGCGAATCAGCAGTTTAACTTCTTTCCGTTTGCTCCGTTCTTCTCCATCGCTTTCCATTTCTTTTTCCGTAAACTTGCAAGCGCATTGGATGAAATGCAAATCGTTATAACGGCACCAGGCGACAATGTCGTCTTCATGTACAGAATAAAGCGGGCGGATTAAATCCATTCCTTCAAAATTTCGGCTGTGGAGCATCGGCGGCATCGCCTGCAACTGGGAACCGTAAAACAAACTGAGCACAGTCGTTTCGATAACATCCGAAAAATGATGTCCCAGGGCGATTTTATTGCAGCCCATATCTTTGGCAAAACGGTATAAATGCCCGCGGCGCATTCGGGCGCAAATGTAACACGGCGATTTCTTTTCCCGATTGGCCACATCAAAAATATCCGTATTGAAAATCCGGATGGGAATTTCGAGCAAGGCGGCGTTGCTTTCGATTTTTTCACGATTCTTTGCACTGTACCCCGGATCCATAACCAAATATTCCACGTCAAACGGAATTTCTGTGTAACGGTGCAGCATTTGCATCAGTTTTGCGAGGAGCATGGAATCCTTACCGCCCGAAATACAGACAGCAATTTTATCCCCGGGACGAATCAGTCGATACGTTTTAATGGCAGATACAAAAGGACTCCACAGTTTGCTGCGAAATTTTTTAGAAATGCTTTTCTCCGCCTTTTGCGCGCGATTCTGTTCACACACCATACAAACTGCCATATTTCCGTTCGAGATAATCCAAAAAATCCCTTTCGGTAAATTCACGCCCGGTGATTTTTCGAATCCAAGTTTTGGCGTCGAGCCGGTCTGCAAATTTCCAGACATGCTCTTTCATCCAATCGTTGATCAAGCAGATTTTCCCGTCAGAGACAGCTTCATCAATATTCAAATCTTCTTGCATCCGATTATAATACATGGCGTTATAAAAATTTCCCAACGCATACGTCGGAAAATATCCGAATCCAGATGTCCAGTGAACGTCTTGCAAAATTCCCTCGCTGTCTTTCGACGGTCGGATGCCCAGATATTCTTCGTACTTGTCATTCCAAATTCGGGGAAGATCCGCCACATCTACTTTTTCGTTCAATATCAATTGCTCCATTTCAAAACGGATAATGATATGGAACGTATAAGTGAATTCATCCGCTTCCGTGCGCACAAAGCTTGGGGTCACCAAATTCACTGCTTCGTAAAACTGCTTTTCCGTCACGTCGACAAAGACCGTTGGAAAAATTTCCTTGGCCTTTTTGAAAATCAAATGGATGAACGCCCGGGATCGCCCAATGCGATTTTCGTAAAAACGCGAAACTGATTCGTGCTGCCCCAATGTTTTTCCATATTGAACGAAATGTTCAAAATTTTCCATTGGCTGATTCTGTTCAAATAAAGCGTGCCCGCCTTCATGAATAATCGAATACATGCTAGACGTAAACTGTTTTCTGTCGTAATGCGTCGTCACGCGGACATCATCTTCGGCAAGACCTTCGGTAAATGGATGTTCGCTTGTCGAAAATGTTCCCCGGCTAAAATCAAAGCCGATTAATTTCAAAAGGTAATCCGCCATTTTCCGCTGCGATTCATCCGTCACTGGCCTAGACAAAAAATCCGTCCGGATTTTCTTTTTGCTTTTTAGAATTTTCCGGAGCATAGGAACAAGGCATTCCTTGCAAGATTCAAAAATGCGATTCAAATCCTTAGCTGTCATGCCGCGTTCATAAACATCCAATAAATTATCGTAGGGAACTTTAGACTTTTTTTCCGCCAATGCTATTTGCTTCAAAGAAACCCGGCGAACTTCCGAAAGTGACGGAGCAAACAGAGAATAATCCGAACGTTCCTTAGCCGAAAGCCAATCCACAAAAGCCCGGTTGAAAACCAACGAAAATTCTTTGTCCATTTTAGGAGTCACGTTTTTAGTGCGGAGATGCTCCCTGTACAAATTTTCCACCAGAACTTTGTCCCATTCATCCAAATAATTTCGCTTGCCAAAAAGGCGTTCCAACGCCGAAATGAATTTGACCGACTTCGAAATCCGGAACGCCCGATTTGAAAGGAACGCCGCGGCTTCTCCCTGACGTTGCAAAGCCATCGATGGACAAACCGTTTGTTTGTCAAATTCAATAATGCGACAAGCGTGCAAGTATGTTTCTCTTTCTTTCAACGCTTCGCGGAGAACCTTCAAATCTTTTTGGATATTTTCACAATTCATTTGCAAGCCTCAAAAAATCAGACATGGTGATAAGGATGCCCAGCGATAACCATCAACGTGCGGTAAAGCTGTTCCACCAAAATCACCCGCGCATGATCATGCGTAAAAGTCAACGGTGAAAGCGAAAGCAGCAGAGACGACTGTTTTTTGATTTCTTCCGAAATTCCATAAGCCGATCCGATGAGAAATACGCAATTCGACGCCAACTGCGGACGAATCCAATTCGAAAGCTGCACCGTATTCAAAAGTCGCCCTTCTTCGGCAAGCGCTATCCATTTGAATTTCTCGCGAGGGAACCGTTTTGAAAATTCAGCCGCTTCTTCTGCAAGTCCCTTCAACCGGTCTTCACGTTTACTTTCACGCAATTCCACGACTTCGATTTGTACATTGGACGATCGCAAACGCTTCGTGTATTTTTCCACTTCCTCTTTGACAAAAGGCGATCCCGGTTTTCCAAAAACGGCAACGACGAGTTTCATCGTCCCAATTCCAACCGTTCCACCAAAAAGTCCGGGAGCCCTACATCGCGCATCGCTTTCTGCGTCCGGGCGATATCGTATTCCAATCTCACCAATTTCACTGTCCGATTTTCCGTATCATAAAGACAGTAACAGGCCCTCGGGTCGCGGTCCCGCGGCTGTCCCACGCTACCGACATTCATCAACAAGCGTTCTCCGTTTTCTAACGCATAACTTCCCGTTTCTATGACCTTCGGAATTTCTCCATCGCGCATGGCGACGATTACCGGACTGTGCGTGTGGCCGAAAAAGCAATGCCTTTCCGAAAAATGATCATAAGCGTCCAAGGCATCTTCTAAATCCGTGACATAAATCCAATCCGCCGGAGACATCGGAGATGCGTGGACAAAGCAAATGTCGTTTTCTTCCAACATGTAAGGCAACGACCGCAAATACTGTTTGGATTCTTCCGTCAACGCACTTTGCGTCCATTCAATCGCTTTTTTCGCATAAGGATTGAAACCCACGTCCGAATCCCATTTGATGGCGACACTGTCGTGATTACCCAAAATGCAAACATCGGCGTTTTCTTTCACAATGGAGACGCATTCATTCGGACTGGCTCCGTATCCCACGATATCGCCAAGACAAACACGACGCTCCACCCCATGAGCCGTCATTGATTCCAATACGACTTCCAAAGCCGGTAGATTTGCGTGAATGTCCGAATAAATTCCATACAACATACCATTCAATATAGCTTTTCTATATTTACGGTTAATGGAAACGGTCGAGAAAAACAAGAAAGTTAGCATAAGCTATTCCTTAAAAGACGAAAACGGCAAAATCATCGAAGAAGTTCCGAAAACGTACCCTTTTGTCTATATGCAAGGATGCGACAGCGTCATCGAAGGTTTAGAAGATGCTTTAGAAGGCCACCACATCGGTGACCACGTCATTGCAAACATTCCTTATAATAAAGGATACGGCCCTTACCGCAGCGATTTGATTGTCAAAGTTCCCAAACAAGAACTGTACGAAATCGGCGAACTGTGGCTGGGCATGGAATTGGAATGGATCCAGAAAACGCCGGATACCGAAATATCCATTCCCGAAGACCCGCACGACATTTACGCTGCCGACAACGAAGAAGATGATCCGCCGATTTACGTTATCCGCGAAATTCAAAAAGATTTCGTCATTTTGGATGGGAATCATCCCTTCGCAGGCAAAGATTTGACTTTTGACATCCATATCATCGATATTTCCGACGCATCGGCGACCGAACTAGAAACAGGCGTGCCCGACGAATACGAAGAAGACGAAGAAGACGAAGAAGACGATCTTAGCGACGACGAATTACCGTTTTAACCCCAGGAGAAACTATGACAGACTTAAACGCGCTCAAAAAAGCCGCAGGCATCCGCGCCGCAAACCGGATTGAATCCGGCATGACCGTTGGATTAGGAACCGGCAGCACCGCCGCTTACATGGTGGAACGCTTGGGAGAACGCATCCGGGAAGAGAACCTCCGCATCACCGCAGTCAGCACAAGTTGGAGTACAACGCTCCAGTGTCGCAACCTTCATATTCCTTTGGTTGATTTAAGCGAAACAGACCACCTGGACATCGCCATCGATGGAGCCGATGAAATCGACCCGAGCAAAAATCTCATCAAAGGGCGCGGCGCAGCCCATCTTTTGGAAAAAATCGTCGCGTCCATGGCGGACAATTACATCATCATCGCGGATTCAGGGAAAAAAGTCAACACCCTCGGTGAAAAATTCGCCGTTCCACTTGAAATTCTCCCGAACGCCATTGCATCGGTAACGCGTAAAGTTTCAAACCTCGGAGCGACACTTTCCGTCCGGATGGGCGCCCCCGGAAAAGACGGCCCCGTCATCAGCGATTCTGGAAATTTAATCGCCGATGCCAAATTCGGACCCATCGCCGATCCCGAAAAATTGAGTTTTGATTTGGACAGAATCCCCGGACTTTTGGGACACGGGCTGTTCATCGGCATGGCGAACAGCGTCATTTTGGCAACCCCCCAAGGTCTTGAAGAATTTTAATTTCAAAAAAAATCTCGCCAAATCGGCGAGATTTTTTTTCGAGCATTCCTTCCAAACGCACTAGAACAAATGTTCCTTTTCTATCTGCGCAAAACTATTTTGCAACCATTTCCAAGGCTTAATTCAACGCAGCCTTGACCAGTTCGCTTAAGCGGCGACCATCAAAGCGGCCTTTCGTTTTCGGAGAAAGTTCTTTCATCACTTTCCCCATATCCTTGGGCCCTGCAGCTCCGACCTGCGTTTTAATTTCGGCAATCAGGGCTGTCACTTCTTCTTCCGTCAACGGTTGCGGCAAATATTTTTTGTAAAGGGAGAGAGCCTTTTCTTCTTCTTGGGCATTTTCTTCTCGCCCGCCCTTGCGGAGCATTTCTACAGCTTCGGTACGCTGCTTGATGCTTTTGGACAAAACATCCAAAACGGTTTCGTCCGTGATATCCTTTTGCGCATTGATGGCGACGTTTTTGATGTCGGAATGCAACATGCGGAGCACTTCAAGAGTCGCCGCATCACGCGCTTTCATCGCCGCTTTGATGTCTGCCAAAATGGCATTGAGAAGAGGGCTTTCCGCCTTGACCAAAGAATCTGCCATAAAAACTCCTTTCCCCAACGGGGAAACCTATTTAATATATAAACACCAAAAGGGAAAGTTTACACTTTCCCTTGGCATTTCAAAAAGCCAAAATTAATAAAGACGCTTGCGATTCGCTTCGGCGAGTTCTTTCAGGCGCTTGCGACGGGCAGCGGTTTCAATGCGCTTCCGTTCTTCAGACGGTTTTTCATAACGCTGATGTTTTTTCACATCGGAAATGATTCCATTCTTTTCGCAAGACTTGGTGAAACGCTTGAGAGCGCGTTCAAAAGGTTCATTGGCTTTAACTACGACACCGATCATTCGATTCCTCGGGTTGAAAAATTTTGAAATGCGGCACAAATATACCAAAAAGAAGTCAATCCGTCAAGGGATGCCGCTTTCACGGCAAAGAATCCCGTTTTGAAAGTGTCACAACTTGCACGGGGAAAAAGACTTATCTATATTTTGAAAAATCTTTGGAGCTACAGACAAGGAGAACGAAAGGTGCCTTCAAACAAATTTTTCATCGCCGCCTGTTCCGCGATTTTCATCTCGGCATTATGCGGTTGCAACAGCGACGACGAAGTCGTCCCGGAAATTGCACCCGTCAAAAAAGTCGAAGCGCCTGTCAAAGAATCCGAATCCAAAGGGCAAGGCGACTCCATGCCGGAGCTTCAGTCCATCCAATCCCTCTCTTCGGACTCTGAAACTTCTTCCGGAACATTTTCCATCGCCGGCACAGAAATCGTTCCGCCCGGGTCAGAAGGTTCCATCACCATTCAGGTCAGCATCCAGCCTTCCAAACGCAACGCCCAAACCGTGCTGAAAAAATTGGAAGAAAAAGGCATCCGCGGCTATTTGGCGCAAGTTGAAAATCCCGGGGAATTGGAAGGCACCTACTACCGCGTACGCGTCGGCTACTTCAAAAAAACCGATGACGCCCGCGCATTCGGCAAAGCCTCGTTAGAGCCACTCGGTTTCGCTTGGTGGATTGACAACAAGGCGAACGACCAAATAGGCAGTCCGGAATCCGGAGAAAACGCAGGCTCTTACGGCAGTTCTGATTCTTACAACCATTCCGGTTCTTACACAAGCTCCTCTCCAGAGATTGAAGAAGCTCCTGTCCAAGAACAAGAACCTGTCACACCCAGTGAAGAACCCGCTCCCGTCCAAGAATCGGCAGAAGTCCCCGCCGAACCGGAACAAGAACCGGCAAAGCCAGTCGAAGAACCTCTTCCTGTCGAAGAAAATTCCCCAACGGATGCAATCAAAACAGAAACTCCCGCCACAGAAAACACCCAACCTGCAGCAGAACCCCCCGCCGCAGAAGAAGTTTACGACGACTGGGAATCATTTTGAAACATCCACGCGTTTTCACCGTCCAATTAGGCTGCGCCAAGAACCAGGTTGATGCCGAACATCTGCTGGCCGAGCTTCTGTCCGTCGGATTCGTCTCCGAAGAATCTGTAAAAAAAGCAGACTACATCCTTATCAACACTTGCGGATTCATCGAAGCCGCCAAAGAAGAATCCATCAACACGATTCTCTCTTTTGCCAAAGAAAAAACCGACACGCAAAAGCTTATCGTGACCGGTTGCCTTTCCGGGCGTTACATTCAAGAACTGCCCAACGAAATTCCCGAAGTCGATTTTTGGTTAGGCACTTATGAACCCGGAAAGCTTTTAAAGATTTTGGGATTAGGTGAAAAGTCCTGCGGCACCGAAAATTTACGGCGACTGAACTTGGGCGGAGTCCCCCACCACGCCTACCTGAAAATAGCCGAAGGCTGTGACCGCCGGTGCGCCTTTTGCGCCATCCCGAACATCCGGGGAAAGCAGGTTTCCTTTTCCATCGAAAGCATTGTCAAAGAGGCCAAACAGTTAGAAGAGCAAGGCGTTCAGGAATTGACTCTCATCGCTCAAGACACAACGTTCTACGGGCATGACCGGGGCAAAAAAGACGGACCATCCTTGGCGGATCTACTCAAGGCCATTTTAAACGAAACGCAAATTCCTTGGATTCGAACCCTTTATTGGTATCCGGAATTTATCGACGACGAACTCCTAGAACTGATGGCGAAAGAACCGCGCCTTTGCAAATACGTCGACATGCCGATTCAACATGCGAGCAGCAGCGTTCTCAAGCGGATGCGCCGCCACTACGACGAAAACTCCTTGCGTACGATGCTGAACGATATCCGGCAAAAAATTCCGGGAGTCACACTCCGGACAACGGTTCTCGTCGGCTTTCCCGGAGAAACTCAAGAAGACTTCGAAGAATTGATGCGCTTGATTCAAGACGTGCGTTTTGAACATTTGGGCGGTTTCGTTTTCAGCCCCGAAGAAGGCACGCCAGCATTGAAAATCAAAGACCCTCCCGTCCCCGAAGAATTGGCCCGCGCCCGGTTGGATGCCATCAACGATTTGCAAGAAGAAATTTCCTGCGAAGCGAACGAAGCGCTTATCGGAAAAGAAGTCAAAGTCCTTATCGATGAAGTCGCCGAAGAAAGCGATTATCACTTTATCGGACGCACCGAAGGCAATTCCCTAGACTCCGACGATATCGTGAAAATCGTCGAAGGAGATGCGACTCCCGGTGAATTTTACCGCGTGCAAATTCTCGATGCGGAGCCCCACGAACTGATAGGCAAAATTCTAGGCCCAGCCTAATTTCAAAACAGAAACGCACCGGGATTTCCCGGTGCGTTTACAGTGCCCACGACGAGAGTCGAACTCGTGACCTTCAGTTTCGGAAACTGACACTCTATCCAATTGAGCTACGCGGACAATTTTAGAGCACACCGAATATAGAATTATTTTTTCAAAGCTTCAAGCGATTCAAATAAAAAAGGCGGACTTTCGTCCGCCTTTGAAATTTCTTTTACAAATCAATCTTCGTTGGCGTATTTCTTTTCCCGTTCACGCCGCCGGATTTCGGTCGCATCTGGGAAGAATTCCGGCAATGCGAAGCCGATCGTGATTCCGAAAACAAGCCCGAATTTCGAGATGCCGTCGCCGTCTATCACGCGAGAAACGCTTTCACCCTTTTTATTCTTTTCGTGGGAATCGTCATACGCATTCGGCGCATAGTACATACCAATTGCAAACTGGAGATAATACCATTCGTCTGTCAAATATGTGACCAAAAGGTCGAACTGGAATCCCATAGTCGTAATCAGTTCACGCGTAAAATCGTTCGATTCATCGGCAAGGACGGCGTGGTCATAATAAACCGTACCATAAGAGGCAGAGAAGCCCAAATGGAGCGGATTCTTCGGGAACAGGTAATAGTTCAAACCGACTTTCCAACCCGTGCCACCTTCCAATTTAAAGTTGGAAAAATCCGGATCATCGCCACTGGGTATAAACCCAAACGAACCAAACAGGGCCAAATGCCAACGGGTGATGTATTCAGCACCAAACCCGAAGCCCATGCCGAGTCCCGTTTCACCCATCACCGGCTGACGGGAACCCATACCAATTTCAAACACCAAACGGTCTTTGAGCCAATCGCGGCGACGGAGGTTGTTGGCGAATTCGTCAAGGCGCTGGTCCTTTTCAAATTCACGCCTCTTGGCGCGATCCGCCGCCCGCGAATCAGATTCTTCGAACGCCGAAGCATCGCTTGTCAAAGCGGATTGATCTCCAGATTCAGAAGCAGAACCGTCCAAAGAACCGGAAAGGTTGGAATCATCTTGTGCAAAGCCGGCTACAGCCAAGGCAAAGAACAGAGCACTAATCTTTTTAAACATCACTCAAGAGCCTCTATTTAAGAGATAGAATACTTCCGCAATCCAATATAGTTTATTCTCGATACCGAATGCCAAAATATTTGTGTAAAAAGAAATTGAAAAGCGATAAAAAAGAGTTATTTGGACGATTCTTGCCGGAATTGCACCAATTCACCCTTGACAGATCCTATGGGAATCTTGACGCGCATCAACACGGGCAAGCGCCGTTCATCGTCCGTCAACCAAATAAACAATTGCCCGGCAGCCTTGAACGCTCCATCATCCCCTAAAATCGGTTCCACCTTAAAACAGTCAAATTTCCCGAGATCGGTTTCTACTGTTTCCTTCCCATGCACAATCACTTGCAGCGAATAGCGCTTTTTGCCGCTGACCGCAGAAAAATACGTGTCTTTTTTGCCGACAAGATCCATGCTGCGAACCCGGTAAAACGCGGATATAACGCAATGTTCAAACCCTTTGAGAGCAACAACCGTGTCTATCTGCGACTTGATGTCGTCCCGCCGCGAATTGACAAATACCGTGTCCGAAAGAACGGCTTTTTGCAAAGCCCTGTCAAAAAGGATTTGCGATGTACTGTGATAAGAACCTTCGTTCAAGATTTTTCGGAAAGAATCCGGCAATAAGCTTTGACCATCCACCACAGTATGAATCGTATCGGCGACGGGATAAATCGCTTTGAAAGCGCCGTTGTTCCTGGCTATGCTGACAAATTCAATTTTTCCATCCGTCCTCGGGTTCACGTTCATATCGGCAGAACCTGCCGTGATAAAGCCCCAACTCAAGCGGAAAGTCAGCTGCTCCCCTTTTGCCCATAGCGGCAAAGAAGTCTCTTTGGCAAAAGACAAAGAGACAAAGCAAAGAAAGCCCAGGAGCAGCCGTTTCACGGATTAAATGTCTCCTAACGAACGGCGATATTCCGCCAATTTGACGCGGAGTTCCGGGTGAGAAAGAGCCAAAATGGCGATTGCCAGATAAGCGGCATTTTTTCCGTTTCCAATTCCAACTGTCGCCACAGGAATGCCCGGCGGCATTTGCACAATAGAATGCAAAGCGTCAACGCCAGAAAGCGGTCCCCCGTCGCCAGGCACGCCAATGACCGGAAGAGTCGTGTGCGCAGCTAGCGTCCCCGGAAGCGCTGCAGCGAGCCCTGCAATACCAATCAACACCTGAACGCCCCGGCTTTCCGCTTCTTGAGCATATTTAGCCGTTTTATTCGGCGTGCGGTGTGCAGAAAGTACATTGTATTCCCAAGCGACTCCGAATTCATCGAGAATCGCGGTAACTTTATCGACTATCGGCTTGTCCGAATTGCTTCCCGTGACAATGCCCACTAAAGTTTCGTTCACTTTTTGCATTTTGCGAGTCCTTTTTGACCAATATCCTTACGGAAGAATGCGCCTTCAAAATGAATTTTGCCGCAACCTTCATAAGCCTTTTCCAATGCGGATTTAAGATCCGTTCCAGTTCCAACGACACCGAGAACACGGCCACCGGAAGTGAGCAATTTTCCATTTTGCAAACACGTACCGGCATGAACGACCATCGCTCCTGCCGTTTCGGCATCTTCGATTCCCGAAATCTCTTCGCCTTTCTTATAACTGCCCGGATAACCGGCGCTGGCCATGACAACGACCGCCGCCGAGCCTTTCATCTGCTCAGGAGCGTTAAAATTTTCCAATTCGCCTTTTTCCGCAGCGTCAAACAATGCAAGAACATCTCCGCCATAAACGGGAAGCACAACCTGACACTCCGGATCTCCCAAACGGCAATTGTATTCCACGACTTTAGGCCCGTCTTTTGTCACCATAATGCCGACATAAAGTACACCTGTATAAGGAGATCCCTCAGCAATCATTCCCCGGAGAGTCGGTTCAATCACTTGGGATTTAACCTGAGCAAGGATTTCCGATGTCACAACGGGAGCTGGTGCGTAAGCGCCCATTCCTCCGGTATTCGGACCCTGGTCTCCATCAAAAATCCGCTTGTGATCTTGCGCCGTGGAAAGCAAGACATAATCCTTTCCATCGCAAACGGCAAACAAGGAGGCTTCCTCCCCTTTCATGAATTCTTCTATGACGACCGTCTTTCCGGAATCGCCGAAAACAGCCTTGTCGCCGAGCATTTCTTCAACCGCCTGCACCGCTTCTGCATCCGTCATACAGACAACGGCGCCCTTTCCCGCGGCGAGTCCCGATGCCTTGACGACAATCGGAGCCGGATGCTGTTTCAAAAATTCCAACGCGTCTTCCAATTTGGAGAACGTTTCGTATGCGGCCGTCGGAATTCCATACTTCTTCATGAAATTTTTAGAAAACGCTTTGCTGCCTTCCAGTGCAGCAGCCCCTTTCACTGGACCAAACGCCCGGAGCCCGCGAGCGCGGAATTCATCAACAACGCCATTCACCAAGGGAACTTCTGGTCCAATAATTGTAAAATCAACTTTTTCTTTTTCAGCTAAATCCGCAATCGCCTTCGGAGAAGACACATCGACTGGAACGCATTCACCGAGTCGAGCCATGCCGGGATTCCCCGGAGCAGAAATCAAACGAGAACACAGAGGCGATTTTTTGACGGCAAGCGCAATTGCATTTTCACGACCGCCGCTGCCGATAACAAGAATATTCATAAGTTACCTATTTCAAGAAAAGTCCCACTTTCCCAATATCGAGATAAGTGATGAAAACAAAAAGGGCTAAAAAACAGGCCAATGCGATTTTCTGGATGAACGCCTGCTTTTCTTGGGAAATCGCCTTTCCGCGAATCGCTTCAATCAAGAGGAACAAAAGAATTCCTCCGTCGGTGATGGCGAGGGGCAAAAGGTTCATAATTCCCAAGTTGATACTGATGAGAGCCAGAATCATCAGAAAATTTTGAAAACCGGAAAGCCACACGTTTCCCATTACGGCGACAATTGTGACCGGACCGGACATCGCATCGACTTTCACCTGTCCTTGGAACATCCGTTTAAAGTAACGGGGAACGCTGACGGCCATTTTCCAACTGGTTTGGCAAGCTTTGACAACGGACGCAGGAAAATTACGGCTAACGACATGCGTTTCGTTGAACATGACATAGGTCATCTGGATGCCAATCATGTAACGTTCATGTTCTTCGTTGAAAACGGCGGACAATTTTTTATGAAGCGTGTCAGCGGAACGGTGTATCGTAATATCCAACGGTTTTCCTTCTGACCCGTTGACAAGAGAAACAACATCTTGATAGCGGAACACCCGCTGATGGTTTATTTCCACAATCGTATCGCCGGGGAGAAGCCCCGCTTTTTCCGCAGCACTTCCCGATAGCGGTTTTCCGCTGACCACTACACGATGACGTGGGAAAATTCCCGATTCGCCAACACCCATGCTAACATCTTTTTTTGACGAATCCTGAGCAGGAACGATCATTTCTTCTGGAATCAGGGTAAGCAAAAGCGTGTCTCGTCCGCGAAGAAGCCGCACAGGAACCTTCGCTCCAAGGCTCACTCCGATTTGTTCCCGAAAATCATCCCAACCACTAGTGGACTTTCCGTCTATTTCAAAAATAGTATCCCCGGGCAAAATTCCAGATTTTTCAGCCGCACTCCCCGGAAGAACAAGTCCCACAATTAATTCCGAGGAAACCGGCTCTTCGACACCTTTCATGTAAAGGCCCACCAACAACAAAAACGCAAAGGCGATATTGACAAAAGGACCGGCAAAGGCAATCGCCGCACGGACACCCACACTTTTCCCGACAAAGGAACCCGGATCTTTTGAATCGGAGTCTTCCGGATTTTCACCCTCCATGGAAACGTAACCGCCAAACGGAATCAGGGAAATGCAGTATTCCGTATCGCCCTTTTTGAATTTCAATAGTTTTTTGCCGAACCCGATAGAAAACGTATTCACTTTGACTTTATTCCACTTGGCCACCAGAAAATGTCCCAATTCATGAATAAAGACCAAAAAACTCAAGCTCAGCAGCCCAAGAAATATCATCAAAAGATTTGTGAAAATGTTTTCCATGCAAGCATAATGTAGAAAACTAAACGCCGAAAGTCTTCCCAAATCAGCAACAAGCATCTCTGTCACTGTCTTTCTGAAATGGATGGCAAAGTTTTACAGCCCAGTCGTTCTGATACGCCCCCTAAAGAATCCACGGTGGCGACAACACCGCTTTCTTTTGGCGTTTCAAATGATTCAACTTTTAAATTCTATTCCCCGTCCGCGGCAGGTGAATTTTTCATTCTCGTCATCACCCGGTTAATTGTAATTGCTTTCCAGCTGACTCCCCTGATAACGCATGTTCACCAGCAAACCGACAAGCATCATACACGTCAACATAAACGAACCACCGTAAGAAAGGAACGGCAACGGCAATCCGGTAACGGGCATCAGTCCCAAAGTCATCGAAATATTGACAGTCATGTGAAAAAAGAAAATCGTACAAGAACCCGCCACAACAAGATTCACAAACGGATCCAAGTGCAATCGGCAAATGGAAATCGCTCGCCAAAGGAACAAGAAATACAAGCCCAAAACCGTGACGCAGCCGACAAAACCGAATTGTTCCCCCAACACACTGAAAATGAAATCAGTATGTTCCTCCGGCAAAAACGCCAGATTGGTTTGCGAACCTTCTCGGAAACCCTTGCCAAAAAGTCCTCCACTTCCAATGGCCACTTCAGATTGGATGACTTGATAACCGGCGCCTTTCGGATCCCGCATCGGATCGACAAAAGTCATCACTCGATCCCGTTGATGATCTTCTAAAGAATTCCAGGCGACCGTACTCGCATAACCGCAGATAATATTCAGAGAAAGAATCAAAATGACAAATTTTTTGGGCAACTTGCGCGAGAGCATCACCAAAAACACAATGCAAAGGAGCAGTCCCCAGAGAACTTGTGAATAGGGAATTTGCGGATACGAGAGAATCACCGAAGCGACCGGACTCAAAAGCAGGAACAAATCCAAAAGCGAAAGTCCCGCCCAATAAAGCCCGACAATCGTCACCGCCGTAAAAACCAAAGCTGTACTCAAATCCGGCTGTCGCAACACCAACACAAATGGAACAAAAAAGATGACCGCAGGAACAACAAATGTTTTCGGCTTCAAAATGTTCACCCGGTGCGTCGAAAGCCATTTTGACATGGCCAAAAGGAACGTAATCTTGGCGAATTCAGAGGGTTGAATTTTGATTATTCCCAAATCAATCCAACGGCCAGCACCTTTTGCGCTGTCTCCACCGCCAAAAGCAACAAAAGCCAACAGACATATCGTAATGAAATAAAGCGGAAAGGCGAGCCGTTGCCAATAATCAATGCGGATAAGGGCAAAACCCGTCGCCAAAAGGCAACCGAACAAAAAGTAGATGATTTGCCGAAACCAGTGAGACGCATACCAAGCGCGTTCCGCATTCACCGTCGCCGAATAAACGAGGGTGATTCCCACAAAAGTCAGCGCAAAAACCAAAATCAAAAAAAGCCAGTCGATTTTCATCGCGTTGTTCAAAAAACGCCCGGAACCTCTCATTTTTTGACCTCCACGGAATCTTTCATCCGCCCCGCAAAATAAGCCTCCATCACTTTGCGGCAAATCGGAGCGGACTTAGCACCGCCACCGCCCTCCGCTTCTTGAATGACGGCAACAGCGATTTCCGGATTATCGAGCGGGGCCACGGAGACAAACCACGCATGTGTTTTTTCTCCTTTTTTCCATTCCGCCGAACCGGACTTTCCTCCTACGCGGACACCGGGAACAGCCGCCCGCCGCCCCGTTCCTCCAGGATGATTGACAACAGAATCCAATCCGTCAAGAAGAGCGCGGTGCGTTGATTCTTTCATGTTGCCTTCAAAAATTTTTTCAGGAACATAGCGTTTCACAATCTGATTGTTGACATCCCGCAATTCTTTCATCAAATGCGGTCGATATACGCCCTTTCCCGTTGCAATGGAACCCGCCAAAACAGCTTCTTGAAGCGGAGTCACCAATTGTCCCTGCCCAATCGCCAAATTCAAGATCAAACCTCTGGCCCAACGCCAACCATTTCGCCGATTGCGTTCATTGAACGATGCGGAATCCGGCAACCACCCCGCCTTTTCTCCTGGTATATCAATCCCCAGCAAATGTCCCAGCCCAAACCGGTATCCAAATTCATTAATGCGCTCCATGCCGAGCATCAAACCGAGCTGATAAAAATACACATCGCACGAAAGGCGCAAAGAGTTCACCAAATCCAGTCCGCCATGAGTCCCCCAGCATTTTTGATAACGCGCTCCAAACGTAAATCCTCCAGTACAAGACTTTTGCATATATGTTGTTGCGCGGACCAAACCATTTTCAAGGCCAGCTCCAGAAGTCACCAGTTTGAACGGCGATGCCGGCGGATACACACCGGAAATGGCACGGTTCATCAAAGGCCGCGTAGAATCCAAGGCGACCTTCGCCCAGCCTTTATTGCGCTCACGACGCTTCAAAGAAAAAATATTCGGATCCATCCGCGGCGACGAAACCATCGCCAGAATCTCTCCATTCCGCGGATCAATCGCAACGACCGCCCCACGAACAGAGTCCGGCAAAGCCGCTTCCGCCGCCTTTTGCACGTCCAAATCCAACGTTGTCACCATTCTGAGGCCGGGAACAGAGGGCGTATTCTGCATACCTTCGATAAAGCCGACTTCCCTTCCATAAGCATCGACTTCTACAAACTTCACACCGTCTTCACCCCGAAATTCAATGTCGTATTCTTTTTCAAGGCCCTTTTGACCAACGCGATCCCCCGAAGAATAGCCTTTGAATTCCGGCTTCGCCAGGCACGGTTCATCAAAGGCCGCGTAGAATCCAAGGCGACCTTCGCCCAGCCTTTA
>CAZPKF010000003.1:100454-161459 GCA_964587155.1 uncultured Fibrobacter sp.
GGCACGGTTCATCAAAGGCCGCGTAGAATCCAAGGCGACCTTCGCCCAGCCTTTATTGCGCTCACGACGCTTCAAAGAAAAAATATTCGGATCCATCCGCGGCGACGAAACCATCGCCAGAATCTCTCCATTCCGCGGATCAATCGCAACGACCGCCCCACGAACAGAGTCCGGCAAAGCCGCTTCCGCCGCCTTTTGCACGTCCAAATCCAACGTTGTCACCATTCTGAGGCCGGGAACAGAGGGCGTATTCTGCATACCTTCGATAAAGCCGACTTCCCTTCCATAAGCATCGACTTCTACAAACTTCACACCGTCTTCACCCCGAAATTCAATGTCGTATTCTTTTTCAAGGCCCTTTTGACCAACGCGATCCCCCGAAGAATAGCCTTTGAATTCCGGCTTCGCCAGCTGCTCTTCCGTAATTTCTCCCGTATAGCCGAAAACATGAGCGGCGAGAGTTCCATAGGGGTAAGATCTTCTCGATTCAACGACTGTCGTTACACCGGGAAATTCGAACGACCGCTCCTGCACAACCGAAACCTGTTCCACGGAAGCGTCTTCCAAAATGCGGAGCGTCCCATGCGACTTCCAGGCGCATCGTTGAAACATCGTATCGACAACAGCGGAATCAAATATGGCATCGCCGGCAGAATCCTTCAAATGGATAATTCGATAAAACAGCGAATCCTTTTCTTCCGATTTCATCTTGCGGATTTCAGCGGGCAACAGCACAATCTGATACGAAGGCCTGTTGCCCACCAAAAGCGTTCCATGCCTGTCAAAGATCAATCCGCGCTCTGCACGGAGTTCTATTTGTCTCAAACGGTTTTCATCCGAACTCTGCAAGTTTTGTTCATAACGGACCGATTGCAAATAAAATAACCGGATAGACAGGCAAAAAAAGACAATGCCCACCATCACCATGAAAACCAAGGACTTCAAATTCCGGCTAAACAGTTCGTTTTGAGAAGATTTATCGGGCATTTTTACGTGAACGGTCGTCAAAACGGTTCAACAAAAAGAAGAACAGAGCCCCAAACAGCATCGTGTAAATGCACTCGGGAAGTGTCTTGGACACAAAGAATTCTCCCACACTCGCTTTGGGAATGCCGATAAGCCAGTAATAAATGAGATCGTTCAACATAAAGGCAAGTCCAAGCAAAGCGACTTTTGTCGCCAAATTCAGCCGGAGAAACTTTTCTTCAAGCTGCCCTACGCCAAATCCCACACAAGTGAACGCTATCGTTTGCGCCCCCAGCCAATCCACCGAAGAGTAAACGTCTTCCGAGAATCCAGCGAAAAATCCCCAAAGCATTCCCGAAACAGGACCACAAGAAATTGCCATGACGACGACAAAAATCAAAACAAAATCCGGTTCCTGCCCATAAAAGACAATTTTCGAAGCAAGAGTCGTTTGCAAAACGATGGTCACGACAAACAGCAGAAAATGTTTAATGAACTTCAGCATTATCCACCATCTCCTGAACAGTCCAATCCGGTTCTTTTTGCATAATGAACACTTCTTCTAACCGGGTGAATTTTTGGAATGGCTCCAGTTCAAGTTCTGTCACCACATCGATATCGCCCTTGTGCAAAGAACGTACAACGCCTACGCCGATTCCTTTCGGATAAATGCCGCCAAGCCCCGAGGTGACAAGCGTATCACCTTCGCGGACTCCCACATAAGAAGGCACTGTCGCCCGCAAATAATTGACCGATCCCCCATCAAGAAATCCGACGACCCGACTCCGCTGAACCATCACAGAAACGTGTAGCGCCGGATCCGGTAAAAGCTGCGCTTTGGAATGCGTCTTCGAAACAGCGGAAATACGCCCGACAAGCCCATGGACAGTAAACACGGGCATGTTCAAATTAATTCCGTGTTCCGTTCCCCGATTGAGGACAAAAGTCGTCAAAAAACGCCCCGGATTCTTTCCGATGACGCGAGCGGTCACAATGGAATAATTCCAAACGTTGTCAAAATGCACCAGTTCGCGCAGGCGGTTCGCTTCTTCAATCCCTTCGCGCAAATTATCCCGCTCCATTTTCAAGCGGGCGTTTTCCCGTTTCAATCGATCATTTTCATGCGACAGGGAATGAAGCCTATTGACAGAAGAAACAACGACTTGCGCCGGATAATAAACAGAAGAAAGCGCTCCCGCGACAAGGGTTTCCTTGCCTTCATTTTCCAAGTGGCGGATTCCTACGCCAACCAGCAACAAAAGAACAAAGAGTACTAGACCATGCCCTTTAGACAGGACCTTGCCCAAAACGCGGAAGAACTTCATGTTTCAAATTACACGGTAGAAGAAATCAATACCGGGCGGTATTTGTCCAAATCTTCCAGAATCCGGGCAGCACCCTTGCAAACGCAAAGGAGCGGATCATCGATAACATTCACCGACAGTCCCGTTTCCTTACGGATTCGAACATCCAGTCCGCGAAGTTTAGAGCCTCCGCCAGACATGATGATGCCCCGGTCCAAAATGTCCGCAGAAAGTTCCGGAGGCGTTAGCGCCAAAGCTTGCTTCACCGCATCGACAATGGCGATTACCGGTTCATTCAACGCTTCCCGAATTTCTTCGCTCCGAATCGTCATGGTCCGCGGAAGTCCCGCCATCACATCGCGGCCTTTGACTTCCATCGTCAGTTCTTCTTCGAGCGGGAACGCCGAACCGATTTGCATTTTGATTTGTTCTGCAGAAGTTTCACCGACGACCAAATTGTAAGTCTTGCGCAAATAACTCACGATGGCTTCATCCATTTCATCGCCGCCAACGCGAACAGACGCATTGCACGAAATACCATTCAATGCAATGACAGCAATGTCCGAAGTTCCACCGCCAATGTCAACAATCATATTGCCTGCAGGACCGTCGACAGGAATCCCCATTCCAATCGCAGCCGCCATAGGCTCATGTACCAGATGCACTTCTTTCGCACCGGCCATCCGGGCGGCATCTGTCACAGCGCGTTTTTCCACTTCTGTAATTCCCGACGGCACACCAATCACAATGCGCGGTTTCACCAAAAACAGCGGATACTTCTGGACGCGCTTAATGAACGTCGAAAGCAAAATTTCCACCAGCTGGAAATCTGCTATCACGCCATCCTTCATCGGGCGAATCGCTTCTGTCGCCCCCGGCGTACGGCCAAGCATTTTTTTCGCCTCACTGCCGATCGCTGTCACGCGGTCATTTTTCCTATCCATCGCAACGACAGTAGGCTCGTTGATAACGATGCCTTGCCCGGCCACATGGACTAGAGTATTTGCCGTGCCCAGATCGACGCCAATATCACAAGAAAAAAGTCCAAACAAAATCGATTTCCTTCTAAAAAAATTTTGTGAAAATATAGCTAAAAAACAACGCCGTCATTCAATTTTTATCCGGATCCCATCCGAAATGCCACTTCTTAAAATAACGATCCCATTGCAAATAGGTGTTGTCATAGCGATATTTGCGCTCTTCGTACATTTTAACATCCCGATAGATGAAAAATTCCACATTGGCATATGCGGAATACATCTTGGAATGTTCCTTGTCAAAAAAGCGCAAATCCCGAATCCGATAATACGGCGAATCCAAAAGGGCCTCTTTGTCGTGGCTGGCCAGCAACGTTTGGGCTACCATGAATTTAAGATCTTCCTGCAAAAAATCCGTAAGCTTCGCTTCGATGTTTTCTTGTGGCTCAGCACATCCAAATAGCAAAAAAAAGAGGGGAAACAGCAACCATTTACGCATGCTTTAAATATAAAAAAGCACCATCCAGAAAATAAACAGAACCCCGAAAGTTGGACAAAACTTTCGGGGTTCACATCAAAGGAACGCTGCCTTTTTCAAAAACGGGAACAATGACGCTTAGAAAGAATACGTTGCGTCAACGCGCGAGAACCAGCGTCCTTCGCCCTGGAACAGATTGCGGAACAAGAAGTCTTCGGCAATTGTCACGTCGATTTTCAGTTTTTCTTCGATGTTGATGCCAAAGCCCCAGCCAATATGGTCGTCCATGGTGCCATTTCCAACAGGATTGGTGGAAAAGAACGATCCATCATCCGAGCAAATACCGTTTTTCCCCGCATTGTTGGAATTTTTATCGCATTCCGTATAAAGGACCGCTTTTTGACCGCCCACGCGAATGACAAACCAATCCCACCAAATATTCCGCTCAATACCAAAGCTGATAATGCCACCGATATCATTGCGCTTGTCCCAATAAGACGTTTCGTCTTGAGAATCATAAGTGGATTCCCCTGTGGAATAGTCAAACGTCCAATCGTGAGCCTTTTGACGGTTCCACACAAAATCTCCACCCAACCAGAAAAATCCTTTGTCAAGACCTACGTTGATGCCAACGCCTACCTGAGCATGGGTTTCTTTGATACCAGGCGCTTTGATAAAATGGGCATTCATCGCCGGGACGATTTCACCATCAATCGCGTCCAACGTAATAAACGCCCGGGAATTGACCAAGTAAGAGAAATCTCCGTCATCAAAGAAATTCTTATGTTCCGGACCGTATTGAACGCGGGCGATACCACCCGAAAGTTCCCAGTCCATCGTATTCGTCAATTGGAAATTGATACCGGCATCCGCCCGGATAACCGAAGCGTATGAATTGGCATCCACCTGATACGTTCCACTCTCTGTTTCATACCCGCCGTCCTGATGGGCAATGTAAACATGCAAACCCAGAGCATTCCCATTAGAAAAAGTTCCTCCGAGAAAACCGTCAAAATTGGTGACCGTTTTCGGCAAGGCGTGCACCTGATTGTTGTCATCGACATAATACGTCGGCAAAAAGCGGAAAAGCTTTGTGTCTTCGCGACCGAAGAGACCGCCAATTGAAATTCGCGGATCAGGAGATTCTTCACTGCCCAGGCTCAGCGAAAAAATGCCGCCAAACGTCGGGTGCTGAGGATCTTTATTCGTTCCCGTAGGCACGTCTTCCAAATACGTTCCAAATCCGCCAATAAGATAATTCGGATAAAGATTGATATTTGCCGGATTGTCAAAAATACTCACGTCATCCATAATGTACGTGGTGTTCTTGCCCATGGATTCCACTCGGGCGAATGTGGCAAAAGACGATCCAACACCAAAGATTCCTATGGTCAAACCTAAAGTCGCGGCCGATTTCAAATTCATCAGTCATCTCCTGTTTTCCCTAAAACTAATTAGACTTTTCCTTTTTCGCAATGAAAATTCCCAATTCTTTCCAAAAAACGCCACATTATTTTTGTGCCGATGATTTTATGCAGCAACCAGCCCTTCGCATTTCGCACGATCGACTTTTTGTCAAATCATTACACAAAAAAAACAATAAAAACGCTCTTTCCCGCCTAAATCTCAGATTTATTCTGCGAAGGTAAACGGAATCGAGACCGTGACGTTGCCCGACTTGATCTTGCTGAACGTCCAGCGTTTCACCGCATTCTTCACCGCATTGTCGAATTCACCGTAACCAGTGGTCGAGGATGCAATTGAAATACGGATGATGTCGCCACCCGGAGCAATTGTAACGCGGAGCGTCACCTTACCGGCAAATCCCGGCCGCATCTTCAAGTATTTGTTGTAGATATGGCGCAAGCCTGGCGTACGCTGACGGACAACTTTCATGATGTCCGCTGCCGAACGGGGAGTGCCACCGGCGCCCATGCCGACATCTCTAGCCGAAGGAGTCTTGATCGTTCCGCGGGCCTTGGTAGCAATACCTCCACCGCCACCACCGCCGAGAAGTCCCGAAAGACCTTCGCCGGAATCACCGAATATGTCTTTTTTGAGACCTTCGTTAAAGTTCTTCCTCTTGCAGCAAAGACCTTTGGAAAGGATTCTACCCGTAATCCGAAGACCGGCGACATCTACGTTGTTTGCATCACCGCCGCCGATGTGATTGATATTTGCCGAATTGTCAAAAAAACTCCCATTATCCCTGAAATAGGCAGCATTCTTGCCCGCGGATCCCTCGAGTGCGAATGAGGCAAAAGACGATCCAATCCCCAAAATCCCAATGATCAAACCCAAAGCCGCAGCCGATTTCAAATTCATCAGTCACCTACTCTTGCCCCTAAAATTAATTAGACTTTTCTTTCTTCGCAATGGAAATTTTCTCATCTTGCCAAAAACGCCACATTGTTTTTGAAACGATGATTTTGTGCAGCAAACAGACTTTTACATTCCACGTAATCGAAATTTTCCAGAAAATTTCACTAACAAAAAAAGGCCGGAAACCACAGTTTCCAGCCTTTTGTGAAATCACGAATTTATTCAGAGAAGGTGAACGGAATCGTGACCGTGGTGTTGCCCGACTTGATCTTGCTGAACGTCCAGCGCTTCACCGTATTCTTCACCGCATTGTCGAATTCACCGTAACCAGTGGTCGAAGATGCAATTGAAATACTGATGATGTCGCCACCCGGAGCAATAGTGAAGCGGAGCGTCACCTTACCGGCAAATCCCGGCTGCTTCTTCAAGTATTTGTTGTAGATATGACGCAAGCCTGGCGTACGCTGACGGACAACCTTCATGATGTCCGCTGCCGAACGGGAACCGCCACCAGCGCCCATGTCGATATCACGAGCCGAAGGAGTCTTGATCGTTCCGCGGGCCTTGGTAGCAATACCACCGCCGCCACCGCCGAGAAGTCCCGAAAGACCATCGCCGATACCGCCAGAACCACCTTCTGCGTAACCTTCATTGAAGCCGCCGTCAGCCTTGCCGCGACGACCACCGAGAACGGTCTTACCCGTTGTCTGGAGGCCCGCAACATCCTTCAACACCTTATTGATATCTTTGGAGAACTTTTGGTCCTTCATCAAATCATAAGCTGCGTAGTTGGCTTTCGACGTTTGAGCCGTCAAGAGTTTGAGAACGCCACGAGTTTGGGGAGCGTTGGGCTGTCCCTTTCCTCTGGGCTTTCCGCCACCGCCAACCTTTTTGCGAGGCTTTTTCGGCTCTTCCTTTTTCTTTTCTTCCTTCTTTTCTTCCTTCTTTTCTTCAATCTTCATGGTCGTCGTCAGTTCTTCGGCAGCCGTTTCTTCGAAGATGACTTCGTCAACGACAGCTTCATACATGGACGCCCAGAACGAGAAGGCGATAGCAACGGCTAAGGAAATACCCGCTACTCCTGCAAATCGCCTATCGGATTCAGGCAGCAAGGAAGCTACAAAAGGATCCACAGGTTGTTTGGATTTTTGATTCTTTGTGGCCATGATTATTCCTCCCCGCCGTTTTTCATCGTCACGGCAAAGGCGATGTTCGTATAACCAGAGAAGCCACACGTTGCCATCACTTTGTACATGACGTCATAAGGGATGTTCTTGTCGATCTGGATAATGATGTTACCCGGTTCGTCCGCAGGAAGTCCAGCACGCAAAGCGTGTTCTTTTTCCGTTGCGCGGCGTTCCTTGAGCACCGTATCCACTGATGCGATCAAAAGATCCGACTGGTTTATAACGTCTTGAACCGGAGCAATCTTTTGATTGTCAACAACGACGTAATTCGCATCGACCACCACAGAAAGCGAAACTTCTTTCGGTTGCACCCTGGAGGTGGAAATCGGAAGAATCAAGTTTTCTGCTTGGGTAATCAACTGACCTTCGGCATCCAGGTTCTTAATAAGGAACACCAGAATGATGGTCATCATGTCCATCATCGACGTCAGGGAAAACGGAACGTCCTTGCCATAAGAGCGCAATTTACGTGCCATACTTAACCTCCCAACTTAGCCAGATTGACCTTGACAAAACCAGACGACTTCGCGCGGTCCATCAGGGAGATGATTTTATCAAACTGGACATCGTCATTGGCGACGATAATGATATTATCCGCATCTTCCAAATCGATAAAGGCTGTATGAATCTGAATCAGCTGGCGGGCAATTTCGTCATACGCAGAAAGCGGATACACGATAATCTTCGCCGCATCTTCAGGTTTCAATTTACGAGCGGAATTTTGCGAAAGAGTTTGGACTGCAGCTCCGGCACCCGGTTTCTTGAGCATTGACGGAGCAGATGTTCCGCCGTCGCCCTCGCCAACCAAGGCCAAGAAGTTGTTGTTGCCATCAACAAGTACGCTATCCGGTTGATTTTCTGCCTGAGACGTGTAAACGCCCCACATCAAACGCCCGGGATCTTCTTCTGATGTTTTTTCAAGCATTGCCAATTCGATGGTTTCAATCAAATGGATATACTTTTCTTTATCCATTTCCGAGCCATCTTTGCACTTGGGAGCTTGCCCATTTTTAATCATGGTTTTGACATCATCAGCGGCATACTTGATTAACTGTCCATCGGACTTGCAGCGGAACACCCAAAATTCCTTGAAGTAAACATTGGGTTGGAAACCACCACGCGCACCGATAACCAGATATTCGTCAGTTATCGCCAAGGAAAGATTCAACGCTTGCTCATCAGGAGGCGGCGGAGTCTGGTCATCGAGTTGCATCATACTGCGCTCAGGCAGATTGACTTCAACAATGGCCAGCTTCGAGAACGACGTCATGGAGAGCAGCATCGGAATCAGGATGGTAAACAAACCCATCGCCGGAAGCAAATCCGGTTCATCAACACCTTTGGATGCCTTGATTTCTTTTGTTGCCATTTTATCTCCTATCTAATTTATTGTTCTCAAGCGACAATAATTACGACAGGGCGTTGATAATCTTGAGGCCTTTTTCTTCCATTTCCTGAATCAAACGTTCGCTGTTCATATTCAGAATACCAACGATAACGAGGAGCGGAACGGCGCAAAGAAGTCCGAGAAGAGTCGTACCCATAGCGATAGCAATACCATCGGAAAGGGCCTTCGGACGTTCAGCAGCCGGTTTGTTCGCCACAGCGTCGAACGTGAAAATCAGACCGTAAATCGTACCCATCAGTCCGAGCAACGTGGAGATGGAAGCCATCACGGAGATGATGGAAACATAACGAGTGAGACGCGGGGCTTCGGTGAGGAAAACCGCATCAGAAGCGTTCTGCATCGCATCACGACCACCATCCTTATTAGCAACAATTGCAGCAACGACTTTGGCGATCGGAAGCTTGCTCTTGTTGGCCAAATTCAACGCTTCCGTATATTGCTTGGCGCTGATCAGCTGTCCAAACTTGTTGAGGAACACGCGACGGCCCATTGCGCTTTTGAAAATGATATAGACGATGCGTTCGATCGAAAAGCCGATACCAATCAAGCCCACGACCAGAATGATCCACATGAACTGCCAACCATCACTGCTGGGATTAAAGGATTCGAGCATTTTAGACATTAGGATACTCCTTTTATGAGAGGTTTTTTGTGATTGTTTCCTGTAATGGCATATTTATTTTTTTTTTGCTCTATTGGGGAGCTTTTAAGCTGTAAATTTTTCATTACTCCAATAAAAAAGGGATTCCGATTGCCGGAATCCCTAGTAATAAGGAGAAACGCTTATTGGACGGGGGCTGCTGCAGGAGCTGCGGCAGGCGGCGCCAAGCGGGCCAAAAGTTCCTTCAGTTCGGCCTTCAGCTTTTCATTTTCAGCCTGAGCGTCTTTCAAAATGTCTTGATACGTGGAAAGCTTTTCTTGCGGAGTCATGACCGAAGATTTGCTAACCTGTTCCAAACGGGACTTGGTCTTGAAGTAGCTCGGATCCTGGAACAGCTTCGAAGCGTCGAACTTCGTAATCTTGATCTGGAGAGCTTCATTTTGATCGTCCAATTCGCGCAGCATATCGTAGAGCTTTTGCGTCCACTGGTTGTCGATACCGTAATGCTCAGAGGCGCGGATACCCGTTGCGCAACGGGGGACTGCTGCTTCACGGGCCGCTTCAGAACGGCTGGCCAATTCATCACGGTAAGCCTGCAAGTCTTCTCCGGCTGCAAAGGCGGCGTCTTCTTTGGTCATACCGTCGTATTCCACGTATTGGGTGACAATGTCAACACTATCCGGGAGCGGAGACTTGGCAAAAGCGTCTCCGACTTCGACGAACACGGCGCAGCCTTGGTAATACATTTCAATGTAACCTTCTTCAGCTGCAATAACATCCGCATTGTAGAAGCCCTGGTCACGCGCCAAATCGATATTCTTCTGGAAAATCGGTTGAGCCTGTTCGTAATAGCTGGGCAATTGCTGGACAATGCCAATCCGTTCGGCGAACTTTTCTTCGTCGGTGCTTCCGTTGAGTTCCTGTTCACGGATCTTGGTAGCCATCGTCACAAAGAGATAACCAATCTTGTTCGTAGCGCGGAATGTCCACTGTTCAGACGCGTAAGTCGCGGATTTGGAATAATGACCCACGGCAACTTTCAAGATTTCGGTGAGTTTCTTGACGGCGGCTTCTTTGGCTTTCGCCTTGCCCGAAACAGCGACAGGTTCCATCTTCGCGTATTCCAATTCGCCCAAGTAATAAGCGGCTTCAGCAGGAACACCCGGATCGGCATTCTTGATCTGCAAACCATACTTGTCGTAAGAATCAATCGTCTTCTTATAGTATTCAGCGGCGTTCTTGTCGTCTTTCAGTTCACGATAAGCGCGCGCTGTTCCAATATAAGCTGCAATCAACTTTTCTTTGTCTGCCGAATAGGTCTTTGCAAAGAAGATATAAGCATCAGCCGCTTCTGCCCAACGTTTGGCATTTTGATAAGCGATAGGAATGCTGAATGCGGCATCCAACGCATAAGAGCTCTTCGGATAATCGCGGACGAGGTCTTTGTTGCATCGGATAGCTTCTTCCGGCATTTGCGCTTCATCGTACGTCAAGCAAGCGTTGTAAAGCATACCAGGCGTTTTTTCATTATCATGATACTTTTTATAAGCGATTTCGTATGTTTGAGCAGCCATTTTCTTGTTCGGAATCGAGTCGTAAGTCTTGGCGGCCAAATCGATCGCTGTAAACGCCATCGAATCCTTTTCGAAGTTGTTCGTGATAAACAAATACGTCTGGGCGGCCAATTCCCGCTTTCCTGCCTTTTTGTAGTTACCGGCTGCACGGATGATACCGCGAATCGTGAGCGGCGAAGAAGCATAACTCTTCGGCAACATCATAAATGTTTGACCGGCGAGTTCGTACTTGTTCGCTTTTTCGTAAGCGGCACCCGCTTCAAATACGGCCTTGTCAGCAAAGGATTCTTGCGGATAATGCTTTGCCAAATCCAAATAGGCAACAGCACCTTGTTCAAATTGTCCCGCCTTGACCGCCTGATCCGCTTTCTGGAAAAGAACGGCGGCGATCGACGTGCGGATGATTTTAGCCATGGAATCGTTGCGCGTTTCCTTGACTTCTGTGTATTGTTTCAACAGCCATTCGAATTCCTTTTGGGATTCATCCAACTGGCTGGATTCGAGCAACGATTGCGCAAGCATCCGGCTGATGAGCAAGATGTATTGGTTCTTCGGGTAATTCGTTTTCAAATTGCGGAAATCCACAACGGCTTCTTTATATTGCTTAGCCTGATACCGGACAATCGCCGCGTTATAAGCGAGTTCAACCGCTTCTTTCTGCGAACTGAACTTTTTCATGTAACGGTCGACCTGAGCAAAATAGGCCTGTGTTTCCGGAAGGTTATACGCTTTGACAGGATCGTCTTGCGCTTTGTTCTTTTGAGCAGCGGCGCGCGACTTGTCCATCATGATGACCGCGTTGTATCCGGCATCTTCTTTTTTATACGGAGCGGCAGAACCGAGAGCGCGACGACCGTAACGGTTGGTATCGGCATCGACAATCCGGTTGAACATATCCGCAGCCTTGGCGTACTGTTCCATTTCTTGATAAACAAGAGCCAAATTGGCATAAACCTTATATTCATCCCACGAAGGTTCGTTCTTGTAATGATTCAAGAAGTCGTTGTAACCCTGAATCGCAACTTGATAACGCTTTTTCGCACCTTCCGTATCGCCATCTTTCATGAGCTTCGCCGCCTGAGCGTGATCGTATTGCGGAATATCGAGCATTGCGGAACGGATTGCTTTTTCAGCATTTTCTACCGATTTCGGGTATTGCTTGTTCTTTTTAAACCAAGAAGAGTTCTTGCTGTAGCGTTTGACGACCAACTTGCGCTGTTCTTGTGCTTCATCAAATTTCTGCTGAATAATCAAAATTTCCACCATGGCGACATCGGCAAGCGGAGCGTCGATGTAATCCGGGTTGATGTCGAGCAAATATTTGAAGGATTGCACCGCTTCTTCGTTACGGTCATGATCTTTATTCTTCATACCGATGCGATAATACAGAGAGTCCTTGAAGTGAACCTTTTTGTCTTTCAAGAACTTGGCTGCCACGCGGACACCGTCGTCGATATCCGAGAATGCCGCCGCCATAAAATCCATAGCTTCGAGGCGCAAGTCGCTCGGATATTTGCCTTTGTCGGAACCGTCAATGTAAATGAAATACGTTTTGGCCGCCGTTTCGTATTCGGCAATGTTATAATAGGATTCTGCCAAGTGATACATGGCAAGAGCCGCTTCTTTACCCGTCAAGTTGTCAAAGCCCGTGACACGTTTGTAACATTCGATGGCATCACGGAATTTGCGATTCATAAAGTGATATTCCGCAATTCGCAGCCATGTCTTGGGAACAAGACCGTTGTCCGGGAAGTCCTTCACCAGGCGCATCCGCAACTTGTAAGCCTTTTCGTCTTCACCGCTCGCTTCATAAATGAAGGAAGCCTGATAAATCACGTTCGGCGTACGAGTCTCTTTCGGATACTTGTCAATGTATTCCAAGAAGTAGCCCAAAGATTTGGAGTGGTCTACCTTCGGACCCGATCCGAGATTCTTGCATTTGGCCGGTTCGTTATCGCGGTCTTCGCACCAAGAGACATCGGACTCGTATTGAGCCATAGCATCCACTTGCAGTTTTTCTTCCAAACGATATTGGTAGTTGCCAAGTTGCTGCAGAGCACTGGCACAACGGGAACTTTGTTTCCCTTTGCAGCGATCCACCTGAGTGCGCCACTGTTTAATGGCGGATTGCATTTCGCTTTCGTCCATGCCTCCAGAACGGCAAGCCTGCTGAGCCTGGGTTTTTAAGAGGTTGTAAGAACTGGCGCAGCGCTTGTAATCGCTGGAACCTTTTTTCATCGCCTTGCACTTGGCAAGCATCGTTTTCGCTTCATTCGTCTTGTCCTTACAGGGATCCGCAAAGGATACTCCGGAAAAGACGAAGAGGGTCAAAGCGGCAAAAAGTATTTTTTTCATTTGAATTTTCCACCTATCGGCTTTAAAATAAGGACAGACCTGCATCAACCAGGCCTATCCTTAAGGTTCAAGTTATTCCAAATCTTCCAAGCCTTCGAGTTCCTGAAGTTCTTGTGCGTTCGAAGAGCCTGCGCCACCACCACTTTCGGCTTTCTTTGTCTTCACAGTAGCCAAAGTGAAGCCGGCATCTTCGAGAACGCGCTTCCGGTTCGATTCAAAGCGGTCACTCTGCTGAGAACGCGCCATGAATTTAGCGTAATCGTCAATCGCAGCGTTCGCTTTGTCGAAGTCAGGACGGAGCTGATCGCGCTTCATGTTGACACGGGGAGTCGGAAGCTGACGGGATAAATCCAAAGCTTTATCCTGGACGCTGTCGAAATGAGCCGCATTGTCTTCGTAAGCCTTCCGAGCACTGTCACGGGCAGCCATAGAAACAACCGGTTGTTCAGTCAACTTTTCAGCCTTGCTCAACGATTTTTCCGCATTGTTGTAATCTTTCTTCATGTAATAGCAGTAACCTTCAACCAGGTAAGCTTCGGACAGAAGGAAGGAATCCGGCATATTCTTGATAATCCATTGCGCATACTTGACCGCTTCATCCGGCTTGTTGACTTTAAGGAAAGACCAGCCAAGAGCGAGCATCGCTTCGTCATATACCGGAGAACCCGGCTTCACCTGTCCATAAAGACCGGCGGCTTCAGCAATGTTCGGCGATTCGCCAGAGAAGTAAATGTGGCCCAGTTTCACCTTAGCGGCATCTTGCAAATCCAATTCGGACTGGTTGGAAGCCGGCTGATCGATAATGTCGCGGAAGCAGTTTTCCGCTTCGTCCCACTTGCCCATGCGGCTGTTGGCGATACCCATGGTGTAGCGGGCATAGAAGTAGTTGGCATTACCCGGAAGAATCGCCGACAGGAGGTCGATGGATTCTTGATAAAGTCCCTGTTCGAACTTAATCTGACCCGCAATGTAATCGGCATCTGCTTTCACATCGCTTTCGCTGTAATGTTGGACAATATATTGATACTTCACCATCGCATCGTTATACTTGCCTTCCTTGTAGTCGATATTCATCAACTGGAAGTGGTATTTGGCGCGTTGGTCGCTTTGCGGATAACGCTTGGCAGCATCTTCGTAAACAGCCTTGGCTGCTTTGTGCATCCGCATATTTTCAAAGGATTTTCCTTTGTAGAATGCGGCCTGGTCCACCAAGTGGAATGCCGGATACTTAGTTTGGACTTTTCCAAACGCATAAGCGGCTTCAAGGAACTGACGGTTCAGGTAAAGACGCATAGCGGCACGGTAATCGTTTTCCGGTTCAATTTTCAAGCGGCGATACCGATCTTCACCAATGTTTTCTTCACGCGTGTTGCCGAAACGGGAAGTCAACTTCACAGCCCAAATAAAGCCGCGGTTTTTCTTTTCGACAATGTCGTCGTGGGACATTTCAAGATCCAACGCCAGGTAGCGGAAAATCGCCACATCCTTGACGTTGACAGTCGCTCCGAGAACCGGATAGCCTTCTTTGGTAAAGCGCAGGCGGACACCCAAATGGGAGCTCAAGTAATACGTCAGCGTGAAGCTTGTTTCCAAGTTCATGCCGTCGCCGCCTTCCTCATCTTCGTGCAGCACGTCAATGATAGAAAGTTCCGCTTTCGCTTCGAGCAGGCGGTTGAATCCCCGGTAGAACAACGTGAAGTTCAAGTTGCTGGGGACCTTGTAAGATTCGTCTGCACCCATGAACACGAAGTGGTAAGAATCATTGTCCGCTTCAGTGCTGATTGCCGGAGCGAGCGCATTTTGGAATGCAACGCCCACAGTCAAGCTTCCAAAACGGGAATTGGAAATCGGATTCCAAGCAATGCCCACGTCGGCACCCAATGTCAGCTGCTTGTTCATGTCGAACTGATTGATTTGGAGAATCGAAATGTCGACACCCAAAGCCAAGCAATGCATTAGACGGTAAGCGTAACCGATCATGTAAGCGTTTTCCACATAGGAATAACCGCCATCGACATCGGCACCGTTTTCAAAGAATGAAATTCCCAATGTGTGGTTATAGCCAAACGGAATCGTAATGGAGCCGTATTCCTGAGAGGCTTCACCGCTAATCGTGCTGAAATAGCCGATAGAAAGTTCAATCTGATCCGTTTCCGCGATTCCTGCCGGGTTCACGTACATGGATGTATTGTTGCTGCCAAATTCTCCAAACCAGTCGTTTTGCTGGTATTTGTGCGGAGAATACGAGGGAGAAGCAAACGCTGCACTCGTGCAGATAAGCCCAACGGCTGTTGTTTTGATGAAGCTAAAGCGTGTCATCACCTAACCTTCTCCTTACTTAATATCCGTGCGGATAAATTCAATGCGACGATTCTGTGCGCGGCCTTCGGCTGTTTTATTCGAAGCCTTGGGTTGCGTATCACCAGCACCGCGTGTTACCATACGATTTTCGGCAATGCCATTTTCGACAAGGAACGCTTTCACAGCAGCAGCGCGTTCAGCGGAGAGCTGCTTGTTCTTGTCAGCGTTGCCAACATTATCGGTATGTCCCACAATTTCAAACGTTGTTTCTGGGAAAGCTTCCATGATGTCGACCACTTTGCGGAGAGAGACATCGGAATCCTTGGTAATTGTCGCCTTGCCAGATTCAAAGTTGACACCTTCAAGGACAAAGATTTTCTTCGGCGGAACCGGGACTTCGTCCGGGCAGCCGTCATCATCCTTGTAACCGTTCATGGATTCAGCGTTATCCGGGCAAGCATCTGCGCCCTTGCAAGTGTGGGCGTATTTATCCAGCATTCCGCTAGCTTCCACCCAAGGATCGCAAATACCGTCACGGTCATTGTCCGGGTCCGGGCAGCCGTCATCGTCCTGGAAGCCATCGACATCTTCTGCATCTTCCGGGCAATTGTCGATTCCAGAGCAAACAGCGGCATATTTTTCCGCCTGATTTTCTTCGCTTACCCACGGATCACAAAGGCCATCGCCGTCTGTGTCGGGGTTGCGGGTTTCGTTGACCTCTTCTTCTTTTTCGGGAACGACATCATGCGCGAGCAATCCAATGTCGAGCTTTCCCTTGCCGCGTTTGAGCATCGGAGATTTGGAGCTGCAGAAGAAGTTCGGTTTGGAGAGAGAAGGATTGATGAACTTGGGGTCCAAAGAAACGTTCGTGCGGTTCACCTTGATGAAGCGGTTGAACGGATAGTAGTTCTTGTAAATGTTGTTGTATTCAATTTTCGTCTGGCCGGCGGCCGGATCAGCAAACACTCCATAGTAATGGTTTTCCATGAAGATGTTGTTGCGGGCGATAATATTCGAAGGTCCTTTGAGAGCAAGTCCCGAATAGCCATTGCGCATCACGACGTTTTGTTCGACATAAGCATCGAGCGACTTAGCACCCCACGCCAAAATTCCCGACCAGCGGTTGCCGTACACAACGTTGTTGCGGAGATTCGGCAGGGAGATGAAAGCGGCGATACCCGTAGCCTTGTTGTCCATCACGTAGCAGTGGTGAATATACGGGGCGGCGTTTTCACAAAGAATCCCTTCGATACCGTTCCGGATGGTGAAGTGGGACATTTCTGCGCCCGAAGTTCCCATCACGGTAGGACCGCGACGACCGCCATCGATGATCGTCGTCAGAGGGTCTTCTCCTTTGAGAACCACACCCATGACCAGCGTGATGTTTTCATTGTAAACTCCGCGTTTGACGAAAATGGTATCGCCAGCGTCTGCATTGCCTAATGCGTCCGCGATCTTGTCGTAATCGCCCGGCACGTTGATAGCTTTTGCCGATGCGAATCCCGAAAAGAGCATCGTTCCGGCAAGAACTACGAATACTTTCTTTAGGGTCATACTGCTAGATTTCTCCAATCTTGATGCATAAATTCTTCTCATCCATGGACTTGGCCAACAGAGGAACCACTCCCTGTACGGCAAACCACAACGTGGAATATACCTACAAAAACGGCTTTAGTCAAACACTTTTAATGATAAATCTTTGCAAAAAAGCATTTTCACGGGAAATTTCCACCTATTTCGGTCCAATTTTAAGATGCCGCTCCTTCTTCTTTGGGGTTCTTGACTTCATTTTCCTTCTTCGCCCCTTGGATGGAAACGCGAAGATCCTGACAGGTGCGCTTGATGTCCTGCAAGAACTTGCGCGCCCGTGTTCCCGCGGATTTATTGCCTTTTTCGAACTTTTCGAACTCGCGCTTGAATGCTTCGAGCTCTTGTTCCAACTGATGAACCAAGTCCATAAGAAACTCCCTTGAATTAGATTCTATCGCAAAATAAATAAAGTTTTGTTCAAAATTCGGCCATTCCGCAAAAATATTTTTACAAAACGGATTTAATTCCGAGAAGAACGGATTTGTTTTCGTTTTTTTACATCTGCCGAGCACCGCGGGCCACCTAAGGATTCTCTTGTCGGATCTGCGCTTTCAGAAAATCAATGGCGCGCCTGCCCGCATCCCCAATTTCCCTCGTAAAATCGGTGACAAACATCCGGATGTGTTTTTCGATGACGGCATCTTCGGGAATTTGGGCTTTTTCCCGGATAAAATCCGAGACCAACACGGGTCTGTTCCACGCCCAGTCCAAACTTTGCCGGATTTCGTCTTCCACGGCGCCCACAATGGATTCATTTAACGATTTTCTGATTACCGAACATCCCAGCGGAATCGGCGAATGCGTTTCCTCTTCCCAAAAAGCGCCTAAATCAGCCAAAAGCCCCAAGCCGTCCCGTTCCCAAGTGAACCTTTTTTCGTGAATGACGACTCCTTGAAGATTCTTTCCCGATAAAATTCCCTCGTAGACGTCATTGAAAAAAGCGTAAGATACATTGGGACGAAACTCCTTTTGCGTTCGGGCGGCCCAAAAGCGGAACAGGAGCGATGCCGTCGTATTCTCACCGGGCAGAGCCGTAGGCGCATCCAATCGGAATTTTCCGTTTTTTTGAGCCGAAAGGAGCAGCGGTCCGCAGCCGTAACCCATGGCGCCGCCACAAGAAAGCAGTCGGTAATTTTGCAAAAGCGGAAGCACGCCACAGCTGACCTTCGCTACGTCGAGTTCTCCGCGCAAGACCATTTCGTTCAACGTTTGCACATCGGCGTAAACGACTTTCCAGTGAAACGGGGACCCCGAAATTCCGCGGATTAACGCTTCATAAATAAACGTGTCGTTCGGACACGTGGAAATGCCCAGTTTCAAAGAAATCATTAGGAATTTTCGATTAGCGGAATCAAAACTTTTTGTTTTAAAGAGCGGAGCGATTCGCGGATGTTCCAACGGGATTCGTCGGTATCTCCGGTAAAATTACTTATTGCGCGGATTTCAAATGCCTCAATTCCAAACGCCTTGGCAAGCGCAAACGCCGAAGCTCCCTCCATGGATTCGACTTTTGCACCGAAAAAACGGGCGCGGCTTTCGAGAATTTGAGCGTTTGCGGTCAATGTGTTGACAGAAACGCCGCGCACACCGGGAAGCGCCGCGATGGATTTGGGGGCGGACTTTGCAGAAGAAGCGGGAAAAAGATTTGGTTTGCGAAAATAAGGAGCAAAATTTTCACCGTTCAAATAGCCCTCATCTCCGACACACTCTTCGTCGACCCGGACAATGTCCCCTGAAGAAAGACCGCTTTGAGGCAACGCCCCGGCGATTCCCACGAGCAGGATGCGACCATAGCGATTTTCCGAAATCAACTTGGCCAGATTCCCGGCAAATCCGACAAGTCCGATACCGACACAAGCGGCATCAAAAAAACGGTTCCACGGATACGGCGACTTTACCGTTTTCGAAAACGGAACCCGGGGAAAGAGAATTTTCCATTCGGGCACCGACGGCACTGCGATTAGGGTTTTGACTGATCTGGGCATCAGTCCGCCATCCGTTCGACTAAAGGCGCCAATTCGGATGTCAGTGCAGAAATTCGAGCGACATCGACATTCCACGGTCGATCCACTTCACAACGGGCGGCAGCAACGGCAGCCGCCTTCGCCAAACGTTCCGAAATGGGAAGTCCCAAAAAGTCCGCAGAAAGCCAGCCCGCCAAAAAGGCGTCGCCCGCGCCGATATCATTCACCAGTTTGACCGTTGGCGGAACAAGGGAAAGCCCGACAAATTTGCCTTCCTGACGGAAAAAGGCGTGAATGGGAGCGTCTTCGGCGGTGACTACCAAATTGTTGATGGGCAACCGTTCGAGCAACGTCGAAGCGGTCATTTTCCAAAATTGCGGACTGGACGTGATTTGCGGAATTTCAAACCGCTGCAAGAGTCGGCAATATTCTTCCAAATTGATTTTGAGAAGTTCCACACCGTGTTCCAACCAGCTGTCGATTCCATCAACGGCATCGACAAACAGACGTTTCCCCGAAAGATCCAACTTTTTCAAAATATCCATTTGGAAGCCGGCGGGAAACGATCCGCAAAGGACGACATTTGTCACATCGTTCCAAATTTCGCCTACCGTCTGCAAAAAATCCCGGTTTTCCGCATCCGTGATTTTGGGCGAAGGTTCTATCAGTTCCGTGGTGTCGCCACCGCTCACAATTGTTGTGCAAATGCGGGTTGAAGCTCCAATCCAAATAGGAATCTGGCGAATTCCGGCGGCGGCGATTTCATCGCAGATGGACACGCTGCGGTCGCCTCCGAGAAAATGGGCGAGAATAAAGTCACCGTCCAAAACGCGGAGGACCCGGGCGCAATTGATTCCCTTCCCCGAAGCGAATTCTTCCACTTTGGACAACCGGTTGACTTCTCCGGGTTTGAACTCATCCAAAAGAAACAATCGTTGCCAAGTCGGATTCAATCCGAGAATCAGGGTATCACCGGACATTAGAAATTGACCTTGAAAAAGTTGCGCTTGCCGACCTGGACGAGAAGCTTGGTAGCATCCGAGATTTTAAGTTCTGCGGAAGCATCATCAACTTTCCACTCCGATAGGCCATTTTCGTTCTGCTGGATGTTGGATGGAGGATCATTTCGTAAAACAGAATCCATCCACGAGAATTTAGAGTCAGCGGAGAATTTGATTTTCACGCCGCCATTTTGAACCATGCGGCGGGCTTCGCCCTTGGATTTGAAAGCTCCGATTTCGACGAGGAGATCGAGGACTTTGTAAGAACCCGCAGCCACGCTGCATTCCTTTGCATCAGAGGGAATCGCATTCCCACTGTGGATTTCCTTTTCTTTGGCGGCAGCGGCTTCGGCGGCTTCTTCTCCGTAATATTGGGAAACAATATCTTTGGCCAAACGGTCTTTGGCGACATTCGGATTGAGGGTCCCCGCCGCAATGTCCGCCATCATCTTCTTGATTTCTTCCATGGGGACATCGGTCAACAGTTCATACCAGTTTTCGACGATGGAATCCGCCAAGTTGTAAATCTTATGGTACATGACATCGGCTGGTTCGCTGACCCCGACATAATTGCCCAAGCTCTTGCTCATTTTGGCTTTGCCGTCTGTTCCTAACAAAATGGGCATGAACATTCCGATTTGGAGCGGCATTTTTTCGTACATCTGGAGATCGCGGCCACGGCAAACGTTGAACTTTTGGTCTGTACCTCCGAGTTCCACGTCGCTCTGAATGGCTACGGAATCGTAGCCCTGCATCATCGGATACATGAATTCGTGCAAACTGATGGGGCTTCCAGCCGCATAGCGATTGTGAAAATCCTCGCGTTCGAGCATTTGGGCCACGGTAAATTGCCCCATGAGTTCTGTCACTTTGGAAAACGGCAATTTGCTGAACCATTCGCCGTTGTAATGAATTTCGACACGGTCTTCGCGGACGACGCGGAAAAACTGCTGTTGGTATTCTTTCGCATTTTCGAGAACCTGTTCGTGCGAAAGGCGCGGACGGGCTTTATTCCTGCCCGAAGGGTCGCCGATCTGGGCCGTGTAATCGCCCACAATCAAGACTACCGTGTGCCCAAGGTCCTGGAACTGGCGGAGCTTGCGCATGACAACCGTATGCCCCAAGTGGACATCGGGTGCCGTTGGATCAACGCCGAGTTTGATGCGGAGAGGTGTTCCCGTTTCATAAGACTTCTGGAGTTTTTGTTCGAGTTCGTCGGCGGGGATGATTTCCGAAACGCCGCGGAGCAAGATGTCCATTTGGTCTTTCACTGGGAGAAATTGCATAAATGATGAATCCTTTGGAAAAATTCCTTTTTAATGTAGAAAAATTTTTGTTTTGCCATTTTTTAACGAAAAACGGCGAAATTTCGCTTTTTTCGGCAATTTTTAGTCAAAACCCATTAAAAAAGAATAAATCTTCATTCTGCACAGCAATATATCTAATTCCCCGTCCACAAAATGAGCTTCTACGCAAAAACGCAAAAGAAACCGTTTTTTCCCACTTCATTTGCTATTTTCGCCCCATGACCCAGACAGAGCGTTTGAAAAAACTGATAAGCCTCCTTTCGGACGAATTCAAATGGAACGCCGAAAAGAATCCTGCCGAGACGGAGTCCGAGCTATTTCAAATTTACCGTTCCCTTGTGAACATTCGCCCACCCCAAAAAGCGCCCGAAGGATTTTTGGAAATTCAAAACGCCTATCTTCAGGAAAATTTGAAACAACGGGGAACCGTTTCGTTTGAAGACATGGACGAATTTCCCAGTCACCTTTTCTTGTGGCGCGGAGATATTACGCAAATCCAATGCGACGCGATTGTCAACGCGGCAAATTCCCAAATGCTCGGCTGTTTTTCGCCCTGCCACGCCTGCATCGACAATTGCATCCACACTTTTGCAGGGATTGAACTTCGCAACGAATGTTTCCGCGTCATCCAGAAACTCGGTCACGAAGAAGAAACCGGAGACGCCCAAATTACTCGCGGATACAACCTTCCCGCCAAATTCGTCATCCACACGACCGGCCCCATTTGCAACGGATTGCTGCGGCCTCAGCACAAAGCCGCACTCGCCGCTTGTTACCGGAATTCTTTGAACGTCGCCGAAGAATACGGTTTGAAAAGCGTTGCGTTTTGTTGTATTTCGACAGGTGTTTTCGGATTTCCCAAGCAGGAGGCCTGTGAAATAGCCGTCCGCACCGTTCGCCAGTTCAAACCGGCGAAGATGAAAGTTGCGTTCAACGTTTTTTCAAAAGAAGATGAAACGCTATACCGGAAACTGCTCAAGGAAAACGGCTCTCCCCGTTTTTAGATGCAACAAGAATTTCTGAAAGGTTTAAAACCGCCAGTCTAATTGGCGGTTTTCTGTTAAAAAAAAGAAAAACCGCAATAGCGGTTTTTCTCGAGGAGAGAGAGGGATTCGAACCCTCGGACCCCGAAAAGGAGTCTACGGTTTTCGAGACCGTCTCGATCGACCAACTCCGACATCTCTCCGTTGGTGAACCAAATGTAGAAAATTTTTTGAAAATTCGAAGACCTTTCAAAAAAAGCATTGGATTTCTATATTGCGCCCAATATGTTTATAGATGATTCTGATGTTCTCGCCGGGCAAAGCGCCCCGGATGTCCCTTCTGCAGAAAGTATTCCCGCTGCGGACTCTGTAGAAAATTCTCCGAAATTCAGCGATTTGGGACTTTCTCCCGAAGTTCTCGCCGGCGTTCAGCATGCCGGCTATGAAACGCCTTCGCCCATCCAGGCCAAAGCCATTCCCATTTTCCTTTCGGGAAAGAACCTTTTGGGAACCGCACAAACGGGAACCGGCAAAACGGCAGCATTTACGCTCCCGCTGCTTTCGCGCATTCCTTTCCAAAAGGGCGAAACTTCGATGCTTGTGCTTTCTCCGACCCGCGAACTGGCAGTCCAAGTCGCAGAAGCCGTCCAAAAATTCGCCGTGGCCATGCCGCATGTTCACGTTGTCCCCGTCTACGGAGGACAGGATATCGGAATCCAATTGCGCGCCTTGAAACGCACGCCTCAAATCGTCGTGGCGACTCCGGGGCGGCTGATTGACCACATGAAACGCGGAACGATTTCCCTTGAAAAAATTCAAACGGTTGTCCTCGACGAAGCCGATGAAATGCTCGACATGGGATTCATGGACGAAGTTGAAGAGATTCTTTCCAAAATCCCGGAAAACGCCCAGCGCGGTCTTTTCAGCGCCACCATGCCAAATAGCGTCCGCAAGATCATCGACCGTTATTTAGGCGATTACGAAGAAGCTTGCATCGAAGCGAAAACCGCCACCGTCGACAAAGTCCGCCAGCGGTATCTGACCGTTCGCTCCGAACAAAAGATGGAAGCCCTGACCCGGGTCCTTGAAGGGGAAGATTACGACGGAGTCATTATTTTTGTCCGCACAAAGCAGACAACCGCCGAAGTAGCCGAACGCTTGGAAGCCCGCGGATTCAATGCGGCTCCACTCAGCGGCGATTTGGCGCAAGGCCTCCGCGAACGCACTGTGAATCGTCTCAAGTCCGGAAAAATCGACATTGTCGTTGCGACAGATGTCGCCGCCCGCGGACTCGACGTGGACCGCATCACGCACGTGATCAATTACGACGTTCCCTACGATACAGAATCCTACGTTCACCGTATTGGCCGCACGGCCCGTGCCGGTCGGGAAGGAAACGCCATTTTGTTCATCACGCCGCGGGAACGCCGAATGCTCAAAATGATTGAACGCGCCACCCGCAAAACGATCGATCCGATGGAAATCCCCACCGGAGAGCAAATCAGCGAACGGAGAATTTCCGCCTTTAAACAAAAAATTCTCGACACGTTGGCCGATGGAGGCCTAGAAGAATTCCGCAATCTAGTCGAAAGCCTCGAAGACGAAAAGGGCATCCCCGCCTTAGAAATCGCCGCGGCCCTGACGAAGCTCGCACAAGCGGGACAGCCGCTGTTCCCCACCGACCTTCCTGAAATCAAAGCGCTTCCACTCCATGAAGAGCGCCGAAAGGCCCGGGAAGACAAATTCGGCAACGGCCCTAAAGAACATTCTCCCCGCGTCGAAAAGGATAACGGCGTCGAAGAGGGCTTTGAACGTTACTACTTGGGCGTTGGGCGGCGAGATCACATTTCGCCGAAAGATATCGTTGGGGCCATCGCCGGCGAATCGGGAATATCTTCGTCGGAAATCGGGCGAATCAAACTGTTCGACCGTTTCAGCACAGTGGAATTGCCGGAAAGCCTTGCCCCGGAAATCCAGCTGGTCCTAGAAGAAATGACCATCCGCGGGAATCCGTCGCGGTTCCGTTTGATGACAGACGACAAACCGATGCCCAAAGAACGCGAATCTTTTGGCGGCAAAAAGCGCCGCCGCGATTCCATGAGCCGCAAAGAACGCCGCCATGGGAAGGATTTTAGAGAACGTCCCTTCCGGGAACGCGATGACAGGCCTTTCCGCAAAACACGCCGTTTTGGAAGACACTGACCTTTTCGCCGCAACTCCTTGCGGCGAATTTTATTTGTCGAGGGACATGATCAAGATGCGGGAATTGCGCTTCCGGTTGTAATGATCCCGTTTGCTTTTGGGCAAATCGTCCAAAGTTCCGTCTTTGAATCCCATTTGGTAGAACCAGTCCAACGCTTGTGTCGTCAACAGGAAAACCATCCGGTATCCGCGCATCCGCGCCGTCGCCACCAGATGGCGTACGATAGCGGCTCCGACGCCCGACTTGCGGTAGTTCGCCGCAACGGCGATCGCCGCGATTTCCGCCGTATTTTCTTCAAATGCGTGAAGAGCCCCACAGCCGTGAATCGCGTTGTCGATAGCGTAGACGACGTAATCCTGCAATTTTTCCGAAATGGATTCTTGCGTCCGCGGAATCAAATAGCCCTTTGCAATGTAATCTTGCATGATTCGCAGCATATCCGGAATGTCGTCCATGGCTGCGGGCCGAATACTCGAATACTGGTTCGCATAAACCATGGTGCCGTCGCCGCGGCTCGAAAAGACTTCTTGCAAAACGCTTCCCTGCGTTTCGCCGCTCACCAAGTGCACGCGTTTTGCCCCAGCTTTGCAGGCACCGATCGCATTTTTCAAATAATCCACTTGCGTAAAGTTCAATTTATCCGGATTCAAATCCAAAATTTCTTGAGCCTGTTCGATATCCAAAGCGGAGATCACGCCGCTGTCGGTCACGTCCAAATAACGGGTATCCTTTCCTGTGGTGAGGCCTTCGGCGCGGATTCCATTTTCACCGCCGATGAAGAAAAGTTTTCCGACAGACAGATACTTGCAAAGCTCCATGGCGAGTTCCGTACTGGAAATATTGTAAGCGTGCCCGATTTTATTCCAACCGATGGGCGGAATGATGGGAATGTAATCTTCGGAAAGGAGGTGTTCCAAAATATCCTTTTCTATCCGTTCGATACGGCCTGTCCGCATATAATCGACGCCATCGATGATTCCCATGCTGCGTGCAGCGACCCAGTTTCCCTGCATGCCGTGGCAACCGCCCGCAGTCAAAAGGCTCATGATGCGCTGCGCGGCTCCCAGCGAAGCCTGTTCCACCAAAGGCAACGCTTCTTCACTGGTAAGCCGGATGCCGCCGTGAAATTCCGAAGAAATTTCCCAGGCTTTCAGTTGGCGGTCAATGCTTTTGCGCGTTCCCGGAACGATTAAAATTTTAACCCCGATTTTGTGCAGCAGGGTGATATCCTTGATGAGGACGGGGAACAGCGGATGTTCCATGAGGCTGTCTTCGATTTTCAAGACAAACAGCTGGCCCTTGAACCGGGTGATGTAACCGAAAACTTCGCGGATAAATCCTGCGACTTCGATATTTTGCACATTGAAATGATCGATACCGTTGCTCATGAAACGAAATATAGCTGTTTTCCCCGCCGCACAGAAATTCTCACGACAGAAGCAAAGCGTCAAAAGCCGCTGAACTGCGTGCCGCATTTAACTATTTTTACCCTTATGGAAAATTCCCTGCCGAATCAATTTTTGCCCATCTCCAAAGAAGATTTGGATGCCCGTGGATGGGATTTTGTCGATGTCATCGTTATCTCCGCAGATGCGTATGTAGACCACCCCGCATTTGGTCACGCTGTGATGGCAAGACTCATCGAACACGAAGGGTACCGCGTTGCCATTTTGCCCCAGCCCAATTGGCGCGATGATCTGCGCGATTTCAAAAAGCTCGGAAAGCCACGCCTTTTCTTTGCCATCTCCAGCGGCATGGACAGCATGGTGAACCATTACACGGCAGCGAAAAGGATCCGCCGAGACGACGCATTCACCGCCGGCGGCAAGGCGGGATTCCGACCAGACAGGGCCACAACAGTATATGCGAAAATCCTCAAGGAGCTGTATCCAGACGTTCCCGTTTTGATTGGCGGCCTAGAATCGAGCCTGCGGCGCATCAGCCATTACGATTATTGGGAAAACAAACTCTTTCCATCCATTTTGGCGACAACCCAAGCGGATCTTCTGATTTACGGCATGGGTGAAAAGCCGATGAAAGAACTGCTCCACCTGTTGAAAAAAGGCGTGCCGTTTTCGAACATGAATTCCATTCCGCAAACGGCGTTCCTCGTTCCCAAAGGACGCGTTCCCAAAAATCGCGCCGTCGAAGATTTGATTTTGCCCAGCTATGAGAATTGCCTTCAAAGTTCCAGGACTCAGTTCGAAGCGTTCCGCAAAACAGAAGTTGAAACGAACCGCATCCACGCAAAGCGCATTCTTCAAGATGTCGGAGAGCAAACCGTCGTCATCAATCCGCCATATCCTCCGCTGAAAGACGGCGAATTGGACGAAAGTTTTGAATACCCCTATGTGCGCGCGCCCCATCCGCGGTATAGAAAACGCGGACCCGTTCCCGCATTTGAAATGATCAAATTTTCCATTACGACGCACCGGGGCTGCTTCGGCGGATGCAGTTTTTGCGCCATCAACGCGCATCAGGGAAAGTATATCGCGAGCCGTTCCCGTGAAAGCATTCTCCGCGAACTGGACATTGTGACGCAAATGCCCGGATTCGCCGGAACCATCTCGGATTTGGGCGGTCCCAGCGCAAATATGTACAAAATGCGCGGAAAAGACCCTTCCCGTTGCGGAAAATGCGCAAGGCCCAGCTGCGTGTTCCCCCGGATTTGCGACAACATGAATACGCGCCACGGCGAACTGACTGAACTTTACCGCGAAGTTTCAAAACACCCGAAAGTGAAACATCTCTTTATCGGGAGCGGTGTCCGCTACGACTTGATTCTCCAAGAGTCGACTGACAAATCCCTGGTGGAAGACCACCTGGAATACGCCAGAGAACTTATCCGCCATCATGTGAGCGGTCGTTTGAAAGTTGCCCCGGAGCACACCTCGGATTCCGTATTGAGCCTTATCCGAAAGCCTTCTTTCAGCCTTTTTTACAAATTCAAAGAACTTTTTGACCGCGAATCCGCCGCCGCTGGCAAGAATCAGCAGATCATCCCCTATTTTATTTCAAGCCATCCGGGTTGCACCGAAAAAGACATGGCGGAACTCGCCCTCGAAACCAAACAGTTGGGATTCCGTTTGGAGCAAGTGCAAGATTTCACGCCGACTCCGATGACGATTGCCACCGAAATGTATTACGCCGAAATTTATCCGGACGGAAAGCCTCTTTACGTTGCGAAAACGCCCGAACAAAAAGAAAATCAAAAGAAGTTCTTCTTTTGGTATATCCCCGATAACCGCGTCTGGATTCGAAACACATTAGAACGCCTGAAACTGGGAAAAATTTCCAGGCTGCTGCTTTCGCGGACTTCTTTTCGGGAAGGTCGGACATACGAACCCAGCGTTGAACGCGCCAAGGAACGCAAAAAGTTCAAACGCGATCGCAACGACAGGCGCAGGCAGCGGAAAACCCGTTTTGGGAACTGATGTTACAGGAGCTTCTTCCCGGTCAAAATCCGTTTTAAAAATTCAGAACAACCCGTGCGGATGTCGTCAAAAGCGGTTTCGAAATCCCGCGTGTACCAAGGGTCAGCGATTCCGTGCGGCGTTTCCGTATAATCCATCAACAAGGAAATTTTCCGAAAGCGGCGATGTTCCGGCAAGGAATCCCACGTTTCCATTTCCTTCGGTAACATCGGGCGCAAATAGCGGAAATTATTTTCGTCCATCAAAACAATGTAATCGAACGTTTCCAAATCACGAGAAGTTATTTGCCGCGCCCTTTTTCCGCTGGGATCAATTCCGTGGCGAAGCAAAAGCCGATACACCGGCGGATAAACCGGATTACCAACTTCCTCTGTGCTGACCGCAGCGCTTTCTATCCAAAAATTTTCTTCAACTCCCGAATCCCGCACCAAACGTTTCATGACAAATTCCGCCATCGGGCTGCGGCAAATGTTCCCATGGCAAACAAAAAGGATGGCTATTTTCGAGGAGGCGTTCTCACTATCCATATTGGAAATTTACAAAATCAAGAATGGCGTTCAATTTGTATTTTTGAAAAATGAAGAATTTCGTTTTGAACTTTCTCCGGAAAGCCGCGCATGGGTTTTCTCCGTACAAAAACCTGATTTCCATTTCACTCGCGTTTTGGGTTTCCCACATCTTTTTGCGCTTTTTACTTTTGTTCCGCAGCAATCCGTACGGTTTTCCCTTTGTCAGCAAACCGGATTGGTATATTTTCCACGCCATTTGCATTGACTTCTTATGGATATTCAATTCGCTGATCCTTTTTGCCGTCGCCGCAAACGTTTTCTCTTTTTTCAAAAGACGGATTTCTAAATCGGAAAATACTTCCGGTGGAAAAATCCTCCCGATTCTCTTTACAATTTTCCATTCCACAATTTTACTCTTTACTCTATTAGACAACGAAGTCCAGCGTTTTTTAGGCAGCCACCTTTCTTTTGGACTTGTCGATACTTACAAGGACACCTCTTCTATAGCCATGTTCTGGGATTACGTGGCAAACGACCTTTCCGTTCCCTTTTTGCAATTTTTCGTGCTGGCGCTGATTCTCCCGGCGACTTACGGACTTTTCCGAATTTTCCGAAATTTTTTGGGAAAACGTTCCGCCAAAGTTCCCTTTACCGCCATGATTGTTTTTTATGTGGTCTCTTATCTTTTTGTTTATTGCATCTGGACGGGAAACGCCCGGATGACAAAGCTCAGACCGATAGTCTCCCTCGTTTACAACGAGCTGTTCTCTTCTAAAAAAGCGGGCAACCTCGACAGTGTGCAAATTTTGCCTTTTGGGAAAGCGTATCAAACGTTGTGGCAACAAGTCGAAGGCGACTCCTTGTGGGAATTTCCCTCTTCGGAACTGGGGAAAAAACTGCCAACTTACCGCATACCCAAAACTTCTTTGTCAAACGATTCCGCATTGAAAGCCCGAAGAACCGAGCAGCCGAACATCATCCTCTTTTTGCTGGAATCCCACCGCGGATTGAACGTCGGCTTCATGAATCCCGACAAACCTTCGCCGACACCATTCCTCGATTCCATCGCAACACATTCCCGTGCCTTTGTCCGCATCCATTCCAGCGGACTTCCGACGACGGGCGGTGTGCTTTCCACCCATTTGGGAATTCCCCACCATTCCTCTCTCGCCGAAGCGACGGACCTCGCGCATGTCAGCCTGCCCAGTTTCACCTCCATCCTCACCGATTCCGGCTACACGACTCATTATTTTTCGGCAGCCGACCCCGCCTGGGATAATTTGGGCGTTTGGATGGCTAAATGGTACACCGCCGAACATTACGACCGCGACCTCGAAGACGATTCAACCTTCTTTGCCGCAACCGTTTCTTACGTCAAAGATTCCCTTGCTCACAGCGGAAAGCCTTTCTTGGCCACCGTTATGAGCCGCTCCAATCATTATCCGTTCAACTTTGCCAAAGGCATGACCGAAGAAGAGAAAGGGCGACCTTTACAGGAACGCATCCAAGTGACCATGAACTACACAGACCGGCAGCTGGCCCGCTTCATCCACCAAATTCAAAATGAACCTTGGTTTTCAAATACAATCATCGTCATCATGGCGGACCATGGATTTCCTTTGGGAGAAAACAATGTTTCCACGATGAACGGCAGCGCCTTTTCAAACGCCACCTGGATTCCGTTTGTCATTCACGGGAAAAATGTCGAACCGGGCATTGACTCCACGACAGGCGCTCAAATCGACATTGCCCCGACCCTTTTGGAACTGGCGGGCTTTGCCGTTCCCAACCTTTTCATGGGTCACAATTTGCTCCGGAGGAATCCAACGGGACTTTCTCTGGGCGCTTACTCCAAAGTCGCCGATTTGGGATTCGAAGGCTATCGGATTATTGATCGTTATCCGTTAAATTCCGGAGACGTCGATGGCCTTTTCGCCGAACACGACATCCGCCAAGAAAAAAATCTGGCAAGTGAAAAACCAGAAACGGTAAAGCGCCTAGAAGCCATTTTGGACACTCTTATCCGGGTTTCGGACTATACGCTGGAAACGGGAATTTGAAGTAATTTGTCAAGATGTGGTCACGTGACAGAACATATATAATGTTGCTCATAGATTGTTATAGTCAGTGGGACACCTCACAGCCATTCACGTAGTTTATGAACCTATGCTCTGTTATTTCTCTCGAACAGATTATCCATTGCCGCTCTAAATGAGACGGACTTTCTTGCCAGAATAGCAGCCAAAGAGACTGACCGTTACAATTAGTTTCTCCACCTTTAAAGACCTTTTTCATCAATCCGCATCCGCTTTTTCCTTTCAAAAATCCATTTCATCCATCCTTCAAAGCAAAACCAGCCTATTATTCCGCTAACTCAAAAAAATCATTCCGATACCACTTGTATTATTCCGACAATCTGCTATAATAGCGATAGTAAAAGGGATAGACCATGTTTGTGACCGTAAAACAAGCCGCCGAGAAGTGGGGCATTTCCGACAGAAGAATCCGCATACTTTGTGTCGAGGGGAAGATTCCCGGCGCATACCAGGAAGGGCGTGGGTGGAAGATTCCGATGGATGCCGAAAAACCGACAGACGGAAGATTTAAGTCCAAAGAAAGCCTTCTTGCTCAAATAGACAGGAAAAAGGCTGAACTTGACAGCTGCAGGGCTGAACCCCGCAACGGAAATTCGAAGTAATCAAAGACTCACTCTGAAAACTTCACAAGCCTGTTCAACGTTCGCCCTTCCATTTTACAGCGGACAAAATAAACGCCGTTGAAACGTTCAAAAGAATAGCTCGATTTTCCAAATCCTTTCAATACTTTCTGCGTTTCACCGCGCAAGTTCACGATTTGAATTTCAAAATGGCCTTTGGCATCGACTTCCAGCGTTTTGCCGTGAACCGAAACCAGATTCTTCTTGCCGGCAACCGCCAACAACTTTTCCGTTTCCGAATCTTCGTCTTTTATCTGTTTCTTGAATTCGATATAATCCACGTTCACGTCTCCCGTCACCCATAAAAGTTTCATCGAATATTCCCCCGTATGCAACAGAACGGGAACGCTCACCGTTGTCCAATCATCCCAACCCTCCGTTTGGGGAACTTCAATCGTATCCGAATAAGCGGCATCATTCCACGAAAGCAACAGTTTTCCGGGCGCATTCGCCGCCGCCACTTTAAACGACACCTCGTACAATGCCGTTTCATTTATTTGGATGAAATACTTCAGCCATTCCCCCGCTTCGCTCCATCCCACATATTTCATTTCCCCACTTTCTCCGATGTCGACAGAGCCGCTTCGATAAAGGCTCCCTCCCAGATTTTCTTCACTCAAATCATAAGAGCCGCTGTTTCCGTTGTTGTAATTTTCCGCTTCCACTTTACCGGGAATATGGATAACGCCGTCAAAAGGAGTCTCCGGAACATCCGATTTGACAGTCAATTTGTATTTCTTTTTCACATCGGATTCCGTCGAATGGGAATGCATTTCCAATTCTAAAGAAAGAGGTTTGCTCGATTCGGAACTTGTAAACGTGATTTCTATTTGACGGATTGTGCCGGGATTCATCCGAAAATCGCCGACAAAATCAAAACAGGAGTCCCTTTCGACACTTGCAGAAACATCCGTTTCCCCTATTTTGTAAGAAACGCTCCAAGCGTCACCATTCGCCGTCTTTTTCATTTTCAACAGCGGTGAAAAATCGAGCCAGTCGCTGCTGTTTTTCAACTGCAGCACGATCGTTTTAGAACTTCCGGAAAGATTGACTTCCACGTTTTCCCCATCGACAGCCACTCCATTTTCAGCGGAAACATCCAAACTTAAATTGTTTTTTGAATCTTTAATGTGGTGAATCAGCCAATAGGCAAGCCCAGTCACCGTATTGGCGGCCTTTCCATCTACTTCTTCGGGCAAAACCGGATGACGTTGCAATTGCGAGGCGTAATAAGAGACAACCCAAATATCCGGAGACACTTTGTTGTCTTCATGTTCATGAACCATGTTCTTTCCGATGCGCATGAATTCAGAACCATCCGTTTGCGTCAATCCCGCATCATATTGCTTCGGCATAAAAGGGCAGAGCATAATCATGGATTTTTTCCCCTGTTCTTTTGCATAGCGGATGCCGGAATATTGTCCCTCTTTGATTTGACTTTCATTCGAATCCCAATATCCGATAGGGCCATCGGTCGCCATCCCGTCGCTCAAGTTTATCGTATTCCGCCAATTAACCGCCCCCTCTGCATTGCTGTTGATATCTCCCCCGATGACCCAAGGTCCCTGCATTGCAAAAACGGGCCTGTGCGAACTCGCACCCTGCTGCAGGGCATTGATTTTTTCTTGGCCATAAACGCCGTTCACCGTGGCGTAAGTCACGTTAAATCCCAAATCGATAAACTTTTGAATCAAAGTCCGATCATCTTTATCCCAAACGCGATTCATATAAGAAGTCGCTTCCGATTCATAAAAAAGATTCTTATGCGCGAAAGCATCCCGCATTTGAATAATCGACGCATCCCGATTCCGGTACCTGTTTTCCGCATCGGGATTGTTTGCCCCCAAATCTTCAATAAAATCAAAAAGATTCACATAATAGCCATCCGCATTCCCCCGGACAAAATTCCACTTGTTGACATCCGCCAGGTATTCCCCATAAGAACCATCCGGAGTATCGCCCCCGCCAATGTAAATTTCCGCAGAATGGGCCACGCCACAAAATGCCACAGCCGTAAAAAACGTCAAAAACTTCTTTTGACAAACCATTGTAAACCACCCTTTTTGGCCGTATGGACAACCATACATCCACATCCAATTTCAAATATAATCCCAAATTTCATCATGAGGAATGTGGGGCGGTTTCAAGTCGCTAATGCAACAAAGCCGCGAACTGAAATCTCTTCTTGGGCGGGGTTTTGCACTAAAAGCCTTTTCTACGGAGGTGGGAGTTTTGCACGATTTTACCGTCAAAGGCGAGCCGTTTTCGCAGAAAGAGGCTTCTCTGAACGAAGAGCCTTTTTGGTGAAAATGGGACAGCTCGTTTTAAGGCGGAATCAGGAGTTAGAAGTAAATAAACTCCCCCAACATTCAAACCTGGCGGCATTTTCAGTTCATAAAAAAAACTCCGGGGTAAACCGGAGCTTTTGAAACACGATTTCAAAAATTACTTTTGAACGTCGTATTGGGCAATCACTTGACCCTGGGCATCGAGAGCGCGGATAACGTCAGCATCGCGTTCGAGGGTGAGGTCGGCCTTGTTTCCCTGAGCGTCGATCACTTGAACAGCCAAAGTACCGTCTTCGTTCTTGATGGCGGAAATCTGGTTGCCGTTGGCATCCTTTTCATAATAAGTGTCGTTCGAAGCAATCGGATTCGAACCTGTCCAGAATTCGACTGTGTTCAGCACCAAGCCGTCAATCAGGTATTCGCAAATCTCATACACCGGAATGATGTGAAGGAGGAAGTGCACGCAAGAATTCAACCACTTGTTGCCGAGCGTTCCATTCCACTTGTAAAGCTTTTGCGTGAGTCCATAGCTGCCGTAACAAGCCGTAAGGGAGAACGCCGCAGCGAGAGCAAGAGCAATGAGACCTTTTTTCATGATAGAACTCCTTGATGATAGGTATTGCAAAATATTAATAAAAAAATCGCCGCATTGGTAAATTTCTTTTGGCAGAAAAAGAATAAAGCTGCCTAATTTGAGCCGTGTCACACAAACCGACCCTCAAAATGTAAGATTTCGTTATTTCTACGATTCCTTTTGCCATTTTCTTAAATTGCATATAAATTATTAGAATTTGAAAGGCCTTGCCTCTCGGATTGGATTAGGAGATTTTTCCATGAGCCGTTCTCACTTTGCAATACTCGGAATATTACTTTGGGCGGCCTCAACCTTTGCAGCCAAACCGCTCGAAGTCTGGATTATGCCTAACGGGGCAAATCCCCAAGGCATTTTGGAACAGCGGCTGTCCCAATTCGAAGAAGAAACGGGATTGAAAACAAAAGTCGTCGTGTTGGACTGGGGCGAAGCCTGGAGCGTCATCACCTCCACGTTAGAATCCAAATCCGGCGGTCCCGCCGTTTTGCAATTGGGAACAACGTGGGTCTCTTATTTCGCCTCCCGCGGAGAACTAGCCAAATTGGACCCGCTCCTTTCTTCCATTAGCAAGGAACGTTTCACCCAAACCAGCTGGAATACGACGGGCACAGACGGCGACCCGGCAGTTTATTCGATTCCCTGGTTCGTAGACGCCCGCGCCCTCCTTGCGAACAAAACCATTTTGACCCAAACGGGAGTTTCTGCCAAAGACGTTTCCACCTATGACGGTTTTTACAAAGCCCTCAAAAAAATCAACAGTTTCCATTTGCAGCGTCCCGACGGTTCTAACGTCAGAGCGTTTGAATTTCCGGGAAAAAGCGACTGGAACATTCCCCACAATTTCGCCCCCTGGGTTTGGTCTGCCGGCGGCTCCTTTTTGAAAAAAGACGACAAGGGCGTGTGGCATTCCAACCTACTCGACCCCAACACCATCGAAGGTATCGCCTCTTACTTGAACTTCATTTTGGATTCCCTAGTCGACAGGACAAGTCTGCGCGAAAACACGGCGCAAATAGTCCAGAACTTCAACCACGGCGAATTGGCGTTCATTCTCAGCACGGCAGAACTCATTGCACAGACCCGTTTTGACTCCAAAGACGGCGGACTAGCCGCTTCCCAAATCAATGCAGACGGAATTACGCTCATGCCCGTGCCCGCCGGTAAAAAAGGGAGCGTGTGCTTCATCGGCGGCAGCAACCTGGCGATTCCCAAATCCAAAGAAAACGACCCCCAAGCAGCCAAGCTGCTCCAGTTTTTAGTTCGGGACGACAACCTTAACGCTTACACCCGTCAAATCGGATTTTTGCCGCCCGTAAAAAGTGTTTTGGCGGACTGGGCAAAGGATTCCGCCTACAAAGTCCTCATTGACCATTTGGAAAACGGAAAAAGCTACCCGAACATTCCGGAATGGACTTTGGTCGAAGGCGCACTGGTGAGCCTTTTCAGCGACATCTGGAGCTACCTCGACATCGGCGGCCTGTATTCCAACGAAGCCATGTACAGCACCCTTTTGACTTACAACCAAAAGATCAACGACATTTTACATGCGCCCACCGAACCCACGCCCTCGATGCAGCTCGATGAATTTTTGAAACTGTGGCAAAGTTTCACTTCTGGCGCAAAAGACGATTCGACAGTGAACAAACCTTCCGCTGAAACCGTCCCGCAGAATTCTTCGTCAAAAGGGCTCACCCTTTTCCTGTTCTTCGCAGCCGTTTTCGCAAGCTTCGTCTTCACCTACATGAGAAAACGGAAACGGTAAAATTTCAAGGTATCGTCTATGGAATCCAAGGACTCCCGTCAAATCGACACACACATTCCCGTTGTCAACAGCATCGCGTTCCGCAGCATGGTGGCTTTCGCCATCGTGTTTTTCGTAACGCTTGTCGGCGGCGGATCGTTTCTCCTTTCGAACCAGATGGGCACCGTCCGCGAAGAAGCGAGCAAGCAAAATCAGCTCTCTCTGCGGCAAGCTAGCACCGTCATCGAAGGGCAATACAGTTTATTTTTGAACCGGTTGACCCTTTTGTCCACAACTCCGGCTATCGCAGACCAAGACCCCGCCGAATCCGGCAGTTTTTTAAAAGGCTACAACGTCGCGCCGCAGTTCATTCCGGGTGAAAACGTCGCCCTTTACAATTCCAATCATGAAAAGGTGAGCGACAACTCCATGGTGGGAATCGCCCGGGTCAGCTCCTCGTATCAGGAACTCGAAGACTTTGGCGCCGTTGAACCGCAACATCCCTACATTTCTCCGCTTTTTTGGGAACAGCACACGCCCAAAAAAATCGTCGCCGTCCTTGTCGAAAACCGGGCAAAATCCAACGGTTACCTGGCGGCATCCTTTTCGTTCCGCCGCCTGTGGGAAATTTTCGAAAGTTACAAAATCGGCGAACAGGGCTTTTTTGTCATTGTCGATGAAAGCAACCAGATAGTTTACCACCCAGACATCCGCAAGTGGGTGACCAGCCAAAAGAAAGTGGGCGACCTCGGATTCACAAGCTTTGACGCAAAAACGTTCAAACCCGCCGAAAACGGTTACTCCCAGCTGCAAGACGGCAAAGAATACCTGGTGAACTACGAATACAACCCCCGTGTCAAACTGGGCGTTCTTTCGCTGCAGCCCAAGCAAGAAATCGAAGCGCAAGCACTCGCCTTTGGAAAAATATTCCTTTACATCGGCTTTGTGTTCCTCCTCGCCATCGTCATTGTCACCATTTGGCTCTTTTTCAACATCGAACGCCCCATCCAAACCTTGATAAACAAGATGCAGGTCATCGCCGACGGCAATTACACGGAATCGAGCGGCATTTCGGGGACAAAAAACAACGAAATACACATTCTGGCGCGCGTTTTCGACACAATGTGCGCCACCATCCGCGAAAAAATGGATGCCTTGGCCGAACACCAGAGCCATTTGGAAGACGAAGTTTCGAAGCGCACCGAGGAACTGGCGCAGACAAACGATTTGCTCAAAAAAATTTCGCGGACAGACGAATTGACCCGTTTGCCCAACCGCCGCGACATCCGCGAAAAAATCCAATACGAAGTTTCCCGCTACGACCGTTCCAAACGCAAATTCTCACTCTTGTTCGTTGACATTGACAAGTTCAAGGATTTCAACGACCAATACGGCCACGTTTGCGGAGACATCGTGTTGAAAACTGTCGCCGACACCATGAGGAACAGCCTGCGCAAGCAGGATATCATCGCCCGTTGGGGCGGCGAAGAATTTTTGGCGCTGCTCCCCGAAACCATTCTTTCGGGCGCAGCCCTTGTCGCCGAACGTTTGCGCAAAAAAATCGCCGATGTGGAAATCGCCTTTGGCAACCAGACTTTGCATGTGACCATTACCGTTGGCGTCGCCGAATACGATGAACGGCTGGGAATGGACCACAGCATCAATTTGGCGGACCGCGCCCTTTACCGCGGAAAACAGACGGGACGGAACAAAATCGAAGTGTTCAACCCCGAAGACGTTACCGCCGAAGACATCGCCGCGGCAGAAAGCGAACAGAAGTTTTCCCAAAACGCGCCACAGAATTAGCCTTTCACCAGTTCCGCATACATCTCCATCAAAAGCGACACGCAAGCGCTTTCGGCAAGTTTCCGATCAAACCCATACGCAGCCATAACGGCGAAGTCGTTCTGCTGATGAGCCTTGCGGAGTTCGAGAGGCATGGTGATTTCATCGTAGAGGTCGGCAAGGGAACAGTCGGGATAGAGGGCGCGGACATCGAGGATGGCTTGGGCGGTTTGCTCAATTTTAGCTTTCTGTTCGGGGGTAGGGTTGCACCACGGGAAGTTGTTGTAGACGATGTCCTTGGAATAGCGGTAGTCGCTCTTCAACCTGCCGCAAACCGTGCGCATCCATGCCATGTGTACGTTGGAAGTCAGAACGCCGAAATGGTACAGCGATGCATTCGGAATGATTTTTACCAGATTGCTGCACAACACATCAGGCGTCATAAATCCCATAGGAACATAACGACGGCGTTCAGAAGATACTTCCGGCACAAGTATATAGGTGCTTTCGGGCATATTCTCAACATGAAAGCGGGTAGGCTTATCTGCCAGTTTGACGGTTCCTGCGCTGGTACTGGCAAGGCGGAAGTTTCGGACAGCTTCCACACGCTTCATACACTCCGGCATCTTGCGCAGGATGTTGGGCGGACACTTGCCCAGCCACAAGCAATAGCGCGGCTTACGATTGATAAACTCCTGCGAACCGTACCAGAGCTTGAACCATTCGCGGGATGCGGGTTCCTTGGCGATAAACGCCTGCATTTCTTCTTCCGTGAAAAGGTAGTTGCCGCCATCAATCGGCTTGTTGCCAATGCCGATTTCCGGCACATCACACAAGGGCTTGCCGCAGCTTTCAACAAAAATATTGTCGGCATCAACCAAGTAAGCATTAATATTACTGACAATATGCGGTCTGCCATCGGTATAAATCAAGCGGGGCGTATCATTCGGGGCAAGGCTGAATCCGACAATCACACAATGGACGTGCGCTTTGCTGCTGGCTTCACTATCCCACCGGAATGTACGGTGCGCAAAGTCAATATGCACACCCATTTCAAACAGCGGTTTCCACAGCAATGCAACACATTCACCCTGGGTTACGGAGTTGGTAGAAACCAGCGCTGCCCTAATATGTGTCCCCTTCATCAGATCTGCTGCCTTTTTGTACCAGCAGCACACATAGTCCAGGTTGCCAACGTTCTTCCAGCCAGCAAACACAACATTGACATCCGCTTTCTGCTCAGCGCCCATCAGGCGCGCGCCCACAAACGGCGGATTCCCCATGATGTAATCCAGCTTGTCTTTCGGCACAACGCTTTCCCAATCCAGGCGCAGGGCGTTGCCCTCGACGATATTCGCATAGCTTTTTAACGGTAAAAAGTCGAGGCTCATCTGCACGATTTCCTCGGTTTCTTTCATCATCTGGCTTTCGGCAATCCACAGGGCGGTTTTTGCCACGGTCACGGCAAAATCGTTGATTTCCACGCCGTAAAATTGTCCAATAGACACCTGAATGGGGCTAAAGTCACCATCGCCAAACAAAACCTGCCCCTGGGTCAACTCCCGCAAAACCGCATTTTCCAAGCGCCGTAAAGAAATATAAGTCTCCGTGAGGAAATTGCCGCTGCCGCACGCCGGGTCCAAAAACGTAAGCGCCGCCAGCTTCTTTTGAAATTCCTGCAATTTGCTTTTGCGGACATTCGCCTGCTTTGCACTCTTGACCGTTTCAAATTCCGCACGCAACGCATCAAAGAACAGCGGGTCTATCACCTTGTGAATGTTTTCTATCGACGTGTAATGCATTCCGCCACTGCGCCGCGTATCGGGGTTGAGCGTGCTTTCGAACAAAGCGCCAAAAATCGTGGGGCTGATTTGGCTCCAGTCAAAATCCGCACTGGCCTTTTGCAATAACAATTCGAGAATTTCGTCATTGAAATTCGGAATTTCGATATTTTCCTCTTTGAAGAGTCCCCCATTCACATAAGGAAATTCCAAAAGCACCGGGTCTTCGTAAGGGTCGCGGTCGCAAACGGGCGTGTCGAGAATCTTGAAGAGTTCGATCAAGGCCTTGCGAACATTTCTCGCTTCAAAATTTTTCAAGTAATCATGGAACATACCATGCCTGCCGAAAATATCCGCGTCTTCGGCGTAAAGGCAAAAGACTAACCGCACACAGAGCACGTTCAGGCTAATCAGGCTTTCGGAAGATTCGGGATTCCGGTATTGCTTCAACAAGGCGTTGTACAGTTTTCCGACCAGTTCGCCCGCCTGCAAAGAAACTTCCATTTCTTTCTGAACATGTTCATCGCCTTGATTCACCAAAAATTGCAACCGGTAATATTCTGTCGGGAGGTTTTCCAAAAAAATCTGTTCCGGTTCGCCGCCCGGCTTTTCCATGTCGTAAACCAAAAACTCCGAAAAGTTGCAAGTCACAATCCAGCGAGGCCGCTTTGAATACGGGAGTTCTGCGGCATAGCGTTTCGCCTGTTCAAACGGGGACAGCAGCGTTCCATCCGATTGCCGGATGCCCTTTTGCAAATCTTTTCCCAAGCCTTTTTGTTCAATCAAAACATAAGTCGATGGGATAAATCCATCGATAAAAGATGCGTGATCCAATTGGACACTCTCTTCGAACGAGATGAACTCTGCGATATTTTCGACACCGTAAACGTGTTCGAGCAAATCCATCCAGAATTTTTGGGATTCTCCCTTTTCGTAACCCTTACCCTTCCAGTATTCGGCAAATTTTTTAGCGGCGATTTTCTGTTCAGTTGCGGTCTTCATCAAGGCCTCCCTTCGCCAAAATTAAATTTCTTTGCTGCAAAGATGCGCTGAATTTGTCAAAAGGCAACAAAAAAGGCATCCATTCGGGTTTCTACGCTCGAAGCTACTCTTTTTGAAAAAAATAGCCCTCCTTTCTCGTCTGTTTTTCAGGGTCTGGGACCGGGCATAAACATCGGAAAAAGAGTTCGGAGCTGATTGAATCTTGTTAGATCGGGCATAACTACCGAAGGATGCCTTTTACAATATATTCTGTAAACATTTAAAGGGCAATATGGGAACGTCTTTTTTAAGACGTTTTTTTGTCACTCCTGTGTCAGATGTGACGCAGGTTGCAACTTGGAAAGTTCGGAGTCGAGCATGTCGGCAAGGATCCGGGAGACTTTTTGACTTTCTAAGAAATATTCCTTGTAACGGGCGTGGCGACGGCGCATGTCGAACAATTCCGATGTAATGTCCATTGCCATCAACAGCATTTGCTTGCGCATGTCCATCCGTGCATCGGAGCGGACGTGAGCCTGGACTTTTTGCGAAACATAGTCGACAATGGCCGAAAGTTCCGCATCGGTCAAATCCGTTTGAATTTGAAAACGGTCGTTGCCGATTTCGACACGGGCCGTGTGCAAGGATAAATCAGGAGAGTCCATTGTCCGCTATCCGTCCTTCATTCCAACGCCAAATGAATCGGTGGCTGCAAACCACCTTAGTCGAAAAAATCCACTTGCGCCGAGCCTCCCTGCGGCGGATTTGGCTGACGTTCTTCGGCGGGTTCTGCGACCGGGGACGATTCCTGTTCCATTTCCGGCGTTTGTACCGGGATTTCGGTGCCCAATTCACTTTCAATCGTCGAAAGAAGGTCTTGGAATTTTTCCTGGGCGTTTTGGATTTCCGAACTTTGTTCGTTCACCACGTTGTCGAGTTCGGCTAGCTTCGCGTCTTTGCCGGAAAGCTCTTCTTTCAATGCGCCCAATTCCAATTTGCATTGGGAAAGCTCCGTTTGCAAATCGCCGATCGCTGCATCGCGGGAGGCGACTTCTTGCCGAACGTTTTCTAGTTCAGAGGCTCTTTCATTCAACGAAATCTTGGACTCTTCGAGTTCGGCTTCCTTTTCCGCCAGCCGTTTTTGAAGCGCTTCGACTTCTGCCGTTTTTTCGGAGACCGCTTTGTCGGCGGCAGCCTTTTCACTTTTGATTCGACGAAGTGCTTCTAACATCGATTCAATCTTTTTGGAAAGCACATCCAAGTTCTCTAAATTCATTGCAAAACTCCTTTGGCACGACACCCCATCGCCGCGCCTTTCAAATATATAAAATCCCATTCTCCAGATGCGAAAATTTTTACATCCGAAAAAAAGTTCTTTTTCGGCGAATCAAAATGCCTTGTAAATTCCCACAAGGGCAATTATCTTCCCCACGATTGCGGGGAATCCCGGCAGCAAAAAGCACAGAATGACCCGCGTCACCCGATTTTTCCACCAGCGGGAAACTTTCCAAATGTCTTCGGAAACGGTCTCGAATTCCGAAACGCGCGGCGGGCGCAAATACACCTGCACGAGCGCAACTAAAAATCCCACCCCGATGAGGGGCGTAAGTCCCGTAAACGGTGCGGCTACCAAGGCAGTCAAAACCGCAAGCGGATGCGCTCCGGCCACAATCGCGCCAAGCATCGCTCCGCCACCGGTGAGCATTGCCCAATTTAACGTCAATTCGCCCGCTTTTTCCATTCCGGAACGGTAACCGACAAAGAGGATAGAAAGAATGATCGCCGCGGTAATCGACCAACCGAGAATTTTGAAAATTTTGGACGGCGGTTTGATTTCGCAAAGGGATTCTTCGCTGGGAAGCGATACGTTTTCTTCAATGATTTTGCGTATCCCCGCCACATGGCCCGCTCCGACAACCGCAAGGACCTTTTCCCCAGACGCGTTCTTAATCCGGCTAGCCAAATAAGCGTCCCGCTCATCGATGAGGACTGTTTTCACTTCTGGAAACGCATTGCCAAATTCTTGCATCATCGCGCTCAGGGAATCCTGCTCTTTGATTTTGCGCAATTCTTCTTCGCTGACTTCCGTTTTGTCAAAAAGGCTCGCGAAAAGCGACGCTATCAAGGAAAACTTGCGATACCACGGCGTGCAGCTCCATGTACGGCGAAGGGTCACTTTGATGTCGCGGTCCGCCAAAACGACCGGAATATTTTCGGCACGGGCCGTTTGAACCGCTCCGTAAAGTTCTGCTCCGGGGCGGACGCCCGTTTGCGCCCCCATCCTTTTTTGGTAAGAGCCGAGCACCAGATTCGCCAATAAAGTTCCCAGCAAATGGTCCTTGACAATTTTCCGCAAATCGGTCCGTTTCCAGCTGTCGGGATCATCCAGCGATTTGAGCCTTCCCGCATCCAGCTCCACGCAAACCGTGTCCGGGTGTTCCTGCGAAATCGTTTCGGCGACCAAATCTTTGGACTCGCGGGAAATATGCGCCGTTCCCACCAAGATGTATTCCTTTCCATCCGCGCGGCGGATCCGGTAAATATCAGAACTTTCACTCATGGGGCTAAACATAGAAAAACAGCCCTTTCGTCACGCTGTCTCCGAAGAGAAAAGCTTAACGAACGGGCTGCTTTAGAACGGCTCGAAAAATTACTTGTTGAGCTTGTTCTGGATGTAGGAAAGCACGTCAGAAACCTTGATGAACTTTTCGGCATCTTCATCGAGGATTTCGATATCGAATTCGTCTTCGAGAGCCATGACGAGTTCGACGCGGTCGAGGGAATCGGCTCCGAGGTCGTTCACAAAAGAGGCTTCCGGGGTCACATCTTCCGGCTTGACTCCGAGCTTTTCTACGACAACGGCCGTGATTTTCTTGAGAAGTTCTTCTTCAGTCATTTTTTACTCCATTTGAGGTTTTAAGATAAATTAGAAACTTTTTGTAAAATATCAAGTCATGCGCCCAATCCGCCGTCAACACCGAGGACCTGACCGGTGATATAAGCGGCTTCGTCGGACACTAAAAAGGCGACAGCATTCGCAACGTCTTTCGTTTGGCCGATTCTTTGCGCAGGAATGGCGTTTTTGTATTTTTCAAGGGCTTCCGGGGCGATTTTCGCGGTCATGTCCGTTTCAATAAAGCCCGGGGCCACTGCGTTCACCGTAATGCCGCGTGCGGCAAATTCCATGGCGTTCGTCTTGGTGAGGCCGATGATGCCCGCTTTCGAGGCTGCGTAATTAGCCTGCCCAGCTTGAGCCCGGATTCCGTTGATGCTTGCCATGTTCACAATACGGCCCGTGCGACGGCCCATCATATGGCGTGCGACTGCCCGCGTGCAAAGGAACGCCGAGCGGAGATTTACGCGGATGACATCGTCAAAATCCGCATCCTTCATGCGCATCAAAAGACCGTCACGGGTAATGCCCGCATTGTTCACCAAAATATCGATTTGTCCAAACGCTTCGAGAATCGCCTTGAACGTCGCAGCGACCTGTTCGGCATCCGAAACATCACAGGCGAAGCTGCGGACTTCGGTTCCGGATTCCTGCGCAATTTGTTCTGCGACTTCCGGGCGTTCCTTTGTCGAAATGACGGCGACCTTCGCCCCCTGGACAGCAAGCGTTTTGGCGATTTCAAGCCCGATGCCGCGTGAAGCTCCCGTGACAACGGCGACTTTACCTTTCAAATCAATCATCATAAATTCACCCTTTGAGCGCCGAAATGGCTTCGACGGATTCCACTGCGGCGAACTTCACCGAGCGGTCAATTTTTCGTTCGAGTCCCGAAAGGACGTGACCAACGCCGACTTCGACGCCACGGGAAACATCCAGTTCGCGGATGGCGTAGCTCATCGACTGGCTCCAGCGCACCGGACTTACCAACTGGCGGACAAGGAGTTCGCGGATTTCCGCACTAGACGTGACAACGCTCGCAGTCACATTGGCAATGAGCGGCTTTTGCAAATCGTGAAATTCTGTTTTGGCAATCGCTTCGGCAAGACCCGGTTGGGCGCTTTGCATCAGCGGGCTGTGGAACGCACCCGAAACCGAGAGAGGAACCGCCCGGACTCCGGACGCACTGCAATTTTCAACCAGGGCGTTGACAGCCGCCACTTCGCCAGAAACGACAATCTGGCCGGGGCAATTGAAATTCGCCGGGACAACGACACCGGAAGATTTCACCGCGTCGCAAAGTTCCTGAATTTTTTCTTCGTCGACGCCAATGATTGCCGCCATGGCGCCGGGTTGCGTTTTACCCGCTTCGGCCATCAGCGTTCCGCGGAGACGGACCAGTTTCAAACCATCTTCGAACGAAAATCCCCCCGCAGCACAAATTGCGGAATATTCGCCAAGGGAATGCCCGGCGACAACGTCAAACGGAATGCCTTGGGCCTTGATGGCTTCGAAGACCATCATCGAAGACACAAACAACGCGGGCTGAGTGTTCGCCGTCATTTTCAGCTCCTCTTCGGGGCCTTCGAACATCACTTTCGAAAGGGAAAAGCCCAAAACGTCGTCCGCTTTTTGCAAAAGTTCTTTCGCCGGCGCAAATTCTTCGGAAAGAGCCTTTCCCATGCCCACGTATTGAGCACCCTGCCCCGGAAATACAAAGATAGTCTTCGACATTGTTTTCTCCAAAATGATTGGCTTATTTTGATGCAAGCAAAAAACGCCCGAAAGCAAAAGGCTTCGAGCGCCATTTTAAACATCGATTCAACAAAGTTCCTGTTCTTTCCCTGCTTTCCGAGATGCGAATCGTCCAAAAGCAGAGAAGGGATGGCATATCAGGCTTCGATTCCGGCAAGTTTCTTGCCGATTTTTTCCGGCACCTGATTCGCGGCAAAGGTGTAAGCCACCTTGATTGCCTGTTCAATCGCCTTGGCATCGGAACGGCCATGCGCGATGATGCCCGTACCTTTAAGTCCGAGCAAAAGGGCACCTCCCGTGTTGCGGTAGTCCCACGCTTCGTTGAATTGCTTTCCGGCCGGCGTATCGATAACGCCAAAAGTCTTGGTGTGCAATTCGAAGAAGCCTTCGTACATTTTCAGCAAGACGTTTCCGACAAAGCCCGAACAAACCACGACATCCGATTCGCCGAGCAAGACATCACGTCCTTCGACGTTGCCGATGAAATTCACGGGAGCATTTTTCAGAAGCTGGTACGCCTCTTGCACGGAAGCGGGGCCTTTCTTTTCTTCTTCGCCCATGTTCAGCAAACCGACCTTCGGATTTTCGATTCCGAGGTAAGCTTCGGCAAAAACGGAACCGGCCAAAGCGAAGTCTTTGAGCACAGCCGGTTTTTCATCGACGTTCGCACCGGCATCGACCAGCACGCTGTGTCCAGTCGCAGTCGGGATAATACAACCGATGGGCGGACGGGCGAAATTTTCACTGGTCCTTCCGAGAATCATCAGGCAAGAAGCCATCATAGCTCCGGAATTGCCTGCAGAGACACTCGCCTGGACAAGGCCTTTCTTTTGAAGAGCGACGCAAGTGACAAGTCCTGAACGCTGTTTTTTGCGAAGGACTTCCGTGGGATGGTCATCCATGGCGACGAGTTCCGGCGCATCGACAACCTGAATCAGCTTGCCACTATAACCGAACTGTTCCAATTTGGCTTTGACTTCGGCTTCGGGGCCGCAAAGGACCACGGCGAACTTTCCTTCGGATTGGTTGACGGCATTGATTGCCCCTTGGACCACAACGTCCGGAGCGTTGTCACCGCCAAACGCATCTAGCGCAATGCTTATCATCGCGAACTCTCCTTTGATTGAACTTAGGCTTCCTGTACGCGAACGACTTCGACGCCGTTATAATATCCGCATACCGGGCAAACGCGATGCGGACGCTTAACGGAACCGCAATGATCGCAAGTGGCGAGAGCGGGCATTTCAAGCTTCCAATGCGTACGGCGCTTGTCACGACGGGCTGTCGAGGTTTTTCTTTTTGGTACGGCCATTTTGAACTCCTAATCGTTCGGCTCGGATTTTTGGAATCATCCGTTCGGACGTTCCATTTTGTCCTTGAGCGCTTTTAATTTTTCCCAACGGGGATCTTCTTTGGGGACTTCCGACTTTTCGCCGGCTTCCCAAACAAATTCCCTGTCCGGATTATCCTTGACCGGATGGAGCGGTTCCTGGAGAATCACCAGTTGCCGGACACATTCAGTCACATCCACGTAATTCTGGGATTGCGGAACGCGGAATCCAAAGATTTCATCGTCCGAATCGTCCAGTTCCTGCCCCGCAAGTCCCGGAACCAGTTCCACCCAAAAATGGATGGGCGTTTCAAAGGGGCTGTCGAACAGCTCAAGTGTGCGGGAGCATTCCAAAACCTGTACCCCGGAAAGAGTTCCCGCGAGAAGCCACCGGTTCGAACTTTCGGGAGAAACCGTCAGTTCGGCATCCAAGTTGCCCTTGACGCGGAGTTCTTCAAAAACGCCCGCATCGGAAACATCCTTTGCGAAGCAAACCTGCAACGAACCGTCACAGGAGGCTATTTTTGAAATCTCGATTCTCAAGGTAGCGCAAATATACTAGAAAAAAAGTTTTCGGTCAACAAAACGGGGCGAAAAAGCCCCCTCTTGCCTGTGTTTTTCCGCCTATTCACCGCCAAACCAGGCGGAATTGCTCAAAGAAGGCGGCGTGTATGTAAAGCCTTGATATTTGAGCGTGTCACCGGTGGGTAAATTGACGGGAACCACTTCAACATAATCTTCCGGTGCGAAAAGCCCCGATTTGAGACCGCGCACGACCATTTCGTCGCTGGAGTAGTACACAAACTCTTGATCGTCCGACGGCAGATCCGCCATGAAAATATTGTTGCAAGAACTGACCGTTTTAAAGCGGCTCGTTCCCCGGAATCCCACCCGGATGCTGTAAGCCCAACAAAGGGTGTCCCGTCGGGAAGACGCAGCGTTGTCCGCCACCAAAAAGACGGAACCCAAGAAGTTCGCCGGCGGCGAAAGAGCGACCGTGCCAACGCGGACCAGGTCCGTCGTATTTTTCAGCACATCCTTTCCGATATAAGGAGAAACTCCCGACAAGACGTTCCCCAAAGAATCCCTGCCGCGGAATTCGACGCGGAACGAATCGCAGACAACCGTTTCGAGCAACGGCGCGGGAACGCTCCAGTTGCCGTCAAAATCGGAAAGAGCCTGGGTTTCAAACGCAGAACTGTCCACAACGCCAAATCCATAAAGATCGGTCACAACATGGACCGCAACGCCGCGCAGGGGATTTCCGTCGGCATCCGTCACCTTTCCGCTCAGGACTTTCGCCCGAGTCGGTTCTAACGCCGAAAGATTCCAGCGGAGATTCCCGACATCCAACGTATCGCCCGTCGAAAGGGATACGGAGAATTGCCGAACGATGGACGAATCCGCATACCCCGAATTCCGGAGCTTAGACAAAACGCCCGAATCCGCCGGAGCAACGGTCAACTGGTAATCTCCCTCCGGGATTTCCAAGACAAACGAATCTGGGGCGAAGATATCGGCGAAGAAAGTCGTCGCGCCCAAGTAGACCAAAAAGTGCGAACCAGCCAAATACGAAGCTTCTCCCGAAGATTCAAGGATTCCCCGGAGATGCGCCGGGCGCTGCAAGCGCACCTGCAGCCGTTCGGAATTTTTGGCGGACACATTCCACAGGATCTGCGCCTGAGAAAGGGACGAATCCGCGGCCAGGTAGCGGAATTCCAAGTTCACCGTGTCGGCAAGCGAACTGTCGAACGCAAACGAGCCGTCATCGGCAGTCGACGTTTCCACGAAAGCCGCCGAAGTAGCCGTACGGGCAGAGACTTGCCGCACAAGAACGCCTCGCGCCACAGAGCTGTCCGAAAGCAGAACCGTTCCCGCTATCGTATTTTCCGTATCCGTCGCCGTTCCGGAAACCTTTTCCGTTGAGCAAGAAATCAGAGCGAACGCCCAAAGAAGTCCCCAGAAAAGTTTATTCATTTTCATCGGGCAAACCTCCTTCCTTTTCTTCGGCGACAGCCTTCTTTTCTAAACTACCCAATTCTTTGGAAAGTGGGAAGAATTGAATGTTCAATTCACAAACCATCGATTCACCCTCGTCGGAACGAACGATGTCGACGACTTCTTTTCGGAACGTATCGATTTTGTGGATGATGCGTTCAAGGCCCTGCGCGGAAACACTCATCGTCGTACAAGAAACGTTGCGGCGTTCTGTGCTGTAATGGTCGATGGAAGCTTTCCCCAAATCCATCATCTTCTTTTGAAAATCGTGGACGACAAACGGGGGAATTTCCCTGCCGCTCGCAATCGTCTTGTTCACCGACCGCCAAAAACCGTTTTCCATTTCGACAAGGCCCAGGCTCGAAAGCAATTTCACCGCCTGTTTCGCCTGCGGAACGGAAATTCTCGGATTGAGGAACAACGCCAAATCTTGATAATTGTCCGAAATGTTCAAAACGGACAGCGCTTCGCGGACGGCGACGTAATACCACTCCCTGTAATACTCCAACTGATTGCGGGAAAGCGCCTTTGTCGAACGCGGCAAGAGCGCCGACATCTGTTCAAAAATGGTCTGTTTGGATTCTGATGTCTCGGCATGGGTGAAGTCCACCATTAAGCTGAAATACCGCCCTTCCTTTTCGGAAAGGCCAAGCGCATGGATGAACTTGGGGACCATTTGCGGCGTCAGAGACTTGCGCCCTTTGACCACATCCAAATAAAAACCGCTCGACGTGTAACCGGCGCGCTTCGCAAATGCCCGATACGAAAAATAACGCTGCACGGATTTTCTGTACTCGTAGTAATCCTGCAAGTATTTTCTGTAATTATAATAGGCGAACACGTTCATGGACAAAAAATATAAATTCTCCCTTTTTCCGGGAACACCTTTTGGAATATTTCTTCAAGAAAATGGCGATTTTTTCACAAAAGAACAGATTGGGAACACTTTAAGTCCAACAAGGGGTACCATTTGACAAAAATTTTGCCTATTTTTAAGGAACACCCAATCCCATCCCTGGATCCCGCTCCACAGAACAGAGCGGGATTCTTTTTTTGCCCTCCATTTTCTATTTTTTGCCCGTGAATTTCGTCAAACGCATTTTTTTCAAAACACTCCGATTTGCGGCTATTATCGCCATCGTTTACCTGTGCCTTGTCGGTTACCTGCTCCTTTCCGAACGGAGGCTCTCCTTTGCGCGGGCCGAATCCGACAAAACATCGGCAAACACGCTCCAAGAATACGCCATCCGGTGCCAAACCAAAGACGGCAAGTGGCTTCAGGGGTGGATTTCGAAAGATTCCCTGGCGCCAACGGTATTGTATTTTGCAGACCGCGGAGAAGACGCGGCGACATTTCTCGCCCATGCGTTCCACATTCCGGGATTCCGGTTTGCCGGATTCAATTACCGCGGTTCCGCAGGCAGCGAAGGGTCTCCCGGAGAAAAACATTACGCCGAAGACATCCGCGCCATGATCGGATGCGCAAACGCCGAGGGCGCCATTTTCTTAGGCCACGGGACAGGCGGCATTGCCGCCTACAATTCGTTCCAAAATGACCTTGGCCGCGGAGCCGTTTTAGTGGACCCCGTAGAAAGCTTTGGCGATGCGCTGTCTTCCCGATACCGCATATTCTTTCCCCGTTTTTTGAGCCGGACCAAAACGCAGATGGAGTTCCGCTCTTCGGATGCGCCCAAAGCGCTTGTCATTTTTGACGATCCCCGGAAAAAAGCCGGCGTCGAAAGCCTGCTTCAAAACCACCCGGAAGCCTTTCAGATTCTCCGCCGCGATGGAGCTTCTTTGTTGGATGTTCTCGAAAAAGTTTTGGATGAAATGGCGGCAGGCAGCCTCTGACCATTGTCACAATCCACCCTTTTTGTTAATTTTTGAATAAAACTTCCCTAGGCGAGGTCGAACGATGGAAAGTTACAAGGCCAGAATGGATATTCGCGGATTTCTCCGCTTTCCAAAAGACTTGATGGAAAAGTTTAAGCTCAAAGACGTTTCCTATGCCGATGTTTTCGTAGACAAAATCGGTGGGCGCGTTGGCATTGTCCCAACAAGCAAACTCAAAGCGACATCCTTTCGACTGCTGTCGTCTAACGGGACCGCGTTACTGTATCTCCGCGGTGCGATGAACAGCGTTGGAATGAAGGTTGTCTCGGGCGAAGCCCTTTTGTCCAAGGACGGGAACATTCTCGTTTTCCAAAATCAAAAGCGCGCGTCCAAAAAAACGGGCCCGTGGGAAACATTCGCCTGCCGGAATTCCGCCGGGATTCCCATGGTTTCCATCGATCCTCGCGGGACGCTCATTCTCGACAAACGCTGCGTTTTGGCTTTGGACACAGTCAAAAATTCCACGATGACCCCGGATTACGACGCAAAGAAAAAAACGTTCACACTGACTTTCGGCAAAAAAGGATTCGTCAACGTACGCACCGTGGAAAGCCATGCGAACCTTTCAATGATGGGCACCTTCCACTCCTTTGGGCTCCAGTTGCCCACCACCCACACGCGGTATTGCGCCCAAATTTCCGGAAACGTTTTAAAATTCAAGCTGGTATAATATGGTTGAAACATTTTCCGCTTTTTATTCCGTCCATTACAACTTCGCGGCACTTTCCCTGTTGCTGCTGTTGATCGTCATTTTTCTGCTGACCAAGAAAAACTTCAAGGTGAGCTTGATTTTAATCGCCATCGACATCGTCTTGAATGTTTTCATTTGGCAGCGCACAACGGGTAAAGTTTGGACCGTTACGGAAACTCCCGCTGAAAACAGCGCCTGGAGCATGCCGACTCCGAAGACTTATAAATTTTACGCTCCGGACCACTGGATTGTCGATACGGATGACGGCAAAAAATTGCATTACTGCTGGGTCGAAGCGTATATGGAACAATTCCTTTCCGTGGACTTTGTCGATAAACTTTGGGGAACAGACAAGGCAAAAAGCCTACGCGAAGCCTCTGAAGAACGGATGCAACAGTAGGGACAAAAGGCCCGTCCGCCGGTGAATTTCCCAATCAAAAGTAAAATTCACCGATACGCAGAAAAGGCTTTCGTGAGAAAACCATTGTTTCTCACGTATCATTTTTAATGCCGCATTCCGAATTATGATTTTTCCTTGCCAAAAACGCGGTGGGGCTTTGAACGTTTGGATTTTTGTTCGTCGGACGCGCGGTGGAGGTTTTTGCCTTCCTCATCGCTAAGTTCTGGCATCCAACTCCTAACTTCTCATTTCTAATTCCGAATGAACAATCCCTTTTGCCAAAACGGCTCGTCTTTGACGGCAAAACCGTGCAAAATTCACCGACACGCAGAAAAGGCTTTCGTGAGAAAACCATCGTTTCTCACGCATCATTCCTAATTACGATTACGCGTTCAAATTCAAATCGCTCAACCGCGAAGAATTTACCCGTTCGAATTCTTGCACAATTTCATCCGACGGCTTTTTCGTGCACAAGCTCACCACGACAATTGTCACAAAGCTCAACACAAAGCCCGGCGCCAGTTCGTACAGGCCGAAAATCGAACAGGTGTCCGCATAATTGGAAAGTCCGAATTTCCACACAAAAGCTGTCACGCCGCCGACAAGCATGCCGCTGATAGCTCCCGCCAAATTTGTCCTTTTCCAGAACAGGGCAAGCAGCACGACAGGTCCGAAAGTCGCCCCAAATCCAGCCCAGGCAAAGCTCACGAGGCTCATCACCACGTCCAAAAAGCCACTTGAAGCGCCCGGCCGCCCTTGATAAGCCAAATAGCCCGCGATAAGGGCAATGACAATCACAACGCCACGGCTCACAAGCATCAATTCTTTATTGCTGGCCTTTTTGTGAATCAACCGCTTGTAAAGGTCGTTGCTGAACGCAGAAGCGGACACGAGCAACTGGGAATCCGCCGTACTCATAATGGCGGCGAGAACGGCCGCCATGAGAACAGCCGCAATCACCGTCGGGAAAAGGTGGGAGGTCAAAACCATGAACACCTTTTCTGGGTCATCCAAAACAATTCCCTTTTGCATCAGATAATAGCGGCCAAATACGGCTATCAAAATCGAAGCGCCGAGGGAAAGGACAACCCACGTCATCGCAATGCGGCGGGAATGCGTAATTTCTTCGGGATTCTTGATGGACATAAAACGGACCAAAATATGGGGCATTCCAAAATAGCCTAGTCCCCAGGCAAGCGAAGAAACAATCGAAATCATCGTTATCGCCTTTCCCGTCGAGGCATTCGTGAAAATATTCATCAGATATGGATTGACCTGATTCATCGCATCAATCGTCGGAGCGAATCCTCCATTTATTTTGCAAATGACCACGGGAACGAGCAACAGCGCAAAAAGCATCAGCAGCCCTTGCACAAAATCAGTCCAGCTCACCGCCAAAAAGCCACCCAGAAAAGTATAGCCCACGACAACAATCACCCCGACACACAGAGACGTTGTGTAGCTCCATCCGAAAATCGTGGAAAAAAGTTTACCGCAGCTGACAAAGCCCGATGTCGTGTAAAAAAGGAAAAAGACTAGGATGAAAAGAGCGGAAATCACCCGGATTATTCCCCATTTATCGCGGAAACGGTTGGCGAAAAAATCCGGAAGTGTGATGGAATCATTGCAAAAATACGTGTATTTGCGGAGCCTGCGGCCGACAATTTTCCAGTTCACATACGTTCCCAAGGCAAGCCCCACGCCAATCCAGGCTTCGGAAAGCCCCGACAGGTATATCGCGCCGGGAAGTCCCATCAAAAGCCAACCGCTCATATCGGAAGCCTGCGCGGACATCGCCACGACCCACTTGTTCATGCTGCGGTTTCCCAAGTAATAAGAATTTAGGCTGTTGGCGCGCTGGGAAAAATAAAAACCAATACCCAGCATTAAGACCAGATACAAGACGAATACGATAATCGTCGTTACCATAAGATTCTCCAAAAAAAGTTTTCCCAATTATAAAAAATTTTTGAAGCTTCCCTGCATTCCTCGATTATCAGATTTTCGTTTTCTGTTCCAACTCCCAATTCATCATTACACCAAAAAGGCTCGCCGTCCACGGTCCAACTTCTAATTTCGCATTACGAATTGAAAATCCCTTTCACAAAAACGGATTTTCCGTTGACGTCCACACCGTTCAAATTCACCCCATCCACAGAAAAGGGTTTCCGTGAGAAACCCCTCATTCAATAAACGAATTGAAGGTTACAGAATCAAAAATTGATGATGTATTGGAAAGCAAAAAAGGTTCTCCTATAGCTAAAATTGCTTTGGAGTGGTTGAATTACAAAATTAATCAAGAACACTGCAGAAACCACGGTGACTATGGAGATCCTGTTTCTGGGACGCATGAAGATCATTTGCAGCCTTCTTCATTATTTGACTTCCCCAACACTCCTTTTCCAGAAGTACCTGAAGACGAATGGACTAATTGGAAAAATTATCGCAACATGCTTCCAAATCTTCAATTTTTTGAAGATGTGTCGAATATTAGGAAAAGTAATATCGAACTTACAAGGTATTACGAAGACCTTTCGGACCAAGCGAAGAATATTTACCAAGAGCAATATTTATTATTTTCTATAAATAATGAGAACGACAAAGAAATTCTTTCGCTTCAAAACTTTGGTGCTTTTTTTAAAAAAAGGCGGTCTATTATCAAGAAAAAATTGAGCGATCTTTTAGGATTAAATCGTGATGAAGCCGCAGATTAAGTAAATGTTATCTAATTCTTGAATTTGCAGAGAATGCGAATTGACGATTCTATTAGTGTCCGGTAAAACTTTTTAACTCAATTTGAAATCCAACAAAAAAGGCGACTTCCGATTTCGGGAGCCGCCGCTTTTGACTATTGGTCTGTAGCAATCAAAAACAAGGACTAAAGTACCATAGAACATGCAGGACTTACCGGTCCGCTCAAAATGAGCCTGTGTAAATCAAACTGTGTCATCGTTGATCATTTGATTACCGCTCAATTTATAATACAAACACAGCCTATGTCATTTAAAAATATAGATTCTTTTCAAAAAAAACAAGACCTCTCGTTTCGAAAACAGCCCTAAGCCTTGCGGAATCGTTGCAAGGCGCAATCACAAGCATTCCTGCAATATCAGGGAATCCCAGCTTCCAACAGCGCCTTGATTTGGAATCTTTGTCTCGGTTGAGGATCGTCGCTTGTCCTTTTCGTGGTCAAAAACACATATTGGAAAACTGACCATCCCCTGGATTCATTTTCCGGGGATTTTTTTGCCTAGATTGGATTTACTTGACGATGAAAATCCGCGCTTTGAATGTTTTTAGCGGACGCTTTCAGGATTTTCCAAGAGTGAACACCTCGCGGAGTTCGTCGTCGGAAAGTTTTGTAATCCAGCTTTCGCCTGCCGCCACCGTCATATCCGAAATTTTCTTTTTGCTCTGAATTATGTCGTTGATTTTTTCTTCGAAAGAGTCTTTGGTTATCAAACGGTGAACGACCACGCGGCGGTTTTGCCCAATCCGATACGCGCGATCCGTCGCCTGCGATTCTACCGCCGGATTCCACCACAAATCATAATGGATGACTTGCGATGCCGCTGTCAAATTCAGCCCGGTTCCGCCCGCTTTGAGCGAAAGAATCAGAATTTTGCGTTCTGGGTTCTTTTCAAATTCAGAGATTACCCGTTCACGCGCGCCGACAGAAACGCCTCCGTGGTAAAAAAGAGTATGCGCTTTTAGCCGTTTTCGAATCACGCTCTGCAAAATTTCGCCCATTTCCGTAAATTGCGTAAAGACGAGAACCTTTTCGTCTGTATCGAGAATCGATTCCAGAATGTTCAAGAAAAGTTCCATTTTTCCAGAAAGAGCCGGGTCCAAGTTGCCGTCTTTTAAATATTGCGCCGGATGATTGCAAATCTGTTTTAAGGAAAGTATCAAACGCAGAACGACCGCACCGCGTTCAAACGCCTGTTCGGGATTTCCCAAATCAAAATTCCCCAATTTTTCCATGGCGTTTTCAAACGTTTCCCGGTAAAGTTTTTCTTGCTCCGGGGAAAGCGCCGCCCAATCGTCCTGTTCGAGTTTTTCAGGAAGGTCTGCAATAATGGATTTGTCCGTTTTGAGACGGCGCAATAAAAAAGGTGCGGTGACTTTGCGGAAAAGTTCGGCGCGGTGTTTGTCAGCACGCTCTTGGATGGGCTTTTCAAATTCTTCGCGGAACGATTTTGCGCTGCCGAAAAATCCCCGATTGCAAAAATCCATGATACTCCAAAATTCCATTAAGCGGTTTTCTACGGGTGTTCCACTCATGGCGATTTTGACTTGCGCCGGAACCGCACGCACGGCGCGACTTTGCGAAGTTCCCGCGTTCTTGATGTTTTGCGCTTCATCGATGACCGCAAGCTGCCAATCCGCTCCAGACAATTTTTCTTTGTCCGAACGCAAAACACCGTACGTGGTGACAAAAACATCGGCTTTGCCGAGTTCCAAACGGCGCAATGGGCCATGGTAAATTTGAACGCGGAGTTCCGGCGCAAACTTCGAAAGTTCCCTTTTCCAGTTTTGCAACAGTCCAGTAGGAACGATGATTAACGCCTTGCGCTCTTCTAACGCGCCCTCGTTTTTCATTTGCTGCAAAAGGGCTATCACTTGGAGAGTTTTCCCAAGCCCCATGTCGTCGGCGATGATGCTGCCAAATCCCAGCCTGGAATTTCCGAGCATCCAGGCAAAACCGCGCTGTTGATAAGGGCGAAGCTTAGCACGGATTTGCGGCGGGACCGAAACCGTTTTTTCGTTTTCTTGCCGGAGCCTGTGAATTTCTGCAAGTGCGTCGGGCGCGACTTCGACAGAAAGCCCTTCGAATTCCCCAGCCAAGGCGATTTGCAGAACCTGTATCGCAGGCACTTTAAAACGATTGCGGAGGCCTTCTTTTAAACGGTTTACGTCTTCTGCAGAAACGTAAAAATATTGTCCGTCGGCATAAAGCAAATCTTTGGATTCGGCATACAGTTCCAAAAAGCGTTTTCCGTCCATGGACTTTTCGCCGATGGCGACAGTCCAATTCAATTGCAAGAGGTTTTCAAGCCGGCAAAATTTTGCCCGGGCCTTTTCTTTCGAACGAACGATTTGCGGACGGGGCACTGCGCGAACAAGAGTTTCTATCCCCGACGGAAGTTCCATTCCAATGCACAACGCCCTAAACAGCGGAACGGATTCTTTCAAAAATCGGATTAAACGTTCTCCCGACAGATGCAAATTGTCGTGCGCCTTTTGCGACACATATTCATCGTATCCCGGCAAATATTCGCGCATGGGCTGCAGCGCCCGCAAAACGCGCCCGCGTTTCTCCGATGAAAATCCCTGTGTCCACAATTTTGAAAACGGAAAAACTTCGCCCGATGCCACGTCGACGATATCCAAATCCACGTCGACTTTTCCAAATCCCACATCGGCTCCATTCACAAATGGCAAATATTTTGCCTCTGGAAGTTCGTATCCAGAGAGCCATTCCAATAATTCGCCAATATCTTTCACCGCGCGGGGAGAGCAGTCGAGCGTCGCTTCGCCGAAAAAAGCATACAGGCGGTCATCTTTGAATTTACGCTCCGGATTTGCCCTCCGCATGTAAAGAGTCAATACGGCGACAAGGAGCATTTCTGCCGCATTGCGAGTCATTTTCCCGGGAGCTTCCATTTCGGACTTGACGAACTTCGCCGGCAGCCGTTTCTGCAGACGCAAAATGGCTTCGCGGACTTCGGGAACAAAGCGCTGCGGCATCCAAAAAATTTGCGCCGTCTTTTTGTTCGTCGTGAAAAGTTTTGGATACACCGCTCCGCAGTGCAAAATGTCAAGAGCAGTCAAGCGGGCTTCATTCAGCAACCGAAAAGACGCTTTCGCACGGGAAATTCCCACAGGCCCTTCCACGGAAAGCGCATCTAACGCCCATCCCAACGGAATGTTCCCAAACATCCAACGGTTTTCCCCGGTATAACGGACCACTCCGGATTCTGTCAAATCCACCGATTTTTCGGGATACCGCTCAAAGTTCTCTTCGAAAAGTGAAAGCATCGCGTTTCGGTAAGCAAGAACAAAATCTTCGGGGAACAGGGCGTTTGCCGATACGGCATAAGTCATCGCCATTCTGACATCGGCGATTTTTGATTTTTCATGTTCGAAAACTTCGGGAACAGACTCCGTACCTTCGCAGGGGACCAGTTCAAAAAAGTCCGAAAATACGGGAACGACGACGGAATCTGCAGGGAGTTCACTTTCCCAGGCGGGCTGCGCACATTGTTCCGCGATTTGCCCAACATCCAATCCACGGATGCGGAAAAGCAAAAACGGATTTCGGTCTATTTTTTTGCCGATTCCATGCAACGCCGCATAAGCGTGAGCGCACATTCCCCGCATTCCACAGCCACATTTCACAGAAAACTTGACGCCCGGTCCGGGCAAAAGCTTTACGCCCGCCCGCAGTGCCAAATCCAAAGTTTCTTTCGGTTCTAGATGATGCGCCAAAGATTCAAGAAGTTTGGGCGCGGCATTCAAAGCGTCCATCAACGCGGATTCTTCGCTGTCAGAAAAACGCGAAAGCATCAGCGCGCATTTTTGACTTGTCCAGTTTTTGTCCGCTTCGTAAACGGTGGCTTCCACCGTTCTTCCGGAAATTTTGATTTCAACGGCGCGGAACACCGAACGTGCGAAAGTCGGGAACGCCCGTTCCACGGCCTCTCTCCATTTGTCACCCCAAGAAAAATGCCTTGTAGAATCGAACGTCATCGCCGGCAAAGTTAGAAAATTTCCCAACCGACCCAGAACATTCCAGCCACAAAAAATCAGCCCATCTTTTCAATGAACTCAGAAACATCTTGGCAGGTTTCCAAATCGATCCGCAAATTGTCGATGTCTTCTTTTGTAATCGCCTCTTTGGCGGCAAATTCCCTTTCTTTCGCTTTTTGCAAAACGCCTTCGATATGCGAAGAAATTTCTTGCCGCGTTTCGACGCATTCCCGCAGCGCGTTGACGACCCGGTTCAATTTTTTCCGCAAAGTCTGAAACTCTTCGCGGTCTAGCTCAAAAACTTCTCCGTCCATGGAAAACAGAGGCGCTTTGCAACGTCCGCAAACGCAAACGACTAGAGAACTTTTTTTGCCCTGCATGGAAACGTCCATTTCGTTTCCGCAATGCGGGCATTTGATGTGCATTTCATCCATGCCACCAATCTACTTTTTTCTTTGCAAAAAAGAAACGGAATTTCTGGGAATTGCCACCAACACAGCCACCAGAACGAGACAGGCTCCGCCGACAAGCGCAAGACCCGTCGTTTTGAACGTATCGCCAAAACCGACAAGAGGAGACGCCACGCTGCCCATGACAAATCCGAGAGATCCCATCAACGCCGAAGCCGTCCCCCCGTTGTAGCGTTCTGTACGGAGAGTTTGCGCCGTCGCCGGCGGTTGCAAAACGCCAAAAGAGAACAGCAAAACGGCATAGCCGATTTCGAGCACAAGCACAGGCGCCTTGCACTGCAAAAAAACGCAGACGACAACCGCAGCGACGATCATCAAGGCAGAACCGAATTTCAACGCGCGGAAATCATTGGAAAATTTTCCCGAAACAGCGCAGCCAATTCCAATGGAAATCGCATTCAGGGCAAAAACGAGGCTGAATTCTATCGGAGAAAATCCGTAACCCTCTTGGAAAATAAACGGAGACGAAGCAATGTAGGCAAACAGGACAAATTGCGAAAAGACAAAAACCAAAAGATACCGCATGTATTCGCCGTTGCGCAGTACTTTTCCGTAACAGGCAAAAGTCGAAAGCAAGGACTTTTGTGCCCGGCGGTGAGGCGGAAGCGTTTCTGTAAAACGCGCAGCAAGAATCAGCAACACGACCGCGATGCCAAGGAGAGCGACGAATGTCCCCCGCCAATCGGTAAACTTGAGGAATATGCCGCCGAGAACCGGAGCCGTTACCGGAGCAACGCCATTTACAGCGCTGACCAATGCCAAAAATTTAGACAGCAACCTGCCGCGAAAAGAATCCGTTGCCACAGAACGGGAAATGACAAGCCCACCAGAAGCCGCCATTCCCTGAAAAAGGCGGAACAAGTTAAACGAATGTATTCCCGGAGCGAAAATGCAGAAAAGAGTCGTCGCAAAAAAAGCGACAAGTGACAGAACCAAAAGCCTTTTCCGCCCATATTTATCACTGATGGGGCCGACAAGAAGTTGCCCACAAGCAAGCCCGAGCATACTCATTGTCAAGCTCATCTGCACAGACGACGCACTCGTAGAAAAATATTCCGTGAGCAACGGCAAAGAAGGTAAATAGAAATCGGTAACGAACGGAGCAAAAGCCGTCAGCATACCGAGCATGATAGCCAAATAGGCATATCCATTCGGATACTTTTTTGTGTTGGACATATTTTTACTGAAGAAAAAATTTTCGCCAAAGATAATTTTTTTTGTTCAAAAAAAACAAGGACTATTTTTGCTTTTTTTGAGCCGCAAGAAACAATTATCCCGTCATCGTTTTTCGAAATCAAAACGGCGCACTCCTAAAATCCAGAGCTTTCCCAAAGCTATTTTCAATATTATCAAAAACGTATTCCACTTTACCCCGAGAGGTACTGTGGGAGAGGTGTTTTAAAGAGGTGTTTTAAAGACCTCCAACTTCATTTTTCTCAACATGGTTACCCGTCAAACCCCACTATTTTAGCAGGCTTTCGCGATTTAAAACATTTTTTAGCGAATTTAAAAGTATCCTCTTGACAATGTTTTTTTTGTTATTACTTTAAAAGTGAAACCCAGAATTTACGAGGGCAAGAAAACTACTCATTTCAAAGGAAATTTATGCTGAAGAAAATTTGCCACATCACTTCTATTCTTCTATTAGGATGCTTTTTATGTAGCTGTTCTAACAAATATTACAAGACTTATCGGGGAAATCATTACCCCAGCACAAAGAGTTGCGGTTTGATCGATGCCGAATTGAATCACATTTCGCACGGCATGACTCCTGAAAATCAGATATCCGCTTTAAAACATCAGGGATATCAAATTATTGGAACGGGGAAGAAAAATTTGAAAGCGAGCGCAAGTGAAAAACATCGACAAAAAATATACAAAACATGCAGAGCTGTCGGAGCGGACATCGCCTTTTTCGATTCTCAAGAAATCCTCTATTTCAAAAAACTTCAAACTCAAAAAAACGATTATTAACGGGGAAAACTCAAGATGAAAAAAATCCTTTTAACAATTCTCTTGGCATTGAACAGTTTGACTTTTGCAGATAACTGCTACTTTCAGACACGACGTTCAAACTATGAAGCCAAAACAAAAGTTCGAAGCATTTCTTGTTTGACTGTTAATCGTATTTTTGACGACATTTATTTTTACGACGGCACCGGCAACAATTACACCCGTTACTACGGGCAAGCGATAGGAAAAGAGGGAAACTTGATTGTCGAAAACGATGGGCGCATCATGATGACCAAATTTTACTACGCCTTAGGCGAATTCCGTTATTACGGTTTCATCACATACAGCGGTGCCAATGTTGTCCAGTGCAAGACAACAACGAGTACGGGCTATTGCGATCATGTCGAATACACAGAATTCGGAAATTACCTCCGCGATTTCCTTTCTTCTCCGGCAAGGAAATCGCGTTAACATCCCATTTCAAAAATCTGAACTTCTCTTTCGAAAACGGAGTGTTTAATGAT